>JBAXSI010000029.1:0-41223 GCA_037130755.1 Actinomycetes bacterium
TCAGCGTGCGGCGCACGATGTCCCGCCGCGTGGCATCCGCCAGCGCGTGGAACAGCCGGTCGACGTCGGCATCGGAGATCTGATCTACAACCATTTGGTTGCAGTTAATCACGAGTCAATCCGGCGGGCAAGCCCCTCGGGAACTCCTCTACTTCTTGGCGTGGGCAACAGCCCACGTTCTCGTCCAAGTGTGCCCGGCGTACGCCGCTCGCGTAGCAGGCGTCCTCGGCTGGCCGACGACTGTGACGGTCACCCTCGTTGCGCCCTTGCGAGTCGTGACGACGACCTTGCCGGTCTTCTTGCTGAACGTGTACGAGCACTTGCTGCACACGACTTTCGCCGACAGCACGACGTACGACGGGTGCTTGACATTGGTGACGACCACCGTGGTGCCCTTCGGCACCGCGCGGTTGGCGAAGCGAGCCGTCACCTTCATCGGCACGGCAGGCTTGATGACCGTCATGCTCGGCACCGTGGTGGTGATTCGCTTGTCGTCGGGCCCGAACGACACGATCGTGGGCTCGTAGACCAGGTGATTGACAACGACGCTGCGACCGGAGATGACGCCGGTCCTCGCATTCAGGGAAAGACCCTTGGGCAGCAGTCCGACGAGCACGTAATGGCCCACCCGGGGGAAGCCCGAGACGGTCGGCACGATGCGCACCACGCGCCCGATGCCGATCGGGGCGAACTCGGGGTAGCGCATCCACGGCGTCACGCCATTGTTGACCACGAACAACATGGAGGCATCGACCCAGCCGTACGCGTCGGTCATCCGCACGCGCAGCGGCATCGGGCGTTCATCGAGGGTGGTCGGAGTGCCCGAGATGACGCCGGTCCGTGGGTTCATCGACGTGCCCGCGGGCAGCGTCCCGCAGACCAGCTCGAACCGCTTGGCGCCGACGGCATTGATCGGCAGCGGGGTCACGGCCGTCGACTGACCGGTCGAACCGATGACGCGGTTCGGGTAGTTGACTGCATGATGCGGATCGTCGATCGCGATGTTGAATGCGGTGACGCGAGTCGAGCCGTCCGGCCACGTCGTCGTGATCTCGACGGCGCCACTGCCGCCGTTCGACCGTGTCGGAGTGCCGGAGATGACGCCGTAGGCGCCGTCGAGCCAGACACCGATCGGCAGCGATCCCTTGGTCACCGCGAAGGAGGTCGGGGTTGGCATGCCGAAGGTGTTAGCGGCCATCGTCAGCGTCGAGTCCACAGACCCGGCGAAGTCGGTGTACAGGTTGCCATTCGGAGCCAGGCAGGCGCTCGTTGTGGCGCCTCCGGAGCCCGTTGATCCGCTTGAGCCACCTGCCGAGCCGGTGCTCGCCCCGTCACCGGATGGCACACTGCTCGGAACGCTCGGAACGGAGGTGACCGACGGCGTGGTGGTGCTGCCGGGGACGCCTTGCGTGATCACGAACGTGACGACGGTGTAGTCCTCCGTCGGTGGCGATGTCGACGAGTCAACTCCGCGTACCGCCGCCTGGACGAGCGGCGCCGCAGTAAGGGCGGTTCCTGAGATGACCCCAGTTCTTGGATCGAGGATGAGGCCCGCGGGCAGGGGCCGGATCAGGGAGAAGGTGTCCGGATGCCAGCTGGGCGGGTCGAAGCCCGGGCTCAGCGAGATCGGGGTCACCGTGTCGACGGACCAGGTGGCGTTGTTCGCGGCGGGGTCCGCCGGATCGTACGAGAGGGACTTCTTCAGGACGGGGTTCGTGATGGGGTGCGGTCCGCCCTTGCCAGATTCGGCGGGTCCGTTGGTCGCGTACAGGCGGACGACGACACCGATCCCCGGCTTCAGGGCGGTAACAGCGAAGGTGCCGGCACCGTTCGGACCGTTGCCGGGCGGCGATCCGAGGTTGACGACCTGATCGGGGCCGCCAGACGTCAGATGGTAGCTCGCCATCACGATTGTTCCGGGCTCGTAAGCGCTCGAGAACGCGTAGTTGACGGTCACGTCGGTGCCGCTGATGGTCCCTAGGACGAAATCCGGGATCGGCACAAAGCAGGTGACGTTCACCGTCAGCGGTGCGCCGACGACGGATGCTGAGCCGGCTCGCGTCCACTGCGGTGTCGCGTTGAACGTCACCCCGCACGAGGCGCTGCCATGCGGGGTAATGACATGGCCGTTCGAGGAGATCCACGTCAGGTCCCAGCCGGTCGGTGGCGTGCCCGCCGAGAGCGTGTACTCACGCTCGGCGTGCTGGGCGTCCGAGCCCGTGATGACGCCAAGAGTGACGCCTCCGGTGGGTGGCGTCGGCTGGTCTGCTGTTCGCGCGCTACAGGTGCCCTCGGTACTTGTGCTGCCGAGGCCCTTCACCGTGAACGCGTACGTCGTGCCCAAGGCCAATCCCGGGACCGTTATCGCATTGGGACCGGCGGAGACGTTCACTGCGGCGGGCAACGTTGGATTCGCCGTGATGTCGTACGACGTAGCTCCCGCTCCGGGGGTCCAAGCGACATCGATGCTCGTCGATCCGTTCAACGTCGCGGTGCAGGTGATGTCTGGGGGATTCTTGGTTCCCTGAGCAGTCGCACCCCCGGAGAATGATGCACCCGAAATCGTGAGAGCCGTCGATGACGTCAGCGCACCAGAGCCGTCGACCGTGAACGAGATGAACCCGGCACAGGCGCTATAACTGTCGATGGTGAAACTGGCTGCCGCCCCGTAGATGTACCCCGAGCACTTGTGGTTTCCCTGACTGACTTCGACAAAGCCGTGGACCGTGCCGTTGTCGACTCGAAGACCGGTGACGGTCACACTTCCCGGCGTGTTGATGGCGTCCACGATGCCGAACGTCCACGGCGTCGGGTAGTCCCACCCGGCAGCGCCGGCCGGGCTGGCGCCAGCTACGCCCGCGAGCACGACAACAACGCTCGAAATGACTGCGACCAGTCGCTTCATCAGAACCCCCTCAAACCGACTCAAGAAGCCTACGTCGTGTAAGGACGTGAAGCGCTGTCGTGGAATCGGGCACTCCGAGATGTGTAATGTCGAGCGGGGATCCTGTAAGGACTTGGTGGGGAACATGGCGAACACAGACCGACCGGGCGTGACATCGCGAATCCGCCCGGCCGCTGGCCGGAAGCGGAAATGGCAGATCGACGACGAACACTCGTTTCCTCTGCCCGTCATCGTCGACCACCAGTTCGTGGATCCCGCTACGGGTAAGCGTGGCTGGCTCATCGAGGCCACCATCGACCTGGTCGATGGCGAGCCGGCACTCGTGAGGATGAACGCTCAGGTCCCAGACGGTATTGATCCCTACCGGATGCAGCGGGAGTTCCGGTGGGCCTCGCCATTGGAGGTCGTCACGCAGGGAGTCCCCAACCTGCTCGAACGAGGAATTGATCCCTTCGACTTCGACCTCCCGCTCGACGGATTTCCCAAGGCCGCCGAGCTCGGCGAACCCGTCAACGCGCGGCTGGGCGATGCGTTCCTCGAGGAGATCGCCCGCGAGTACCTGGCCATCGGGCGCGGCTATGCGGCAGCCATCGCGGCGGACCGTCACGTGTCGCCACGCACCGTGGTGAGCTGGGTGGAGAAGGCGCGTCGCCGAGGCATCCTGACGCGCGTGCCGCAGGGCGGCGTCGGTGGACGGATCGTGCCGCGGTCCAAGCGCCCCCGTGGCTGATTTCGATCAGATATCACGGTGGAAGGTGACGTAGCCTCGCTTCGTGACACGGATGACGACGGAACCGGGCGACGACGGGGCGCCCGGGTTCTTCCCCCGCGCCCGCCCCGAGGGGATCCGATGAAGCGCCCCTATTCCTACGCCCTCGTTGGTGCGGCCCTCGCCGGACTGCTCGTCATCGCCCCCTTCTCCGTCAGCGCCTCCGCCCAACCACTGAGCGCGGGTATGAAGTCCGTCTCGTCGATCAACAAGAGCAAGCCCATGCCGGCGGCAGACACGGCGGCCATCGATGCCGCGGCGGCGAGCTACCTCTCCGAGAGTCCCGACCAGGCGCCCGGGCTGTGGCTGGCCGTCTGGGATCCCAAGAAGGGGTACTACGAGCAGGCCTACGGCAACGCGGTGCTTCCTAGTACGCCAGCGACGGTCGCCGACCACTTCATGATCGGCTCCATCACCAAGTCGGTGTTCGCCACCGCGGTGCTGCAGCAGGTCGCCGCTGGAAAGCTCACCCTGAGTGACACCGTGGCCAAACTCGATCCCGCTTTGGCGAAGAAGTTCCCCAAGGCAGCCAAGTACACGGCCGCCCAGCTCCTCAGCATGACGACGCAGATCCCCGACTACGCCGACGCGGCCGTAGCGATCCAGGTAGCCGACCCCCAGCACCACTTCACCCGGAACCAGCTGATCGCGCTGGCCTTCGCGAAAGGCAAGCCGCTCCCGAAGGTGGGCGGCTACTCCACCACCAACTACATCATCCTCGGCATCATCCTCGAGAAGCTCACTGGCGCGACCCCCGAGAAGCTCGTCAACGGTGTCTTCCGGCAAGCAGGAATGACCCAGTCGCGTCTGCCTTTCGTTTCGCGATCGCTGCCGGAACCGGCCGCGCATGGCTACCTCGGCGTCCTGACCGCCAGCCAGTTCGCGCCCACGAACCCCGACCTGACCGCATCGACCGATATCTCGTCCTGGGCCTTCGATTGGGGCAAGGAGGGTGGCGGTGCCTGGTCCACGATCGGCGACCTCGCCACGTGGGGCGGAACCTGCCTGGGTAACTCGCTTCTGCCGAAGTCGGTGGTCGCGAAGCGACTGGTCTTCAGCACGATCAACGTGGGCAGCTACGGGCGAGGGATCATCCGCAAAGGCGACTGGCTGGCCCACGGCGGCCAGGCGATCGGCTACGAGGCAAACGTCGCGTGCAATCCCAAAACGGGGGCGGTCGCGGCGTGGGCGGTCAACTCGACGTACGGCAGTTTGTTCCTCAATGACAACCTCGGTCCCGTCGCCTATCCCGGGTACTACGCAGCCGTCTCTGGGGGATGATCGAGCAATGATCCAGTGCGCCCGCCTGCTTACGCTGGCAATGGCTGCCGTGGCAGTCGCGAGCATGTCCATCGGGGCCTCAGTGGCTGCCGCAGCGACGGATACCTCGCGACCCGCCACCTGCAAGCAGGCGTGGGACGCGATCGCAGCAGAGCAGGCTGGCCTCGGCAGTGACGATCCGGCAGCCTGGGGCCGGGTGTCGGACGCCTTCATCTCTATGTCCGATGCGAGTTTCGATGGACCGCTCAGCAACGCCCTCGGCGCAGTGTCGACGAGCGCGTCGGACTTCGCCACCGCCCTGAACGCCGACACGGAAGGCGATCCGTCGAAGGCAGGCTTCAATGCCAGCCTCGCCGCCCTCGGAAGCGTGTGCGCGAAGTTGACCATCACCTCGCACAAGGAATCAGTTCCGCAATTCCAGAAGTTCACGTACCAGTCGGGTGCCCTCAACGGGCTCAGTCCTGATGGCGGAACGCGCGCCAGCACGGTGATCGCCGCGGTGATCGATCGCCAGGCAAAGGCAGCCAAGAGAGCGAATGGTTCGCCGTGCATGTCGGGCTCGAATCGGTGCGCCTACTACGTGCAGACGCTCGAGCAGCGCAAGTGCCTCAGCAGGTTCGTCTGCGTCCGGTCCGAGGCCGGTCTCCTGCCCAGTGGAGCTAACAGCGCACAGGACTGGGTCGACACCTTCGCCTTGGACGGATTGACCGGGAGGCAGGTGGCCTTGTCACGGGTGGTCCCCGCCACTCAGCAGCCAGCCTTCCTCACGAGTGTCAACGCCGCAGTGAAGGCGAAGCTGGCGTCAGAAGGCCTCGCCAACGACCCGTACTGGAAGCCCAAGGTCACGATGAAGGACGTGCGTGCCTGGCTGCCACAGCCCGACGGTATTCACATCTGGTTCGACAAGTACGCAGTCGCACCCGGCTACTTCGGCATCGTCCACGTCATCGTTCGGTGGACGTCCTTCACGCCCAATACGTGACGGTCACGCCGTCACGTAGTCACGGGATCAGCAGGGTGCGCAAGGCCTTGCCGCTGTTGAGTTCCTCCAGCGCGCTGACGGCGTCGTCGAGCGGCATCCGCGCCGATACCAGTTCCTCCAGTTTCAGTTGCCCGTCCATGACGAGGTCAACGAAGACCGGGATGTCGATCGCGGGACGCACGCTGCCGTAGTTCGAGCCGAGGATGCGCTGGTCGAGGACGGCGACGGTCAACGGGTCGAACGAGGCGGACGTCCCCTCCGGCGGCAGTCCGACCAAGACCGCGGCTCCGCCGATCGCCAGCATTCGGATCGCGTGCTCGGTCGTCGAGGTTCGGCCGATCGCGTCGAATGCGTAGTCGGCACCGTCGGGGAGCACCTCACGCACCTGCGCGTCGAGGTCATCACCCTCGACGAGCACCGCGTCGGTGGCGCCCAGCGAGAGCGCGAGATCGACCTTCTCCTGCTTCAGGTCGACCGCGACGATCCGGGACGCCCCCGCCAGACGGGCGCCCTGAACGACGCTGAGTCCTACGCCACCACAGCCGATCACCACGACGGTCGAGCCTGCCTCCACGCCCGCTGTGTTGCGCACGGCTCCGACTCCGGTTGCCACCGCACAGCCGACCAGTGCCATGGTGTCCAGCGGAGCATCGTCGCGGATCTTGATCGCGCCGCTGGCCGGAACGACGACGTACTCGGCGAACGAGGACACACCCAGGTAGTGATACGCGGTCTCGCCGCCGATCGACAGACGCGAGGTGCCGTCCTGGAGGACACCCCCCGGCCCGACGATGTTGGCCGCGACCTCGCACCGCGCCTCGCGTCCGGCAAGGCAGTTGCGGCAGGCACCGCACGGCGCGACCCAGGACAGGACGACGTGGTCGCCCTCGCTAAGGCCAGTGACGCCCACGCCCACCTCGACGACGATGCCGGAACCCTCATGTCCCAGCACGATCGGAAGTGGCAGTGCCCACTCGCCGCGGGTCACGTGGAGGTCGCTGTGGCACACCCCGGCAGCGGCGATCTTGACCTTCACCTCGCCCGGACCGGGTGGCGCAAGTTGCACGTCCATGATGGTGGGCGCCTGCCCCGTCCCTCGGAACACGACTGCCTTCATTGATCCTCCAGTTGTAGTGCCGGGGTGCGGTGTTTCCTAGTCGACGCGGAACTCGTCGAAGCCCGGTGCCGTTCGCGGCCAGGGGTGCTTCGACTCCCAGGCCTCGGCGATGTCCAGCAGGAGATCGTCACGCCACCTCGGGGCGGTGATCTGAAGTCCGTACGGGACACCATTGGGGTAGATACCCGCGGGCAAGGTGATCGCAGGATGGCCGGTGAGGTTCTGCACGGCTGTCGAGTAGACCTCGGGTGGGAGCAGCCCGGACACGCCGTCGGGCGTCAGCCTCCCGTCTGCCAGCCAACCGGTCGCGGCAACCGTGGGCGTGACGAGCACGCCAGCCGGGTCCAGGAGTTCATCGAGTCGGCGCGTGAACAGGGCCCGTCGCCGACGGGTCGCGATGTACTCATCCACGTCAACGGCCAGCCCCATGCGCATGAACTCCGCCGTCGCCGGGTGCATGCGATCGAGCCACTCGACCACGCGGTCGCGACCGAGCCCGGCCACGTGATCGGCAGTCGCCATCGTGAACCAGTCCAAATCGGGATCACCGAGCTCGCCGAACGCGTCCTCTGGTGCAAGGTGCATCACCGGCACGTCCCACAGGACAGCGAAATTCTGCGCCGCCGAACGGAACGCCTCAGCGACGTCCCCGGGCAGCGGTCCGAGCGGTGAAGTGCGATCGGCAATCACCAGGTGGCTCGGCGCATTGGACGGGATTTGGGCCAGGACGTCCCACGGGGCGGGTGCCGACGACGGATCGCCATTGACCTTGCCGATCATCAGCGAGAACAGCAGCCGCAGGTCCTCGACCGTTGTCGCCATCGGACCGTAGGTCGAAAGGTCGATCCAATCCAGGACCGGCCATCGACCCACTGCGCCGTGAGTGGGCTTCAGGCCCACAAGGCCGCACATGGCCGCAGGAATCCGCACCGACCCACCGCCATCGGTTGCCGTGGCCACCGGGACCATCCCTGAGCTGATCGCGGCCGCAGATCCCCCGCTGGATCCACCCGGGGAGTACTCGGGGTTCCATGGATTCCGTGTTGGCCCGTCGACCAGGTTGTCGGTGAAGCCCTCGGTCGCGACCTCAGGCAGGTTCGTCTTTCCGACGATGATGGCGCCCGCAGAACGGAGCAGAGCCGGCACGACCTCATCCACCACCGCCGGAGGCGCGTCGGCGAACATCCACGAGCCACGCCGCGTCGGCATTCCGGCGACGTCCTCAAGGTCCTTGACGAGCACGGGCACGCCGTCGAGCGGGCCTACTGGCCTGCCGTCGCGTCCACGCTTGCGATCCGACTCGTGAGCATCGGCAAGTGCATCCTCCGCCCGAAGGGCGACGACGGCACCGAGGGCACCATCACGTTCCTCGATCCGGCGAAGGGCCTCCGTCACCGCCGCAACGGCCGAAGTCCGCCCGGAGCTGATCGCCGCCGACGTCGCACGGATCGCCCCCGGCACCGGCATCAGCGAACGACGAGGACGGGCCGGTCAGCCAGCTGCACGAGACGATCGGTGACGCTGCCGACCAGGAGCCCCTTCAACCGACCCAGCCCGCGCGGTCCCACCACGATGATGTCGGCGGCCTCGTCGCGGGCGATGTCCATGATGGCCTGCGGCACATCGCCGCTCATTCCACGGATCACCCGACCGCTGACAGAGGTCACACCAGCAGCGCCGATGGCGGCGACGGCCGAGTCCACAATCGCCTGGGCCTCGTCCACCCCTTCATCCGAGGGAGCCGCGCCCGCGTGATCCAGCGGTTCGTCGCTCCTTTGATGGATGACGAGCACCTCAGCGCCCAGCGCAGCTGCTAGCTTGGCCGCTTCCCCCACGGCCTTGGCCGCGTGATCAGACCCGTCGACTGCAACCAGCAGTTTCATGTCGCGCTCCCGTCTTGGATTTTCGTACCTGTGTCGAGTGAGGCTTTGCCCGGGTTAAGGGCCATCAAACCCATGAGCTCGTAGACCATGTTCGCCGCAGCGACCGTCGTGAGCTCGGCATGGTCGTATGCCGGCGCCACTTCGACCACATCGGCTCCGACGAGGTTGAGGTCGGTCAACCCGCGAAGAATGAACTGCAGTTCGCGGGACGTGAGTCCGCCAGGCTCGGGTGTACCCGTTCCGGGAGCGTGGGATGGGTCAAGGACGTCGATGTCGATCGACACGTACACCGGCCTGTTCCCGACCCGCGCACGAACTCGGTCGATCGCCTCGTCGACGCCGCGCCTTGCGACGTCGACGGTGCTCACGATGGCGAATCCCAAGGCCTTGTCGTCTGAGAGATCGCTCGAGGCGTACAACGGCCCGCGAATGCCGACATGTGCCGAGACGTCGAGATCGAGCAGCCCTTCCTCGACGGCTCGACGAAACGGCGTGCCGTGTGTGTATGGGGCACCGAAGTACGTGTCCCATGTGTCTAGGTGCGCATCGAAGTGGATCAAGGCGACCGGACCATGCTTCGCAGCAACCGCACGAAGCAGCGGCAGCGCGACCGTGTGATCGCCACCGATCGTGATGATGCGGTCGGCATCATTCATGAGCGCCCGAGCGGCAGCCTCAACCTGTCCGACAGCCGCCAGCAGGTCGAACGGATTCACCGAGACATCGCCTGCGTCGACGACCTGCTGCGCCAGCCAGGGGAACACGTCCATGAAGGGGTGGTAGGGGCGCAGCAGTTTCGAGCCGGCCCGGATCCCGGCCGGGCCGAACCGCGCGCCCGGCCGGTAGGAAACACCCGAGTCGAACGGGATTCCGAGCACCGCCACATCCGCATGGGCAACCTGGTCGAGTCGGGGCAGTCGCGCGAAGGTTTCGGGCCCTGCGAACCGCGGGATCTCGATGGCGCTGGGCGGCCCGAGAGGTGCATCGGTCATGGCGTGGTGACCGGATCCGCCGATAGGTGCTCATGAACCGCAAGCCAGGCACCGCCTACTCCTCGACGGAAGACGATCGTCTCGCGCTCGCATTGGACGTCGTCGACCCCAGCCAACCGGGTGCGCACGCGGTGCGTCATGACGGCCACGTCGGCCGCAATGAGGTCGATCCGACGGTCTCGGGTCTCGCACGACAGCACCTTGAAGCCGTCCGCCTCCCATGCTTCCCATTCGACCTCGTACTCGGTGCGCGAGCGCAGGAGGTCCGGAGCCGTATGGAACAGGAAGGTGGCATCAGGATCGAAGGCCGCGAAATAGGCGCGCGCATCGTGCGAGCCGAATGCGGAGACCAGCAGGTCCGCCGCTGAGCTGACCTCCCGCAGGTCAGTCTCCTCCGCCGTCACCGCACCGCCCCAGTCTCGGACAACGCCTTCTCGCTGGCCTCGATTGCTATTTGCTCGCCCTTGGTGTCGAGGGAGCGAGTGAAGATCAGATAGAGACCGCCGGCGACAATCATGCCGACCAGCCACGAGATGTCGACGAAACTCAGGTAGTTCTCGGCTATCCATCCCACGTACGCGCCATCCCCGCCCAAGACGAGGAAAGGCAGCTCGACGATGATCCCGACGACGTAGGCGATCATGCCGCGCCACGCCCAGGACCCGTAGATTCCCTTGGGGTTGAAGAGGTCGGTGATCGCATAGTGGCCTCGTCGCACGAAGAAGTAGTCGACGAGGTTGATTGCTGTCCAAGGAGCCAGCAGCATCAGCATGACCAACAGGCTGTTGTTGAGTGCGGTGGTGGCATTCTCCAGAACGTTGCCGAGGAAGAACCAGATCACTGCAAGCACCAGAATGGTGATGATTCGCAGGCGTCTCGTCGGCTTGACCGGCTTGACGCAGTCAATCGCCGTAATGATGGTCAGCATTCCGCCATACGCGTTCATGCCCATGGTTGCGACGAGCGCCAGTACACCGACCACAACGATGATGCCGCCGAGCCCGTTGAACACATTGTTGCCGGCGTCGTACAGCCCCTTCAGAGGATCAGTCGCACCGAGCCAAGTGCCGAGCCAGGCTCCGAGCGGAATGAGCCAGATAGGCGAGCCGGCTGCCCCGATGAAGACTGACGCCACGATCGTGCGGGTCTTCGTGGTCCGTGGAAGATAACGCGAGTAGTCAGAGACATACGGCGAGTATGTGATGTTGTAGGACGCCGCGATCGTGAACATCGCGATGAAGCCTGACCAGGAGAACTCTGACGGCGGCGGCGCCTGACCGCCGGCATTGCCGGTGAGAATCCCGATAGTCAGGATGATCCAGAATGGCAGTGACACCCAGAACAGAACGCGGAACACCCGGTGCAACCAGTCGTGTCCATAGATGGCGAGGACTACCGCGATGATCGTGATGCCTACCGCCACGGCAGTGGCGCTCCAGCCGAAGATCCCGTTGAGCCCGAGCTTGATGATCACGGTATCGACGACGTTGAAGCCGATGTACGTGAACGTAGTCGCGAGGAGCGCCAGGATGACGCCGCGGTATCCGAACTGGGCCCGCGACTGGACCATCTGCGGCAGTCCGAATGTCGGTCCTTGCGACGCGTGGAACGCCATGAAGGTGGTCCCGAAGAGGATTCCGAGAATGCCGGCGAGAGCGGTCTGCGCCAAGGACAGGCCGAGAACGGTCGGACCCACCAACCCGATGCCGACCGTGAACGGCTGGAAGTTGCCAAGAAACCAGAAGGGTCCCTGCGTCCACACCCGACCGTGGCGCTCCGAGTCGGGGATCCAGTCGATCGAACGGACCTCGATGCCACCTACGACGGCAGGGCTTTGCTCGCCCACGACATCAGTCATCTGACCTCCAGCAGCCTCCGGCGCCCCGGGCGGGGCACCTGCGATGCGGCGGATCGTGTCGCACTTGTCCCGACAGCGTCATTGGAGAATCATGGCCACTTCTACTACCTTCCCTGTAGGTTCCTCTAGTGCCGACCACTGTCCGAGACATGCTCGCGGAGCCGGCGCTCGACCTCGAGCTCCTCGTCGACGGCGACCTCGACCGGGAGATCCGCTGGGTCCACGTCACCGAGCTCGCCGACGTGTCCCCCTATCTGGTGGGCGACGAATTCGTCCTCACGGCCGGGGTATGGCGAGGCCGCAGCTCAGCGGAGGGATTCGTACGCTCGCTGCACAGCCGCGGCGTGGCGGGCATCGGGTACGGACTGCTCATCGGAGACGACAACGTGCCGGCCGCGATGAAGCGTGCGTGTACGCGGGCCGCGATCCCGCTCATCGAGGTGCCCGTCAGCACCCCGTTCGTCGCGATCTCGCAGTGGTTCGTCGAGCGCATGGCGGCCGACCGCGAGGCATCGTTGCGCGAGACCATTCGGTTGACTGCGGACCTGCTCGCAGCGGCCGAGAATCCGTCCGCGCCCGCAGCTCTCACGGCGGTTGCGCGGATCCTTCGTCGATCGACGGGGGGAAGCGTCTGGATCGCCGACGACGCCGGCGCGCTGCTGGCGCAGGCCGGGTCAGTTCCCGACACATCCATTCGCAGGGAGGCCGGCGAACGAGCAGCTTCCGAACGCGTTCTCATCGATGGCTGGGCCGTGCAGTCGGTCGAGTCCAGGGGAACCCGTGCCGCTGTGCTTGCCGTGAGCGGAGACGTCGACGACCTGGTGACGCGGGCTCGAGTTGATGCAGCTCGACCAGTGATCGGGCTGATACTCGCGCGCGAGCGCGCCATTCGGGAGTCCGAGCGCCGCCTTGCCGGGGAGGTGGTCTCCCTTGTCCTGGGTCGCCAGGTCGAGGCAGCACAGGCACGTATGCCCTACTACGGCTTGAATCCCGCCGGTCCACTGCTCCCGCTCGTGTGTGCAGTGACCGACCGCGAGCACGCTCTCGAGTCGGCCGAACGATGGCTTCGGGACTCGGGGACGAGCGGTGTCGTCGCACTCCGCGGAGACGAGCTGATGCTTCTCGTCGATGGCGGGCCGTTCATTGAGGCAGCGCAGGTGGTGTCCTCGGCTCGGTCACTCGCCGAACGGGTGTCCGCGGTAGCCGTGGGCACCGGCTCGGTGGCCGAGGACATCCATGGTTTGCGCCGCAGCCTCGTTCAGGCACGGCAGGCTTGCGAACTCGCCCGTCGACGCGGCGGCGGCGCCGTGGTGTCACACGACCTGACCGGAAGCCACGACCTGCTCCTCGCCCTACAGGACCAGGACGTCCTGGACGCCTTCCGTGAGTCCCTGCTCTCGCCGCTCGAGCGGCATGACGCGCAGCACGGCAGCGACCTCGTTCAGACCGTCAGGACGTTCCTCGAACTGGGCGGCAAGTGGCAGAAGACCGCCGACGCCTTGCACCTGCACGTCAACACGCTGCGCAACCGGCTCGAGCGCGTCGAGGAGCTCACCGAGCGGCGGCTCGACTCGACGCCAGATCGCGTCGACCTGTGGCTCGCCCTTAAGGCCGCCAGGGCGGGAGCACCCTCCGCCCGAACTCCTGGCGGCTCTACTGGGACAGACTGAACAAGGAGACGCCCAAAAGGGGCATTGCGACCAAACGCGACGCACAATACGCTCAAGGGCCTGCCCCCGGAGGTTCACATGACGACCCAAGGCGACTTCACCGTCACGATCAATGCCACCCCCGACGTTGTCTGGACGTGGGTGGGCGACCTCTCCAAGCACGCGCAGTTCTCGCCACGCGACTACACGGTTGAGTGCGTCTCGGGCGAGCCCAACACCCTCGGCAGCCGCTACCGATCCGTTGGCTGGATCCCCGGCGACAAAGCCCACAAGAACGACGTCGAGATCACCGAGATCGTCCCCGATTCGCGACTGGTGATGCTGGCGCACGAAGAGCAGGGGGACTTCACCAACACGTTCACGTTAACGCCGGTAGGCGAAGGCACCAAGGTCGACTTCCGGATCGTGTTCCCGAAGATGACGGGCATGTCAGCGGTGCTGGTTCCCGTCCTCTTTCCCCTCGTCGGGAAGTCGGACATCCGCAAGCGCATGTCACTTCTGAAATCGGCTGTGGAGTCGGGCGCCTAGCCGGGCCGCAACAGGCCTCGGATGCGGTGGCTACCAGCCGAGGACCTGCGGACCATACGTCAGGCAGATGCCGAGCGCGGTCCCCAGAACGAATACGCCGATCAGCGCGGCCGCAATGATCCTGTGCGTCGGGGTGTAGCGACCGGCCATCGCGGGCGGCATGTAGATCTGCGGCAACGTCGAGTCGTTGCGCAACTCCAGCCAGTACGGATCGACCTCGGCGTCCTCTTCGACATCCGGGACATCGGTGTACGGATCATCCTGCACACCACCAGTATGGGTGGACGTCTACTCCAGACCAAGACCCGCGGCCGTAGCGGTCCGATCGCCGGCCGCCCTCAGCACCGTGTTCAGCAAGCGCACGTCCTGGATGCCATTGAGTCTCCCCGGAGGGCAGCGGGTTGCCCGTCCACTTCGCGATCTCCGCCTGAACGACCTTCCCTGCTAGCCACGTCAAGGCCGCAGGTAGTTCAACTCGGGGGCCATGTGTTGACGGTTCGACGAAGTCGGGATACCTTCCGCCTAATAGATAGGAAACCTTCCTATTAGTTGGAGTCCGCATGGCGCGCAGCAATCCGGCTCGGCCGACGCTGCTGCGAGCCCTCAATGACCGGAGCGTTCTCGAACTGCTCATCTCCTCAGGCCCCTGCTCGCGCGCCGACCTGAGCCGACTGACAGGACTGTCCAAGCCGACGATCGCCGAGGTGATCGGACGCCTGGAGGAGTCGGCGCTGGTCAGGGGCGCCGGGGAGACGGCAGGTCGCCCCGGACCGAACGGTCGGCTGTACGACGTCGCCGCCAACCAGCCCGTTGGTGCCGCCGTCTCCGTTACGGCGGGCTCGGCCCGATGCGAGGTCGTGGACATCCGCGGACGCGTCATCGGCACCGCGGCCAGTCCCCGATCAGCCCTTCCCCGCTCCGCTGCGCAGGCCACCAAATCCCTCCTGGGCAGTGCCTGCGCTTCCGGGCGCGTGCTGGTCAGTGCGGTCACCGACGTCGTCATCGGCCTGCCCGGCTCCTACGATCCCGAGAGCGACAGGGTCCGCTACCTCGACCGGCTCCCGGAGTGGACGATTGAGCATCTGGCCACATCGATCGCGACGGCCCTCCACCACCACTCCTCCGTCACCATCGACAACGACGTCAACCTCGCCCTCGTGGCCGAGCGTTCCGCAGCACCGACGAGGCCCGTCGTGATGTCGCTCCTGTGGCTCGGGGCCGGCGTGGGCCTGGCCACGGACATGGATGGCTCCCTCTACCGCGGAGTGTCCGGCGGCGCCGGCGAGATCGGCTACATCCCGCTGACGCTAGCCGCGCCGGGACGGAGCCGGACGACGGTGGTCGAGTTCCAGGATGTCGTCGGCGGCGCCGCCGTGGCACGTCTGGCCCGGGAGCACGGCATATCCGGCCGACGCGCGGCAGATGCCGTGGCGAGAGCGGCTGCAGCGTCTGACCCGGGCAGTGCCGCCTTCCTCGACGAGCTCGCGCACCGGATAGCCCTCGGGCTGACCATCATCGTGGCCGTCCTCGACCCGGGAGTCGTTGTCCTCGGAGGCGACATCGGCCGCGCCGGCGGCGAGGCACTGGCGTCCAGGACCTCGAAGGCACTGCGCTCGAGCGGTCGCCTCAGCAGCGCGGTGACGCCGAGCATCGTGACTGGGGATCCCGCCCTCGCGGGCGCCCGTGACGTCGCGACGTCCCTCATCGTCGAGCGACTGCTCAACGGAGCCGACTCAGTGTCCGCCATGGCCAACGCAACCCGCTCGACGTCACCACACCATCAACCCGCCAGAGAGGCACTCAGATGAAGACCCAGTTCATGCGATCGAGCATGTCCCTCCTCGCGATAGGTGCCGCCCTGTCCCTCGCCGCGTGTGGAGGGTCCACCACGTCAGGCGGAAGCAGCGCCTCGTCTGCGCCGTCTGGCGCCACGGCGCCCGCGGCCACTGGCTCGGCACCAGCGCTGAGCGGAAACCTCACGTTCTGGCACTTCTTCAGCGACCGCGAGGCCGCGGCCATCCAGAAGGCGGTCGACGAGTTCCAGAAGGCCAACCCTGGTGTGAAGGTCGACGTCAAGTCGGCGCAGGACGATGAGAAGACGATCCAGGCCATCGCGGCCGGCCAGCCGATCGACGTCGTTCTGTCGTACTCGACCGACCAGATCGGCAAGTTCTGCTCGACCGGAGCGTGGCAGGACCTCACTCCCTACGTGACCCGCGACAACGTGGACCTGAACCAGATCCCACCCGTCGTCCGCGACTACACACAGTTCGAAGGCAAGCGCTGCTCGATGCCGATGCTGGCGGACACCTACGGCCTGTACTACAACAAGAAGCTCCTCGCCGACGCCGGCTTCACGGCACCGCCCAAGACCATGAGCGAACTCGCCGCCATGTCGGCGAAGCTGACCAAGGTCGGATCGGACGGCAAGATCGAGACGGCCGGCTTCAACCCGCTCTTCGGGTTCTACGAGAACGTGGCTGCGCACTTCGCCCCGCTGTACGGCGCCCAGTGGTTCACGGCCGACGGCAAGGCCAATATCGCCACCGATCCGGCCTGGTCGCAGATGTTCACGGAGCAGAAGAAGCTGGTCGACGCCATCGGCTACGACAAGTGGAAGACCTTCACGACCGGCCTGGGTCAGGAGTTCTCCGCCGACAATGCGTTCGAGCAGGGCAAGGTCGCCCTCCTCATGGACGGCGAGTACCGCAATGCCTTCATCAAGAACGAGGCGCCCAACCTCGACTACGGGACCGCTCCCTTCCCGGTCCCCGACAACAAGGCGGACCTGTACGGGGCCGGCTACCTCACGGGCAACGTCATCGGCATCGGTCGCGGCTCGCAGAACCCCGAGGCCGCGTGGGCGCTGATCAAGTACCTGACGACCGATACCAAGACCGTGGTCGCCCTCGCGAACTCGATCAAGAACGTGCCTACGTGGATCCCGGCACTCGAGTCACCGGATCTTGAGAAGGACGCCACCTACCAGCCGTTCCTGGACATCTTCGCCAATCCGAAGAGCGCCACCACGCCGACGACGGCCAGCGGCAAGGCCTACCAGGACACCCTCGCCAGCTTCCTCGAGCAGTGGCAGGTCGGCAAGGTGCCGGACCTGGCGGCCGGGCTGACCGAGGTCGACACCCAGATCAACGATCAGCTGTCGCTCGGCCAGGCGCCGTGACCGTCGCCGCGCTCGCCCCGTCGGCCGGTCCGGCCTACCGCCGGTACCGGCGACGGGAGCGGCTGACAGTGCTGGCATTGCTGGCGCCGTGGCTCGGTGGGCTGCTCATCTTCTTCATCTATCCGCTCATCGCGACCGTGTACCTGAGCTTCACGCACTATGACCTGCTGTCGGCCCCGGTCTGGATCGGCTTCAGCAACTACGTGTTCCTGTTCACCAAGGACCCCAAGGTGGTCCAGGCCGCGACGAACACCATCTGGCTCGTGCTGATCCTCGTCCCGGCCCGCATGCTCTTCGCCCTGAGCGTGGCGTCACTTCTCATCCGACTGCGGGCCGGCGTCGGCCTGTTCCGGACGTCCTACTTCCTGCCCTCCCTGGTGCCACCGGTGGCGGGCACCATCGCCTTCGTCTTCCTGTTCAATCCGGCAACCGGCCCGGTGAACCGCTTCCTCGGTGCGCTGGGACTGCCGCAGCCGCTCTGGTTCAACGACCCGGCACTGTCCAAGCCCTCCCTCGTGCTGCTCGGGATGTGGATGGTCGGCGACATCATGGTGATCTTCCTGGCCGGCCTCCTCGATGTTCCGAAGGAGCAGTACGAGGCGGCAGCACTCGACGGCGTCGGCCCGACACAGCGGTTCCGCTACGTGACCCTCCCCAACATCTCCCCCGTGCTGATGTTCGTCGGCGTCACCGGTGTCATCGCCGCCCTGCAGTACTTCACGGAGGCCGTCGTGGCGGCAGCCACGGCGTCGGGCCAGGCGACAACCGGTGGCGGGACGGCATCCGTGCTCGGCTACCCGGAGGGCTCGACGCTCACCTATGCCCAGTGGCTGTACGTGATGGGCTTCAAGAACTACTACCTGGGCTACGCCTCCGCTATGGCGGTGGTGATGTTCGTGGTGTCGCTCGGCGTCACGATCGTCCTGCTGAGACGCTCGGGGACGCTCCTGGGAGCCGAGGTGAAGGCGTCATGACCATGGCCCTTTCCGCTCCCGCCACGACAAAGGACCGCAGTCCTGCGGCCCGTAGATTCCGGGGCCGCTCGCGCCTTGCATGGGTCGCAGATCACTGCGTCGCCATCGTCCTCGTCCTGGTCTTCCTCGGCCCCTTCGTGTTCATCGTCCTTCAGTCCTTCATGTCGAACACCCAGGCCCTGACCTCGAACCTGTGGCCCCAGGCCTGGCACCCGGAGAACTACGTCGAGGTCTTCAGCAAGGCGCCCCTGCTGGTCTACTTCCGCAACACCATCGTCTACGCCGGGCTCGCCACCGTGTTCATGCTGATGTCGAGCATTCCGGCGGCCTACGCCATGTCGAGGCTTCGCTGGAAAGGGCGGAACCTCGCACTGCTCTTCGTCCTCATGATGATGATGCTGCCGCCGCAGGTCACCCAGGTGCCGATCTATGTCATGTGGAGCAAGCTGCACCTGACCGGCTCACTGTGGCCACTCATCCTCCCCAACCTCCTGGGTGACGCCTTCAGCATCTTCCTCCTTCGCCAGTTCTTCCTCACGATTCCCGAGGAGTACTCGGCGGCCGCCCGCGTGGATGGCTGCTCTGAGTGGAAGGTCATGACCCGTGTGATCGTGCCGATGGCCAAGCCGGGCATCGCCGCGACTTCCTTGTTCATGTTCTTCTTCTGCTGGAACGACTTCTACGGCCCCTTGCTGTACACGAGCGAGAACTCCGACAACTGGACGGTCTCTCTCGGGCTGGCCTCCTTCCGCAGCCTCTACCAGGTGCAATGGAACCTGACGATGGCCGCGACGGTACTAGCCACGATCCCACTGCTCATCTTGTTCTTCTTCGCGCAGAAGGTCTTCGTCGAAGGCGTCACGCTCACTGGAGTGAAGGGATGAACCCGTGAAACTCGCGGTCATCGGAGGCGGCTCTACCTACACCCCCGAATTGGTCGATGGACTCGCGCGACTGGACGAGACGGTCGGCGTCGACGAGCTCGTGCTCTTCGACATCGATCAGGATCGACTCGAGGTCGTTGGCGCATTCGCAGAGCGCATGCTCCGTCACCGCGACTCCACCACCCGGCTCACCCTCAGCACGGACAAGGTCGCCACCGTTTCGGATGCCTCCGCCGTCCTGCTGCAACTGCGCGTCGGTGGGCAGGTCGCGCGCGCCAGCGATGAGACCTTCCCCTTGGAGTGCGGCTGCGTGGGCCAGGAGACCACTGGTGCCGGCGGCCTCGCCAAGGCGATGCGCACCTTGCCCGTCGTGCTCGACGTCGCCGAGACGGCACGGGCATACGCCGCCCCGGGGGCGTGGATCGTCGACTTCACGAACCCTGTCGGTATCGTCACGCGCGCCCTGCTCGACGCCGGTCATCGCGCGGTCGGGCTGTGCAACGTGGCCATCGGGTTCCAGCGGATGTTCGCGGGATGGCTGGACGTGCCCCCCGCTCGCGTCACGCTCGATCACACCGGCCTCAACCACCTGACGTGGATCCGCGGCGTCCATGTCGATGGCGCGGAGGTGCTTCCGAGGCTTCTCGAGGAGCACGGTCAGGAGCTCGCTGAGCGCGTCGAACTGCCACGAGCCCTGTTCGACGAGATCGGTGCACTGCCGTCCTACTACCTGCGCTATTTCTATGCGCACGATGAGGTCGTCCAGGAGTTGATCCGCGAAGGCACCCGTGCTGAGGAGGTGATGCGGATCGAGCGGGATCTGCTCGCCCTCTACGGCGACCCGACCCTCGTCACCAAGCCCGCACTGCTCGACCAACGCGGAGGTGCCTACTACTCCGAGGCGGCCGTCGACCTCATTGCCGCCCTCCTCGGCGCCTCAGCAGCTCAGTCGCAGCAGGTGGCCAACGTACGCAATGACGGAACCCTTCCCTTCCTTCCGGATGACGCCGTCATCGAGACCCGCTGCACGGTCACGACCACCGGCGCCACACCCCTGTCGGTCTCGCCGATGGATCCGCTTATGTCAGGGCTGATCGCGCATGTCTCGGCCTACGAGGAGCTCGCCCTCGATGCCGCCCTCCGTGGAGGTGCAGACCGGGTTCGCGCCGCGCTGCTGGCCCATCCGCTCATCGGGCAGTGGGACCAGGCGACGCGTCTGTCTGACGAGCTCATCGCCCGCAACCGGGAGTTCCTGCCATGGACATGAGCGAGGAGCGAACGGTCGTGGTCGCCGTCGACGGTGGCGGCACGAAGACCGACGTCGCCATCGCCCGCACGGACGGCACCGTCCTGAGCCGGCATCGCGGCCCGGGTTGCTCGCAGCACGAGATCGGCACCGATGCCGCCGTCGCCGTCATCGACGATGCGGTGATGACGGCGCTGGGGAGGGCGGATGTCGATTCAGCCGCTGTCCGGCATGCCGGCTGCTACCTGACCGCCATCGACCTCCCCGACGAGCAGGAGCTGATGACGCACCTCCTGTCTCGGACCCCGTGGGGAACTCGCTCCGTCACGGTCGACAACGACCTGTTCGCGATGCTCCGGGCCGGCACCGAGGAACCCGATGCAGCGGTGGTGGTCTGCGGCACCGGCATCAACGGTCTGGCCCAGCGCGGTGACGGGACCACCGCTCGCATCGTGGCGCTCGGGCGCTGCTCCGGCGACTGGGGTGGTGGCGGTGGCCTCGTCGAGGAGGCTCTGTGGCTGGCCGCACGTGCCGAGGACGGTCGCGGCGAGCGGACCGGGCTGCGCGATGCCGTCCTCCGCTGGACCGGCGCCACGAGCATCAAGGACGTCGCCGTCGCTGTGCACCGCAACCAGACGAGCACCTGGGAGTGGCGGAATCGTGTTCCGGAGATCTTCGAGCTGGCCGACTCGGGGGATCGGGTCGCGATCGGGCTCGTGGAGGCGCAGGGCACGGAGATCGGCGTGCTCGCATCCGCGCTCATTGCACGACTGGACCTGACGTACTCACGGATCCCACTCGTCCTCGGTGGAGGCGTCGCCACCTCGGGAAGCGCAATCCTGATGGGCGCCATCGAAGCCGTACTCAGCAGTCGGGCCCCACACGCCGAAGTCACCGTCCTCACCGAGGAGCCGATCGAGGGAGCTATCCGCCTGTCACTGCGCGCACGTTGATTCCTCGCCCGTCATCAGACTCCGCCGCCGTCTGCTTGCCCCACCACGAGTGAAGGGCCTGCACCAACCTCGGTGCAGGCCCTTCGACTACCCCTGGTTCAGGAGGCGAGAGCCTTCGACTTGATCTGGTCGAACTCCGCCTGCGAGATCGTGCCCTGGTCGAGCAGTGACTTCGCCGAGGCGATCTGGTCGGTGGCGCTGGTGCTTCCAGCCACTGACTGGATGTAGGCCGACTGGGCCTGCTGCAGTTCCTTGGCCTGCTCGAGCTGCCGCTCCTGCATCCCCTTGCCGCGAGCGATCACGTAGGCGAGCACGCCCAACCACGGGATCGCGATCACGAAGATGATCCAGAGGGTCTTCCCGCCGCCGCCGAGATCCTTGCTCCGGAAGATGTCGCCCAGCACCCAGAACAGGCACATGAACCACGCGAACAGGAGGAAGAACTCGAACAGGGCCAGCAGGAACGATCCGTTGTCGTTGAACATCAATTGCCTTTCAGAAGGTCAGCACTAAGGTCCGAGCGGACCGGGCGACAGCCTTGCACACCTCCCTGGATCCTCGACACCAGCCTGACGGGGAGATCGTCGTGCCCGCTCGATCCGGGCGACGGGCCCAAGCCTGGACCGGTCGCGCCTTCGCCGAAGTTGCTCCCTCTAGCGAGACACTCGGCACATGTCCCATCCACTTCGCGAAGCCGCCGAGGCGGGGGCTGACGCGCCGAAACCGAGCGGGTTGAAGAACCCTGGCTACGAGATCTTCATCGGCGCGCTTTCCATCCTGTCGATCCTGAACCTGATCCTCATGTACGTCTTCACGGATCCGTCACTCGACTACGTCCTGATGATCATGAACGTCCCTTTGACGTTGATCTTCTTCATCGACTTCGTCTACCGGTTCAAGACGGCGCCCGACCGCAGCTACTACTTCTGGCGGAACTGGGGCTGGGCGGACCTGCTCGCCTCGCTGCCGTTCCAGCAGACGAAGATCCTGCGCGTGTTCAGACTGGTGAAGGTCTACCGGTTGCTCAAGGACTACGGCGCCAAGAACATCGGACGAGCCATCATCAAGGACCGCGCCGGCAGCGCGCTGCTCATGCTGCTGCTCATCGGCATCCTCGTCCTGGAGTTCGGCAGCCTGGAGATGCTGCGGCTGGAGGCAGACGTGCCGGGCGCGAACATCACCAACGCCTCGGATGCGCTCTGGTACATCATCGTGACGATGGCGACCGTCGGCTACGGGGACCAGTACCCGATCTCGAATCCCGGACGCGTGCTCGGCACGGTCATCATCGTCGTCGGCGTCGGCATCTTCGGCACCCTGACCGGCTATCTCGCGAACCTCTTTCTCAGCCCTCCCGAGCGCAAGGACGAGGACGTCGAACCGAGCGTCCAGCACAAGCTCGCGTTGCTCAAGGACCTCCTCGCACAGCAGCAGGCCACGATCGAGGAACTGGAGTCGATCATCGACAGCGGCAGCACCTAGCCCATTCGGCGGCAGGCATACGAGAGGCCCGATCCCCCCTCAAGGACCGGGCCTCTCGCGTCACCCGTGAAGTATCGGCAGCATATTGCGCCAAACCTCTCGAATTAGGGCAAATACCAATGTCCCTGCTTGGATGCCGGCATGGCTACCACCCCGTTCGACGCGACAGTGGGTGCGATGGCAGGTGTCACTGCGCGGGCGCGATCCGAAGGCGATCGGGTCGGTGAGTTCGCCGCCATGTACTCGGCCGTGACCCGCCGGATTCGCCACCTCGCCCTGCAGGGCTCGTTCGACGACGTCGACCGGATGGCCGCCTTCGTCGACCGTTTCGCGGCCCGCTACCTCGACGCCGTTGCGGCTCGCGATGCGGGCCATCCAGTCACGCGGTCGTGGTCGGTCGTCTTCGATGCCGCGAAGGAGTGGCGCCCGGGCGTCCTGCAGAACCTCCTCCTCGGGATGACCGCGCACATCGGACTGGACCTCGGAGTCGTGGCAGCAGAGGTTGCCACCGGGCCCACCGGCCAAGGACTCGACAGCATGCGTCCGGACTTCGATGCCGTCAACGATGTCCTGTCCTCACTGGTGCCGAACGTGGAGGCCGCGGTCGGGCGGCTCTCCCCGGCGATCGGCCTGCTCGACCGAGCGGGCGGGCGGGCAGACGCATTCGCCGTCGCGCGCGTGATCGCCGTCGCACGGGACCTCGCTTGGCGCAACGCAAACGAGCTAGCCGGACTGGACGCCACGGATCGGGCCGCCGCCGTCACCCACATCGACCACGAGGTCGCGGAGATGGCGCAGGCGATCGCACATCCGGGTCCGGTGATGTCTAGCGTCCTGCTCCCGATCAGGCTCATGGAACGTCGATCCGTGTCGGAGTCGATGGACGTACTGGGCAGCATCGACGCGGGAATGCCGTAGACGCAGTCGTCGACAGCTATGCCGGCCAGGGCTCGAGCGCGTCGAGGATGAGACGCGCCGCGTCGCGCAGCGCGTCCTGCGTCTTCGGGTAGTAGAGGGGGCCGGCACCGTCGCCGAGCAGGAGTTGCGCCTGCGCCACGCCTCGCACCGAGACCGGGCCGGCCGAAAGTCGCGCGGACAAAGTGGCCAGCTCGCGGCGGGCCCGTGTCAGGGGACGGGTGGGGATGGGCAGATGTCCGAGGCGCTCATCGGCCGGCCACGGATTAGACAGTTGCTCGAACGCGGTGGCAAGACTGCGGCGAACGCGCTGGCTCATCAGCATGCGGGCGCGGATCGCGAGCAGGACCGACGAGTCCGGCGAGCGACCCTCGGCGAGGGATCTGTCGAGCCGGGAGGCGGCCATCCTGGCCCTGACGCGTTCGGACCACCTGACCACGTGCGCGTCGAGACGCCCGGCATCGTCGAAGACGAGGACGACCTCGGGGGTGACATGAGCAGCGTTCAGGCTCATCCGTCTCACCCCCAGGGAGTCGAGGGCAGGTGCCATGTCGAAGGTGGCGCGACGCCACGGACAGCACCTACGTGTTCACGGTAGGCAGCTCATCGGCGACGTGTCAACGGATGGCGCTGGCAACGCAGCCAACTGCGGGAGGGACTCAGTACAAGGAGACGGCGACGCGGCGAAGGTCCTCCGGCACGGTCTTGAGCCGTCCGGCGACCTCGGCGATGTCGACCAGCTCGATCCGATCGCCCACGAGGGCCGTCATGACCGAGGAGGCGCCGGCGTCGACTGCATCGGCCGCCGCGACGCCGAACCGGCTGGCAAGCAGGCGATCCGTGGCGGTCGGGGTACCACCACGCTGGACGTGGCCGAGGATCGTGACGCGCGTGTCGAAGCCCGTCCGTTCCTGCAGTTCGATCTTGATGCGCTCGCCGATGGCCCCGGCGACGATCGCCCCGTATGGTCCTTCCGGCGCGGTGAAGTCCAGGGTCCCGGGCTTCGCCACGGCGCCTTCGGCGACGACAACGATCGAGGACGACGCGTAGGACTTGTGCCTGTGGCGCAGTTGCGCCGCCACTTCGTCGATGTCGAACGGGTCCTCCGGGATGAGGATCATGTCCGCACCACCAGCGATGCCAGCAGCAACCGCAATCCACCCGACGTGGTGCCCCATCACCTCGACGACCATGACTCGGTCATGGGATTCGGCCGTCGTGTGAACTCGGTCGATCGCCTCGGTGGCGATGCTCACCGCCGTGTCGAAGCCAACGGAGCGGTCGGTCCCCCAGACGTCGTTGTCGATCGTCTTCGGCGCGCACACCATGCGCACGCCCGCCTCGGCGAGCTTGCCCGCCGCCTCCAGCGTGCCGTCGCCGCCGACGCAGATGAGCGCCTCGATGCGCTCGTGGCGCAACGTCTCCAGCACGGCGTCGATGCCGCCGTTGTCCTCATGCGGGTGGAAGCGGGCCGTGCCCAGCATCGTGCCGCCCAGCGGCAGCACGCCACGCACATGATCGCGAGTGAGCGGGAACAGGTCGCCGTCAACGACTCCGCGCCATCCATGCCGGAAGCCGACCATGGTGTGCCCATGGAAGGTCCCCTGCTTGACCGCCGCTCGGATCAGGGCGTTGAGACCCGGACAATCGCCACCACCAGTAAGCAGGCCAATGCGCACGACTACGACCCTACGCAGCGCAAGCCGCGCCCGCGACTCAGGTGAGGGAGCGGATCATCTTCTTGTTGATGAACTCCTCGATACCGAGCGTGCCCAGTTCGCGACCGAACCCCGACTGCTTGGTGCCACCGAAGGGGAGATCAGGTGCATCGAGGCCGACACCGTTGATGAACACCATGCCCGTGTCGAGGCGGTCAGCGATGCGCAGCGCCTGCTCTTGATCGGTGGAGAACACGTACGACCCGAGACCGAACGGGGTGTCATTCGCAATGCGGATGGCCTCCTCCTCGTCCTGCACGCGGTGGATTTGCGCGACGGGGCCGAACAGCTCCTCGTAGTAGACGGGGTTGTCGGCAGTGATTCCGGTCAGGAAGCCCGCCGGGAAGAAGGCGTCGCGGCGCTCGCCGGCCGAGACCAGCGTTGCGCCGCCCGCCACCGCGCGATCAACTTGCTCCGCCAGGCCCGCCGCCGCCTTTGCCGACGACAGGGGTGAGGTCAGCTCAAGGGCCTTGATCTTCTCGGTGTAGTTGGCCACGAAGGCGTCGTACAGCGCGTCGATGATGATGAAGCGCTTGGCAGCGTTGCAGGCCTGGCCCGTGTTGTCGTTGCGAGCGAACACCGCGGCATCGACGGCAGCGTCGAGATCGTCCGTACTCATCAGGATGTACGGATCGGAGCCGCCGAGTTCGAGCACGACCTTCTTCAGGTTGCGGCCCGCAATCTCGGCAATGGCGGCGCCCGCGCGCTCCGAGCCGGTCAGCGAGACACCGCGGATTGCGGGATCGGCGACCATGACGCCGAGCTGTGCGATGGTGGCGTAGAGGTTGATGTACACGCCCTCCGGGACGCCCGCCTCGACGCAGATCGCCGCGATGGCTGCCGCAGATTCCGGGCACTGCCCGGCATGCTTGAGGAGGACGGTGTTGCCGGCCACGAGGTTCGGGCCGGCGAACCGCGCCACCTGGTAGTAGGGGAAGTTCCACGGCATGATGCCGAGGAGCGCACCCACCGAGCTGGGTCGGATAACCGCCGTGCCCTCGCCGTCGGCCAGGTCGATCTGCTGATCAGCCATCAGACGCTCGGCGTTGTCGGCGTAGTACTGGTAGATCGCTCCGCTGAACTCGGCTTCGCCGGTGCCGTCAGCGAGAGGCTTGCCCATCTCGCGCTGGATGATGGCGCCGAGTTCCGCGGCGCGCTCGATGTGGAGGTCGCCGATTCGGCGCACGATCGCGGCGCGCTCGGCAATGGGCTTGCGCGACCACGTCGCGTGCGCTGCCGATGCTGCATCCACGGCCTCGCGGATCTCGGCGTCCGTCGTGACGGGATACGTGCTGACCTGCTCGCCTGTAGCGGGATCGATAACCGCGTACGAATCCATGACCTACCTCAATTCTCTTCGAACGAGCCTGAACGGGGCCCAGCCACGCGAGGCTAA
This sequence comes from Actinomycetes bacterium, assembly GCA_037130755.1. Lineage (GTDB taxonomy): Bacteria > Actinomycetota > Actinomycetes > S36-B12 > S36-B12 > UBA10649. The sequence continues at coordinate 26,735 of JBAXSI010000029.1, forward strand.
CAGCCCGGATCGAGGGTAGCGAAGGTGGAGGAGCGACAGGGCCTAAAGCGAGTTCCGCTGCGCAGGAATGATCCGGGCATCGACGGCAACTGCTCCCGTTGGAGTGGCGATCACCGGATTGACCTCGACTTCGACCCAATCCGGATGTCGCGATGCGGCCTCGGAGACGGCCACGACGACATCGACAAGAGCCGACATGTCGATCGGGGCCCGGCCTCTGACCCCGGTGAGAAGCGGAGCTCCCCGCAACGAGTGCAGCAGTCGCGACGCCGTGGCATGCGTGACCGGCGCAAGGGCGAAGGCCACGTCCTCCATGACTTCCGCCAGCACTCCGCCCAGTCCGACCATCAGCACCGGGCCGAATCGTGGATCCCACGTTGAGCCCACGATCACCTCGACTGCGCCTTCATGGTCGACCATCTGCTCGACGGAGACCACCGACGGCTGCAGTCGTCGAACGAGGTCGGCGAAAACCGCACGCGCACGGACCTCATCAGCGATGTCGAGCACGACCCCGCCGGCGTCGGACTTGTGGAGCAGGCCCATCGCCTTCATGACGAGGGGGAAGCCGATTGCGGCACTCGATAGCAGGTCGTCCAAATCCTGCTCCGACTTCACTATCGCGGAGCGAGGGAAGGCAATGCCCGCGTCGCTGAGTGCTGACCTGGCCGCGACGTAGTCGACCGATGGTGTCGGCCGGCCACTCGGTGGCAGGTCGATCGGGTCGGAGCGCACCTGCACATCGGTCTCGACGAGCATCGCGAGCGCTGCTGCTGCACGGCCGACGTCGCGGTGCACGGGCACGCCAGCACCGCGAAGCACGGCGATGGAATCGCTCTCCGGGAAGATCGTGTGGACCACGACGGGCTTGCCAGCGGTGCGGACGATGTCGGCGATCTGCTCGCCAGCCCTGATCTCCGGACCTGCCAGAGCCTCATTGGTCTGCGCGTACCCGCCGAAGTAGCCGGTCAGCAGCACGGCAGCGACCTCGTCGGAGTCGAGCAGCGTGCGGAGTCCGCGCGCGTAACTGAGCAGGTCCTGCTCGCCGATCCCGGCGAGATCGACGGGGTTGCTCACCGACGACTGCGACCACAGGCTGCGCGACAACTTCACACCGAGTTCGGCCGACAGCAGCGGGACGTCGAGCCCAACACGATGCAGTGAATCGGCAGCGACCGAGCCGTGCCCGCCGCCGTCGGTGAGGATTCCCACCCGGCCTGACGCGGCGCGGAACGGTTGCCGCAAGGCCACGAGAGCGTCGACCATCTGCAGCGGCGTATGCACGCGATGAATCCCGCTCGCTGTGCACGCGGCATCGATGACGTTGTCGGCACTGGTCAGCGAACCGGTATGCGATGCGGCACCGCGGCGGCCGGCGTCGCTGCTGCCCGGCGCCAGCAGCACAACGGGCTTGCCCGCCTCGGCAAGGGCGCGCGCGGCCTGCACGAAAGCTCGCCCGTCCATGACGTCCTCGGCGTAGATGGCCACTGCGTGCGTCGCATCGTGCCCGACGCAGTCGAGCATGAAGTCCGTCACCGCGACGTCGGCCTGGTTGCCGAGCGAGACGAAGCGCGAGAGGCCGAGGCCCTCATCGGCCATGAGCGCCTCGAGATCGAGGACCATGTTGCCGCTCTGGCTCAGGACCGCGACATCGCCGGGGCGGAACGGGTCACTCGCCAGGCGAAGACCCGTTGAACTGTCGGTGACCCCCAGGCAGTTCGGTCCGACGAGCACCGCGCCTGCCGACCGCACGAGTGCCACGGCCTCGCGCTCGATCTTCTCGCCTTCGGCGTCAGCCTCGCCTAAGCCCGCAGTGATCGCGACCAGCGCCCGCGCTCCCGCCGCCAACGAGTCTCGAACGGCGTCCAGGAATCCCGAGGCCGGTACGCAGATGGCGACGAGGTCGACCGGTGCCGGCAGGTCCGCAAGGTTTCGGAAGGCGGTGCGACCAAGAATGTCGCCACCACGGCGATTGACGAGGTAGATGTCGCGCCCGGAGGGCAGCGACAGCAGCTGCTCGCTGACGGAGTACCCCCACTTCGCGCGGTCCGCGCTGGCTCCCACGACGGCCACGGACCGTGGGTCGAAGAGCGGCGTGAGGTCGCGCATACGCGGCACTCTAGTGACCTGAGCGACGGTTCAGTTTGAGTAACCGACGAGTTGGGCGACGACTATGCTCGCGACGTGTTCGAAGCGCTGTTCTCCCCGCTCGACGTCGGCCGCATCACCCTCAAGAACCGGATCCTGTCGTCGGGCCACGACACCGTGATGTCCGTCGACGGCTTCGTGAGCGACCAGCTCATCGAGTACCAGCGTGCTCGTGCCGCGGGCGGAGTCGGGCACATCGTGCTGCAGGTGTCGAGCGTCCACCACACGTCCGACTACACGGCTCAGGAACTCATCGCCGTCAGCGACGACGCCATCCCCGGCTACCGGCGCATCGCTGACGCCGTCCACGCGCATGACTGCCACCTCTTCGCTCAGGTGTTTCACGGCGGCCGGGAGATCATGTCGACCGCTGACGGCATGCTGCCCATCGCCTGGGCACCCTCCTCCGTTCCGAACGAGCGCTTCCACGTGATGCCCAAGCCGCTCACGCGTGACTTGATTGACGAGATCGTCGACGGCTTCGGCGCATCAGCCCGCCGGATGGCGGAGGCCGGAATAGACGGCGTCGAGATCGTCGCCAGCCATGGCTACCTGCCGGCGCAGTTCCTCAATCCGCGCACCAATCTCCGTGACGACGGGTACGGCGGCTCGCTCGAGAACCGACTTCGATTCACCCAAGAGGTGATCACGTCTATTCGCGCCCAGGCCGGCGACGACATCGTGCTGGGCATGCGCATCAGCATCGATGAGCGTGACCTCGACGGGCTTACACCTGACGAGTCCGTCGAAGCCTGCGCGATCCTGGCCCGGTCCCTGGACTACCTGTCCGTCTCCGCGGGCAGCAGCGCCACGTACCGCGGAAGCGTGCACATCGCCCCGCCGATGTCACAGGATCCCGGCTACACAGCGCCGCTGTCTGCGGTGGTGCGGCAACGTGTCGACATCCCCGTCTTCGTCACTGGGCGCATCAACACGCCGGCCGAGGGCGAGCGCATCATCGCGACCGGTCAGGCCGACGCAGTCGCCATGACCCGTGCGCTGATCTGCGATCCGCTGATGCCGGGCAAGGCCAAGTCCGGCAAGGTCGACGAGATCCGGCTGTGCATCGGCTGCAACCAGGCCTGCATAGGGCACTTCCACCTCGGCGTCCCGATCTCGTGCATCCAGTACCCCGAGTCCGGGCGCGAGCGCGAATACGGCCGACGCATCACCGCCCCTGAGCCGAGACGCCTGATCGTCGTCGGCGGCGGGCCGGCCGGGCTCAAGGCCGCAGCCGTCGCAGCAGAACGAGGACACCACGTCGAGGTCTGGGAGTCAGCAAGTCGAGTCGGCGGTCAGGTGCGCCTCGCGCAGCGGTTGCCGGGACGTGCGGAGTTCGGCGGCCTGATCGAGAACCTCCTGGCGGAGGCGCTCCGCGCCGGTGTCCACATCCGCACCGGCCAGCGGGCGACGGCGCAGGCGCTCGCCGACGCAGCACCAGATGAGGTCGTCATCGCAACGGGTGCGCGTCCGTTCGTCCCCGACTTCGAACTGGGTGACGGACTGGTGCTCGACGCATGGCAGGCGATCGACGGCGCCAGGATCTCTGCCGGTGGTGTCCTCGTCGCCGACTGGCGCTGCGACTGGATCGGCCTGGGCGTGGCGACGCTGCTTGCCGAGGAGGGCCAACGAGTCACCCTCGCCGTCAACGGCTGGGCCGCTGGGCAGACGCTTCAGCAGTACGTACGGAACGAGATGCTCGGTCGCGCCGTGGCCCGCGGCGTGAAGGTCGTCACCGATGTGCGCCTCCTCGGGTTCGACGACGACACTGTCTACCTCGGTCACACGCTGAACGGCGACGTCGTCGAGGTAGCCGACATCTCGACGCTCGTTCTCGCGACCGGGCATGTGTCCCAGGACGACCTGAGCGACGAGCTCACCGCACTCGGCATCCCGGTGACGGTCATCGGCGACGCCATGGCCCCAAGGACCGCCGAGGAGGCCGTCCTCGAAGGGCTTCGGGTGGGTGTGAGCGTCTAGGCGACGTTCGACGGGCGCTGCTCCTCCGACGAGGATCGATAGCGGGCCCATGACGCGTTGGCGCGGCGCACCGCCTCCTCGACGATGTCGACGATGCGGTCGATCGTCTGGAGGGTGCTCACCAGCGGCGGCGAGAGCTGGATGACGGGCTCGCCACGATCGTCGAGTCGGCACAGCAGCCCGAGCTCGTCCATGTGGTCGGAGAGCTCCTGCTTCAGCAGCCAGTTCGCCTCCTCGACGGTGAAGGTGTCCCGGGTGACGGGGTCCTTGACCAGTTCCACGGCCCAGAAGAAGCCACCACCGCGGACGTCGCCGACCAGTGGGATGGACCGCAGGGCCTCCAATCGGTCGCGGAAGTGGCCCTCGAGCTCCCGGACGTTCTCCATCACGTTCTCGCGCTCATAGATGTCGAGCACCGCAAGGGCGATCGATGCCGACAGCGGATGTCCGCTGAAAGTCAGTCCGTTCACGTACGTGACCGCACCGGTGGCGAACGGCTCAGCGACCCGGGCGTTCATGAGCACTCCGCCCAGCGGTGCGTGCCCTGCAGTCGCTCCCTTGGCGAACGTGATGATGTCTGGGCGTGCACCGAGCCGCATGCACGCGAACCACTCGCCCATTCGGCCGAAGCCCGTGATGGTCTCGTCCGCGACCAGGAGGATCCCGTAGCGATCGCACAGTTCGCGCAGCCCCTCCCAGTAACCCGCAGGCGGCATGAAGGCGCCGCCGGAGTTCTGGACGGGCTCGGCAATGAACATAGCCACCTCGTCGGGCCCTTCCCGCAGGATCGCCTGGTGCACCTCGTCCAGCAGGAAGGCAGTGAAGGCCTCCTCATCGCCTTCGAACTCATGCCGGAATGAGTTCGTGTTCGAGACGAAGGCAACGGGAACCGCCATGGGCAGGAAGGGGTCCTTGCAGTAGTCGAGGCCCGTGAAGCTCAGTGCCCCGAGGTGCGTGCCGTGGTAAGCGAGGTTGCGGGAGATCGCCTTCTTGCGCTCCGGCTGGCCGTTGGCGGCGTGCCACTGCCGCACCAGTTTCCAGGCCGCCTCGACGGACTCGCCACCGCTGTTCGTGAAGAAGACCCGCTCCATGCCCAACGGCTCCGCCAAGGACGTGAGGCGCTCTGCGAGCCGCACTGCCGACGGATGGGCGAGCGACCACACAGGTGCGTACACCAGCTCGGAGAGCTGCGCTTGTGCCGCGGCACCGACCTCCGCGCCGAAACCATGGCCGAGGTTGGAGCAGAAGAGTCCGGACAGTCCGTCGATGAAGTGCCGGCCTTGCTCGTCGACGACATCGGTGCCGTCCCCCCGCACGATGATCGGGATGGGTCGGTCGTCGAACGCGCTGAAATCGGTGAAGTTCAACAGCATGCGATCGCGGGCACCGGCCTGCAGCTCCGAGCGTTCGACCTGTCGTTCGGCAGTCATCGCGGTCACATCCTCAATCCTGAACGGCCGTTCAGGATTCGCGAAGGATACCAGCCTGAGTGACCGTTCAGCAATGATTTGGGTGGGTGGGCCGGTGCCCAGCCGACCGCCGTCAGCGTCGGCGCGGCCGGGTCGCTTGAGCTATGCCCAATTCCATGACGGCCGCTTCCCACCACAGGTCGGTGAACTTCCGCGGGGTCATACCGGGGTCCTCCAACGCCAGCTGGATCGCCAGGCCGTCCATCAGCGCCGCCAACCGAAGGGTGGAGCGGGCCGCGCTCGACGTCGTGAATTCGCCGGCCGCGACCCCTTCGGAGATCACCGAGTTCAGGGCGGCACGCCAGCGGCGGTCGAGCGACTCGCGGGCCTGACGGGCGTCATCGTCGTGCAGCGCCCGCACCCACAGCTCGAGCCACAGGCGCCAGTCCCCCACGGCCGGCCCGAACCCGGAGGCCATCTCGGCCATGTGGCGCAACCGGTCCACGGGGCCAACTGCGTTCCTCAGGTCCACCTCGAGTTCGGCGTAGAACTCGTCCTCCAGGAGGGTGATGCTCTGATGCAGAGCCTCGGCCAGCGAGCCGAAGTGGTACAGCACAAGTCCCTGAGACGTGCCGGCGAGCTGCGCGATGTCGGACACCCGCGTCCCCGCGAACCCGCGATCGCGAATCACCTCGACGGCGGCGCGAAGGATGCGTTCGCGCCTCCCCTCGGGGGCCCGCTCCCTCTCCGCGGCGATGACCATCGAACTCCCGTTCGCTCCGGTACTGTGCGGACAAGGTCTTCTTGAATGCCCGTTCAGTTTGACGTGGCGCCACGTCACGCACGCAGTGTAGGAGATTCCGATGGACACGCTCAGCAATCAGGACAGCGAGCTGCGAGATCGTGCCGCGCGCTTCGTCGACCAGGTACTGATCCCGCTGGAGGTCAAGGCTGAACTCGCTGGCGGCCCGCTTCCGCTCGAGGACCAGGCGCTCATCCAGCAGGCCTCCATCGAGTACGGGGTGCAGGGTGGGGCGCACTCCATCGAGAACGGCGGCCACAGTTGGACGACGACACAGTGGTTCCTCGTCGAGGAGCAACTGGGTCGCTCCACCAACGGCGTCTCGTGGTACGTGCCGAACGCCTACAACGTGTGGAAGGCGGGCACTCCCGAGCAGATCGAGCGGTGGCTCAAGCCCGCCCTGCGCGGCGAACTGCATGATGCCTACGCCGTGACCGAGTCGAACGCCGGCAGCGATCCTTCGATGATGTCGTCCACCGCGACGAGGATCGACCGCGACGGCTGGCTGCTCAACGGCGAGAAGTGGTTCGTGACGTTCGGCACGGTTGCCAAGGTCCTCGTGTTCATGGCCTACGCCGGCGAGGACCGCCTGCCGACGCTCTTCGCCGTGCCCGCCGACTCCCCAGGCATCGAGATCGTCGAGGACGTCCCGTTCACGCACAACTACCCGCACGGCCACCCGACGATGCGGTTCACGGATGTCCGACTGACCGACGCCGACATCCTCGGCGGCCTCGGGAACGGCGATGACCTGCAGCGCAAGTGGTTCACCGAGGAGCGCCTCGGCATCTCGGCTCGCTGCGTTGGCGCCATGCAGCGGCTCATCGAGGAGACAGTCGACTGGGCCGCACACCGTGAGCAGGGCGGCGCCCGACTGATCGACCATCAGGGACCAAGCTTCCCTATCGCCGACAGCGCCGCGGATGCCGCAGCCGGTCGCCTCCTCGGGCTCGAGGTCGCCCGCCTGGAGGATGCGGGCGCGGATGCCAAGCTCATCCACGGCAAGGCCTCCATGGCCAAGTTGTTCTGCTCAGAGGCCGCGAACCGTTGCGCCGATCGATGCGTCCAGATGTTCGGCGGCCGCGGCTACATGCGGACGAACTCCGTCGAGCGGTTCTGGCGCGAACTGCGCGTGGACCGAATCTGGGAGGGGACGTCCGAGATCCAGCGGCTCATCGTGCTCCGCTCGCTCGAGCGCCGCGGCGTTGGAGCGATGCTCACCTGACCTGCCGCTGGATCACTCCTGCGGGTGATCAGGAAGGGCTCCGCGCGGGACCAGTCGCATGGCCTCGGGCCTCAGGAGCACGCCAACCGGATCGCCTCGGTGGAAACCACCCGCGTCCTCACTGGCAATGCGGGCCGACAGCGATTCGCCTGACGACAAGGTGACCACCACGTCCGACATCGCACCGAGGTAGACCGTCCGCTCGATCGTCGCAACGTCGGTCTCGCCGGTGCCCGTGGGCACCAGGCGCACGCGCTCGGGCCTGATCACCAGCGTCCCGTGCTCGCCCGGCGTGCCCGTCCCCTCGGCGTCGACGCGAACGTTTCCGAACCGCACCGAGGTGCGCTGCTCTCCGGCCGGCCCGACGACTTCGACGTGGAGCACGTTGGCACTCCCAAGGAAGTCGGCGACGTAGGCAGTGGCCGGTCGTTCGTAGACCTCGGTGGGCGACCCGATCTGCTCGACCTGTCCTTGGGCCATGACCGCGATCCGGTCGCTCATGGTCAGGGCCTCCTCCTGGTCGTGCGTCACGTAGACGAACGTGATCCCGACCGACTCCTGGAGCGACTTCAACTCGACTTGGAGCGTCTTGCGAAGCTTGGCGTCCAGCGCGCCCAGCGGCTCGTCGAGCAGGAGCACCTTCGGTCCGAGCACCAGGGCCCGCGCCAGCGCGACGCGCTGCTGCTGCCCGCCGGACAGTTGCGCCGGCTTGCGCTTGCCGTACTCGCTCATGCGGACGCGCTCGAGCGCCTCGCCGACCATCCGGCGCGCGTCGTCCTTGGTGACATCGACGTACTTGAGCCCGAAGGCCACGTTGTCGGCCACTGACATGAAGGGGAAGAGGGCGTAATTCTGGAAGACCGTGTTGACGGGGCGATCGTTCGGGGGCACGTGGGTGACGTCCTGCCCGTCGAGCAGCACCGTCCCGCCGGTCGCCTCTTCGAATCCGGCGATCATGCGCAGCGTCGACGTCTTGCCACAGCCCGAGGGACCCAGGAGGGAGAAGAACTCCCCCGGCTGTATGGAGATGTCGATGCCGCGCACGGCCATCACCGGCCCGTAGGCCTTTGTCAGGCCCCTGAGCTCGATAGCCCCACCACGCACGCGATCGCCCTCCTGTGGTCGCGGCGATCCGCCGGGCCGCGCTCCAGCGAGTCGAAGAGTAGACGAGTTCCGGCGAATCTATTGCAGATTACTGAACCAGCAGTCAGGGTAGGGCACACACTCGGTCAGCCTGGGGGGCACATGACGGAATACTCGGCGGACATCGCTCGATTCGGGCTGTCCCGGCGACAGGTCCTGCAGGCCGCCCTGCTGGCCGGACCTGGGGCCATGGCGCTGGCCGCATGCGCCCGCGCGGACTCCTCCTCCGCGCCTGCGGCGTCCGGATCGGCCGGGTCCGGGCCGAAGACGCTGCAGATCGCCTCACCGACAAACCCGGTCAAGTGGCCGATCAGTCCGGGCAACGAGGCGATCGCCGCCGGCCTCACGCCGGAGAAGAACGCCACCCTGCGCCTCTACAACTACGCCGACTACCTCGACCCGGGCGTCATCAAGTCCTTCGAGGAGAAGTACGCGGACTCCGGCGTCAAGGTCGAGCTGTCCACGTTCAACGACACCCTCGAGGCGTTCGCCAAGATCCGAAGCGGCGCCGTCCCGTTCGACATCTACTTCCCCAGCTACGACCAGATCGGCAAGCTCGTGCTGGCGAGCCTGGTGCAGCCGCTCCAGCACTCCTACATCCCCAACATCACCAACGTCTACCCCGAGTTCACGAACCCGTTCTACGACCAGGGCTGGCAGTACACCGCGCCCTACACGCTCTACACGACCGGCATCGGCTGGCGTACGGACCGCGTCAAGGAGGACATCGGCGCACGACCGAACCCCTACGACGTGTTCTGGGACCCGCAGTACAAGGAGCACCTCGCCGTGCTCGACGACTACCGCGAGGCCATCGGCATGACGATCCTCCGGAACGGAGGAACCGACGTCAACACTGGCGACGAGGCCCAGCTCAAGGCCGTCCAGGCCGCCCTCCTCGAAATGAACCAGAAGACTCAGCCGCGCGTCACGATCACGGGGTACACGGACCTGCCGGAGGGCCGCCTCGACCTGAGCCAGGCGTGGTCGGGCGACCTCATCAACGCCGTCAGCTACCTGCCCGAGGGCACGGACCCGTCCGTCCTTCGTTACTGGTTCCCCAAGGACGGCAAGGGCATGGTCAACAACGACACCATGGTCGTCCTCAAGGGTGGGCAGAACCCGGTGCTGGCGCACCTGTTCCTGAATCACGTCCTGGACGCCACGCAGGCGATGAACAACTTCAAGTTCACCGGCTACCAGCCCCCTCAGGTGTCGATCACCCCGGAGACGCTCGTCGCCGACGGCGTCATCCCGGAGACGCTCAAGGATGCCGTGGTTCTGCCCGACTACTTCAACACCGGCTACCGCCAGCTCGAGTTGCCGCCGGACACCGAGGCGAAGTACCTGGCGATCTGGCAGCAGTTCAAGGCCGGTGCCTGAGTTGGCCAAGCGTTCCCAGCGCTTCCTCTGGCCGTCGTTGGCCGTCCCGTCGTTCATCTGGCTCGGCCTGTTCCTGGCCGTCCCGTTCTACGTGGTGCTGTGCATCGCGTTCGGGCAAGTCGATCCCATCTTCCGCACCGCGATCCCCGCGTGGAATCCGCTCGACTGGCGATTCGACCAGGTGGCCATCACCATCGATCGGATCGTCGGCCCGGACAACTTCTACCTGCCGCCGATCCTGCGCACCATCGCCTACGTGCTCATCGCCGTGGTCGCCAGCCTCATCATCGCCTTCCCGGTGGCGTACTACACGGCTCGATACGCCGGTAAGCGCAAGGGCCTCGTGCTTGTCCTGCTCGTCGCGCCGTTCTGGATCAGCTACATGATGCGCATGCTGGCGTGGGTCAACTTGCTGCAGACCGACGGCTGGGTGAACAAGGTGATCTCGCTCGGCGGACTTCTGCCTGACGAGGTCAATTGGCTGTCCGGCAAGCCGGTCACGGTCATCTTCGGCCTGATCTACGGCTACGTGCCGTACATGATCCTTCCCCTGTTCGCGGCACTCGACCGGATCAGTCCGAGCCTGCTGGAGGCCGCACGCGATCTCGGTGCCGGTGGCTTCGACGTCTTCCGTCGCGTGGTCGTCCCGATGAGCATCCCCGGCATCGCCGCAGGCTGCCTGCTCGTCGCACTGCCAATGATGGGCGACTACTTCACCAGCGACCTGCTGTCCGGCTCGCCTGAGACGTCGATGATCGGAAACCTCATCAACGGCTCGATCCAGACGCCGGGCCAGTCAGGACAGGCCGCGACACTGCTCCTGCTGGTCCTGCTGGTCCTGGCGGCCCCAATGATTCTGTACACCCGCACCGTCGCACGATCGGAGACGCGGTCATGACCGTCTCGGCAGCACCGCTCGACATGGCCCTTCGCGAGCCGGAGATGGGGCAGACGCGTCGGTGGCGGCGGCAGGGCTCGACGCCCAAGGCCCGGGGCCTGGCCGCGGTGACCGTGCTCTACCTGCTCTGGTCGCTGCTGCCCGTCGGCATCGCCGTGCTCTTCTCCTTTAACTCGGGGCGCTCGCGCAGCGTCTGGCAGGGCTTCTCGCTGCGGTGGTACACGTGGGACCCGGTCGGCTCGGTGCTCAACGATCCGAGCCTCAGCAGTGCGCTCATCCATACCATCGAGCTGGCGGTCCTGGCCACCATCGTCACCGTCCCGCTAGGCGTGACCTTCGCGCTCGCACTCGACCGCTGGCACGGCCGGATCCCCAGTGGCGCCAACTTCGCCGTGCTCATGTCCTTCGTGATCCCCGAGATCGCCCTGGCCATCGGCCTGCTGTTCATGATCACCCTGCTCGCGACGCCGTTCACCCTTGGCACGACCGCTCAGGTGGTGGGTCTCATCACGTTCCAGCTCTCGTATCCGGTGGTGATCGTCAGGGCGCGCCTGCTCACCATCGGCAAGCAGTACGAGGAGGCCGCTCGCGATCTCGGCGCGACGGCGTTGGGCGCCGTGCGACGCGCCCTCATGCCGATGCTCTACCCGGCCATCCTCGTGAGCGCGATCCTCGTGTTCGCCGACGTTCTCGACAACTTCGTGCTCGTGCGCTACCTGTCGTCCGACGCAAGCACCGAGACGACGTCCATGCGCATCTACTCCACGGCTCGCGCAGCTCCTACTCCGGCGCTGAACGCGCTTGCCACGCTGGTGCTCGTCGCGTCGTTGACCGTGATCCTTGTCGGTTGGCTGGCCTATCGCCGCTGGGGCAAGAACGAGGGCGAGGATGCCAGTCTGGGCGCGTTCGCCGGCAACTTCTGACCGATCCACCGCAGGCCGACTACTGGAGAACGCATGACCCCGACGCTGCCGTCGCGCGCCCGCATCGTCATCGTCGGAGGCGGTGTCATCGGCTGCTCCATCGCCTACCACCTCACCAAGCTCGGGGTCAGCGACGTCCTGCTGCTCGAGAAGGACCAGCTCACCTCCGGCACCACGTGGCATGCCGCCGGACTGATTACGAGCGCCGGCTACCACGACGACACGTCGCTGTGGATGGCCCGCTACTCGCGCGACCTCTACGCGCGACTTGAGGCGGAGACCGGACACTCGACCGGTTTTCGCCCCGTCGGCCACCTGTCCGTGGCCACGAACCCGGAGCGCATGGAGACCCTCGTCCGCGAGCGCGATTTCCAGGTCGGCTTCGGCGTGCCCAATCAGATCGTCACCCCGGCAGAGATCGCCGACCTGTTCCCGCTCGCGCGGATCGACGACCTGGTCGGGGGCTCGTATGTGCCGGACGAAGGCCGCGCCGACCCGGTCGGCGTTGCCGTGTCGCTGGCCAAGGGCGCCCGCATGGGCGGTGCGACGGTCGTCGAGGGAGTTGCCGTCACCGGGTTCACCCGCGAGGGCCGTCGCATCACCGGCGTCGTCACGGACGCCGGTGATGTCGAGGCCGAGACCGTCGTGCTCGCGTGCGGTCTGTGGACGCGGCAACTGGCACGAACGATCGGCGTAGACGTGCCGCTGCAGGCGGCCGAGCACTACTACCTGCTGACCGAGCCCATGGCCGGCGTGCATGGCGAACTGCCGATCATCGAGGACCTCCAGAGCTACGGCTACTACCGCGAGGAGGGCGGCGGCATGCTCGTCGGGCTCTTCGAGCCGGTCGCGGCGCCGTGGCATCCCGAGGGCGCGCCGATGGACTTCGCGTTCGGCACCATCCCCGCCGACTGGGACCGCATGACGCCACACCTGGAGAAGGCGATGCTCCGCATCCCGAGCCTCTCCGAGGCCGGCATCCGCACCTTCTTCTGCGGCCCGGAGAGCTTCACCGCTGACGTCGCTCCGCTGCTCGGGCCAGCGCCGGAGGTCGACGGTGTCTTCGTCGCGGCCGGTCTGAACTCCGTCGGCATCCTCAGCGGCGGCGGCATCGGAAGCGCCATGGCGAGCTGGCTCGTCGACGGTGTCTGTCCTGTCGACATCGCCGGCTTCAACGTCTCCCGGGCCATGCCGCACGAGAACACCCGCCGCTTCCGGTCCGAGCGCATCGTCGAGCAGTTGGGCGTGCTCTTCGGCGACGGCTCCTTCCCCACGTTTCACCAGCACACCGCGCGCGGGATCCGCCGCACGCCGCTGCACGAGACATGGGAGCGCGCGGGTGCGTACTTCGCCGCGTCCGCGGGATGGGAGTACCCCGAGTGGTTCTCCCCGACCGGCGAGAACCCGCCGGTGCCGTGGACCTGGGGCCGCGGCTATTGGACGCCGTGGATTGCCGAGGAGCACCGAACCGTCCGCGAGAACGTCGGCGTGATGGACATGACCTTGATGTCGAAGTTCCTGGTGCAGGGTCCGAACGCCGCGGACATCCTCGACCGGCTGAGCGCAAACGCCGTCGTCGGCGACGTCGGCCGAGTCACCTACACCCAGTGGTGCAACGAGCGCGGCGGGATCGAGGCCGACCTGACGGTCACGCGGCTCGCCGAGGACCGGTTCATGGTTGTGGTGTCCGATGTCTCCCACCGCCGAGTCGAGCGCATGCTCCTTGACGAGGTCCAGCCGGATGAGTTCGCGACGGTCACCGACGTCACTCCCGGCCTGGTCATCTTGTCCGTGCAGGGTCCGAAGTCGCGCGAACTGCTCTCGCGGGTGAGCCCGGACGACCTGTCCAACGAGGGCTTCCCGTATCTGGCCGCGCGCGAGATCGAAGTCGGCTACTCACGCGTGCTCGCCATCCGCGTGACCTACGTCGGCGAACTCGGCTACGAGCTGTATGTGCCGTCCGACCAGGCGGTCTCGGTGTGGGAGACCCTCGCGGCCGCCGGCGGCGACCTCGGGCTGCGTCCGATCGGGCTAGGCGCGCTGCATGGCCTTCGGCTGGAGAAGGGCTACCGCGACTACGGCATCGACATCGACGTCACGGACACGCCCGTCTCTGCCGGACTCGCCTTCGCCGTCGCGTGGGACAAGCCCGTGGCGTTCCGAGGGAAGGCCGCACTCGAGGGCCTTCGCGCAGATCGCACGAGCCGACTGGTGAATGCGATCCTCGACGATCCCGAGCCGCTCCTGCACGGCGGTGAGCCGGTCCTCAAGAACGGCACGTGGATCGGCTACCTGCAGGTGGGTGGTTTCGGCCACACGCTTGGCCGATCGGTAGGACTCGCCACGATCGACAACGCTGACGGCGTCACCGCGGATTGGCTGGCCGGCGGTGGCTTCGAGATCGTCGTGGCCGGAAAGCCGTACGCGGCGCGCCTGCAGATGCGACCGCTCTACGACCCGGAGCGCTCCCGCATCCTGGCGTAAGGGCGCTGGTCGGGGCGGTCGCAAGGCCCAGGGAGATATGAGATCACCCAAGGTCGAGGACGACCGTCCCGATCTTCTGACCGGTCTCGACGTA
>JBAXSI010000003.1:0-136803 GCA_037130755.1 Actinomycetes bacterium
GGCCGGTCTTGAGGCGTACGCCCCGGGCGGCAGCGTGTACGCCCAGCAGGTCCCGGCGGCGGTGTCGGCCGGTCTTGAGGCGTACGCCCCGGGCGGCAGCGTGTACGCCCAGCAGGTCCCGTCCACTCCCACGGTCGTGGTTCCACCGCAAGCCGTGCGCGCACTCCAAGGCGAAAGGCCCTAAGGCGGCGATGACGAATTGAGGGCAGTGGGGAGTCGGCCCGTCACGAGTGGGGCCAGTCGATGACTGGCCCCACTCTGGTGTTTTCCCTGATGCCGTGCTTGCCCCAGTTGCTGGACTCTTGAAGAGCAACACCACTGCCGATTGACCACCCGAGGAGTCGAAATGACAACCAGGCCGACTACTACAGCGCACGCCACTTCGTGGGTCCAGCCGCCGCCGACGGCGGCCCATGGCGAGCACCACATCGCCCGAAACCTCGCACTAACGATCGGTGCCAGCGCCGTTGTGCTCGCTGGTCTCGCCGGGGTCCAGTACGCCCGCACTGGGACCACCGTGCTCCCGGCGACCAGCGCCATCGTGGTACCGGCCCAGGCCATGCGCGCCCTCGCAGCCGACGGCGTCTTCACCGCCACGTCCGTGAGTGTCCCGGCCGCGGCGACGCGTGCCCTCGACGCCGATCTGGCGTCAGGTGCAGTCGTAACCGGCTCCGTGACCGTCCCGCGTCAGGCGCTGAACGCCCTCCAGGCGGACTCCCGCTAGGCGTCTGCCCTGGCTGATGGCGCCTCAGGCGATGGCGGCGCTGATGGCGGCGATGTGGGCAGGCGACGACCCGCAGCACGCGCCCACCACGTCGATGCCCATCTCCCGCATCTCGAGCGCGAACTGCGCCATCTCCTCCGGTGAACCGGTGTAGGTGAACTCCCCGTCCACGAGGACGGGGAGGCCCGCGTTCGACTGCATGATCAGCAGCAGGCCGGCGGGGCGGTTGGCGGCCATGTCGGCGGCGATCACGCGCATCTCGTCGACGCCGCGGCCGCAGTTGGCCCCGACCACGTCCGCGCCCATCAGCGAGACTGCGACGACCGCGTCAGCGGGACGTACGCCCATCATCGTGCGCAGGTTCGTGTCAAAGCTCATCGTCACGACGATCGGCAGCCCCGGCGCGCTGACCTTGGCCGCCGTCACGGCAGCCTCCACCTCACCGAGGTCGCTCATGGTCTCGATGAGGATGGCGTCGGCACCGCCCGCGGCGAGGCCGGAGATCTGCTCGCTGAACAGGTCGACCGCGCCGTCGAACGTCAGCGTGCCCATCGGCTCCATGAGGTCGCCAGAGGGCCCGACGTCGCCGAGGACGTAGACACCCGGATGCGCGCCGGCCACCGAGCGCGCGAGCCTGGCGGCCGCCTCGTTGAGCTCCACCACGCGGTCCTCGAGGCCGTGCATGGCAAGACGTGGCCGACTTCCGCCGAAGGTATTCGTGGTGAGGAGCTTCGAGCCGGCGTCAACGTAGGCCTCGAAGATGCCCGTGATGACCTCGGGTCGCTCGACGTTCCAGAGTTCGGGTGCACCGCCGTCGTCGAGGCCGGCCGACTGGAGCATCGTGCCCATCGCCCCATCCGCCACCCGGACTCGGCCGTCGCGGATCGCGGTGATCAAGTCGGTCATGCCTGCTCTCCTGAGGTGCTCGGTCCGATCGAGTCGAGCAACGCGGTGAGCGCCGGCTCGGTCCACGTCTTCTCGACGTCGTGGGCGACGCTCTCGGCCGCCTCGGTGGCAGACCCTGCCACGGCGACCCACGGATCGCGAGTCCAGCCCGCCAGGTAGGCGTCGGCGTCCTCCGCCCCTGCCCGCATGGCGGCCTCGTCGATCGCCTCCTGAAAGCGCGACGGGAGTTGCACCTTGATGACCTCGTCGCCCTCGCGGGCGGTGACGATCGATGGGATCTCGCGCCACCGGGTGATCTGGACCTCAGCCATGGGCGTACTCCGGTCTCAGGATGTCGAGGGCGGTTGCGACGGTGGGGCTCACCGCGTCAGGGTGGTCTGCGCGGTGTCGTGCCAAGGCGTCGATCATGGCCGGCGCCCAGAATGACTTCAGGTGCGTGACTGTCTGCTCCACCGCAGCCCCTTGGTCCGGGACGCTGACCGCGATCTGGTTGGCCATCTTCACCAGGCTCTCGACCGTCATGCCCCCACGTCCACACGTGTCTGCGGACGCACCTCTACTGCCGTGACCTTGTACTCAGGGCAGTTTGTCGCCCAGTCGGAGTTGTCCGTGGTCACGACGTTCGCGCCGCTCACCGGATGGTGGAAGGTCGTGTAGACGACACCCGCGGGCACGTCATCGCTGATCCTGACGCGCATCGACGTCACGCCTGCTCGGCTGCTGACCTCGACCCAGGTGCCGTCGGCCACGCCGCGCAACTCCGCGTCGGACTCGTGCATGTCGAGGATGTCCTCCGGATGCCATATGACGTTCGCGGTGCGGCGGGTCTGCGCCCCGACGTTGTACTGGGTGAGCGTGCGTCCGGTGGTGAGCAGCAGCGGGAACTTCCGCGTGGTGCGCTCGTCCGTCGGCACGTAGGGAGTCGTCACGAAGTTGCCGAGGCCGCGAACGAAGTGGTCCTCGTGCATGATCGGCGTGCCGAGGGGGGTGGCGTCGTTGCACGGCCACTGGACGCTGCCGACGCGGTCGAGAAGAGCGAACGAGACTCCCGCGAATGTCGGGGTGAGCTCGGCGATCTCGTCCATGATCTGGCTCGCCGAGTCGTAGTGCATGGGGTAGCCCATGGCGGTCGCGAGTGCGCAGGTCACCTCCCATTCGGACATGCCCGTCCGGCTGGGCATGATCGGCCGGACGCGGTTGATCCGCCGCTCCGCGTTGGTGAAGGTGCCGTCCTTCTCCAGGAAGGACGTGCCGGGCAGGAACACGTGGGCGAACTTAGAGGTCTCGTTCAGGAACAGGTCCTGGACGATGACGAGGTCCATCGCCTCGAGCGCGGCCCTGACGTGCTGGGTGTTGGGATCGGACTGTGCGATGTCCTCGCCCTGGATGTAGATGGCCCGGAACGCACCGACCGTAGCCGCGTCGAGCATGTTGGGGATGCGAAGGCCAGGCTCGGCGCGCAGCTCGGCTCCCCACACGGCCTCGAACTGGTGGCGCACGGTGTCGTCGGAGACGTGCCGGTAGCCAGCCAGCTCGTGCGGGAACGAGCCCATGTCGCAGGCGCCCTGAACGTTGTTCTGTCCGCGCAGCGGGTTGACCCCGACGCCGCGGCGACCGATGTTGCCCGTGGCCATCGCGAGGTTGGCGATGGCCATCACCATGGTTGAGCCCTGGCTGTGCTCGGTGACACCGAGGCCGTAGTAGATCGCGGCGTTGGGCGCGGTGGCGTACACCCGCGCGGCGCTTCGGATCAGCTCCGCCGGCACACCAGTGACATCGGCGAGAGCCTCGGGGCTGTTCTCCGGCAGCCGGATGAACGACTCCCAGGCGTCGTAGGAGGCAGGGTCGCAGCGCTCGGAGACGAACGCTGTGTCGACGAGCCCCTCGGTGACGACGACGTGGCTGATCGCGTTGACGACGGCCACGTTGGTGCCGGGAAGGAGCTGCAGGTGATGGGAGGCATGGACGTGCGGGGAGTGAACGAGGTCGATCCTGCGCGGGTCGATCACGATCAGTTCCGCACCCTGTCGAAGCCGCTTCTTCATGCGCGACGCGAACACCGGATGTGCATCGGTGGGGTTGGCACCGATCACGACGATGACATCGGACTCCTCGACCGAGGCGAAGTCCTGCGTGCCTGCTGAGGTGCCGAACGTCTGCTTGAGACCGTAGCCCGTTGGGGAGTGGCATACGCGCGCGCACGTGTCGACGTTGTTGTTGCCGAAGGCGGCCCGGATCATCTTCTGGACGACGAAGACCTCTTCGTTCGTGCACCGCGAGGACGTGATGCCACCGATCGAGTCGACGCCGTGCTCGGCCTGGATGGCCTGCAGGCGGGCGGCGGCGAAGGCGATCGCCTCGTCCCAGGTCGCCTCGCGCCACGGCTCGTCGATGCGATCGCGCACCAGCGGCGAGAGCACCCGATCGGCGTGGCTTGCGTAGCCCCACGCGAAGCGGCCCTTGACGCAGGAGTGTCCTTCATTCGCGCCGCCGGACTTGTCGGGAACCATGCGGACGAGTTCGTTGCCGCGCATCTCGGCGGTGAACGAGCAGCCGACCCCGCAGTAGGCGCATGTGGTCTTGACCTTGCGCGTTGGCGTTCCGAGCTCGATGACCGTCTTCTCCTGCAGGGTCGAGGTAGGGCAGGCCTGCACGCATGCGCCGCACGAGACGCACTCGCTCTGGAGGAAGGACTCGCCGGCGCTCGCGCTCACCTTCGACCCGAAGCCCCGGCCGGAGATCGTGAGTGCAAAGGTGCCCTGCACCTCGCCGCAGGCACGCACGCAGCGGCTGCAGGCGATGCACTTGCTCGCGTCGAAGGTGAAGTAGGGGTTGCTCTCGTCCTTCGGTGCATCGAGGTGGTTCTCGCCGTCGAACCCGTACCGCACCTCGCGGAGCCCGACGACCCCAGCCATGTCCTGCAGCTCGCAGTCGCCGTTTGCCGGGCAGGTGAGGCAGTCGAGCGGATGATCGGAGATGTAGAGCTCCATGACGCCGCGGCGGATCTTGGCCACGTGGGGAGTCTGCGTGTTGACCACCATGCCGTCCTCGCACGGGGTCGTGCAGGACGCCGGCGTCCCCTTGCGGCCCTCGATGTCGACGACACACATGCGACAGGACCCGAAGGCGTCGAGCCGGTCGGTCGCGCAGAGCTTGGGGATCGCGACACCCGCCTCGGCGGCTGCGCGCATGACGGACGTGCCAGCCGGCACACAGATCGAGGTGCCGTCGATCGTGACGGACACGTCGACGTCCGACGTCGCCGCCGGCGTGCCGAAGTCGATGTCGTTCGCGATCGTCATGGACGCTCCCGGTTGAAGTCCTCGCTGAAGCCGCGAAGGGCGCTCAGCACCGGTAGCGGTGTGAGGCCCCCCATGGCACATAGTGACCCGTCCCTCATGACTTCGCAAAGATCGATGAGGAGTGCGGTGTTCGACTGCCGATCCTGGCCTTCCATGATCCTGTCGATGACCTCGACGCCGCGAACCGAGCCAATGCGGCAGGGCGTGCACTTCCCGCAGGACTCCTCCGCGCAGAACTCCATCGCAAAGCGAGCTTGCTCGGCCATGTCGACCGTGTCATCGAAGACCACGATCCCGCCGTGGCCGAGCATCCCGCCGGCATCGGCCAGCGCCTCGTAGTCCATCGACACAGACATGGCCTCGGTTCCCAGATATGCCCCCAAGGGACCGCCGACCTGGATAGCGCGGGCGGGACGGCCTGACCGCGTCCCCGCCCCGTAGCCGTTGACCAGTTCGCCAAGCGTGACGCCGAACGCGAGTTCGACGATGCCGCCCTGCTTGATGTTTCCCGCGAGCTGGAAGACCTGCGTGCCCTTGGACCGGCCAACGCCGAGGGCTGCGTACGCCTCGGGGCCATGCTCGACGATGTAGGGGACTGCGGCGATGGTGAGCACATTGCTGATCAGAGTCGGCTGGCCGAAGAGTCCCGCGATCGCCGGCAGGGGTGGCTTCGCGCGAACCACGCCTCGCTTGCCCTCCAGGCTCTCCAGCATTGCGGTCTCCTCGCCGCAGACGTACGAGCCGGCGCCCACCCGGATCGTGATGTCGAACGCGGCGCCGGACCCGAGGACGTCCGGCCCGAGCCAGCCGCGACTGCGTGCAATGTCGATGGCTGAGCGCATGACCCGAATGGCGTCCGGGTATTCGCTGCGGATGTAGGCGTATCCCTGGGTCGCACCAATGCTCAGTCCCGCGATCGTCATGCCCTCGAGGAGAGTGAAGGGATCGCCCTCCATCAGCATGCGATCGGCGAAGGTGCCGCTGTCGCCTTCGTCCGCGTTGACGCAGACGTACTTCTGAGTCGACGACTCCGCAGCGACGGTGCGCCACTTGATTCCGGCGGGGAAGCCGGCTCCGCCGCGCCCACGCAGTCCGGAGGCCAGCACCGCCTCGATCACCTGCTGTCCGCCGCGGAGCAGGCACTCGCGCAGGCCCCTCAGGCCGCCGTGCGCCTCGAAGGCGTCGGCATCCAGCGGATCGATGACCCCGACGCGGGCGAAGGTGAGTCGGGTCTGGCTCGTCAGCCACGGCAGGTCGTCGGTCGGTCCCAGACGCAGGGGGTGGGCTCCGTCGCTGCCCCAGGCCGCCACCAGCGCCGGGACGTCCTCAGGTGTGACGGGGCCGTAGGCGATGCGCACGTCGTCGACCTCGACCTCGACGAGCGGCTCGAGCCAGAGCATGCCGCGGGAGCCGTTTCGCACGACCGTCGCGTCGGGCGTCGAGCGCGCGATGGCCTCGGCCACTGTGTCGGCCCCCACGGACCTGGCTGCGCTGTCGGCCGGGACGAAGATCCTCATGCGCGCATCTCCGTCGCGATGGCGGCGGTGACCGCAGGGGGGGTGGCACGCCCGATCAGGGTGCCGTTGACGGTGGCGGCCGGCCCGAGCGCGCAATTGCCGAGGCAGAACACGTGCTGGACATCGCAGTCCGCTGTCATGGACGTCTCCGCAGCGGCGAGCAGGCCGCGCGCGCCGACGGACTGGCACGCCTCGCCCATGCAGACCCGCACTTCGACCTCGGCCGGTGGAGTGGAGCGCAGGTCGCTGTAGAACGTGAGGACCCCGTAGACGTCTGCACGGCTCACGTTGAACGCCGCGGCCACCATCGGTACGGCCTCGTCGTGCACGTAGCCGAACTCGTGTTGCAGGGCCTGCAGGGCGATCAGCACCGGGCCTGGCTCGGCAATCGTCGCGAGGACCCCGCGGGCGTCCTCGGCCGACCAGGGGCGATTGGTCGCCGTCATGCTGACTCACCTTCAGGAACCCGGGCGGCGCCGGAGTAGACGTTGAGCCGGCCCTCTCGGGCGAACCCGATGAGGACCAGGTCGTGCTGGCGGGACAGGTCGACGGCGAGCGTTGTGGGACCGGAGACAGCGGCGATCGCGGCGACGCCGGCCGTGAGGGCCTTGTGCACGATCTCGTAGGACACGCGGCCGCTGACGAGCAGCACATGATCGGTGAGTGGAAGCAGGTCATCGAACAGGGCGCGCCCGACGGCCTTGTCGACGGCGTTGTGCCGGCCCACGTCCTCCCGGACCCACAGCAGGTCACCAGCGGGGCCGACAAGGGCCGCGGCATGAAGCGCGCCGGTGCGGTCGAACGTGCGCTGACGGGACCGCATCTGGTCCAGGAGGGGCACTACGTCGACGGCCGTAAGGGTCCAGTCGGGGGAGTGCAGCGGACCATCCGGGGGACGCACGCCGGCGAGGATGTCGGCGCTGCACACCCCACAGGCGCTGTTCGTGACGAAAGCGCGCGGGCGCGGCGGCTCTACGCCGGCCGCCAACTGAACGCGGACGGTGTCGACGTCGTCATCGTTGCGCGAGGCGAAGGCGCCCATGCTTGCGATGTGGTCGCTGCGGCACACGCCGGACTCGTTGACCAGCCAGCCGGCAGCCAGGTCGAGGTCGTGCCCGGGTGTGCGCATGGTCGTGACCAGCACATCGTCGTCGAGCACGATCGTCAGGGGCGACTCGACCGCCACTGAGTCACTTCGCTCGTCACCGACGCCGTCCAGGTACCGGACGATCTGGCGCCGGTCCGTGGTCACGCCCATGCGGGTCCTTTCCGCTCATCCCCGGCGTGGTCCATCAGAACAGGCCAACCACCTGGCCGTCAACGAGGTCGATCCGCTCGCTCGACGGGACCTTGGGCAGCCCGGGCATGGTCATGATGTCTCCGCAGACCATCACGATGAACTCGGCACCGGCAGCCAGCCGCACCTCGCGGATGTTCACGCTGTGCCCGCCGGGGGCTCCGCGCAGGCTCGGGTCAGTCGAGAACGAGTACTGCGTCTTCGCGACGCATACGGGGAAGTGGCCGTAGCCCTGAGCTTCGAGATCCTTGATCTGGCCGCGGATCTTCGCATCCGCCGTGACTTCGCTGGCCCCGTAGACACGGGTGGCGATGGCGTTGATCTTGTCCCAGAGCGAGGCGTCGTCCTCGTAGACGAACGTCATGGCGGACGGTCGGTCGCACAACTCCACGACCTTGCGGGCGAGGTCCTCGGCTCCCTTGCCGCCGTCGGCCCAGTGCGAGGCAAGGACGACGTCGACTCCGAGAGCGTTGACCTGCTCGTTGAGGAGGGCGAGTTCTGCCGGGGTGTCGCTGTCGAAGCGGTTGATGGAGACCACGCACGGCAGGCCGTACACGTCCTGCACGTTGCTGATGTGCCGTTCGAGGTTGACCATGCCCCTGTCGAGAGCAGCAAGGTCCTCAGTGGTGATCGTCTTCAGGTCCTGTCCGCCGTGGTACTTGAGCGCCCGGACGGTCGCGACGATGACGACGGCGGACGGTCGCAGCCCTGACTTGCGGCACTTGATGTCGACAAACTTCTCCGCCCCGAGGTCCGCGCCGAAGCCAGCCTCAGTGACGACGTAGTCGGCGAGCTTCATCGCTGACGTCGTTGCGATGACGGAGTTGCAGCCGTGCGCGATGTTGGCGAAGGGCCCACCGTGGACGAATGCCGGCGTGTGCTCGAGGGTCTGGACGAGATTCGGGGCGAGCGCGTCTTTGAGGAGCACCGTCATCGCACCGTTGGCATTGAGGTCGCGCGCTCGGATAGGCTCGCGCTCGCGGTTGTACGCGACCACGATGTTGCCCAGCCGCTCCTTGAGGTCCTCCAGAGACGTTGCCAGGCAGAAGATCGCCATGATCTCCGAGGCGACCACGATGTCGAATCCGTCCTCGCGCGGGTAGCCGTTGCCCGGCCCGCCCAGCGCCACGGTGATGTCGCGAAGGGCCCGGTCGTTCATGTCGACCACGCGCTTCCAGGTCACGCGCCGGACGTCGATGCCGAGGGCATTGCCATGGTGGACGTGGTTGTCGATCAGCGCGGCGAGCAGGTTGTTGGCCAGCCCGATCGCGCTGAAGTCGCCCGTGAAGTGGAGGTTGATGTCCTCCATCGGGACGATCTGGGCGTAGCCGCCGCCTGCGGCACCGCCCTTCATGCCGAACACTGGACCGAGCGAGGGCTCGCGCAGGCAGATCATCGTGCGCTTGCCGATCGCCGACAGCCCGTCGCCCAGGCCGACGCTCGTCGTGGTCTTGCCCTCGCCCGCCGGAGTGGGGCTGATGGCGGTGACCAGGACGAGCTTGGAGTCGGCCTTCTCCGGCAGCGACGCCAAGTACTCCAGGGAGACCTTGGCCTTGTAGTGGCCGTAGGGCTCCACTGATGCGTCGGGAATGCCGAGCGCCGCAGCGATCGTGCTGATGGGGCGCATCGTCGCTGCCTGCGCGATGTCGATGTCTGAGGGCACAGCAGACTCCTTGGGGCGTGCGTTGGGCGGAAGGGCTCAGCTGCCAGCGGCTGCGCGAGTCCTCTCGATGAGCAGGGGAAGGAACGCGTGGACGTCGCCCACGACCGCGTAGTCCGCGGCGAGCATCATCGGTGCCTGCGCATCGGTGTTGACCGCCACGATGGTCTTGCTGTTCTTGCAGCCGGCGAGATGCTGGGTGGCACCACTGATCCCGAAAGCCAGGTACAGGTCGGGAGCGATCTTGGTGCCGGTCTGGCCCACCTGCTCGGCGTGCGGGCGCCAGCCCTCGCTCGTCACGACGCGGGAGCAGCCGACTGTGCCGTTGAGGAGCTCGGCGAGCTGCTCGAGCAGTGCGAACGCCTCGGGGCCGCCCATCCCGCGGCCACCCGACACGACGACCTTCGATTCGGCGAGGGTCACGCCTGTGGCGGCCGCTCCGCTGCGGGTGACCACTCGCACCGCGCGATCGGCATCGTCGAGGTCTGCGGTGAAGGGCTGCAGCACGCCCGCTGCGGGAGCCTGCGTCGCCGGAATGGCGTGCGCGAGCACCGTTGCGAGCAGGACGGGCGCATCGACAGAGGACTCCTCGAGGAGGTTGCCGCCCCAGCGTGCTCGCGTCACCTCGGCGGGGGAGCCGAGCGTGATCGATACGCAGTCGCTGGCGAGAGGGGCATCGAGGAACGCAGCGACGTGCGCCATCACCTCGTTGCCACGCGCGGTGCCGCCGCCGATGACGGCAGCCGGCGCGAGTGCTCCGACGAGCTGCGTCACCGCCTTCGCCGTGGCCTGGGGCGCGTAGTCGGTGAGGTCGCCGAGATCTGCGACGTGCACGACGCCGGCGCCGTACTCCGCCAACTCGCCGGCGACCGTGGCATCCCCGGCCACCACGGCCTGGACGTCATCGTCGAGGGAGCGGGCCAAGGTCAGGGCCTGAAGCGATACCGGATCGACCGCGCCGCGGTCGACGTCGATGGGAACGAGGATCACGACAGGACTCCGATCTCACGGAACACGTCAACGAGAACTGCGGCACCGTCAGCGTTCGGCTCGAGCACCTTGGTGCCCTTGGCCGTCGCCGGAGGCACCACGAGACGGTGCTTGACGATCCGTGGGGCCGCGATGCTCACCTCGTGCGTCGTCACCGGCTTCTTGCGCGCCTTGATGCGGCCGGGCACGGACGGGTATCGCGGGATGTTCAGGCCGTCCTTGACGGTGATGACCGCCGGGAGGGTGACCTCGTAGACCTCGCGCTCGCTGCCCACGGCCCGCTCGCAACGTGCGGTCCCGTCGGCGATCGACAGGCCCTTGACGTTGGTGACGACCGGCAGGCCGAGCGCGTGGGCCAGCCTGATGCCGGTCTGGTAGCCACCGACGTCGGCGGACTCCGAGCCGAGCAGGATCACGTCGAACGCTGCACCGTCGGCGCGGATGGCCTCGAGCAGCCCGCCGACGGTCGCCTGCGGGTCAGGCTCCGTGCCGTCGGTCAACGCGATGATCGCGCGGTCGGCTCCGATGGCCAACTGCTCGCGCAGCTGCTCCTCGGACTCCGCCGTGCCCATCGTCAGGAGGGTGACGGTGCCACCGTGCTGCTCGATCAGCTGCACGGCCGCCTCGACGGCGTTCTCCTCGTGGGGGCTGAGCTGGAAGCCCAGCCGACGGGTGTCCAGCTCCGTGCCGTCGTCGTTGAGGATCAGCGCGGTGCCCACCATCGGCACCCGCTTGATGCAGACCAGTACGTCCATCAGCCCATGATCCGATCGTTGGCGGCGTCGAAGAGGGGAGCGTTGCCCACGCGGGCGACGGTCACCGGGTACTGCTCGCCGAGGTACTCGACTAGCAGCTTCGTGCCCTCCACCGCATGCTCCGGCGGCAGGTACGACATCAGGACGTGCTTGCCGAGGGAGGGCGCGGAGCCGGCGCTGTTGCAGTACGAGCGGCGGTTCTTGCGATCGGTGATCGGCCTGCCGTCGAGCGTGAGGATGGGCTCGCGCCCCATCATGTACCGCTTCTCGCCGGTGGACGACGTGTGGTCGTCGACGGTCAGGGAGCACAGGATCGCCGCGGGGTCCTCCTCACGGTGGGCCAGGTGGGCCGACTTGCCGACGAAGTCCTGGTCCTTGACCTTCTTCATCTGCATGCCGGCCTCGACGACGGTGTACTCGCTCTCGAGCTCGTTGCCATACGCGCGGTAGGACTTCTCGAGGCGACCGGTCGTGCCGTAGACGCCGATGCCGACCGGGATCATGCCGTGCGGCTGGCCGGCGTCCCAGAGGATGTCCCAGAGGCGCGCACCCTGCTCCATCGGCACGTAGAGCTCCCAGCCGAGGTCGCCCACATACGAGATCCGCGAGGCGAGGACGCGCAGCGGCCCGATCTCGATGACGCGGCAGGTGCCGAACGGGAAGCCGTCGTTGGAGACGTCTTCCTTGGTGACGGACTGGAGGATCTCGCGGGCCTGCGGGCCCCAGATGCCCAGCGTCGTGTAGGTGGACGTCAGGTCGACGACCTGCGCGGTGCCGTCAGCGGGCAGCTGATCGGTGAACCACTTCTTGTCGGCCATGCCATGCGCGCCGCCGGTGACCACGCGGAAGTGATCGTGGGCCAGGCGCATGATCGTGAGGTCGGACTTGAAGCCGCCGTTGGGCGAGAGCACCGGCGTGTAGACCACCTTGCCGACCGCGACGTCCATCTGGCGCAGCGCGGTGCGCTGGACGGTGTCGAGCGCACCAGCGCCGATGACGTCGAAGATGCAGAAGGCGGTGAGGTCGACCAGGCCGGCGGTCTCACGCATCTGCAGGTGCTCGGCATTGACAATGGGCGACCACCAGCGGGCCTCCCACTCAGCCGTGCGCGGCATGACGGCGTCGCCGAACTTCTCGACGAGTGCGGCGTTCGACTCGTACCAGAACGGCCGCTCCCAGCCGACGGTCTCGAAGAACACGGCGTCGAGCGCCTTCTCGCGCTCGTAGTACGGCGAGAGCCGGACGTTGCGGTTGCTGGCCCACTGCTCCATCGGGTGGACGATGCCGTAGGTCTTGTTGAAGCCTTCCGACGTGCGCGCGACGATGTGCTCGCGGGTCTTGTGGTGGTCATGGAACCGGGCGATGTCGGACGCGTGCAGGTCGATCTCCGACTCTCCGAGAACCATCCACTCCGCCACCGACTTGCCGGTGCCGGGGCCCTCCTTGATCCAGACCGCAGCGACGGACCACAGGCCCTTGACCTCTGGGGTCTCGCCGAGGATCGGCATGCCGTCGGGGGTCAGGGAGAGCAGGCCGTTGATCGCGTACTTCTGGCGCACGTTCTCGTCGCCGATGATCTCCGGCATGAGCTCGAGGGAGTGCTCGTCCTGCAGGTCGAAGTCCACCTGGGTGAACGGCATCTCGGTGGGGGACAGGGCCGCCTCGGCGTTCGACGGGATGTCGTCGACCTCGTGCAGAATCGGGCGATGGGCGTACGAGCCGACCTCCAGACCGGTGCCGTGCTGACGCTCGTACATGTTCGTGTCCATGTCGCGCACGATCGGGTACTCGATGTCGCCCTTCGCATCGGCGAACCGGGGCACCGGGCCGATGTCCTTCATCTGGTGCACAGCAGGCGTCAGCGGGATGACCGCGCCGGCCATGCGGGCGATCTTCGGGCTCCAGCAGCCGCAGGCGACCACGACGTACTCGGCCTCGACGCGGCCCTGATCGGTGACGACGGCCTTCACGTGCCCGTCGACGACCTCGATGTCGAGTACCTCGGTGTTGGCTGAAACGGTCAGCGCGCCCATCTCCATCGCGCGCTCACGCATGATCGTGCCGGCCCGCAGCGAGTCCACAACGCACACGCTGGGGGTGTAGAAGCCGCCGAGGATGACGGTCTCGTCGATGAAGGGCACGAACTGCTTCACCTGGTCGGGCGTCAGCATCTCGGTGTCGTCGATGTCGAAGGACTTGGCGGACGACATGCGCCGCTGCAGCTCCTGCATGCGCGCCGGCGTGCGGGCCACCTCGATGCCGCCGCACTGCGTGAGGACGCCCATCTCCTTGTACTGGCGCATGCTCTCGTGCGTCAGTTCGGTCATCTCCTTGGTGTGGTCCACCGGGAAGAGGAAGTTCGAAGCGTGCCCGGTCGAGCCGCCGGGGTTGGGCAGCGGGCCCTTGTCGACCTGCACGATGTCGCGCCAGCCGAGGCGCGCGAGGTGATACGCCACGCTATTGCCGACGATGCCTGCTCCGATGATGACGACCTTCGCCGACGTGGGCAGAGTGCTCATTACTTACCTCTCGTGTGGTGGTGGTGATTCAGATGGCTCGGCGGACGTCGGCTTCGAAGCCCTCCACATGGGAGGACATGATCGACGCGGCGCGTTCGGGATCCCCATCCCGAACGGCGATCAGCAGCTCGCGGTTCTCGGCGATCGCCTGCTTCAGGTGCGTGATCTTGTCGAGGGCGAGGAACCAGATCCGCAAGGCGTGCATGTAGTGCTGCTCGAGCACTGCGCTCAGGAACTCGTTATGGGCGCATCGGTACACGTGGTGGTGGATGCGCTGGTCGAGCTCGATGAGGTCGCGGACGTCGGGGGCCTTGGCACTGGCCTCGATGGCGGCCAGGAGGTCGCCGATCACGGCGAGGTCCTCGTCGTTGCGACGCTCCGCTGCGAGGCGCGCCGCGAACGGCTCGAGCTGCTCGCGAACCTCGGAGATCGCCGACAGGTCGCGAGTGTCGATAGCCGCCACAAACATTCCGCGGCGGGGGTAGACGTCGATGAGCCGGTCGTTGGCGAGGGTACGCAGCGCCTCGCGGATGGGGGTGCGTCCCATGCCCAGGCTGTCTTGCAGTTCGGGCTCACTGATGACCGCGCCCGGTGGAAGCTCCAGGGTGACGATGAGGCGCCGGATGTCGCGGTAGGCACGCTCGGCGAGCGACTCCCCGCCCGTGAGGTCGGGCTCGACGAGAACGGCGCTGGTCACTGCACAGATATATCAGTTTTGACACGACCTGTACATCAGTTTTCGCAGCTTTATCCGAATCCTGATGTCGGCTAGGCGCCGGCCGACAACCCGCCGGTGACCGCGGCCAGCGAGGCCTCCAGCCCGGCGTCGGCGCGCGTCACGTCGCGCACCTGAAGGGGCAGGCCGAGGCGCTCGGCGGCTCGCTGGGCGGAGCGCTCGAGGTCGGGCGTGCGCCGGGTAGCCAGCCAGACGACGCGCGTGTAGTGGCGGAAGTAGTCCTCCCGCAGGTCGGGGTAGCGGTCGAGGCCCAGCTCTCGCCAGACGAGGCGCTCGAACCCGGCGGCCAGGAAGTCGGTGAGAAAGTACGTCCCCGGCTCCTCAGCCGACATGTCGGCGATGGCGTCGGCGCCCGCGTATACGTCGTAGCAGTGGTCGCCGGGCAATCGCAAGACACCTCGTCGTGCGCACACTTCGTCGAGCGCGCCATACGTCCCGCAGTCGGCGTAGCCGATCGCGACGCGCTGATAGCGGAGGGTGAGGTCATCCAGAAGGCTCTCGACCTTCCCGGCGATGCGCTCCGGGTGGTTGTGCAGCAGGGGCGGCAGCGGGTGGATGTCGACCGGCCAGCCCTGGCGCTCGACGATGGCGCCGATGTCGAGCGCGAGAGCGCCGCAGGCGATGACCGCGATGCGGTCGGTCCGTAGGCCGGGTGACGCGGACTCAGCCGGGGAACGCAAGCTCATCGACGAACCGGTCGTTGAAGTCGCCTCGGTCGGAGAGCTCGAGGTAGTCGATCTCCCTGATCAGGGCGGAGGCGCCGTGCCGCTCCGGGCCCGAGAGCAACGCCATCTTGGCTCCCTCGCCCGCGACGTTGCCCGCGCTGACCACGCGCAGCGCCGGGATGTTGGGCACCAGGCCGATGCGGATCGCATTGCGTGCGCTCAGGTAAGTGCCGAACGAGCCGGCCAGCAGCACCTGCTGGATGTCGTCGGGCTCGGCGCCGAACTCCTCCACGAGCAGCTTCCAGCCGGTGGAGATGGCTGCCTTGGCGAACTGGAGCTCGCGGACGTCTCGCTGGCTGAGGAAGACCGGGCGTGCAGCGTCCTCGGTCTCCGCGAGCACGAAGACCCGCTCGCCGTTGACCTCGGTGAGGCGGGCAGCGAGGTCCGGCCGAAGACCGAGTACCTGCTGCTCGCTGACGAAGCGGCCGCTGCCGTCGATGATGCCGACGCGGACGAGCTCGGACACCGCATCGACCAGGCCCGAGCCGCACATGCCGGTTGGCGGGACGTCCCCGATGACCTGCACCTGCAGGCCCTCGTCGTTGATCGTGACGACCTCGATTGCGCCGGGCGCTGCCCGCATGCCGCACTTGATGGAGGCGGCCTCGAAAGCAGGGCCCGCGGGGGCCGCCGTGGCGATGAGTCGCTCGCCGTCACCAAGGATGAGCTCGCAGTTCGTCCCGATGTCGATGAAGAGTCGAAGGCGCTTGTCGCGGTCCATGCCGGTGGCCAGTGCGCCGGCGATGATGTCCCCGCCCACGTAGGCGCCGAGGGCGGGGAAGAGGAAGGCGCGCGCCCTCGGATGAAGCACGAACCCGAGTTCACTGGCGAGCAGCGTCGGGTACGACTGGGTCGCGAGGATGAAGGGAGCGACGCCGAGGGGTTCGGGATCGATGCCCAACGCGATCTGGGTCATCGTGGCGTTGCCGGCGATCGCCACCTCGTAGATCCCGGCGGGGTCCACGCCCGCTTCTGCGCACACCTCGGCGGCCAGTTCGCCGAGCGTCTCGTGCGCGAGTGCCTGCAGCTTCTCCAGGGCGCTGGGGTCAAGCATCGTCGCGCTGATGCGGCTGATGACGTCGGCGCCGAAGGGCTGCTGCTTGTTGAGCATCGACGCAACGGCCATCGGGGTCCCGGTGCTGAGGTCGAGCAGTGTCGCGACGACAGTCGTCGTGCCGAGGTCGCAGGCGATGCCGTAGAGCCTCGCCGTCGTATCGCCGGGCTCGACGGCGACGAGCATGTCGTCAACCACCACGGCGGTGACGTCGAAGTCGGCAGAGCGCAGTACTCGCGGAAGATCGCGAAGCAGGTACGGATCGACGTTCTCAGTCAGGTCGGTGATCTCATCGAGCACCCGGGCGATGTCAGAGCGCTGGTCGGTCAGCGACGGATCGGCCATCGTGATGTGGCGCTTCTGGATCGACGGGCGAAGGATGACCTGTCGGCCCGCGCCGACCGTCGCCGCCTTGGGTCGGGTCGTCAGTGGCGGGACATGGACGGTCAGGTCGTTGGTGGCGCTGGCGATGCACGCAAGACGCCAGCCGGCCTTCAGCTCCTCAGTCGAAAAGGCCCGCGTGTCGAGCCGGCCGACGGGGACATCGCCTGTGACCACCTGAACCTTGCACTTCTTGCAGGTGCCGTGACCGCCGCAGGTCGAGTCGATGGCGATGCCGTTCCAACTGGCCGCATCGAACACCGACACTCCGGTCGGGACCCGCACGCTCTTGCCAGACGGCTGGAACGACAGGTCCACGCGCACGACAGAGGGCTCGTGCGGCGTGGTGTCGGTGAGTTCTTCGTCCATGTGGTGTCGATCCCGGTTGGGCGTGACGCTACTGCGCCTGTGCGGCCAGCTTCGCGCGATGGGCGG
Organism: Actinomycetes bacterium; assembly: GCA_037130755.1. Classification (GTDB taxonomy): domain Bacteria; phylum Actinomycetota; class Actinomycetes; order S36-B12; family S36-B12; genus UBA10649. The sequence goes on from JBAXSI010000003.1 coordinate 17,002, forward strand.
CGATCCAGGCAGAGCCCCACTCGTCGTTGCCCATCATGAGGTCGGCCGCCTTGACCGCGGTCAAGATCTGCGGCGTGCGGGCATCCATGATGGCACTGGTGAGGCCGGCCGCGATCGCCATCGGCAAGAACACGGAGTTCAGCGTGTGGCGGTCGGGCATCCCGAACGACACGTTCGACGCACCGAGGGTCGTGTTGACGCCGATGTGCTCCTTGATCAAGGCGATCGTCTCCAGGGTCCGCACGACCATCGACGAGTCTGCGCCGATCGGCATGGCCAGCGGATCGATGACGATGTCCTCGATGGGGATCTGGTACTTGGTCGTCGCATACTCGACGATCTTCTGGGTCAGTTCGAGGCGCCGCTGCGGCTCCTCGGGGATCTCGAACTCGTCATTGGGCAGCGCGATGATCGCCGCGCCGTACCTCTTCACCAGAGGGAGGATGAGGTCCATCCGCTCCTCCTCGGCGGTGATCGAGTTGACCAGTGCCTTGCCCTCGTAGGCCGCCAGGCCGGCTTCAAGGGCCTCCACGACGGACGAGTCGATGCACAGGGGCAGGTCGGTCAGCCCCTGGATCATCTTCACGGCCTGAGCAAGGACGACCGGCTCGTCGATCAGCGGTGCGCCCATGTTGACGTCGAGCATCGTCGCGCCGCCCTCGACCTGCGCCTGCACGTCGAGTGCGATCGCCGACAGGTCGCCTGCGCGCAACTGCTCCTGGAACTTCTTGCGACCGGTCGGGTTGATGCGCTCGCCGATGATGCAGAACGGCTGGTCGTGCCCGATGGTGATCGTCTTGCTTGCCGAACTAAGCACTGTGTGCATGCTGCTCCTTGAAGCGCGGGCCGATGGCTAGGTCTTCGGTCAGTCGGCGAACGCTGTCGTCGTGACGGAAGTCGGTGATGTGGAGTCCGGCCACTCCGGGCAGCGACAGCGCGTGCGATGCGAGCTCGCGGACCAGTTGGTACGACTCCTCCTTCGGGTCGTCGCTGTTCGCGACCCGGTCGATCGTGGGCTTGGGCACTGAGATGCCGGGGACCTGATCGTTCATGAAGGTGAGGGCGCGCGCCGCCTTCGTCAGGCAGACGGTCGGCAGGATCGCGGCCCGCTCGGCAACGCCGTTACGGACGCAGGCGGCCATGAATGCCTCGAGGATGTCCGGGCGATAGTGGATTTGGAGCTGAAGGAACCGGGCGCCGGCCTCAACCTTCTTCAAGGCCCGCTCCGCGCGGTACTCCAATGGCGGAGCGGTCGGGTTCTCGACGGCGCCGACGAACAGGTGGGGCGGTGCCTTCAGCGAGCGGCCGGACAGGTACATCCCCGTACCCATGATGGTCGCGACCTTCACCAGCTGGGGGCCGTCCAGGTCGTATACGCGCCGGGCCTCCGGCTCGTCGCCCGCCGTTACGTCGTCGCCGGTCAGTGCGCAGATGTTCTGCACGCCGAACATCGACACGCCCACGATGTCGGACTGGATCGCCAGGCGATTCTTGTCCCGGCAGACGACCTGCAGGATCGGGTTGTAGCCGAGCTGCGTCAGGGCGATGGCCATCGCCGTGTTCGAGGCGTGGGCGTGCGCGGCCGGATTGTCGGTGACGTTGATGGCATCGACCCAGGGAGCCAGCCGCTCCGCTGCCAGCCGGATGTCCTCGAGCGTGCCGCCGTCGAAGGACGGGAACTCGGCGGTGACGATGTGGCGTTCGCGTGTCTGGCAGAGGCGCTCGAAGGCGTTGGCCTCGGTCATCGGGAGTCCGCCGTCCAGCCCGGGGGAGTTCCCCGATCGGTTCCGTTGAGGAGGTTCAGCCACGAGGACTGGCCCTTCAGCGCGTTGTTGACCGGCGGGCGCATGTGGTTGAACTCCTCGCGCCAGGCCTCCGGAAGCAGGGGCCAGGTACGGGCGCGGCCCTCGGCCTTGACCCACACGCACCGCATCTCCGGCTTGACCTCGCAGTGCCCGTTCTCACGCACGCCGCCGCACGGGCCGTTGCGGAGGGTCTTCGGGCACGTCATCGGGCACGTCATGCCGGTTGAGTGCAGGACGCACTGACCGCACATCTTGCAGTCCCACAGCGGCTTCTTCACCGCGTGCTCGATGATGGGGAGGAACTTCATGTCAGGGCTAGGCCTTCGCGGCGGCGCGCTTGGCAGCGATGAGCTCCTTGGCCTTGCGGACCGCTGTGGCCGCATCGGATGCGTAGCCGTCGGCACCGCAGACGTCGGCGTACTCCTGCGTCACTGGGGCGCCGCCCACCATCACGATCACCTTGTCGCGCAGGCCGGCCTTCTCGATGGCGTTGATATTGGCCTTGAACATCGGCATTGTCGTGGTGAGGAAGGCGGACATCCCGACGATGTCAGGCTTGTGCTCCTCGATCCCGGCGATGAACTTCTCTGGCGCCGCCTGCACCCCGATGTCGATCACGTGGAAGCCAGCGCCCTCGAGCATGATGTTGACGAGGTTCTTGCCGATGTCGTGCACGTCGCCCTTCACCGTCCCCATCAAGAAGGTGCCGACGGTCTCGGCTCCCGTCTGCGCCAGCAGCGGGCGCAGCACGTCGAGTGCCCCGGACATCGCCTTGCCGGCGATGAGCATCTCGGGCACGAAGTAGTCGCCACGCTCGAAGCGTGCGCCGACCTCCTCGAGGGATGGGATGAGCGCCTCGAACAGGATCTGCTCCGGAGCCATCCCGATCTCCAGGCCGGTATTCGTCAGTTCGAGGACGGCTGGGGCATTGCCAACCATGGTCTCGTCGTACAGGCCCTTGAGGACCTCGTCTGGCGTCATGCCGCTCCTGCCTTCTGTTTCGGTGAGTAGCCAAGCTGTCGGGACAGGCGGTCGCTCTCTGTCGCCACCAGAGCGCCGAGCTCGGCGAACCGCTCGGGCAGCAGGCGGACGGACGGGCCGGAGATGCTCAATGCGGCGACGACCGAGCCGTCGCTCGAGCGAACGGGAGCCGCGACCGCGACCAGGCCGGGCTCGAGTTCGGAGTCTGCGACCGCCCAGCCCTGCGCGCGCACTCGGTTCAGCTCCTCCTCCAGGGCGGGGCGGGTGCTGATCGACTGCGCCGTCCGCTTCGTGAGGCGTCCGTCCGGCAGGACAGCGCCGGCCGCGAGGAACACCTTGCCCAACGCCGAGCAATGCAGGGGGACCCGCATGCCGACCCAGTTGACGTTGCCCATCAGGTACGTGGAGTCGACCTGCGCGATCTGCTCGACCTCGTAGCCGACCTTGATGGCGAGGTTGACGGTCTCACCGGTCGCCTCGCTGAGTGCCTGCAGGGCAGGTGCTGCGAGGGAGATGAGCTCGTCGGTCGGGCGGTCCGAGTGTGCGAAGCGGGTCAGGACAGGACCGGGGCGCAGGGTGGCGTCGTCGGCCCGCGTGATCAGTTCGTGCCGCTCGAGGCTCGACAGCAGGCGCGACAGCGTGCTCTTGGCCAGGCCGGTGCGGCGCTGGAGCTCAGTGAAGGTGGGCTGCTGCTGGGCGCTCAGGATCTCCACGAGAAGCGCCGCGGCGCGGTCGACGGCCTGGGTGCCGGCAGACGGCTGCATCCGGCCTCCTCGGTCGACGCCTCGCGAGCGTGTTGAATAAGTTCCGCATTATGGAACCCATGTTCCACGACCGAGTGTAGGATCCCGACAACGCTCGGTCAACAGCGTCCTTATCAGCCGACCCGAGGATGGCCCCGTGTTCGTCAACAAGATGCCGCGCTACGAGATCCTGTCCGAGGATGCGATGGCCACCCTGGACAAGGGCTGGAAGCGCATCCACACCGAGCTCGGCATCGAGTTCATGAAGCCGGAGGCACTCGACCTGTTCCGGCAGGCCGGCCAGAAGGTCGTCGACAACACCGTGTTCCTCGACCCGGACTTCGTCCTCGAGCAGGTGGCCAAGGCGCCGCGCGAGTTCGACATGCAGGCGCGCAACCATGCCAACGATGTGCACATCGGCGGCAACCACATGGTCTTCTCCAGCAACTACGGCTCGCCCTTCGTCCGCAAGGGAGACGTCCGTCGCGACGGCACCCTTGAGGACTTCGTCAACTTCTGCAAGCTGGCGCAGTCGTTCTCGGCGATGGACAGTGTCGGAGGCGTCGTGGTCGAGCCGAACGACGCTCCCTTGGACTCGCGTCACCTCGACATGGTGTCCAGCGCGCTCATCTACACCGACAAGATTGTCATGGGCAACGTCGTGAGCGCCCAGAACGCGTTGGACACGCTCGCCATGGGGGAGATGGTCTTCGGCGGTCGGGAGTCCATCGAGGACAAGCCGTTCTGCATCTCCCTGGTGAACTGCAACTCCCCGCTGCGCTGGGACGACCGCATGCTCGACGCGCAGTTCGAGTACACCAAGGCGGCGCAGCCGGTCATCATGACGCCGTTCCTCCTCATGGGGGCGATGTCGCCGGTCTCCATCCCGGCCGCGCTCGCCCAGCAGATGGCCGAGGCGCTCTCGGGCATCGCGCTGTCGCAGTTGATCCGTCCCGGGGCGCCGGTGGTATTCGGGTCCTTCCTGTCGAACATCGACATGCAGTCGGGCTCGCCGCAGTTCGGCACCCCGGAATCAGCGATCGGGCTGCTGTGCACGGGGCAGATCGCGCGTCGGTTCGGCCTTCCGTTCCGCACCGGTGGCGGCCTGAACTCCTCTCAGACTCCGGACGCGCAGTCGGCTTATGAGGCGATGATGACCATGCTGCCCACGTTCCTCGCCGGAACGAACTTCGTCATGCACACTGCCGGCTGGCTCGAGGGCGGCCTCGTCGCCAGCTACGAGAAGTACGTGATCGACGTGCAGATCCTCGAGTCCCTCCAGCACGAGTTCACGCCGCTGGAGATCGACGAGGAGTCCCTCGCGTTCGGTGCACACGAGGAAGTCGGCCACGGCGGGCACTTCCTCGGGGCTGCCCACACGATGGAGCGGTTCCGGGACTGCTTCTACCGGCCATTCCTGTCGAGCTCGGACAACTACGAGCGGTGGACCCGTCTCGGAGCGCGCGACACAGCCACCCGCGCCGGGGAAATATGCGACAAGAAGCTGGAGGAGTACCAGCTGCCGGACATGGATCCTGCGCTGCGCGAGGAGCTCGAGGCGTTCGTCGCCCGGCGTCGGAAGGAGCTTGGCGACTGACATGGCGAAGACCTATGACTACGTGATCGTGGGCGGCGGCTCCGCTGGCAGCGCCGTTGCCAATCGACTGTCGGCCGACCCTGGCGTCTCAGTCCTCGTTCTTGAAGCGGGGCGGCCGGACAGCTGGTGGGACGTGTACATCCACATGCCCGCCGCGCTGACCTTCCCTATCGGAAACCCGCGCTACGACTGGATGTACGTCACCGAGCCCGAGCCGTTCATGAACAACCGACGGGTCACTCAGGGACGGGGCAAGATCCTCGGTGGGTCGAGCAGCATCAACGGGATGATCTTCCAGCGCGGCAATCCGCTGGACTACGAGCGCTGGGCGGCCGACCCGGGCATGGGCACCTGGGACTACGCCCACTGCCTTCCCTACTTCAAGCGCATGGAGACGGCACCTCTCGGCGGCAACGAATGGCGCGGGGACTCGGGCCCTCTCAAGCTCGAGCGCGGCCCCGTCGCCAACCCGCTGTTCTCGGCGTTCTTCGAGGCGGCGCAGCAGGCCGGGTACGCGATCACGGAGGACGTGAACGGGTTCCGTCAGGAGGGCTTCGCGTCCTTCGACCAGAGCGTGCAGCGTGGGCGCCGGCTGTCGGCGTCCGGTGCGTACCTCCATCCGGTCATGGACCGTCCCAACCTCACCGTGCTCACCAACGCCACCGTCACGAAGGTGGTCATGGACGGCACCCGGGCAACGGGCGTCGACGTGATCGACCGCAAGGGCCGAAACCGCAGGGTCAGCGCCGGTGAGGTCATCTTGTGCGGCGGCGCATTCAACTCCCCGCAGTTGCTGCAACTGTCCGGGATCGGCGACGCCGAGCACCTGCGCAGCGTGGGCGTCGATCCGGTGCATGACCTGCCCGGCGTCGGGGAGAACCTGCAGGACCACCTCGAGGTCTACATCCAGCACACAAGCATGCAGCCGGTTTCCCTCAACCCCAACCTCAAGCTCTGGAAGCGGCCGATCATCGGCGCCGAGTGGCTGTTCCTCCGTTCTGGCCCCGGCGCGTCCAACCACTTCGAGGGGGGTGGCTTCGCGCGCAGCAACGACGACGTCGACTACCCGAACCTGATGTTCCACTTCCTGCCCATCGCGGTGCGCTATGACGGCACCGCTCCCTCAGGCGGCCATGGCTACCAGGTCCACATCGGACCGATGTACAGCGATGCACGCGGATCCGTGCGAATCCGGAGCAACGACCCGCTTCAGGCACCGGCGATCCAGCAGAACTACCTGTCCACCGAGCAGGACCGGCGCGAGTGGGTCGAGGCGATCAAGGTGGCCCGCGACATCCTTCGCCAGTCGGCGTTCAGTGAGTTCAGCGGCGGGGAGATCTCGCCTGGGCCCGAGGTGTCCTCCGACGAGGACGTGCTCGAATTCGTCCGACGTGATGGCGAGACGGCCTACCACCCGTCGTGCACGTGCCGGATGGGCATGGACGAGATGTCGGTCGTGGACCCCCTCACAATGCGCGTCCACGGCACGGAGGGCCTGCGGGTGGTTGATGCCTCGGTGATGCCCTACATCACGAACGCGAACCTCTACGCGCCCACGATGATGCTCGCCGAGAAGGCCTCCGACCTGATCATTGGCGGAGATTCGCTGCCGCCCGAGCACCATTCGTTCTATCGTCACCGTGACCACCATCCAGCGGCCGCCGACGAGAACTGACGGCCGCTCCGAGCAGCGAGGGGCATGTCCTTGCCGGATCTCCTGATCGACGGACGCTGGGTCGCCTCGGGATCCGGGCAGACGCGGGAGATCCGCTGCCCGGCTGACGGGTCGCTCGTCGCTGTTGTAGACGAGGCAGACGCCGGCGACACGATCCAGGCGATCGAGGCCGCACGAAGGGCGTTCGACGACGGCGCATGGCGGGCCACCTCGGCCACCGAGCGGTCGGCCCTCCTCAACCGCGTTGCTGACATCCTGGAGCGCGAGGCCGCTGTCGTGGCGCGCGCTGAGTCGCTCGACACCGGAAAGCGACTGGTCGAGGCCGAGTACGACGTCGCCGACGTCGTCCGCTGCTTCCGCTACTTCGCAGGCATGGCGCAGAGCCTGTCGGGACGCATGGTCGAGACCGGGTCGCCCGGTGCGGTATCGCGCATCGACTACGAGCCAGTCGGCGTGTGCGCGATGATCACGCCCTGGAACTACCCACTCCTTCAGGCGTCCTGGAAGGTCGCCCCTGCGCTCGCCGCGGGCAACACGTTCGTCATCAAGCCCAGCGAACTGACGCCCAGCACCACGATCCTGCTGATGCGCTTTCTGCAGGAGGCCGGCCTGCCGGACGGCGTCGGCAATCTCGTCCTGGGGGCAGGACCGCGGGCGGGTGCCCCGCTCAGCGAGCATCCGGACGTCGATCTGGTGTCGTTCACCGGCGGCCTGTCAACGGGTCGGGTCCTGATGGCCAATGCGGCCGGCACGGTCAAGAAGGTCGCCCTCGAACTGGGCGGCAAGAACCCCAACATCGTCTTCGCCGACGCCGACTGGGACGCCGCCCTCGACAACGCGATGACGGCGGTGTTCCTCCACTCCGGCCAGGTGTGCTCGGCAGGCGCGCGCCTGATCGTCGAGGAGTCGATCCACGATGCATTCGTCGACGAGCTGGTCCGGCGAGCGCGCCTGATCCGGCTCGGCGGTCCCTTCGACAACGTGGCCGAGACCGGCTCGTTGATCAGCAGTGGGCACCGCGACAAGGTGCATCGCTACGTCCAGTCGGCGATTGCGGAAGGCGCGACCCTTCGGTGCGGTGGGGCGGCGCCCGACGACCCGGCACTCGCCGACGGCTTCTTCTACCTGCCTACGGTCCTCGACGACTGCGACACGAAGATGCAGTGCGTGCAGGACGAGTCGTTCGGCCCCGTGCTCACCGTCGAGACCTTCTCCACTGAGGGCGAGGCCATCCGGCTCGGCAACGACACGATCTACGGGCTCGCGGGTGCCGTGTGGTCATCAGATGCCAGCAGGACGCAGCGGGTGGCCGCGGCCCTGCGGCACGGCACGATCTGGATCAACGACTACCACCCCTACTCGCCGCAGGCCGAGTGGGGCGGCTTCAAGCAGTCGGGTGTCGGGCGCGAGCTCGGACCGAGCGGCCTTCACGAGTACCTCGAGGCCAAGCACGTCTACCAGAACGTCAACCCGGCGCCGAGCGGCTGGTTCGGCCCGACCGCGGAGGAGACGGCATGAGCAGCACCAACGTTGCCGAGACGATGCCCAAGGCTGACCCATCGGCCGCCATCTCGGTGCGCTCGTTGTGGAAGGTGTTCGGGCCCTCGGCCGACAAGGTGGTGGGTACAGACCTGTCGACACTGAGCCGCAAGGAGTTGCTCAGCCAGACCGGCTGCGTCGCCGCCGTTCGCGACGTGACCTTCGACGTGGCACCGGGCGAGGTATTCGTGGTGATGGGGCTGTCCGGCTCAGGGAAGTCCACTCTCGTGCGCTGCCTCACCCGGCTGATTGAGCCCACCGCCGGCGAGATCCTGGTCGAGGGCGCCGATCTCATGCATGCCGACGACGCGCAGCTGCGAGAGCTGCGGCGGCACAAGTTCTCCATGGTCTTCCAGCACTTCGGCCTACTGCCGCACCGCAAGGTCATCGACAACGTCGCGTACGGGCTCGAAGTCCGCGGCATGAAGAAGCCGGAGCGGCACGCCCGCGCCGAGGAGGTCATCGCTCTGGTGGGACTCGACGGCTACGAGCAGTCGTACCCGGACCAGCTGTCCGGCGGCATGCAGCAGCGTGTGGGTCTGGGCCGCGCGCTCGCCGTGGACCCGGACATCATGTTCTTCGACGAGCCGTTCTCGGCACTCGATCCGCTCATCCGGCGCGGAATGCAGGACGAGGTCATCCGGCTCCACCACGACATGCGCAAGACGATGGTGTTCATCACGCACGACCTCTCCGAGGCGCTGCGCCTCGGCGACCGCATCCTGATCATGCGTGACGGCGCGATGGTGCAGCTCGGGACGCCGGACCAGCTCGTGGGTGCACCGGCCGACGAGTACGTCCGCGAGTTCACCAAGGACATCGCGAAGTCCCACGTGCTCACGCTGCGCTGGGTCATGCGGCCGCCTCGGGACGGCGAGGCGCTTGACGGGGTCGAGCTCTCGCCGGACCTCGTCGTTCGTGATGCCATGCGGCAGGTGATCGGCGGATCATCTCCCGTCAAGGTCGTGGAGGACGGTGAGCTGCTCGGCATCGTCGACAAGGACGACATCCTGAAGCTCATCGTCGCCGAGCCGGAGGAGCCGCAGTGACGACCGTGTCGGTGCCGATGCCGTTCGCAGCGCGCCGGAGGATCGGCACCGCGTGGCAGCTGCTGATCGTCTTCGTCGTCTGGATCATCCTGTGGCAGGTGCTCTTCGGCCGCGGCAACCTCGAGGACGGCGTGCCCGCGTTCTTCCAGGACTGGTTCACCAGCGTCGTCGAGTGGGTAGATGCGGGCCGCCTGACCAGCCCGCTCTTCGTGTACGTCCTCAACCCGCTCTCGTCGGCCATCACCGCGTTCATCGACGCCATGGGCGTCGTGGTGTTCAACCTCGGCTGGACGGGCATGACCGCGTTGGCAACGGCGATTGCGCTCGTCGTCGCCGGCTGGAAGTACGCCGTGCTGGCGTGCATCGGCTTCCTGAGCTTCGGCTTGCTGGGCCAGTGGGACGCGGCAATGGAGACTCTCGTGCTGATCGTCGTGGCCACGGTGCTCGCGCTGGCGATCGGGATCCCGCTCGGCATCCTCGCGGGGGTGAACTCCAAGTTCGACAGGTTCCTGACGCCGATCCTCGACACCATGCAGATCCTGCCCACGTTCGCTTACCTGCCGATCATCACGCTGTTCTTCCTCATCGGGCCGGCCTCGGCGGTCATCGCGACGGTCATCTTCGCGGCCCCACCGGTCATGCGACTCACCTCGACGGGCATCCGCGACGTGAGCCGAACCACGCTTGAGTCGAGCCGAAGCCTCGGTGCGACCAAGAGGCAGGTGCTTCGCGGCGTCCAGCTTCCGATGGCCAAGCGCGCCATCGTGCTGGGCGTCAACCAGACCGTCATGGCCGGCCTGGCCATGGTCACGCTCGGCGCCGTGATCGGTGCCGGCGGGCTCGGTGCGGCAGTTCTGCAGGCCCTGTCGAAGCTCGATGTAGGCGACGCGCTGGTGGCAGGCCTGGCCATCGTCTCGATGGCGATCGTCTTCGACCGCACGATCACCGCCGCCAGTCGTCGCGCGGAAGTGGCGGGGCGCAGTCGCAGCCGGGGTGGTCCGTGGCGTCGGTGGATGACGTACGCGGTGGCCGTTGCCATCTTCGCCCTCGGGATCGTCCTGCCGGCGGTCTTCCCGGCGACGGCCAAGTGGCCGGAGTCGTGGATCCTCCCCATCGTTGAGCCCATCAACAACGTCGAGGCGTGGATCGAGACCAACCTGTCGGACTTCACATCGGCCATCGCGGACTTCTTCACCACCGTCTTCATCAACCCACTCGAGTCGCTTCTCACCAACTCGCCGTTCCTGGTCGTGATGGCGGCGCTGGCCGTGATCTCGTTCATCGTGGGGAAGAAGCGGGTGGCTATCACCACGGTGATCGCCCTCGCGGTCTGCATCATCATGGGCCTGTGGCCGTCCAGCATGGTGACGCTGACGCAGGTGACCATCGGAGCGCTCCTCACCATGGGGCTGGGGGTTGTCTTCGGCGTCTGGATCGGCCGCAGTGACTGGGCCGACCGCATCCTGAGGCCGATCCTGGACGCGGCGCAGGTCATGCCGCCCTTCGTCTACCTGGTGCCTTGTCTGGCACTCTTCGGCCCGACGCGGTTCACCGCGATCGTCGCCGCAATCGTGTACGCGGCCCCCGTCGTCATCAAAGTCGTGGGCGAGGGCATCAGGGGAGTGCCTGCCAACTCGATCGAGGCGGCCATGGCGGCCGGCTCGAACTCGTGGCAGCAGATCACGAAGGTGCAGTTGCCCATGTCGCGCTCGATGCTCATGGTCGCCCTGAATCAGGGCGTCGTCTTCGTCTTCTCAATGGTCGTCATCGGCGGTCTCGTGGGCGGCGGCGGCCTGGGCTACGCGGTGGTCGAGGGCTTCTCGCAGGCCCGTTTCGCCGGGATCGGCATCGCCGCCGGCATCGCGATCGTGGCGCTGGGCGTGATGATGGACCGCATCACCCAAGCCGCGGGGGCGGATCGACGCCCCACGGTGGGGGCCTGACGGCAGATCACCTAACGAATGGGTAACCGCTCGTGCAATCGGGCCGCAATTGGGCAAACCCGTTGATAGCCTGCCGCGATATCGGTCGAGCGTCGCCGCAATCGGTGCGGAGCGGCGCCTGGAAAGGGGCATTTGTGAGGATTTCACGCGGACAGTCAGCAGCAGTGCTGGCTGTGGGAACGGCAGCGCTGCTGCTCTCCGGATGTGCGGGCAAGGCTGCCGACGCAGCTTCCAGCGTGGCGGCCGGCGCCAAGAGCGCAGCCGCTTCGGCAATTGCGGGCGCCCAGAGCGCTGCGGCCTCCGCGGCGGCCGGCGGTGCGTCCGCGGGTGCCTCGGCAGTGGCGGCAGCCGCACCCTGCGGCAAGGTGAACATCGCACAGAACCCGTGGGTCGGCTACGAGGCTGATGTCGCGGTCGTCAACTACGTCCTTGCCAACAAGCTCGGCTGCGACGTCAAGGTCACCGATGTCGACGAGCAGATCTCCTGGCAGGGCTTCGACACCGGCCAGACCGACGTGATCCTCGAGAACTGGGGACACCCGGACCTGGAGAAGAAGTACATCGATGAGAAGAAGGTCGCTGTCGATGTCGGCTCGGCCGGCAACAACGGCGTCATCGGCTGGTACGTCCCGAAGTGGATGTCGGACAAGTACCCGGACATCACCGACTGGAACAACCTCAACAAGTACGCCGACATGTTCAAGACGTCGGAGTCCGGCGGCAAGGGCCAGCTCCTCGACGGCGATCCGAGCTTCGTCACAAACGACGAGGCCCTCATCAAGAACCTGGGGCTGAACTACAAGGTCGTCTACGCCGGATCCGAGGAGGCGCTGATCAAGGCGCTGCAGCAGTCGACGGAGAAGCAGACGCCGCTCATCATGTACTTCTACGAGCCGCAGTGGGCGCTCGCGAAGTACCCGATGACGAAGATCAGCCTGCCGGCGTGGAAGGAAGGCTGCGATGCTGACCCCAAGGCCGTCAACTGCGACTACCCGCCGTACCCACTGAACAAGGTCGCCCGAGCGGAGTTCATGAGCAGCGGCAGTCCGGCGGCAACGATGATCAAGAACTTCTCGTGGACAAACGAGGACCAGAACGCGGTTGCCGAGATGATCACTGCTCAGAAGATGAGTGATGCGGATGCCGCCAAGAAGTGGGTGGATGCGAACCCGGACAAGGTCGCTGCTTGGCTGCAGGGCACCGGCGCAGCCTGATCGCGGATGAATCACGGCGAAGGGGTCCTGGGCAACCAGGACCCCTTCGACATTCGCCCGGCAACAGCGAGCGATGCCGAAGCCATGGCCCTCGTTCACGTCCGGACGTGGCAGGTCGCCTACCGAGGATTGATCCCTGACGCGCATCTTGACGCCATCGACGTAGACGAGCGCGCTGAGCGCTGGCGGCGCATCCTGGTCGATGCCAACGCCAGGTCCCAATTCGTGCTGGTGGGCGAGGCCCACGGCGACGTGGTCGGCTTCGCCACCGGTGGCCCGAGCCGAGATTCGGACGGCACGGCAGCCAAAGAGGTCTACGCCATCTATGTGCACCCGGAGCGATGGGATCGTCACCTCGGGGCCGAGTTGATGGAGTCCTTGCTCGAGCTGCTCGAGGCCGAGTCCGCCGCGGTCTCATTGTGGGTCATCGGCGACAACGAACGAGCAAGGCGGTTCTACGCCGCTTTCGGGTTCATGACCGACGGGAGAACTCGCATCGAGGCCATCGGCGGGTCCGAGGTGTCGGAGGTCCGCCTGGTCAGACCGGCGGGCTAGGCCTTCGCCAGCCCCGCCTCGGATGCCGTTCCAGCAAGATCGTCCGGAACCGCTCGCTCGGACGGCTTGTTGCGGGGCCACAGCAGGTAGCCGAACGCGAGGGCGATGGCCGATCCGATGATGGTGTCGATGAGCCTGGCGCCCGCATATCCCCTGATGTTGTTGCTCGGCAGCCCGACGAGAACCGCCGCCGCGGCGGCGCCGAAAGCCGCTGACAGCCACGTCGAGCGAGGGCTAAGGGCCAAGGAGACGGCGAGGGACACCGCCGCGAGTGGGATCGCAGCCGATGTCGGCAGGAGCATGGAGAAGGCCACGACGCCGACCACTCCGACGAACGTCCCGAGCACCCGCAGCAAGGCCTTGCCGATCGTGGACCGCCCGTTCGGCTGGAGAATCACGAACACCGTGAGCATGATCCAGAAGGCGTTGTGGCTTCCGTAGACCTGGAAGCCGAACATCGTCAGCCCCAGGGCGATGGCGCGCCGGATCCCGTCCTTCGTGGTGTCGTCGAAGGAACGCAGTGATGCCAGCATCGGCTCGATGAGCGACGGCCGCTTGGCGTCGGGGGTCTCGGGGGGCGCGGTGCCGATGAGTTGCTCGGTGGCGGCGCGAATCGCCACCAGGACCATCCCGGTGGCCAGGCCGATCAGGCCGAGCATGCCGATCTCGCTCATGCTGCGGCCGATGGTCTTGTGCTCGAGGACGCCCACGCCGGTCACGAGGAAGTAAGACATGGAAGCGACCATCCCGACGAGCATCCCCACCGGCTTGGCAGCGGTCATCACGGTGGTAGTGAAGGCCACGAACGCCATCGCGAGTGCGGCCGCGACTGCATGGCCGGTGGTCACCGCCCCGAGCGTGCTGTAGACCACCACGACCGCGCCGACCACCAGCGCTACGGGGATGGCCGTCCTGAGCCGCCCAGATCCGCCGGCGGTGAACGTGAGCCCGCACACGATGGCCGACTCGACCGAGGCCAGCTCAAAGCCCAGTGCCTTCGCGGTCAGGAAGCCGACCGCCATGCCGACGAGGACCGTGGCCATCACCCGCCAGGCCCACTTGGGCGGGGGTGTCGGTGCCGCTGTCACGGCGGCAAATGTACGCCTGCCGCCTTGTTGTGGACCGGGGGTTGGTCAGCGGCGCGGCACATGACACGCTGGGACTGCGATGCCAGCCGATGACACCCCCGACGCGTTCGTTGATGACGCGTTCCGCGACAACGCGTTCGAACGTGATCAGGGGACCGGTGACTTCGAGCGTGAGGAGCGACAGGCCCTGCGCCGCGTCGCTGGCCTGTCGACCGAGCTCGAGGACGTCACGGAGGTCGAGTACCGGCAGGTTCGTCTCGAGCGCGTCGTCCTCGCTGGCGTGTGGACGCACGGCACCGTCCGCGACGCCGAGCGGAGCCTGGCCGAGCTCGCGCTGCTTGCGGAGACGGCCGGGTCCCTCGTCCTGGAGGGCGTCATCCAGCGGCGCGAGACCCCCGATCCGGCGACCTACCTCGGCTCCGGCAAGGCCCAGGAGCTCCGCTCCATCGTTGTGGAGACGGGCGCCGACACCGTGATCTGCGACGGCGAGCTCACGCCGGGTCAGCTTCGCCAGCTCGAGGAGATCGTCAAGGTGAAGGTCGTCGACCGCACCTGGCTGATCCTCGACATCTTCGCGCAGCACGCACGCAGCCGCGAGGGCAAGGCTCAGGTCTCACTGGCGCAGATGCAGTACCTCCTCCCGCGACTGCGTGGCTGGGGCGAGTCGCTGTCTCGACAAGGTGGCGGTGCCGGCGGAGGTGCGGGCGGGGGCGTGGGAACGCGCGGCCCGGGCGAGACGAAGATCGAGACGGATCGGCGCCGGATCCGCACCCAGATGTCGAAGCTGCGCAAGCAGCTCAAGGAAATGGAGTCGGCGCGCACGACGCAGCGCGCTGCGCGACACCGCGCAGGCATCCCGGCGGTGGCGATCGCCGGCTACACGAACGCCGGCAAGTCCAGCATCCTCAATCGCATCACGGGCGCCGGCGTCCTCGTCGAGAACGCGCTGTTCGCCACGCTCGACCCGACCGTGCGAAAGACCAAGACGCCCGGTGGACGTGACTACACGATCGCCGACACCGTCGGATTCGTCCGACACCTGCCGCATCAGCTCGTGGAGGCTTTCCGCTCCACGCTGGAGGAGGTGCGCGACGCCGACCTCATCGTGCATGTCGTCGACGGCTCGGACGATGCTCCCGAGGAGCAGATCTCAGCAGTGCGCGAAGTGCTCAACGAGATCAACGCTGGCAACGTCCGCGAGCTGATTGTCATCAACAAGGCCGACATCGCGGACCCTCACACAGTCGCAGCCTTGCTGCTGCGTGAACCTGAAGCCGTCGTCGTCTCGGCGCGCACGGGGCATGGCTTCGAGGAGTTGCTCGACGCGATCGAGCATGCGTTGCCGAACCTGCTCGAGGACATCGACGTCGTCGTGCCCTACAGCCGTGGCGATCTCGTCTCGCGGGCGCACCGGCAGGGCGAGGTCGACTCGGTGGAGCATGACGAGAGCGGAACCCGCCTCCGCGCCCGCGTGCCGGAGGCCCTGGCCAACGAGCTTCGTGCGGCGAGCGTTGGCTGAGCCGGTCGACCTCGACGACGCGCTCGCGGCGGTCGTCGACGCCATCGGCGGCGAGCATCGCGAAGGCCAGTTGGCTATGGCGCACGCCGTTTCAGCAGCCCTGTCCGGCTCGGGGCATGCGATCGTCCAGGCCGGAACCGGTACCGGCAAGTCGGTCGGCTACCTGGTCCCTGCGGCGCTGCACGCAGCGGACGGTGGAGCCGTCATCGTCGCCACCGCGACCATCGCCCTTCAGCGGCAACTGGTCGAGCGCGACCTGCCGCGCATCGCCGACGCGCTGACACCGCTGATGGGCCGGCCTGTGACGTTCGCCGTTCTCAAGGGCCGTAACAACTACGTGTGCCTGCAGAAACTCCACGGTGCCATACCCGAGGACGAGGGCGAGGCGCTGTTCGATGCCCCCCGCAGTGCGCTCGGCGCTCAGGCCGTCGCCGTGCGGGAGTGGGCGGAGTCGACCACGACGGGTGATCGCGACGAGTACCCCGACGACGTCGACCCGCGGGTGTGGCGCAGCTTCAGCGTCGGCCGACGCGAGTGCGTCGGTGAGTCGCGCTGCCCGTTCGGGGAGGAGTGCTTCACCGTCAAACGACGTCAGCAGGCGCAGGACGCCGACATCGTCGTCACCAATCACGCGATGCTTGCGATCGACGCGATCGAGGGAATCCCAGTGCTACCCGATCACGACGCCGTGATCATCGACGAGGGCCATGAACTCGTCGATCGCGTGACGGCTGCGGTCACGGGCGAACTGGCGGTGCCGATGCTCGAGCGCGCGGCCGCGTCAGCGCGTCGCATGCTCGACCCGGAGACGGCCGAGCGCCTGGAACTGGCGTCGGAAGGCCTCGACGAGGCGTTGCGACGGCGAGCGGCGGAAGTGTCGGGACCAACGCGACTGGAGGAGCTCAACCGCGATCTGGTCCTCGCGCTGACCAGCGTCCGTGACGCGTGCCATCAGGCGATGGCCGAACTGAACGCCGAGAAGGATGCCTCCGACGTCGACGCCCTGGCGGCGCGGCAGCGGGCACGTGGCGGATTGGAGGAGGTGCATGACGTCGCTGGCGCACTGCTCGCGATGGGTACGTATGACGTCGTGTGGCTTGACCCAGGTGAGAACCGTGCCCCGGTCATCAGGATCGCCCCGCTGTCGGTCTCGGGCCTGCTTCGATCGGCGCTGTTCGACCGGGCCCCGGTGGCGATGACCAGCGCGACACTTGCGACAGGCGGCGGCTTCGACGCACTCGTGGCCTCGCTCGGGCTCACCGACGACGTTGTCACGACTCTCGACGTGGGATCGCCGTTCGATCATGCGCGACAGGGGATTCTCTACGTCGCCCGCGACCTGCCGGCACCCGGTCGCGAGGGGATCGCGATGGAGGCACTGGACGAGCTCGCCGATCTGATCATTGCCGCCGGCGGGCGGACGCTGGCCCTGTTCAGCAGCTGGCGCGGCGTCGAGCGGGCCGCGGAGTACCTGCGGGTGCGGCTCGGAGATGACCCGAAGCTCCCACTGCTGGTGCAACGCCGCGGCGACGCCGTGGGTGGGCTCGTGGAGCGGTTCGCCGAGGTGCCTGCCAGCACCCTGCTGGGCACGGTGTCGTTGTGGCAGGGCGTCGATGTGCCGGGGGAGTCGTGCATCCAGGTCGTCATCGACCGCATCCCGTTCCCGCGACCGGACGACCCGCTGCTTGCTGCCCGGCAGAAGGCGATCGACGAGGCCGGCGGATCGGGCTTCCGGTCGGTGTCGGTCCCGCGGGCCGGACTGCTGCTGGCCCAGGGTGCGGGCCGGCTCATCCGCGGCAGCGGCGACCGGGGTGTGGTCTCGGTGCTGGACTCCCGGCTGGCGACCGCTGGCTACAGCTCCGCCCTGCGGGCCAGCCTGCCGCCGTTCTGGTACACCACCGACCGCGCGACCGTGATCGGCGCATTGGAGCGCCTGCGCGAGGAGCTGTCGGCTACATGAACTCGTCGGGGTTCGGACCCGTGCGCTGCCCGGACTCCAGCCGCGCGATGACGGCGAAGTCCTCCTCGTCGAGGCCGAAGTCGAAGACGTCGATGTTCTGCCGGATGCGCTCAGGGGTGACCGACTTGGGCAGCACGATGTTCCCGAGTTCCAGGTGCCAGCGGATCATCACCTGCGCCGGGGTCTTGCCGTACTTGGCGCCGACGGCCGCCAGTGACGGCGCCTCAAGCAGCTGACCTGACGCCAGCGGGCTCCAGGCCTCGGTGAGGATGCCGTGCTGGGCGTTGAAGGCGCGGACCTCCGCCTGCGGCAGCCACGGATGCAGCTCGATCTGGTCGACGACCGGCACGACGCCGAACCGGTCGATGATGGACTCCAGGTGCGGCACGTGGAAGTTGGAGACACCCACCGAACGGGCCACCCCGCGCTCGCGCAGCGCGAGGACGGCGTCCCACGTGGCGAGGTAGTCGCCAGTGGCGGGCGAGGGCCAGTGCACGAGGTACAGGTCGACATAGTCCAGGCCGAGCAGCCCGATGGACGCGTCGAAGGCGCGCAGCGTGGCGTCGTAGCCGTGGTCGGTGTTCCAGACCTTGGTCGTGATGAACAGGTCCTCGCGCGCAAGCCCGCTGCGCGCGATCGCCTCGCCGACGCCGCGCTCGTTCTCGTAGACGGCCGCGGTGTCGACGTGCCGGTAGCCGGCCTCGAAGGCAGCGAGGGTCGCGTCGACGACGACGTCATCGGGCACCTGCCAGACCCCGAAGCCGATCTGCGGGATGGCGTGACCGTCGTTCATGGCAAGTGCGGGTACAGACGTCATGCCGAGAACCTTAGAGGCGTCGCAGCACCGTGACGACCTTGCCCATGATGGTGGCCTCGTCGCCCAGGATCGGGGCGTACGCGGGGTTGTGCGGCATCAGCCACGCGTGGCCGTCGCGGCGCTTGAAGGTCTTGACGGTGGCCTCGTCATCGAGCAGGGCCGCGACGATGTCGCCGTTGTCGGCGGTGTTCTGCTGTCGGACAACGACCCAGTCGCCGTCGCAGATCGCCGCGTCGACCATCGAGTCGCCGACCACCTTGAGCAAGAACAGCTCGCCGTCGCCTACGAGCTCGCGGGGAAGCGGGAAGACCTCCTCGATGTGCTGCTCGGCCAGGATCGGCCCGCCGGCGGCGATCCGCCCGACGACGGGCACATAGGCGGTGGCAGGCAGTTCGCGCTCATCCTCGACGACCGGGCGCAGCCGTGTGCTGCGTGACGGCGAGCCCGGAGCCGCCGCCGGAGCAACGGACGGGGCCGCCGGCAGGTCAGCGACGACCAGCGCCCGCGGACGGTTGGGGTCGCGACGCAGGAAGCCCATGCGCTCAAGGGTCGTCAGCTGGTGCGCCACGCTGCTCGGGGAGGTCAGGCCGACGCCCTCGCCGATCTCACGGACGCTCGGGGGATAGCCCTGCCGCTCCACGGTGTCGCGGATGACGGTGAGGATGGCCCGCTGCCGGGGTGTCAGGCCGCTCTCGTCGGCGGGGCCGTCGGGCAGTTCGGAGATTCGAGCGACCACGGATCCATCCCTTTCGTCGTCGGCCGGCGTCCGGACGGGGTCCGCGATGTCAGACCCCTGCGCCAGCCTTCGTGAGGCACGTTAGCCAGTGTTCGAAAGAAATTCAAACATATGTTCGAATGTCGGCTGGACGTGTCGCACCTCACGTGCTACAAATCGTACAGGTGTTCGATCGTACATGCGTTCGAACCGGAACTGAATCGAAAAGCAGAAAGGCGACTCCCATGGCACTCGCGGCTCCCTTCCCCGCCGCCGGCCGCACCCACCGCGTGCGTCCGGTCCCGGCAGCCCGATCCACTCGCTCGACCACCTCGGCGTACGCAGGGGTTCGGCTCACCAGTCGCGGTCGGGCTCTTCTCATGCTTGGCAGCGCCCTGTTCCTGCTGCTGGCGATCATTGCCTCGGGTCGCTTCACTGCCGATGCTGGCAGCGCTGCGCCGGCCAGGGCGGCCACCTCGGTGGTCGTGGTCCAGTCAGGGGAGAACCTCTGGCAGATCGCCCGCAGGCTGGCGCCGGGAGCCGATCCGCGGGAGATCGTCACCCAGCTGCGCGTCCTGAACCATCTGGGCTCGACGCCGGTGGAGGCCGGGCAGTCCATCGTGGTCCCGGCCTACGACACGCCGTAATTCGGACAACTCGCCGTTTGCCTTGCTAACGGCCTTGTGACGGAGTACGTTCTAACCCCTAGATGTAGTAGTCACAACCGTGTGTTTCATCAACAGGTTGTGGTTCCGCATCAACAGGTCATCCACAGGCCTTCCCCAGGTTCCTCCCCAGAGGTGGACCAGAAGGCCCACGGATGTGACGCAAGTCAACGAATGTGGCCACTGGGAAGGGGGTGTACGACATGCGGTGCCCGTTCTGCAAGACCGAGGACTCCCGGGTCGTGGACTCCCGCACCATCGATGATGGCCTGGCCATCCGCCGGCGACGCGAGTGCGCCGGCTGTGGCCGACGCTTCACCACGGCGGAGACGTCGGTGCTCTACGTAGCCAAGCGGTCCGGTGCCACAGAGCCGTTCAGCCGTGCCAAGGTCGTCAGCGGCGTGCGCAAGGCCTGCCAGGGCCGCCCGGTCAGCGACGACGACCTCGCCCTGCTGGCCCAGCAGGTGGAGGACACGCTGCGGGCGACCGGCAGCGCCGAGATCCCCGCCATGGAGGTGGGCCTGGCCATCCTGGGCCCGCTGCGCGAGCTCGACGAGGTCGCCTACCTCCGGTTCGCGTCCGTCTACCGCTCCTTCGACAACCTCGACGACTTCGAGGCCGAGATCGCCCTGCTGCGCGCCGAGGGCGAACCGACCGGGCGCGAGCCGCACACCGGCGTCTCCGCACCGACGACCGCCGGTCCGACGACTTCCCTTAACCAGTAACCGCTCAGCGAGGAAGAAAGGCACCACCATGTCAGTGAGCACCAGCCAGGCCGAGACGTTCGTCCACAACACCCTTGGCAACCCCGGCCTGACGATCGAGCGGTTGTACACGACCGAGGGCGTCCACCCCTACGACCAGCTCACGTGGGAGCGACGCGACGTCCTGCAGACCAACTGGAAGACCGGCGACGTCGTCTTCGAGCAGCGCGGCGTGGAGTTCCCTGACTTCTGGAGCGTCAACGCCTCCACCATCGTCACGACCAAGTACTTCCGCGGCGCCGTCGGCACCGATCAGCGCGAGTGGAGCCTGCGCCAACTGGTCGACCGGGTCGTCCTCACCTACGTGAAGGCAGGCCGCGAGCACGGCTACTTCGCGACCGAGAACGACGCGATCGTGTTCGAGCACGAGCTCACCTACATGCTCGTGCACCAGGTGTTCAGCTTCAACTCACCGGTGTGGTTCAACGTCGGCACGGTGTCGCCGCAGCAGGTCAGCGCCTGTTTCATCCTCGCGGTCGACGACACGATGGACTCGATCCTGAACTGGTACAAGGAGGAGGGCCTGATCTTCAAGGGCGGCTCCGGCGCCGGGCTGAACCTCTCGCGCATCCGTTCGAGCAAGGAACTGCTGAAGTCCTCAGGCGGAACCGCCTCCGGTCCGGTCTCCTTCATGCGTGGCGCCGACGCCAGCGCCGGCACCATCAAGTCCGGTGGCGCCACCCGCCGCGCCGCGAAGATGGTCGTTCTCGACATCGATCACCCCGACATCGAGGAGTTCATCGAGACCAAGGTGCGCGAGGAGGACAAGATCCGCGTCCTTCGCGACGCCGGCTACGACATGGACCTCGGCGGCCGCGACATCACCTCGGTGCAGTACCAGAACGCCAACAACTCGGTGCGTGTCTCCGACCTGTTCATGAACGCGGTGGAGAACGGCGAGCCGTTCGGCCTGACCGCTCGCACCAACGGCGAGATCATCGAGACGGTCGATGCGAAGAAGCTCTTCCGCACTGTCGCTGAGGCGGCGTGGGCGTGCGCCGACCCGGGCATCCAGTACGACGACACGATCAACGACTGGCACACCAACCCCGAGACCGGCCGCATCAATGCGTCCAACCCCTGCTCGGAGTACATGAGCCTCGACAACTCGTCCTGCAACCTGGCCTCGCTGAACCTGCTGACGTTCCTGAAGGAAGACGACACGTTCGATGCCGAGCGCTTCGCTCGCGCGGTCGAGTTCGTCATCACCGCCATGGACATCTCCATCTGCTTCGCGGACTTCCCGACGGCGGCGATCGGCGACACCACGCGCAGGTACCGCCAGCTCGGCGTGGGCTACGCCAACCTCGGTGCGCTCCTTATGGCGACCGGCCTGCCCTACGACTCCGATGCAGGGCGTTCGTTCGCAGCTGCGATCACCAGCCTCATGACCGGCACCGCCTACAAGCGCAGCGCCGAGCTGGCCGGCATCGTCGGTCCCTACGAGGGCTACGCGCGCAACATCGACGGTCACCGTCGCGTCATGCGCAAGCACGCAGCCGCCAACGACAACGTGCGTTCGACCAGCGGCCTGGACGGCGATGTCCTCAAGGTCGCGAACAAGTCATGGGAGGAGGGGCTGCGCATCGGCGAGCAGAATGGCTGGCGCAACGCGCAGGCCTCGGTGCTCGCCCCGACCGGGACCATCGGCTTCATGATGGACTGCGACACCACCGGCATCGAGCCCGACTTCTCCCTGGTGAAGTTCAAGAAGCTCGTCGGTGGCGGTTCGATGCAGATCGTCAACCAGACGATCCCACGTGCGCTGCGCCGGCTGGGATACGCCGAGGAGACCATCGAGGCCATCGTCGAGTTCATCGGCGAGCACGGTCACGTGATCGATGCTCCCGGCCTCAAGCCCGAGCACTACGCGGTCTTCGACTGCGCGATGGGCGTGCGCTCGATCACGCCGATGGGACATGTGCGGATGATGGCTGCGGTCCAGCCGTTCATCTCCGGAGCGATCTCCAAGACGGTCAACATGCCCGAGACCGCCACGATCGACGAGGTCGAGGAGATCTACTTCGAAGGCTGGAAGTACGGCCTGAAGGCCCTGGCCATCTACCGCGACAACTGCAAGGTGGGCCAGCCCCTCAGCGATGCCAAGGCCAAGAAGGTCGACGAGATCGTTGATGTCACGGCCGAGGCCGTGGCGGCAGCGATCGCCGCTCAGCCGGTTCGCCGTCGGCTTCCCAAGAGCCGGCCGAGCGTGACCACCAGCTTCTCGGTCGCCGGTGCGGAGGGCTACATGACCGCAGGCTCATACCCCGACAACGGCCTGGGCGAGGTCTTTCTCAAGCTCGGCAAGCAGGGATCGACCCTGGCCGGTGTCATGGATGCGTTCTCGATCGCGATCAGCATTGCGATCCAGTACGGCGTGCCACTGGAGGCGTTCGTCAGCAAGTTCGTCAACATGCGGTTCGAGCCTGCCGGTATGACTGACGATCCAGACATCCGGATCTCGCAGTCGATCATGGACTACATCTTCCGTCGCCTGGCGCTGGACTACCTGCCGTACGAGAAGCGTGAGGCGCTCGGCATCTTCACCGCCGACGAGCGCGCCGCCACGGTGGCGGCCACCTATGGCCAGGCTGCGCCTGCAGCGTCGGCTGATCTGGACGTCGCGATCGGTGAGGCAGCTGGACAGGGAGAGGCTGTCGCTGAGCTCAGCGAGAACGCGGCTGTTCGCCCGACGGTCAGCAAGGCGCACTCCAGCGCCGAGCTGCTCGAGGAGATCACCGGTACTGCATCGGATGCACCCCTGTGCATGACCTGCGGTATCAAGATGCGGCCCGCTGGTTCCTGCTACGTCTGCGAGGGCTGCGGGAGCACGTCCGGCTGCAGCTGATGTGAAGTTGCATAGAAACCGGAACTCGGTTTGCACCGTTCCGGAAGTCGAGTGACCCCGCCGCGGTGGAACGAGATGGACCAAGTCGGCCCATCCGTGTCACGCCGATCTGAGCATCAGTCCGCTTTGGTCGGCGTGACACCGAGCGTGCGGGCATTGGTTGACTGACGCCGCTAGAACAGGGTCTTCGCGTACGCCGCGAGGTAGTCGGGGAACACGGTCGGCCCGAACGCGCCTACCGCATTCATCAGGCTTGACGTGTCGTTCACGGCGATTGCGACGACGTCCCCGGTTTTCGGGTTGCACGTGACCAGGGCCTCATATCCGATGCCCTGACCGGTGTGACCCCAATAACCGTCTTGATGGATGATGCCGAGGCCGTAGTTCCCCGCGTCAATCTTGTGGGTCTTCTCGCGCTGCGCGATCATCGCGGGAGATAGGTACTTGTTCCCTGCGCAGGATTTCGCCCACGTGTACAGGTCGGGCAGTGTCGCGTACGCGCCGCCGCCTTCACGCCCCCACGTCATCGGCCATGCGGTCACGTCCGTGTCCGCGTTCAAAGCCGGGTTCACCGTGGCGGCCTTCGGCCCGTACTCCGCGCCGAGGTACCCGTGCGTCGCCGGGGCAGGCTTCGTCCCGATGACGGTGAGGAGGCTGTCCTTCATCCCGGCCTGCTTCAACACACCGTTCACCAGCCCGATCGGGGACCGGCCGGTCACTTCCCGCATCACGTCACCGAGGATGATGTAGTTCGTCGTCGAGTAGCCGCCCTCTTTCGGCATTGGCTTCGCGGCGAAACCCATCTTCACCAGTTCAGGCCGCGTGAACAGCGTGGTCGGGTCGGCAAACACCTTCATGACGGACGTGTCCGCGTAGTCCCCGATGCGGGTGTTCATCGATAGGAGTTCCCGGACCGTGTAGTTCGCGG
Source organism: Actinomycetes bacterium (assembly GCA_037130755.1). Taxonomy (GTDB): domain Bacteria; phylum Actinomycetota; class Actinomycetes; order S36-B12; family S36-B12; genus UBA10649. The sequence continues at coordinate 41,407 of JBAXSI010000003.1, forward strand.
CCTTCGGGTATCGCTTTGCTACCCGCGGGGCCGCCTTCTTCACCGTGTCATCGAGTCCGATGACGCCTTTCTGGACCTGCTGGAGCACTGCGGTGGCGAACGCGGTCTTCGTGATCGACCCGATCTCGAAGTGGTCCTTGACTGTCGCGGGAACCCCCGGGGACGCTTCCCCGTAGGCCTTCATCTGTACACCGGTCTTCGCGTTGTACACGGCGACATACACGGCGGACGAGGTGCCGTCCGTCGCGAGGTACTTCGCGGCGGCAGCATCCATTGCGGTCGTGTCCGGTGCAGCCAACGCCGGTGAAGTGAGCGGGGCGAGGGAGACGAGTACTGCCGCGATGGCACCCCCGACAACGAGTGAACGCGTCCTCTTGAGATTCATGGCCTACCCCTCAATCCCGATTCCGCACCGCCCACAGCGATCGCACTACCGGAAGTATCGGAACACCCGTGCCATTCTCAACCGCTACGTGGTCCCTCATTCCGGAAGGCCCGAGCCGGGCACCGACGTGATCCGGCTTCCCTGCAACTTCACAGCTGACCCGAAGGAACTGCGTCCTGTTCGCCAGGGCAGGCAAGGCAATGCGAGGGGCCTCCCACCAGATCACGGTGGAGGCCCCTCGCATTGTGAATCGGTGACCTCGTCTGCGTGGGAAGCCTCAACTCCGCGTCCTGAGAACCGCCGCGCAGCGTCTGCTCGCGGTTCTGATGGCCCCGATCAGACGCATAGGACATAGTGATGGCTCACGAGGCCGTCCACCCGCGGGAGGAGTCAGGTTGGCAAGCACACTCGTCGGTACGAAGTTGGCCGTCCCGCAGTTGCGCACGGCCCTCGTGCAGCGCGATCGCCTGACCAGGCTCATGGAGGCGGGCGCCGAGGCCTCGTTGATGGTCGTCTCCGCGCCCGCAGGTTTCGGGAAGACCACCGTCGTCGCCTGTTGGCTGGCCCGCGCGTCGACACAGCCCCGCGCCGTAGCCTTCGTCTCGTTGGACGAGACCGACACCCAGGCCACATCGTTCTGGCTCTACGTCGTCACCGCATTGAACTCGTCGACGTCGGGCGTCGGCGCGGGCGTCCTGCCGCTGCTTGCCGCTGGACAGCCAGCCTCACGGACCTTGCTGACGACGGTCCTCAACGAGATCGCAGACCTGCCTATCGATGTCGACCTGATCCTCGACGACTACCACCGCGCCGAAGGCCCAGAGGTGGCCGAAGGCATGGCCTTCATACTCGAACACCGCCCGTCCAACCTGCACATCGTCATCACCACACGGGCGGATCCGAACCTTCCCCTGGCACAGCTTCGGGCCCGCGGTGAACTAGTCGAGATCCGCGCCCGCGACCTGCGATTCACCGTTGAGGAGACCGCTGACTACCTGACGGTCGTCGGCGGGCTGGCGGTAGCGGCCGACGACGTAATCGCCCTCGAGTCCCGGACTGAGGGATGGGTTGCCGCTCTGCAACTGGCCGCCTTGTCACTGCAGGGTCGCGACGACATCGCGGGCTTCATCGCCGGGTTTGCCGGCGACGACCGGCACATCGTCGACTACCTCGTCGATGAGGTGCTGTCCCGGCAAACCGGCGAGGTACGCAGCTTCCTGACGATGACCTCGGTGCTTGATCCGCTGAGCGCTGACCTGTGCGACGCCGTGCTCGAAAAGGCGGGCAGCCGGGCGATGCTCGAGGCATTGGAGCGGGCGAACCTATTCCTCATGCCTCTCGACGACCGACGCCAGTGGTATCGCTACCACCACCTGTTCGCTGACGTGCTGCAGGCACACCTTCGCTTTGAGCATCCCGAGCAGGTCGCCGGGCTGCACCTGCGCGCGAGCCTGTGGTACGACCGTGCGGGAGTCCCCGCGTCGGCGGTTCACCACGCGCTGGCGGCGGGCGACGTCGATCGCGCGGCCGCACTCGTCGAGGCCGCGCTGCCCGCTCTGCAGCGCGATCGGCAGGAGGCGCTCATTCGGCGCTGGATCGGTGCCTTCCCTGATGAAGTTGTTCGCGACCGTCCAGTGCTGGCGGTCGGCTTCGTCGGTGCCCTCATGTCGAGCAACGAGTTCGCCGATGTGGAGTTGCGCCTGGCGAAGGTCGAGCGGCAACTGCCCGCGATCGAGGCGCGCATCGCCGCGACCAGGGGTGCTCGAGATGACCGGCAGGCAGACGACTTCGGCATCGTGTCGGTGGACGAGGCCGAACTGGCCCGCGTGCCGTCGGCAGTCGAGCTCTATCGCGCCGGGATGTGCCTTGTCGGCGGTGATCTCCCATCCACTCACCGGCACGCCCAAGAGGCGATCGACACGTCGACCCCGGACGATGACCTCGTTCGTGCAGCGGCGTCTGGCCTGTCGGGCCTGGCCCATTGGGCCTGCGGCGAACTGGACGAGGCGCACGCACGTTATGCAGCCTGCATCGACGGGCTAAGACACGTTGGGCATGTCTCCGACGTCCTGGGCTGCTCCATCACCTTGGCCGATATTCGCCTGGCTCAGGGTCAACTGCGCTACTCGCGGACGAGCTATGACGAAGGGCTGCGCCTGGCTGTCGCGGCCGGTGGAACCCCACGGGGAGTGGCCGACATGCACGTCGGTCTGAGTCAGCTTGCGTTGGAGCGCGGGCTGACCGCCGAGGCTCGCGAGCAGTTGGCCACGGCGCGCGCCCTGGGGGAGGAGCATGGCCTGCCGCAGCACCCGTACCGGTGGCGCGTCGCGGCCGCGATGCTCGCGGTGGCCGACGGCGAAATCTCGTCCGCCATCTCGTGGGTGACCGAAGCGCAGCAGGTCTACCTCGGTGACTTCTCACCCCAGGTCGCGCCGCTGCACGCCTTGGCTGCTCGGCTGCTCGTCAGGAGCGGTGATCTAGGCGCCGCGATGCGCTGGGCGCACGAGCACGGCGTCACCTCGTCGCAGGATCTCAGCTACCTACGGGAGTTCGAGCATGTGACGCTCGCCGAGGTGCTGCTTGCGCGCTACCGCCGTGACGGCGATGGTGTCGGGCTCGCCGAGGCCGTCCACCTTCTGGAACGACTCAGGGAGGCGGCCGAGTCCGGCCAGCGCAACGGCCCGCTGATCGACGTCGTGATCCTCCAAGCGATGGCGGAGGAGATTCGCGGCGACAGGGACAGGGCGCTTGCTCGGCTGGGTGTGGCGGTCAAGATGGCCGAGCCGGAGGGACAGGTATTGGCGTTCGCCCGTCACGGCGAACTGCTCGCGCCACTCGCCACGGCGTTGGCCGAACTGCCGGGTGCGGCGCCCCTGTCGGTCACGTTGCGTGACGCCTGTACTGCGGCATCGGTGGTTCCAGGCAGTCCCGAGACAGTGGTGCCGGCCTCGACGGGCGCCGACAGCGTCGTGGACGGGCTCAGTGGTCGCGAGCTCGAGGTCCTGCGCCAGCTCGGCACCGAACTGGACGGACCGGAGATCGCCCGCCAGCTGTTTGTTTCCGTCAACACACTTCGGACGCACACTAAGAGCATCTACACGAAGCTGGGCGTCAACAACCGCCGCGCGGCCGTTCGGCGCGGCCAGGAGCTTGGACTCCTGACCGGGGGCTGATGCGCCCGAGGTCGCCGTCGACCTTTCGCAGCGACAACAACGTGGCGCCGATGTCACGCAGGCCAGCGAGGATGCCGTGCAGTTGTGCCTGGTCGAGCACTTCGCCAGTGAGCGTAGACGTGCCATCCGATAGGCGGGTGATGGCGAGGTCGGTGAACCACGACGACCACCGGTCGTCGAGATACCCAGCGATCCGCAACTCGTACGTCGCCGCGTCTGGCCCGCTCATGACGGCGCTCCGACACGCGCGACACGAAGAGCCTTGCCGTTCCGGCGGGTGGACGATCTGGAGCCGGCCTGGCGGCGGATCACCCACTCGGCGACGGCGAGGTTGATCACCCATGCGGATGCCTTGGCGAGGTCGCCTTGCAGCGCGCCCGTGCCGAACAGGGCCTCCCCGATGCCGCCGGTGATGGCCTGCATGCCCGCAGCGATACCGATGGCGTAAGCGCGGATCATCCAGGCCCGGTGCCCCGCGACGTCGCCGTTACGGATCGTGGTGACGCCGAGAACCAGGCAGATGGTCATCGCGGACGCGAACACCAGGCGAAGCACGTAGAGAAGGGCTCCGGTTCCGGGCTTCTCGGCATAGAACAAGGTCATCCAGAGCGCTGAGCCAGCGACGAGCAGGCCGGCAACGGCCAAGACCCGGCCGACGCGTCGGTGCCAGCCCGGATGGTTGCGACGCAACCGCGGCACGAACTGGAAGGCGCCGACGACCACGTACAAGGTGGCGCCGACGAGGTGGACGACCAGCGGGAGCGGGAAGCCGGCGAACCGCTGGTCTGCCGGGATGAGCTCGGGCCCGCCCAGAAGCTGGATCACCCGGAATACCCCGGCTAGCACCGGGACGAGGCTGAGCAGCAGCAGGCCGGTCGGCACGGGCCAGCTGCGCGTCCGGGACTGCCGGGGCGCACGCCCCGGCAGTCCGAAGACTCGACGATTGGCCATCAGACGGTTGCGTGCTCGACGAGGGCGATCATGGGCACGGCCTGGATCTCCTCGGAGGTCGGGTTGCGCCACAGCGAGACTCCGAGGCCGACGAGCGCGATTCCGACCGGGACTGCCATGGGCCGGTTGAAGGCCTCGGGAAGGATGGCGAGTGTCGCGGTTGCGATGGTGCCGACGGCCAGGAGCGCTGCTGCCCACCGCGCCAGGATGCGAGCCCGGAAGAGGGCGATGCCGAAGATGAGCCCGCCGACCATGTAGCCAATGCCGGTGACGGCGAGGACGGTGCTCATCGCCCCGATGTCGCCGACCGGCGCTCCGCCAGCAGCAGCGACCACGATGTCGTTCACGTAGCCGGGTGCGAGGTGGACCAGGCCGGGCAGTACGTAAGCGGAGATGACCTCGGTGCTGAACATGAGAAGGTAGCCGGCGCCGAACAGCAGGTAGCCGATGAGGCCGAGAACGCCGATCTGACGAACCTGACGCAGGTACATCCCGGTGACGCCAACGAGGGCCAGCGCGCCCATGGCCACCTTCGCGGAGTTGCGCACGACCCACTCGGTGGTGGCGACTGAGGCCACGTCCATGGGCGGGTGGTTGATCTGCACGGCGATGAAGATCAGGCCGGCGGCAGCGGCACTGATGCCGGCTGCGCGGGTGAGGCCAGTGGGGGTGATGGTCATGTCGGACTCCTGTTCCCTAGGGCCGAGCGGAGCGTCCGGCCACAACAGGGACGTTAGGAATCAGCGTGGTGAGTCCACATCACCACATGATGTGACTTCGGTGGTGATTACCCGGGTTGCACGTCGCGGCGCCTGAACCGGGCCAGGCCGATCCAGCACAGCAGACCGGCCACGACAGTCATCACCAGGACCGGGGTCCAGGACATCGGCTCGAGTGGTTGGTACGGCGTGGCGGAGAACGGCAGGAGGTCCAGCAGCCAGGCGGGCAGGTGGAGTGCATCGCCGACGAGGACCACGATCCACATGGCGGCCAGCACGCCCCAGGACAGTGCGATCGACAGCCGTGGCAGCCAGCCGAACAGCGCGACCGCGATCCCGACGAAGATCATGACGGCGGGCCAGTACGTGAGTGCGGCGAGCGCGAGCGTGAGCGTCTGGTCGTTCCGCGCGATCGACGCGCCATATCCAAGGCCCATCAGGCCGCCACCGACGACAAGGAGTGCCGCAGAGCCGACGACCGGAATCACCAGGCGTTGAAGTGCCCAGTTGGTGCGTGACACTGCGCCGGCCAGTTGCGGCTCGATGATGCCGCTCGCTTCGTCGCCACGGAGGGAGAGCGTGGTCTGGATGGCGAACACCGTGGTGATCATCGCGATCATGGTGACGAGCAGGGAGAGCAGGGCTGACACTCCGGTGCCGCGCATGAGGGCGGTGACCGTGTCGCTGGCATCGGCCATCATCGTGGTCATGGCATCGATGACCGAGCCGAACATCAGTGCGCTAAGGACGACGGTGAGTGTCCAGCCGATGATCGGGCCTCGCTGCAGTCGCAGGGCCAGCCCGAGCGGCCAGGCGTAGCCCGCCGGGGCGGATGCCCGTCCGGCGCGATCGGGCAGGAGTCCCGCTCCGAGATCCCTGTGCGCCTCCAGTCGGGCGGCAACGGCCAGCAGGAGTGCGGTGAGCAGCAGCATGAGGCCGAGTGGCCACCACCTGTTCGCGCCCCACGGCTGCATCTCCTGTCCCCAGCCGACCGGCGACACCCAGGTCAGTCGTCCGTCGCCTAGATCGCCCATCATCCGCAGGATGTAGAACGCGCCGAGGACGGCAGAGGCGAGCCCGTTGGCGGCGCGCGACGTCGACGTCAACTGACCGGCGAGCGCGGCAACGCCGATGGCAACCAGCCCGACGCCGGTGATGGACGCACCAAGGACGAGTGACCCGGTGAGGCCAGATCCCGCTGGGTCGAGGCCACCGGCGATCGACACCACGGCCACGCCGACACCGACCAAGATGCACAGGACAGCAGTGACCAGCCACGAGGCGAGCGAGTAGGCGTGCAGCCCGAGCACGCGGGAGCGCAGCAACTCCGTGCGCCCTGCCTCCTCATCGGCTCGGCCGTTGCGCGTCACGAGGAAGACCACGCCGAACGCGAGCATGAGCGCGCAAGTCATCCAGATCTTCGTCCAGACGGCGCCGCCCATGGTTGCCGGTGCGGCGGCAAGCCCGGTGAGGGCCTTGATGGACGGGACGTTGCTGATCGATGCGAAGTCGTCGAGCGCGGCCTGCGCCTTGAAGATGTCCTTGTAGTACACCTCGACGTAGGCGAACAGCCCCACGATCACCAGCCACCAGACCACCAGCCGGATCCGGTTGCGACGGACGACGAGTCGGAGCATCGTGCCGGTGCCAGCCAGCGTGTCCGCAGCCGGACGCTGACCGACTGGCAGCCCCGCCGGGCTCTCCAACTGCGTCGCGACCGTCATAGCTCAGAACCGGTGATGGCGGCCAGTTCGGGTTCGTAGTGGCGAAGGAACAGTTCCTCCAAAGATGGCGGGTTGGCAACGAGTGACCGAGGGTTGAGCGCCGCGACGACCGCCAGCACCTGGGGGAGTGCTTCGTCGTCGACGGCGAAGGCCACGTGGCCCTCGAGTCGCTGCAGGTCGTGCACCCCCGGCATGCTGGCGAGCTCGCCGATTCCTGAGTCAAGGACCACGGTGACCTGGGTTCGGGTGAGGTGCCGCAACTGCACGATCGTGCCGGACTCCACCGTCGTACCGTCGCGGATGATCGTCACCTGGTCAGCGAGCCGCTCGACCTCGGCGAAGATGTGGCTGGACAGGAGCACCGAGCGGCCCTCGGCCTTCACCTCCGTGATCGACTCGGTGAAAGCCGCCTCCATCAGGGGGTCAAGGCCGGAGGTTGGCTCGTCCAGAACCAGCAGTTGCGCGGTGGACGCCAGCGCGGCGACGAGTGCGACCTTCTGCCGGTTGCCCTTGGAGTAGGCGCGGGCCTTCTTGGTCGGATCGAGGTCGAAGCGCTCGAGCATCGTGGCCTTGCGCTTCGGGTCGAGCGGGCCGGACAGGCGGCACAGGATGTCGATCGCCTGCCCTCCAGTGAGGTTGGGCCACAGCGTGACGTCGCCGGGCACGTAGGCGATGGAGCGATGCAGGCGCACCGCATCCGCCCACGGGTCGCCACCGAGCACTGTTGCGCGACCGCCGTCAGCCCGCAGGAGACCGAGGAGGATGCGAATCGTCGTGGACTTTCCCGAGCCGTTCGGGCCGAGGAATCCGGTCACCTTGCCGGTCGGGACGGTCAGGTCCAGGCCGCGAAGGGCATCGACGGTGCCGAAGGTCTTCGTCAGGCCGTGCACCTCGACGGCGTTGGCATCGTTGATCGTTCCGGTCACAGTCGTCTCGGTCACGATCGATTCCTTCGGTGGTCTGTGCGAGCGCTCAGGCCAGCCGCCGAGCGGCCGTGCCGCGTGGTCGAGACAGGCCGCTCATGGAGGGCGGAAGTGCGCACGCGTAGCACGTCAGTCACGCTAAGCACGCAGTATGTGGGTGTCAACAGCACCGAGACCGACGAGGGTTGCGTCAGAACGGCATTGGATCGCCAGGCCGCCACGCAGCGACTGATCCTGGCGGCGGAGGCTTCGGGGTCGGTGGCGGTGGCGCCGGTCTCGGGACGAGTTCGACGGGCACGTGTCGGTAGATGCGCCCGGTCGGTGAGGTGAAGGTGCACGACCCGTCGGGTTGTGATTCGCTGATGGACCAGCCTGAATGGGTCTTGCGGTTGTGATGGCGGCGGCACAACGCGCCGGTGTTGCCGATAACTGTCGGCCCGCCATCGGCGAAGTCGACAGCGTGATCGACGTCGCATCGGTCTGATCGACGCGAGCAGCCCGGGAAGCGGCAGGTCTGGTCACGATCAGCAATCCAGGCTGCCAAGGACGAACTGATCCGGTAGCGCTGGGCACCACGGTCCACCAGCGCACCGGAGGTCGGGTCGATCACCATGCGGCGCATCGTGGCGTGGGTCGTCGGATCCGTAAGCAATCGAAGGAGGTCTTCGCGCCCGAATGCCTCCAGGGCTCCGCTGCCGACCCGTGCCCATGCGACGCCATCAGGATCGAGTCCCGCGAGGGTGGCCGCGTCGACGAGGACCTGCACCTCGACGTCCAGACAGGTGGCGGGACCGCCCGTCTCACCGGGTTCCACGAAGTCCGAGCGCATGAGGTCGACGAAGGCGGCTGCGCGCAACTGCCCGAGGGTGGCGCTTGCGTCGAGGCCGTGGCGAGCCAGCCATTCGGGATCACGAGTGCGTCCCTCGGACACACTGGCCCGCGCCCTGGCGTCCACCGTCGACAGGACCAGCCCCGCAGCGCTGACCGGTAGGCGGGCCTCGATGATCGCAAGTCCGTCGCCGATCCCGTAGCCGGTGACGTCGCAGCCGCGGCGCGCGCGTTGGCGGCGCACCCTCTCGCCGGCGGGATCGACTGAGACCACCGCGCGTCGTGCCCGCGTTCGCGTCTGTGCGGGGGTCTCGTGATGGGCGTGGGAGAGAACGCGGTCCTGAAGTCGTTCGCATGCCGTTGCGAGCGCGAGGTCAGCGTCGGAGTGCGAGTTGGGATCAACAGCACGGAGGGCGTTGGCCATTCGGTCGGCCTGCTCTGCCAGCGCACACGCGTGCTGGAGCGTGATCAGGCCCGCGCCCAGGTCTCGACGAGTTCGCGCGAGCGGCCCATTGAGTAGTCGAGCGTGCTGCACTTGTCGTTGGACCACGCCGTGCGGGCGCCGAAGCGCGCACGCAATCTCATCGACGACCTCGTCGACGATCGCCAGTTCCCGAGCGCCGGCGTTTACGGAATCGGCTGAGTCGACCAGTACGTCGCGGACGACCTGACGTGCGCCTGCGGCCCGCACAAGCAGCGACACTTCGAGTGCATCAAGCTGTGCCCGATGCTCCTGCAGTGCGACAAGTGCCGAAAGGGCCTCGTCCGAGTTAAGCTCGCTCGGCTCGAGTTGCAGCAGGAGACGGTCCTGGATTCCGATCGGCGCCAGCGGATGCCAGCCGTCGCGACGCGACGCCACCGGAGAAACGGTGATCGCAGTGGGGGCTGGCACGTAATCGAACATGTGTTCGAGTGTAGTCGTGAACTCCCAGAAACACAAGTATTACCAACGGTTTTCCCCAAATCGATCGGCACATCGGTCACCCCGTAGAGTCAGGGTCTGGCCGAGCGGCCGCGACGAGGAGACCTGCGTGACTGATCGAGTGCCGGCGTGGACGCTGGCCGTCACGGCAATGGTCACCGTCCAACTCGGTGCAGCACTGTCCACGCGGATGTTCGACGAGGTCGGTCCGGGGGGAACGGCCTGGTTGCGGCTTCTCGCAGGCGGAGTGATCTTCGTGATCATTGCGCGACCGCGGGTGCGCAAGTACTCGCTGCACGACCTGCGAGTGCCGATCGTCCTGGGCTTGATGACGGCGCTCATGACGGTTGCCTTCCAGTTCGCCCTGCAGCGGATCCCGCTCGGGACGGTCGTGGCGATCGAGTTCCTTGGTCCTCTCAGCGTTGCGGTCTTCCGTGCGCACAGTCGTCGCGGACTGATCTGGCCGGTAATCGCGCTCGGCGGAGTCCTGATGCTGACGGAGCCATGGAGCGGTCACGTCGATCTCATCGGCGTGGGACTTGCGCTTCTTGCTGCCTGCGGTTGGGCCGCATACATCCTGCTGACCCAGGTGATGGGCGACGGTTTCAATGGCCTGGAAGGTCTGGCAATCACGATTCCGGTTGCTGCGATTGCCACGACGGCGATCGGACTGCCGCAGGCATGGGGGAACCTCACGCCGAGCGTCATGGTTCAGGCGATCGGACTGGCGATCCTGCTGCCGGTCATCCCGTTCGCGCTGGAGCTGCTCGCACTGCGGCGGCTCACTACAGCCGCATTCGGAACCCTGATGGCCCTGGAGCCGGCGATCGCCACGGTCTGGGGCGTCATCCTGCTCTCGCAGATTCCCGACGGAATGCAGTTGGCAGGCATCGTCTTCGTGGTCGCCGCAGGGATCGGGGCCGAACGTGCGGGTCATCGCGATCCGCCACCGGCTCTTACCCCGCTTGCGTGATCGCGGACTAGGTTCGACCCATGCCGGCGAACGATCCCAACGGCCAGCGCTTCGGTGAAGTGGCCGAGGCATACGACCGCGGACGACCTGGCTATCCCCCCGAGGTGGTGGACTGGCTGCTTTCCGGAAGTCCACGTCGAGTGCTCGACCTGGGCGCCGGGACCGGGAAGTTCACCGAGTCACTCGTCGGTCGGTGCGAGGAAGTGGTGGCGGTGGAGCCGTCAGAGGGGATGCGCGCAGTCCTCGGACGCAAGCTGCCTACCGTGACCGTGCTGACCGGAAGCGCGGAGACGATCCCCCTCCCTGATCACTGCGTGGACGCGGTCGTGGTTGCGCAGGCGTGGCACTGGGTCGACCCTGCGCCTGCATCCGTCGAGGTCGCGCGGGTCCTGGCGACGGGAGGAACCCTCGGACTGGTCTGGAACGACCGCGACGAGGCGGACCCGTGGATCGCCGGTCTCTCGGCTCTGCTCGAGGAGTACGGCACCAACCCGGATTCCGAGCACGAGCCGGTGGTGCTGGCGCCCTTCGGCCCGTGGGAGGAGTTCGTCGTTCCGTGGACGAATCATCTGTCGGCAGGCGATGTCGTGGACATGATCCTGTCCCGCAGTTACGTCATCGCCCTGACCGATGCATCACGTGCAGACCTGGTTCGGCGCCTGCGTGAGCATCTCGTGGAGGCCGCGGTTGACGGCCAAGGGAGAGTCGCGATCCCGTATGTCGCCCGGGCCTTCCGCGCAAGGCGCGCCCACGAGTGGCCTGGGTAAGGGCCGGCACGGGGGTGCCGGCCCTTACCACTTCAGGGGATAGGAAAGGCGTACGACTATTGGACGGTGAACGGCCCGGCGGTGCCGCCTGCGGACGACTCAACCCAGACGATCCCCGGGTTGCTGGCCGGAGCCTGCGGACTGCGGAGTCGGATGGAGAACGTCCCGGCCGGGACACCGGCAGCGACCACATCCGTGCCGAGCACCGGACCGGTGAGGCTGCCGGTGTGCAGCTTGATGGTGGCGCCGACGAGCGAGCCGCCGCCGGTGACCCGGAAGTCGCCGACCTTGAACGTCGCCTTGCCGATCGACACCTGGTCGGGGACCACGATGATCCGAACGTCATCCACTGCCGTACCTGCTGCCGACGTCACCGTGAGGCGGAAGGTCCGGACCACGTTGGTCTGCGGGTAGGAGTACAGCGGCAGGATGAAGCTCGGCGTGAGCGTGTTCGCCCCGGTGATCGCTACCTTGTCGGGATCATTCGCCCCGTTGAGGATCTGCTGCCAGGAGTACGTGGCTCCAGCCGTGGATCCGGCGCCGGTGAGACTGACCGTGGTCGCCGTCACGCCGCGGACGATCGTCTGGTCGGGTCCGGCGTTGGCAAGGACGGAGCCAGTCGGCACGAACGGACCGAACCTGAACGACTCGTTGCCATAGCCGTTGGCGTTCTTGGCCTTGACCGTGGCGTAGTAGGGGGTGTTCGGCGTGAGACCGCTGATGGTGATCGTCTTGTTGGGGGTCTCCACCAGCGGACCGACCGTGGTCCCGCCTGCGCTGTAGATCTGGATGCCATACAGCGTGATGGACGGATCCGCAGAGTCCCACGTCAGAGTGACCGAGCCATTGCCCACGGTTGCAGCGCTGATTGTCGGGGCAACAGGCGTGGGCGTGTTCGAGATGGTGAAGGTCGCGACGCCCACAGGCGACTTGTTGCCGGTCGGATCGAAGCCCACGTACTGCAGGGTGGTGTTCGTCGACACGGTGAACGGCGCCGTGTAGAGCTTCGCCGCAGGTGTGACATCCCCGGCGGCGTCGAGCGGGCTCAGGCCGTCAGTGGTGTAGAAGATCTGCGAGCCGGCCTCGTTGGACGTCAGTGCCACCGACCGCGGCGTGGCGAAGGATCCACCGTTGGGAGACGCGGTGATGATGGGGGGAGTCACATCGGTGACAGGGGCCGCGTGGATGGGCGGCCAGGTCTGGCCAACGCTGTTCACCGACACGACCTCGATGTCGTAGGTGTCCGTGGCGGACAGGCCGGTGATCGTGGTTCCGGTCGCGGCCTGTCCGGCGATGCGCTTGCCGAACTCCAGCTGCTCGCCGTTGGTGACGGTCTGCGACACCGCGTGCACGCGGTATCCCAGGATCGCCGGCGTGCCCGGAATCGCCACTGCGGGCGTCCAGGTCAGCTTGATGCCGCCCGCCACGCTGGCTGCGACGACATTTGTCGGTCCGGCAGGGCCAGAGGCCAAGGGGCCGTTGGGGCAGCCGCCGAAGCCGGGGCCGCCAGGAGTGTTGAACTCGGCGATCGTCAGGCCCTGCCGGTTGCCGGCCAGGTCGACGGTCTCCCACGTCATCATGCGCGGGCCGAGGGAAGCATTGGCGACGATGGTCGCGTTGTCGGCACCCGTGAGGGGCCCGGCGCCGTCAGGATCGTCGAAGACCCACGTCGCCCTATACGTCGTGGCGGTGGGGAACTCAAGAGAGGAGGAGTAGCCACCTGTGGCAGCCGGCGTCAGCGGGCCGGGCAGGGCGCGCACGTCGCGCTTGCCGATGTTCGTGCTGACCAGGAGCGGCTCGATGATGCGTGCCTCGACGTTGGCCTGCGGCACGCCGGCCCCGATGTGGCCGCTGACGGTGACCGTGGCACCGGCCTGGACGGCGCCACTGGTGGCGAAGGCGTCCTGGACGCGGGTGTCACCCGCGGCGTTGGCGCCGAATCGGAGGGAGACCACGTCGCCGGGCTGCATGTCCGGGGTGACCTGAAGGTTGGTGCCGTTGCCCCAGCACACCCCTCCGGGATGGTTGACCTCGAAGGCGGGGTCTCCGGCCTTGACCACGGCGGTGGCCGAGCCGATGATGCCCACCCCCGGCCGGGTGACCTCGACTGTGGCGGTCTGTCCCACCCGTCCCTGGTACCCGAGCACCGAGACGAAGTCCCGGTCAGGGAAGACGATGATGTTGTCCGGGAAGGCCGGAACGGCCGCCGACGCGGTCTGCGCCGGCCCCACGACAAGCAGGCCCAGCACCGTGACTGCTGCCGTGCCGGCGACCACCGCGACACGACGGCCACGGCGCCCGAATCCGGTTCCCCTCATTTGCGGTCCCTCAGCACCGTGGGCCGCGCGCGACAAAGCAATGCTCTTCATGGTTCTCCCCGATTCCCCGTCCCTCGCCCAATGCCAAAGAACAGGTAAAGGCGAGGTAACCCACATACAAGATCGCCCACGTGAGGGGTTTTGGGCAGCCCCGAATGAGGGGTTGTCAGCCCCTAAAACGGGGTAGTCCTGGTTCGCCGAGGGTTGGGTGGGCGGCATCCCGCAGATGTAGTGGCCCCGGGAGGATCACCGGCCCCCCCAATGGAGGTGGAATGGTGTGCGCATGCACTCGGACGGCAGGCCCGGACTGGTGATCCTCGACTGCGACGGCGTGCTGGTCGACAGCGAGCACCTGCTCATCGATGTCCGGCAGGAGATGCTCGGAGAACTCGGCATCTCGATCTCCCGTGCGGATCTCATCGGACGGTTCGTCGGAACTCCGCACCGGGAGTTCGTCGCCGAGGTCGAGCTCTTGATCGGCGGGCCGCTCCCCGATACGTGGGACGAGGACTACCAACGTCGCTGCCGACTGGCATTCGACATCGGCCTGACGCCCGTGCCCGGCATACTCGATGCTCTGGACGCCCTCACCGTCCCGACCTGCGTCGCCTCCAGCGGCAGCCACGACAAGATGGCGCACACACTGGCAATCACGGGCCTGCTGTCGAGGTTCGAGGGGCGCATCTACAGCGCGACCGAAGTACCGCGGGGCAAGCCCTACCCCGACCTGTTCCTGCATGCAGCGCAGGCGATGGGATTCGCTCCCGGCGACTGCATCGTGGTGGAGGACAGTGCGGCTGGTGTCACTGCTGCGCTCGCTGCGGGGATGGCAGTCATCGCCTACGCCGCGGGTGTGACCCCCAAGGACCAGCTCGAGCGCCCAGGTGTCATCGTCATCGACGACATGACGGTTCTGCCTTCAGCAATCGAGGACGCGCGCCGGCGTTGAGTCGTGCGCGCAGGTAGCCAGCTCAGCTGCCGTCCGAGCTGGACGCCGGGCTAGTTCATCGAACCGTGCACATGTCCGGATCCTGTCGTGCCCGGATCCGGCTGCTTGTTGTGCGCGGGCTTGGGATTGGGCTGGCCGGGCTGCGTGGGACCGACCTGCATCGGCCGCATCATCTCGTTGTCCTCGTGCTCAAGGATGTGGCAGTGCCACATGTAGGTGCCTGGCTGGCCGAAGCGCATGCGCAGCCGCAGGACCTCGCCGGGATAGGAAATGACGGTGTCCTTCCAGCCGTGCTCGGCCGGGCCCGGCAGGCGCGAACGCCCTCGCAGCGTCACCACGCGGCTGTCCTCGTCGACCTTGATCGGCTGGCGGTCGACGACTTGGAAGTAGACCGCGTGCAGGTGCACCGGATGGGCGTCCATCGTCGTGTTGTAGACCTCCCACACCTCGACGGCGCCAGCGGCCGGGGTCTCCGTGACCCGCTGCCCCCAGTCGTACTGCTTCCAGTGGCCATCGGCGTCCACCGTTCCGAGGTATGCGGCGATCGGAGCGTCTTTGTAGGTGGTCGAGGTCTCCTCGATCATCGCGACGCGTCGCCGCTTGCCGCCGCTGAGGTCGGCGATTGCTGGCAGCCCGAGGAATGCAGGCGGTGTGCTGTTGTCGACGCCGTCGATGGGTCCGACCCGGAACTCCATCACCCGACCCGTTGTGCGGGGGTCAGCCGGCGTGAAGTCCTTGTGCGGCTCGCCACCGCCGTAGGGCTCGTCCGGGCCGACGTTGTGGAGGACGTGGCTGCCGATCGGCACGTTGGTGAAGTCGACGATCACGTCGGCGCGCTCAGCGGGGGCCAGCAGGAGTCGGCTGCCGTGCCCACTCGTGAGGTCGACCGGAGCGGCGAGGAACCCGCCCTCGGAGCCGATCTGCCACACCGAGACCCCGGGGATCGAAGAGAAGTCCAGTATCAGGAATCGGGAACTGCAGGCGTTGAGCGTGCGCAGACGGTACCGCCGTTGCTCGACCGCGAGCCAAGGCCACGACACGCTGTTGACCATCATCGTGTTGCCGAAGAACTCGGGATTCCAGATGGGCGGCATGTCAGTGGTCGGTTGATACGGACCGTTGATCCTGTCGAAGTACTCACGGCTCGCGGGGTAGAACAGGGATCCGTCCTCGCGGAAGGAACGGTCCTGGAACGCCAGCGGGAACTCGTGGACCGGTGCCTCCGCGGGATCCCCGAGTCGCGGGGCGGGTCCGGGAAGCACGGCGGACTGCCCCGTGCGGGTGTCGACCACCGCATCGTCGCCGGCGGGTCCGCCGCGTAGGAGGTAGAAGCCCAAGGGGCCGGCGTACACGTTCAGCCTGGTGATGCCGAGGGTGTGGTCATGGAACCAGGACGTGCTCGCCCGTTGGTCGTTCGGGTACTGGAAGACGGCTGACCCGCGAGCCCACCACACGCCGAACTTGCTGCGCGCCTTGCGACGGAAGAACGAGAACCAGCGGCCGTGCCGGGCGTATCCGGCCGGGATGTTGGTGGCGTCGGGAAGGAACCACGCCTCGGAGAAGCCGTCGCTCTCGTCGCCGACCGTCGTGGCCCCGTGCAGGTGCGTCACCAGCGGGACTGGGCCTCCGTAGTGGCCTGGATCGGTCCCGTCCGCGGGGTAGTCGTCCGACCCCTTGAGTCCTGCACCCGGGTTCGCCCAGTGCAGGAAGGGGTCAACGGGCAGTAGGTGCGGTCGGTAGTGGCCCTGGTCGTCGATCAGGTCGTTGATCCACTTGACCCGCACGGGGCGGCCGACCTCAGCCTCGATGGTGGCCGACGGTGCGCTGTGCTCGGGGGGCAGGGCACCGTGGGCGCTCGCAGCCGGGCCGTACCCCCACACGGTCGTGCGGGGGAGCGGCGGCGGGAGCACCTGCTCGGTGAACTGACGCACCGAGATCTCGTAGTAGTCGACGGGTGCCCCATTCCACGTCGTGCCGATCTGCGCGGTCGGCATCACTGGCGGAATGGGCAGGCGCACCTGGAACTTGGGGATCTTCCGTGGGTTCAGGATTCCGGGTCCACCGGCCTGGGCTGCCGCCTCCACTACCCACCGGGTCCCGCCCAGTTGGCCGACCAGGAACAGACCGAAACCGCCCGCGGTCGCCCGCAGGACCGAGCGCCGGGAGACTCGTGACAACCCAACGCCTCGATCCGCACCCGGCGTCGAGTCGTCCATCTGTGTCCTGGTCCCTGCTCTCGTCCACACCCGCATCCCTGTGGAGAGTTAAGCCTAAGGGGAGTAGGTCGGCAACAGTGCCTGCGCGGCCTATCGATCGGATGGCAGCGTGGGATGGTGGGGGTTCTCACTGCCCTGAGAAGCGCCCATCGTCTTGTGCTCGTACATGAGCCGGTCCGCGCTCGCCACCGTCTCGTCGAACGTCCGCCCGGAGATCCACTCGGCGACGCCGTACGAGCAGCCGATGGGGAACGCCTTCACGGCCCTGGCGATCACGCCCTCCGCGTCGTCCTTGCTCGTGGTGGGCAGGAGGACGACGAACTCGTCGCCACCGGAGCGACAGACGATGTCGCGGCGGCGCACCCGTCCTCGCAGCAGATGTGCCACGTCGACCAGGAGCTGGTCGCCGGCGGCGTGCCCCTGGTCGTCATTGACTGCCTTGAATCCGTCAAGGTCGACCATGACCACGTACAGCGGCGACAAATCCTCCACTGCAGCGGCGTCGAGGGGGTCAAGGACGGTCTGGAGCCCCGCCCGGTTGAGCAGGCCGGTGAGCGGGTCGCGCACCGCCTGCCGTTGGACGTACCGGTTGAGCATGTTGAGGAATACCGCCAGCAGGGCGCTGATGGACAACGCGGCGACCCACGTGATGGCAATGTGCTCGAACGATCCTTTCGGCACCATCACCAACAAAGTGGCCAGCGTCCACCCCACCACGAAGGCGTAGACGTGTGGCCGCGGAAACCAGTAGCCGACGTAGACGGCGCAGATGATGAAGCCGTAGAGCAGGACGCCCGTTTCCTCGTGGGTTGCCCCGATGATCAGCCAGCAGGTGATGGTGATCCAGCCCACGACGGTGGCATAGAGCCACCACTTGGGGACGCGGGTCCGACCGATGACCCCCACCAGCGCGGCAGTGACGAGCAGGCCCGCACCCACAGCGAGATCGACGGGGAACGCGGGTGGATGGATGAGCGGCAGGACAATCGCGGTGAGGAGCAGACCGGCGCCGAGGATCGACCAGCCGGCCATGCTCCAGACGGAGCCCGGCATGCCCATGATGGGCTGAGAGAGTGGCGGGATCGGGGGACCCTCGGGTGCAGGACCGACCGAGTGCCGCAGGTACTCGGGGTCGCTGATGTGCGCGGCGTGGTCAGACGAGCGGTTGCGGGGTTTCATGCCGACCCCCAAGTGACGTGTCCGAAAAGGCCACCGCTGGTGCTTTAGTTCAGGCTAGGCACTCCGCGGGCGGGATGGGGCATCGAACTGGACCTTGCGTGATACCCAGGTGGCACGGAGCGTGGTCGCCGAGGCGGCGGCGGGGGTGTACTCGTCGACGACCTCGATGTGCCCGAACCCTGCGGCGGTGAGCGCCTGGTGCACCGCATCATCGGAGTGGAAGTACTGGAGGTGCTCCTCGGCGAAGGAGTCCGCTCCGCAAGTGACGACGATCCGGGCATTGCAGGTACGCGCCGCAGCATCCACGTCGCTCGTGATGACGAAGCCGTTGCCGTCCGTCTCGCCCGAGATGACAGAGTTGTTGGCGACGTGCTGCAGCATGGCGTCCGTGTGGAGATCGAAGACGAGCCAGCCATCGGGGCGCAGCGTCGCCGCGATAGCCGACAGGGTCGCGCTGAAGTCTGCTGGCGGCAGGTAGTTGAGGCCGTCGAAGGTGCTGATCGCGGCGTCGAACGGACCCTCGACCCGTAGGTCAGGAAGCGTCTGCCTCAGCAGCGGAACATCAACCCCCAGCAGGGCCTGGGCTCGGGCGAGCATGGCCTCGGACGCATCGATCCCGACGACCCGGTAGCCCTTACCCACCAGTTCGGCCGCCAGCAGGCCGGTCCCGCAGCAGATATCGAGGACGGTGGAGACGCCGTCCGTGTCCTGCCGCCACACCGAGTCGAGGAACTCGGCCCACAACGGAAAGCAGGGGTCCACGACGATCTCGTCGTAGACCCCTGCCAGCCGTGAGTATGGCTCGAGCGCCTGCTCGTCCATGCGGTGACGAACCTAGATGCCGAGGGCCTTGGCCTTCGCCGCCGCGAACTCCTCGTCAGACAGCACGCCCTGGTTGTGCAGGTTCGCGAGGTTCTGCAGCTGCTCCATCTGCGGATCGACAGCCGGAGCGGCCGGAGCCGCGGCCGGCGGCGGAGCGGCAGCCGCGGCCGCGGCCTCCTGCTGCTGTGCCTGCTGGTCGTACTTGACGGCCTGCTTGTGGGCGACGCGGCCCGACACGGCGGTGGCGGTTCCGGCCACGACTGCCGTGCGAGCGGCCATGCGCATGAGTCCCATGATCGTTCCTCTCAGTTCGTGAAGTGGGTGACTAGAGCGAGTCGACGTATTCCTGGACGACAGCCGCCGGGATGCGGATGTTGTCGATGACGACGCCATTGGCGTTGAAGACCGCACCGACGAAGCGGGCCGCCCACGTGTTCTCGAAGGCGACGAGCAGCGCCGAGCTGTTCAGCGGCAGGTCCTCGCTGACCTCGTCGGCATCCTCGTGGTTGAGCGCGCCGGGCTGGGTGATCTCGATGTCGACGAAGCCCGCGCCGGAGCCGTCGAGGTCCTGAGCCTCGATCGTGGCGACGTTGCCCTCGGCATCCTTCAGCACGAAGAGCAGGTCGAGGATCCGGACGGTGCCGTTTTGGATGAGTTCCTGCAGCGCAGGGACGATCTCACCGGAGAAGTTGTTGCCGGGGAATCCGATGATGACCACATCGACCGGTCCGTAAACCATGTACTTCCTCCTTGAAGCTGTCACCGGTGCCCGACGCTCGGGCTCGGCGGAATAGGCGGGACCGTATCAGGATAGTGGGGAGTCCACCTCGCGACTTCGTCCGATTCGGATGAGGGCGTCCTGCGATGAGGGGACACCCGTGGATTTGGGCGTAGCATCGCCGCATGCCGTACCTGTTGGCCGCCGTGGCGCTCATCGCCCCGATCGTGCTGGTCATCCAGACGATCCGTGGACGCGTCCGCGTCCAGTCCTGCTGCGCGGTGCCCGCTGACAGGGACCTGAGGCTGCGGACGACTGCCCCGGACGAGGGCATCCCCGTCGATCGTGCCTGATCGAACGTCGCAACTGGCCATCTCTATCCTCGAGGCCAGGCGCGGGCGTCACTGCATCCCGGCCCTCACCGGACCGGACCGGATCGCCGATGACGAGGCCTATCTGGTCCAGCAGGAGATCACCGCCGCTCGGCTGGCTCGGGGGGAGCAGGTCGCCGGGTGGAAGCTCGGGTACACGTCGGCAGCCATGCGGGAGCAGATGGGCATCGCCGACCCGAACTTCGGGCCGCTGACCGACGTCATGCTCCTGGCCACCGGCGCATGCGTGCCGGCCGACGTCATCCACCCGAAGGTCGAGCCGGAGATAGCGCTCGTGATGGGCGCGGACGTGGTGGACGGCTGTAGCCCGCAGGAGATCCGCGCGTTCGTGGTCGAGGCGCGTGCGGCACTTGAGGTGGTGGACTCCATCTGGTGCGGCTACCGATTCTCCTGGGCGGACAACACGGCGGACGGCTCGTCGGCCGCCTATGCCGTGATCGGCCCCGTTGTCCCGATGGAGGGGCTGCCCGGCCTTCCGCTCGAGCTTCGCCGGAATGGCCTGCTCGAGGGGACCGGCGTCGGAGCGAACGCCATGGGCGATCCTTTCATCGCGCTGTCCTGGCTCAGTCACCGGCTCGCTGCGCAAGGCGCGCTCCTTCGGGCGGGCGACGTCGTCATCACGGGGGGCCTGTGCCGAGCCATCGACTTCGAACCCGGGGACCTGATCGGGGCCCGCTTCCTCGGCGGTCAGACGTGGGACGTGACGGTGCGGCGGGGGGACTCAGGGAGCGACCTGCCCGCCACCGATGGGAGTCTTGACCTGTGACTCCCGGCGCGCAGGTGAACCTGGCCAAGTGGGCTTGGCTGTCGATCGCTGCGGCAATCGCGACGATCGGCCTCAAGTCGTTCGCCTACCTGCTCACCGGCTCGGTGGGCTTGCTGTCGGATGCCATGGAGTCCGTGGTCAACCTGGTGGCGGCGGTGCTGGCCCTCATCGCGCTCAGCGTCGCAGCCCGACCTGCGGACGAGACCCATCACTACGGCCACGGCAAGGCGGAGTACTTCTCGGCTGGCGCCGAGGGCGTGATGATTTTCGTGGCGGCGATCCTCATCATCGTGTCGGCGGTCCAGCGACTGATCCACCCGCAGCCCTTGGAGGAACTCGGCATCGGCCTGGCCATCACGCTGCTTGCCACGGCGATCAACGGCCTGGTGGGCTTCCTCGTCCTGCGCGCTGGACGCACGCACCGTTCGATCACTCTCGTTGCCGACGGCAAGCACCTGCTGACCGACGTGTGGACGTCCGCCGGAGTCATCGTCGGGGTGGGTCTGGTAGCGCTGACCGGGTGGATTCCGCTGGACTCACTGGTGGCCATCGGGGTCGCGCTGAACATCCTGTGGACCGGGTTCGGTCTCGTGCGCCACGCGTTGGATGGGCTCATGGACCATGCGCTGCCGGTGGACCAGGTGGGGCAGGTCAAGGAGGTCCTACGCCTGATCGCTGCCGAGTACCCGCCGGGGGACCTGGAATTCCATGCGCTCCAGACGCGAGAGTCGGGACGCCAGCGCTTCGTGTCCATGCACGTCCTCGTGCCTGGTAAGTGGACCGTGACCCAGGGACATGACCTCCTCGAGCACGTGGAGGAGGCGGTGATCGCCGTGCTGCCCGACGCTCATGTGCATACGCACCTCGAGCCGCGTGAGGACCCGCGGTCCTACGAGGGCACCGAGGGCGATGCCGTGATCGCCTCGGCGGACTGATCAGCCCCTCACATCACCAATCCGGGGTTGCCGTCGGCGGCGACGACTGGCAGCCCGGCTGCCGCCCATGCCTGCATCCCGCCCGCAACGTTGTAGGTCGTGAAGCCGTGCTGTGCGAGCGCCGCCGCTGCCATCTGCGAGCGAGCTCCGCTTCGGCAGATGAGAACCACCGCGACGTCCGGTGAGACGGACTCGAGGGTGAACGACGGCAACGGGATGAAACTGGCCTCTGGGGCGGCGCCGAACGCCGTCTCCTGCGGTTCTCGTACGTCGACGAGCACAGCGCCGTTCTCGAGCAGGGCGGCGACCTCGGTGGGTGCAATCTGAGGGACCGTTGTCTGGTTCACCATGACCTCCCGAGCATCGCGCAAGGCTAGTGCCTGCGCGGCGGGACGCTAGGCCGTGAGCCCGAGCTCCTGGAGTTTGGCCGTCAGGTCGGGGTCGGAGGGCTCGACAGCGAACGTGCCGTCGGGGAACACGACGACCGGGATCGACTGGCGACCGGCGATGCCGACCGCCGTATCGCGCAGGCCGTCATCCTTGTCCACTTCGAGGTAGTCGTAGGCGACGCCCAGCCGGTCGAGGAGGCGCTTGGACCGTCGGCAGTCGCCGCACCACTCGGCTCCGTAGATCTGGATCACGGCAGGCCCTCCTTGTCGAGGGGCGGATAATCCCCCTGTGACCCCTGCAACGTCGGGAGCGGGTCCCGGCATTCCGCGCCTCGGCACGGCCGTTCTGCTCCATGGCTTCAGCCGGGGACCACGGCACCTGCACGTGCTGTCGGAATCCTTGAGCCGTGCGGGCGTCGCCACCGTGCGGCCGGCCCTCAGCGCGTGGGACTGGACCAAGGGCATCAACAACGCGCGGTACCTGACGAAAGTCGCCGAGCGGATTGCGAGGGGGCTG
Source organism: Actinomycetes bacterium (assembly GCA_037130755.1). Classification (GTDB taxonomy): domain Bacteria; phylum Actinomycetota; class Actinomycetes; order S36-B12; family S36-B12; genus UBA10649. Next base: position 63,973 of record JBAXSI010000003.1, read on the forward strand.
CCCGGCGGACCGGTCGTTGTCGTCGGTCATTCGGCCGGGGCCGCGGCGGGATCCTGGATAGCCGCAACGCTGGTCGACGGCGGCACCGATGTCAGGCGGATCGTGATGGTCGACGGTGTCGAGAGCCCGGCTGGGCTGATCCGACGGGCTTGGCCGCGACTGGAAGGCGTGGACATCGTGGACGTGTGCGGCGAGCCCAGCCCCTGCAACCGCCATGGCGCCCTGGTGGCGTGGCTCCAGCAGCAGGAACGGCCGACGCAGATCACTCAGATCCCGGGATCGGGCCACGGAGACATCGAGGTGGATCGCAGCCCGATCTACCGGCGGGCCTGTGGCGATGACTCCGACGACGACACCCGCGCGCTGGTGCTGTCGACCGTGGTCGAGTCGGTGCTGGAGGCGTTCACTCCGGGTCGGTGACGTCCGCGACCTGGGCTCCGAGCGCGGTGATGGCGTCGTCGGCCGCGACGACCTCGGCGACTCCGTGTCCGCCGGCGCCTAGTGCCACCTGCCTGCCTCGGATGCGCTCGTCGGCGATGACCGGCATCGTCGCCAGGGTGCCGAAGGGCGTGATGGTCCCGCGCTCGAAACCCGTAACACCCTTGGCGGTGGCAGCGTCGGGCATGGAAAGGCGACTGACGCCGAGGAGGCTGCGCAACTTCGGCCACGAGATCGTGCGGTCGCCGGGGACCAGGACCAGGAGGTAGTCGTCCTCCGCCCGGCGGACCACGATCGTCTTGACCACGTCCTGCACCTCGACGCCCCGCGCCACGGCCGCCTCGGCCAGGCTGCTCACCCGTCCATGCGTGACGGTTCGGTGGGGTATGCCGGCTGCCTCGAGGGCTGTGGCGGCTCGCTGCTCCGGGCTTGCGTCGTCGTTCATGCGAACAGTGTGCAGTAGCAACTCCCCTCTCTGGCAGGGGCCCGCGGGGGGTGGGAGGATCGCGCCATGAGAATCGCCAATGACGTCACCGAGCTGATCGGCAACACCCCACTCGTGCGGATCCGGAAGGTCACCGACGGCGCCGGGGCCGAGGTTGCTGCCAAGCTGGAGTTCTTCAACCCGGCGCACTCGGTCAAGGACCGCATCGGGGTCGCCATGATCGATGCCGCCCAGGAGGCGGGCCTGATCGGACCCGACACAGTGGTCGTCGAGCCGACCAGCGGCAACACCGGCATCGCGCTCGCCATGGTCTGCGCCGCGCGCGGGATCAAGATCGTGCTGACGATGCCGGAGACCATGTCGTTGGAGCGTCGGGCACTGCTTCGTGGCTACGGCGCCGATCTGATCCTCACCCCGGGTCCGGAGGGCATGGGCGGCGCGATCGCGAAGGCCACTGAGCTTGCCGCCTCGGATCCGAAGTACTTCATGCCGCAGCAGTTCATGAACGCCGCCAATCCAGCCATCCACCGCAGGACGACGGCCGAGGAGATCTGGAGCGACACCGACGGATCGGTCGACATCTTCATCGCCGGCGTCGGGACCGGCGGCACCATCACCGGTGTCGGTCAGGTGCTCAAGGAGCGCAAGCCCAGCGTGCAGGTCATCGCCGTCGAGCCGGCGGCATCGCCGGTGCTCGCCGGTGGCCCGAAGGGGCCGCACCCGATCCAGGGCATCGGCGCAGGCTTCGTCCCGGCGATCCTCGACACCGAGGTCTACGACGAGGTCATCGGCGTTGCGGCCGAGGACGCTCTCGCGATGGCTCGGCGTGCGGCCGTCGAGGAGGGCCTGCTGGTGGGGATCTCGTCCGGTGCAGCCCTCTGGGCGGCGCGCGAGGTGGCCCAACGACCAGAGAACGCGGGCAAGCTCATCGTCGTGATCATCCCGTCGTTCGGCGAGCGCTACCTGTCCACCGCGCTGTTCGCCGGCCTGTCCGAGTGAGCACAGGTCGCACCGTGCTCGATGGACTGCGGCAGCGGACCTCTCGCGCGATCGCGACCATGCGCAGCGACCTCACGTCGGTCGTCGAGCGTGACCCGGCCGCGCGCACCGAGATGGAGGTGGCGCTCCTGTACCCAGGAGTCCACGCTGTCTGGGCGCATCGGGTGAGCCACGCGCTGTGGGGCAAGGGTGCGCACCTTCCGGCGCGCACGGTGTCGCAGGCGGCCCGCTTCCTCACTGGCATCGAGATCCACCCGGCCGCGCAGTTGGGTCCACGGCTGTTCATCGACCACGGCATGGGCGTCGTGATCGGCGAGACCGCGCAGGTGGGAGCCGACGTCACGATCTACCACGGCGTCACCCTTGGCGGCACGAGCCTGGAGCACGGCAAGCGCCACCCGACGGTCGGTGACCGGGTGACGATTGGCGCAGGCGCCAAGGTGCTCGGCAATCTCACCGTCGGTGACGACTCCCGCATCGGCGCGAATGCCGTACTCGTGCGTTCAGTCGATGACCACTCGGTCGTGGTTGGCGTGCCTGGGCAGGTCATCGCGCACGGGATTGCTGCGGAGGCCGACACCAGGCCCAAGCAGGACTCCCCGAGCGCGCCGGATCCAGTCGGACTGGCTGTCTCGACGCTGCTCACGCGGGTGGACCGTCTCGAGCAGGAGGTCCTCGGCCACGAGCACCATCACCACGAGGGGCCGCAGCGCACCGCGAGCGGCGACTGGGAATTCGACTGGCAGGTCAGCGACTTCTCCATCTGACCCGCGAGAAGCAGCCAGTGGTCGCGAAACGGCCCGGAACGGGCCGTTTCGCGACCACTGGCTGCCTCTCGGCGGGAGGGGTTAGAAGCGGCCGAGGATCGGAGCCACGATCACCTTGACGATCATCGCGGCGGGGTACACCAGCGCGTAGCCGAGGTTGACCCGCGCGTCGTCGCCGGTCTGGTCGTTGGCGTATGCCAGCACGGCCGGCTGCGTCTGACTGCCGGCGAGCACGCCGCCCATCCGCGGTCCATAGATCCCGGCGAGCAGTCGGCCGCCGATGATGATCGTCGCCGCGGTCACGGTCGTGACCACCACGCCGACCGCGAACAGACGCGGTCCGGTCGGCCCGCCGAGTGCCTCGGCCAGTGCCGCGCCGGAGTTGGATCCCGCGTAGGCGAGGAACATGACCATGCCCAGCTGTGTCAGGGTCGAGGCGACGGCGTGCGGGATGGTCCACAGGATCGGTCCGGTGCGCTGCAGCCGGCCCACGATCAGCCCGACGACCAGGGGCCCGCCCGCCAGGCCGAGCGCGAAGTGACCGCCCCCAGGCAAGGGGAACTGGAGCAGGCCGATGAGGACGCCCAGCGCAAGCCCGATTGCCAGGCTGGTGATCGAGTACGCCGACGCCCCCCTCTCCGAGTCGCCGAGGAATGCCGCCACGTCGGACATGCGCTGCCGCGGCGCGACGATGCGCACGCGGTCGCCGATCTGGAGGACGAGGTCGTCGGTGGCCAGTAGGTCGACGTCACCGCGCCGCACCCGCGTGGCTACCGCGCCGAAGCGCCGCCGCAGGTGGAGTTCGCCGATCTGCTGCCCGGCGACCCTCGTGTTGGAGACGGCCACGCGTCGGTAGTCGACAAGCGATCGGTCGAGGGTCAGGGCCACACTCGACGGGTGCCCGACCTGTTGGGTGAACTGGTCCACCGCCTCCTGGTCTCCGATGACGGTGATGATGTCGCCGGGCATCGGCAGCGCGTCGTCGGTTGCTATGTCGACGTCGCCGGGGTGACCGGGCGCGTCGCCGCGCATGATCCGCGAGAACACGATGTGGTGGTCGTACTGCTCGGCGAGCGTGCCGAGGTCGGGCAGGCCCGGCGTCTCGACGCGCACCGTCGTGCCGTCGAGTCGAGGCGGCAGTTCGTCCTCCACGACAGGTGCGAGCCCCTTCTGCGGGGCGGCCATGCGCAGGCCGATGGCGGCGGCGAGCAGCATGCCCAGGACACCGAACAGGTACGTGACCGAGTAGCCAACGGTGGGCAGGTCGGACGCCCAGGCTTCCGACGCTGCGGCGAGAGCGGGGGTGTTGGTCAGGGCCCCGGCGTAGATGCCCGAGAGGATCGGGCCCTCGAGTCCGAGGGAGTGGGCGGCGAGCACGGTCACGAGCGCCCCGAGGAGCAGGCCGCCGATGACGACTCCGAGAGCGCGCCCGCCGGTCTTCATGGCCGTGAAGAAGGAGGGGCCGGCGCCGACGCCGATCACATAGGCGAAGACGGCCAGTCCGAACGTGCCAAGGATGACGGGCAGCTTGAGGCGCTCGTCGTAGGCGGAGAAGGCCAGGGCGGTGAACAGCACGGCCGCCGGGCCCAGGGAGAAGCTCCCGATCTTGATGGCTCCGATGGCACCGCCGATGGCCAGGATGACCATGAGGAGCAGCAGGGGCTGCTCGGCGGCGATATCGGCGTATTGACGGAGGATCTCGCTGACGTCCACGGTGTCATTATCGTGGACCGGACCTGCAAACGCTTACGTCGGGCTAGTGACGTCACTCACGCGGACTGCTCGACGCCCACGAGCACCAGGCCGTAGGCGACCGCCCAGCGGTGGTCCAAGGTTCCGGCCACCCGCGCCCGACCGACGGAGGCGTTGCCGAACGCGGGCGTCAGGGTCTCCAGCAGTTCGTCGTCGCCGGCCGGTCCGCCCGTGAAGATCACCGACTCAGGTCGAGCCGACAGCGACGGCCCTGTGAGCATCCGCACCACATTGTCGGAGAACACCTGCCGCTTGAGGGAGAGGCGAACCGTTCGCCATTCGGCCAGTGGCAGGGTACGAGAGAAGGGCAGGCTGCCACTGGGGCCGGTGACGACCAGCCAGCCCACGGTCCCGTGCGGGGCCGCGGCGTCGAGGAATCTCCGCTCGCCCGACTCGTCCGACATCACGTGCGGCGCCTCGACCCGCGAGGCCGGGCCGCGCTTGACCCACTCGGCCGCGCCGCTGGAGATCCCGAGGGCGTGCGAAGTCGCAGCCGTCATCAGCTCGCCGCTGCCGGCCGCTGTGATGGTCTGGCCGTGTGGGCCGACGGCGTCGACGGTGCCGCCGCCGAGATCGATCACCCAGGACTGGCCCGAGGCGCCCGGAGTGCTGAGGGCGCCGCGGCGGCTGGCAGTCGCCTCGTCCGCCACGACGTCAACGGCTCCCGGCCATTCCTCGCGGAAGGCGTCGATTCCGGCATCGGAGGCGGCGTCGGCCGCAAGCGCGGAGACCACGAGGGCGGTGTCGGCGACCGAACCGACCCGCACGCCGGGCAGTGCAGACGTGTCGGTGAGGTCGACCAGCCACAGGTCGTCAGCCGCCATGAGGGGGCCGCCGGGAGCGCGCAGTGCCAGGACTGACGGAGGTGGTGTGCTCGCGAGCGCTGACCGGGCCGCCGTCAAGGGCAGTTCAGTGGAGTCGCGCAGGGTGATGGAACCTCGATCGGGCGTTGGCCGTGCCCGTTGACGGGACATGTCGGCGACCCGACCGATGACAGCGTCGCGGTGGCTGCGGGTCAGGGCCGCGGCCGAACGGGCGTGGCCGGACTCGTCCTCGGTCAGCCCGAGTGCATGCGCCAGCCACACCGAGTCGGTCAGCGTCGCGACGAGCTGCCCCGGCGCGGCGACCTCCAGGGCGATCAGATCGCACTCAAGTGCGTCGGAAGAATTGACGCTGTCGACGATAGGAACGTCGAACTCGGTGCGGGCCGCTACCAGGGCAGCCTCGTCGCCCGCGAGCAGGAGTCCCACTACGTTGGCGCCCGCCGACTGCCACCGGAGGACTGCCGTGGCAGTCGTGCGGTAGCCGAGCGGGTCGGACGCCACCAGTACGACGGCCGCGCCCTCGAGGCTCGTCGCCGCCTCGTCCACCGGCACTGGCCGCCCGACACCGACGCCTGCACCCGCGGGCGTGCTGGCGCCACGGGAGATGACGGTCAATCGACCAAGGTCAGGCACTTCGGGCGGGACGTCGACGCGACTGGTGTGCACGGGTCGCTGCGGGGTCAAGAACGTCCGCTCGACATCCAGTCCGAGCCGACGACAGGCGCGGGCGAGGAGTTGTGCGGCGGCCCGCCCGGACTCGGCGGAGCCCTTGAGGCCGCGGGTGGGTGCGCGCTCTGTGGCGACAACGGCCGGCGGATCCACACTCGCATCCGCGATCACGATCTCGGTGGTGGAGTTGCCGATGTCGATGCCGGCGACGAGCTTCACGCCAGCAGGCCCCGTGCCTCGTAAGCTGCCGCTGCCTCGCGGACGAGCTCGGCGTTGCGCCGCGCGCCTCGCCCGTCCAGGTCCTCGGCGATTGCCGTCAGCTGCTCCTTCGTCGATCGGCGCGGACGCAGCGCCTCGTAGATGCCGAGGACGAGTTCGTCGGGCAGCGAGGAGAGCTCGGCAGCGCGACGGAAGTTGGCCGCAAGCTGCGGGTTGCCGTGCACCTCGGCAACCTGGGCCTGATGCTCCAGAGTCGTCGGATCGATGCGGACGTCGTCGATGTCCACGTCACCAGCGCGAACGGCATCGAGAGTGATGTCGTCGACCTCGCGTCCGGACTTCGCGCGCGTCATGGTCGTACCACCGAAAGTTCCTCGGGGACTGCATCCACGTCGCACCACTGCCGCTCGATCGCGACAAGCGACACCACGGTGGTGTGATACCTGGCCTCGATCGCCTCGTCGGAGTACGGATTGCGCTCCGGCTCGGGCGTGGCTCCCTTCGCATGGCGGCCTGCGTTGATACCCAGCTGTCGATATGAATCCCGGCTCAGGCTCGGGGCCACGGAGTACAGCTCGAGGTTGGCGAGTGGCGCGAGGTCGCGACGATGGATGAGCGCGGTGCCCTTGGCCTGCAAGCCAATCCCGATCCCGGAGCCGGACATGCGTGCTGCCGTCAGGCCGATGAGACCGAGGTCGATGGTGTCGTTCATCCGGACGACGCGTCCTACGCAACCTTCCTCCTCGAGGCCGGCGAGCAGTTCGTCGAGCGCGTCGACGACCGTGAGTCCGCACAGGGTCTGCCAGATCGCCCGGGCGGTGGCAGGCGACACACCGATCACGACGTCGCGTGGATCGTCGCTGCGTCGAGCAGGACCGATCACCTGGAGGTCGGTCGACGCGTGTGCTGCCTGCACCGATCGTAGATCGTCGACGGAGCGCTCCTGCCTGATCGCGTCGATCTCCCGCTGCCGCTCTGCCGTGGGCTCGTAGCCGGTGCCAGGGCCGGCGTAGTCGTTCGGGTCGGTGACCAGACTGAGGATCTCCATCGACTCGGTGAAGATCGCCGCTGTCTGCAGGTAGTCGCCGTGCACCCGCGCTTTGAGCATCGCGAGCATCCGCTCGGCTTCCTCTTCGTAGCCGGCCTCGTCGAGTGCACGGATCACGTCGACCATCGTGACGTGGGTGTCGCGGATCAGCCGAGAGGCCGACAGCGGCGTCATGAGGTCGGCGCTCGGCACGTCCTTCGATCCAGCGGCATCGATCGCCTCGGCCGCCCACGTGTCGGTGAAGTCCCCGAGTCCGAGGATGCGGTAGACGTCGCGGACGGCACTCACGGCGCGCTCGCGCAGGGCCGCAACGGTCGGCTCTGCCGCGGTGCGAAGGCCACCATCCACGCCCCAGTCGCGCTGCATGGCCAGGAAGTCGTCGATGTCCTCGGAGTTCCACTGGCTCGGGCCGAACATGTTGTCGTATCGCTGGACGGACCCGAAGCCGCTGCAGATGAAGTCCGAGCCGCCGATGAAGATCGGGTGCGTGCGGGAGGTCCGGCGCACGTCCGACTCGCTCATGAGCGCATCGTTGCCCGTGCATGCCTCGAGGTTGCGGACCATGACCATGAGGTTCTCGGCCATGAGGCTGCGCACGCCTCCCGGCACCGCGCCGGCGACCGAGGCCGAGTCGATCCCGCCGTTCTGGACGCCCTGAGAGCCGATCGCGCGGGCGAGAGCAACGCAGCGGGACTCGAGGTAGAACATCGAGCAGCCCTCGGCGCTGCCCATCAGGGCCTCCGCCCCGCCGCCCGATGTCACGCGCATCTTGATTCCGCGGCTCGCATACGCGGAGGTCAGGAAGGCCTTTGACCATGGGGTGTCGTCCCCGTCGACGAAGATCTGCTCAGTCCCGTACAGCGAGACGGTCTCGGCGTAGGACACCAGTCCGCGCATGCCCATCTCGAGTTCAAGCGCCTCCTCGACGGAGCACTGAACAAGGATGCCGGGGGAGCCGACGGCGGCCCCGATGCTGACCGCGATCGCGTTCGAGGGCGCATCCCCGAGTACCGGCACCGTGGTCTCGATCTCGCGGAAGCCGAAGGCCGCCGCGGTGGCGGCGTCCGCAGCGAGCAGCAGCGGGTCGTCGGACCGGTTCGTCACGTGCGCCTGATTGCTCGGCGTGCGACGTGCCCGGCACTTCGTCATGGCCAACGTCAGTTCCGCCGGGCGGAGCAGCGTGAGCACACAAGCGAGCTTGGCCGGTGTCATGCCCGCCGCGATCCTGACGACTTCTGCGCGCGGCACCGCGGGATCGACGATCATGCGCGCGAAGTCCAGTTCCGGCAGGGCCATGGCCTCCTCGGCGACCGTCAGGTCAAGTCCGTGTGCAGCGATGAAGGCGTCGATGATGTCGAACTCGGCTGCAGGGCGAGAGTCCATCTCGGCGACGCGGCCGCCGTCGATGACAAGGGAGGGCACCGGGTCGGCGGGTGACGCGAACGCGACGAGTCCGAGCTCGGCATTGGTGACTGCGAAGCCGTCGAGGTTCACTCGCTGCTCGTCCATGAACCGGAACCGGCCGATCGGCCGACGGTCCCCGATTTCGCTCATACGCCTTGCTCCGCAACGAATCTCGTCAGTGCTGACTCGGCCGAGCGGCGATCCTGATCGGCCGAGCCGCCACTGACGCCGATGCCGCCGACGACGCGATCGCCGTCCCACAGGGGCACGCCACCGGCGAAGGCGATGTACCGGCCTGAGTCCGCGGAGTTCATCCCCGCGAGGTCGGCTCCGGGGGAGACCAGCGCGGTGAGCTCGTGCGTCGCGCATCGATGCGCGACTGCCGTGTAGGCCTTGTCGCGAGCCAGAACGGGCCCCGCGATCTCAGCACCGTCCATGCGCTGAAAGGCAATCAGGTGGCCGCCCGCATCGACGACGGCGACCGAGACGAGCGCGCCGTCGTCGGCTGCCGTCGCGATGGCGCGATCGCACAGGACGACGGCGAGGCTCAGGTCGATCTCGAAGCGGCTCACCCTCGCCACTGTGCTGCGGCCTTCCGCATCTTGTCGTGCATGCCGTCCATGGAGCGGATGGCGCCGAGGATGGACTTGGGGACCTTGCACACGACGGTGTAGTTCGTGTCGACGACGTTGGCGATAGGTGTCAATGCGGCCTGCGAGACCAGTTGGTAGGAGTCGATGGTGCTCTGCCCGGTCAACTCGGCCACCCACAGCACCATCTGCTGGTGTGCGATCCGGAACGCGTCCTCGAGAGGCCGCGCGGACCCGGTGGTCATGATGAACTCGTCGCTCTCCAGCCGCGGCCAGGCGGTGGCGTGACCGCGTACGACGTCGAGCACAACCGTGGTGTCCATCGCGCACTCCACGGCGACACCGCAGGTCTCGCCTTCGCCCTGCCGGGCATGGCCGTCGCCCAGGCTGAACAGGGCGCCCTCGACATTCACTCCGAGGTAGCACGTCACGCCGGCGCGCATCTCCGGTGTGTCCATGTTGCCGCCCCAGTCGCCCGGCGCGAGGGACGACCGCACTTCGCCCAGGGCCGGGGCGACACCGACGGTGCCGTGCATCGGGTCGAGCGGCAGCGCGGCAGTGAACGGCGTGTCGGCGGCCATGTACCTCACCACCGATTCCGCGCGGTCGATCTCGTAGATCCACGTGCGTTCGAGGAGTGCCCCGTGCAGCATGGCAGTGGTCGGCGTGGACGTCAGTGAGCCGAAGAACGGGACAGTGCTGCTCACGCCCCACGCCTCGCGTGGCTCGATCGAGACGAAGTGGACGGCCAGCGTGTCGCCTGGCTGAGCCCCCTCCACGTAGAACGGCCCCGTCTGCGGGTTCAGCAGGCGAGGGTCGCAGACCTCGCTGGCGAGGTCACTTGTGCTGCGGACACGTCCGCCGAAGCAGTCCATGGTCCAGGTAGACAGGACGGTGCCGGGACGGACCGAGGCGACCGGTGCCACCCCACCGAACGTGTACGCGTAGGTGGTCGGGTCGGCGTCGGCGTCGGGCTCCCAGCGGAGCTCATCAGGCACAGGGTCTCCTCACGTACGGACGATGAAAGTCTGAGGGGTGCACGCCCGGCAGGCAATGCACCCCTCAGACACGGTTCGCTCGGCTAGACGCGCTCGTGCGCCTCTTCGATGGTCGTGCGACCGATCTCCGCATAGATGTCCGGGGCCTTTGCCCGGACGACCAGTGCGTACACCACGCCGATCACGAAGATGCCGATGACGTAGAAGGGCATCCACTGGAACACCAGGCTGTCGGCTGCCAAGCCTGCCGCGAAGTTGCGGTTCGACCACAGCAGGTACAGCGCATAGACCATGCCCGCCGCTCCGATGATGGGCGCGATGAGCGTCATGATGATGTTGCCCTTGTGCACCTTCTTCACCCAGAAGAACCAGATCACCGCAAGCGAGGTGAAGACCTGCACGATCAGGACCATGGCCGTGCCGATCAGGGCGAGGATGCCGTAGACGTTCACGTACGGGATCAGGTCCGGCGTCGCGACCTGGTTCCCGTTCGCGTCAAGGACGTATACGTTCGTGAAGAGAAGGAACAGCACGCACAGCACGATCGTGATCCCGCTCTGCACGAACGAGGCAATTGCAGGGGAGCCGTGCTTGCGGTTCACATGGCCCAGCGTGTTCCGCACTGCGGGCGTGATGCTCTCGCGCCCCATCGCGTAGATGTACCGCGAGGCGGCGTTGTGGAAGGCCATTGCGCAGGCGAACGAACCGACCACGACGAGCAGCTTGTAGATGTTCTCGAGGAAGCCGCCGAGGTTCGCGTTCACGAGGTTCAGCCACAGGTCGATCGGCGAGGCGCCTGCAGACACCTCGACCGAAGTCGCGAAGCCGTTGCCGACGACGACCATCCACGACATGAACGTGTAGAACAGGCCGAGGCCCACCACCGCGATCATCGTGGCAAGGGGGACGTTGCGCTTGGGGTTCTTGGACTCCTCGCCGTAGACAGCCGTGGTCTCGTAGCCGATCCAGGACCAGAAGGCGAAGAAGATGCCGATGGCCGCGACTCCGGCGGCGACGCCGGTGCCGAACGCGCCCTGAGGGAGGGAGTTGAAGCCGGCAGCTGGACTCACGGTTTCGGAGGGCGCGAAGCCGTCCGGGCCGCCCTTGAGGAGGACCGAGATGCCGAGGGTGGCGAGGAGGAGGACCTCGCAGATCAGGGTGACGCTGAGGATGCCCGCGGCCAGGGTCACCGAGTAGTACGTGAGGATCGCAATGACGATGATCGCCAGCAGCGCGATCCAGATCCAGTTGACCGTCAGGCCCATCGGGGACAGGACGTACTGGGCGGCGAAGTAGGCGAAGCCGCCGATCAGGGACGCCTCGAAGATGATGTAGGCCACGGCGGCCAGGAGCCCGGAGGCCATTCCCCAGACCTGGCCGAGGCCCTGGGAGATGAAGCCGTAGAAGGCACCGGCAGTCGTGACGTGGCGGGCCATGGCCACGAAGCCGAGCGTGAAGATGGTCAGGACGATCGTGGCGAAGAAGTAGCCGCCCGACACCGCGATGCCGTTGCCGTAGCCGACGGCGATCGGGACGTTGAAGCTCATCGCCGTGATGGGGGCGGCGTTCGCGACCGCCATGAACAGCACGCCGGCGAGCCCTACCGCGCCGGCCTTCAGGCGCGCTTGGTCCTTGGGCGAGGGCTGATGATCACCGGGCAGCGCGTGCGGCCCGTCCTCGACGTTGCTCGTGCTCATGAAGCGTCCTCCCAACCAGGGCCTGCGTGATGCAGGTCACGTTGGGGCGGAGTATTGCGCCATCCTTGGACCGTTACAAGCACTTCCGGTGTTTCCGGTTTGGTTTTCTCCCAGACTTAACACCGAAACGGTCTGTTTACCGCCCGGCAACCTCCGCGAGACCACACCGTTACGAGCAGGCCCGTGGCATTCGTGCGGGGAATCCGGGACTTAGGTCCCTTTTTTCGGTATTGATTTGGTCTGCTTATTCGGTATGCTAGGGAGGTGACCGAGCAGGCCAGCGCCGCGCCCGAGTACGACTACGGGCTGTTCACGTTCTCCTCCAAGGCCGAGGTGCTCGAGAAGGCCAAGGAGTACTGGAACCCTGGCAAGACCCAGTTCTGGATCGACTCCGGCGTGCCCTTGGTCATCGACCGGCGCGAGGAGTACTTCATCTGGGACATGTCCGGCAAGCGCCTGATCGACCTCCACCTGAACGGTGGCACGTACAACCTCGGGCATCGCAATCCCGAGGTCGTGCAGGCCCTGACGGTCGCGATGCAGCACTTCGACGTGGGCAACCATCACTTCCCGGCGCTGGCCCGCACGGCGCTGGCCGAGGCGCTGATCTCGTCGGCGCCCGCTGGCCTGTCGAAGGTCATCTACGGCTCCGGCGGCGGCGAGGCGATCGACATCGCGCTCAAGACGGCCCGGCACGCCACGCAGAAGCGCAAGATCGTCTCGATCATCAAGGCGTATCACGGTCACACCGGCCTCGCGGTGGGCACGGGCGACGACCGGTTCTCCAAGCTCTTCCTCTCCGACCAGCCCGAGGACTTCCCACACGTTCCCTTCAACGACCTCGAGGCGATGGAGGATGCGCTGAGGGGCCGCGACGTCGCTGCGGTGATCATGGAGACGATCCCAGCGACCTACGGCTTCCCGCTGCCCGAACCCGGCTACCTCCGCGCCGTCAAGGCACTGTGCGAGGAGTACGACGCGCTCTACATCGCCGACGAGGTGCAGACCGGTCTCATGCGCACGGGTGAGCTGTGGGCCATCACCAAGGAGGGCATCGAGCCCGACATCATGGTCACCGGCAAGGGCATCTCGGGCGGCATGTACCCGATCGCGTGCGTCCTCGTGAAGGAGGAGTCGGCCGGCTGGCTCACCGAGGACGGCTTCGGCCACATCTCCACCTTCGGCGGCGCCGAGCTCGGCTGCATCGCCGCGATCAAGGCACTGGAGATCTGCTCGCGCGACGAGACCCGGTCGATGGTCCACTACATCGCCGACCTCATCGGCACGGGCATGCGCGCCATTCAGGCCGAGTATCCGGACTGGTTCATCGGCATCCGGCAGAACGGCGTCATCCTGGGACTGGAGTTCAACGACCCGCAGGGCGCCAAGTACGTCATGCGGCACCTCTACGAGAACGGCGTGTGGGCGATCTTCTCCACCCTCGACCCGCGGGTCCTGCAGTTCAAGCCCGGCATCCTGCTCAAGCCAGAGGTGGCCGAGGAGGTTCTCGACCGGTTCGAGATCGCCGTCGGGCGGGCCTATCGCGAGGTCATGGGACTTCGGGGGTCGGGACGATGACCGCACTGCTCGCCGAGATCCCGTTGGAGCCGGCCGGCGTCCCGCGCGGGCGCGCGATGGTCGAGCGCGCCCAGTGGGCGGCGCGGGCGTTCGCGAGCTACGACATCGAGACCGTGCGGCGCATCGCCAAGGCCGCTGCGGAGGCGGGTGAGCAGCACGCGAAGGAGTTTGCCGAGGCGGCCGTCGCGGAGACGGGCTTCGGCGTCGCCGAGCACAAGGTGCTGAAGAACGTGGCCTGCTCGATCGGCATCTGGAACACCTATGGCCAGCAGGACTACGTCACGCCGGTGGTGCACGAGGACCAGCGGATGGTCGAAGTGCCGCGGCCCGCCGGCGTGGTCTTCGCCCTGACACCGTCGACCAATCCGGTAGCGACGACCTACTTCAAGATCATGCTGGCCCTGCTCACCAGGAACGCGATCATCATCAGCCCGCATCCGTATGCGAAGAAGGTGTGCAGCGACGCCGCGCGCGTCATGCGCGACGCCGCGGTGGCGGCAGGCGCGCCAGACGGCTGCATCCAGTTCGTCGATGAGCCTTCCATTCCGTTGATCGACGCACTGATGACCGATCCTCGCGTTGCGGTGATCGTGGCGACGGGCGGAAGCCCGATGGTCCGGGCGGCGTATCGCAGCGGCAATCCGGCGATCGGCGTCGGTCCTGGCAACGTTCCTGTGCTCGTGGATGCAACGGCCGACCTCGCCTTGGCGGCCCGCCACTTGGTCGCGAGCAAGGCGTTCGACAACTCGATCCTGTGCACGAACGAGTCGGTGGTGATCGTCGAGGAGCGCGTTGCAGCACCCTTCGCAGCGGCGATGCGGCGCGAGGGCGCATACATCCTCGACGGCGACGAGATCGACGCAGTCAAGAGCCTGATCTTCCCGGCCGAGCACTTCGACGTGTCGTGGGTGGGCCGTTCCGCGCGCCAGATCGCGGACGCTGCCGGGGTGAAGGCCCCGGTCAACACCAGGATCCTGGTCGCACCGTTCCCGATCGTCGTGCCCGAGGAGATGCTCGCTCACGAGAAGCTGTGCCCGGTCCTTGGCATGGTGACGGTCCCGAGCGCCGCTCGCGGCATCGACGCTGCGCGTGCCGTGCTTCGCATCACCGGCGCCGGCCACAGCGCGGCAATCCACAGCGAGGACGCGGAGACAGTGATGGCCTACGCGGCTGCGGTGCGCGTGCTGCGCGTCTCCGTCAACGTCGGAAGCAGCCTTGGCAGTTCGGGGATCGAGACGAACCTCGCCCCGTCCATGACGATCGGGACGGGCTTCTTCGGAGGATCGTCCGTCGGCGAGAACCTCGAGCCGAAGCACCTCGTCGACTCCACGCGCATCGCGTACAACGCCGACTCGCGGCTGCCGATGCCGGCGTTCGAGGGGCTCTCACCCTGGCGCGCACCTTCTGGCGCCGTACCGCCCTACCCGATCCCGTCCAACGCGGCTGACGCACCGCGCCTGACGCCGTCGGCGACCACCTCACCCGGCGATGGGACCGACGAGCTGCGCGAGGAGATCCGCAAGCTCGTCGTCGAGGAACTCCGACAGATCATCAAGGGCTGACACCGTGGCTGAACTGCGCTCCTTCATCTTCCTGGACCGGCTCCAGCCGCAGACCATGTGCTACCTGGGCACGTGGGTCCGCGGCTCCCTGCCGCGTGCGGACTACGCAGCGCAGATCATCGAAGTGGCCCCTGGGCTGGACATCGAGCCGCTCACCGACGTCGCGCTGAAGCATGCCCATGTCGGCGCGGGCATCCTGTTCGTCGAGCGGCAGTTCGGCTACCTGGAGATCCACGGGCCGACGAGCGCGGTGCGTAGTGCAGCCGACGCGGCCCTCCAGCAGTTGGGCGCCGAAGCCAACAGCGCGGTCCGCCCGCAGATCCTCGCCTCGCGCATCGTGCCCAAGATCGACCGGCAGCACGCCTTCCTGATCAACCGCAACAAGGTCGGCTCGATGGCGCTGCCCGGAGAGTCGATGTTCGTCCTGGAGATGCAGCCCGCCAGCTACGCCATCCTCGCGGTGAACGAGGCGGAGAAGGCCGCGCGGATCAAGGTCGTGGACTATCGCATGGTGGGCGCCACGGGCCGGGTCTACCTGACGGGGACCGAGTCCGAGGTGCGCGCAGCGGCCGAGGCAGCCGAGGCAGCCCTGCAGGCGGTGGCCTGATGTCCACGACCGGACCGGTGTCCAACGACCTGCTGCGCGAAGTGATCCGCGACGTCGTCCGCGAAGTGATTCGCGAGGTGGTGGCTGAGGAGATGGCCGCCGCAGCGCTGACGAGGACCGTCAGCCCGTCAGCGCACCGATCACCCCCGACCGCCGGCACCGTGAGCAGCGGCACGCGAGTGGACCGTGGTGCGCTGACGGAGAGGCACGTCCGGGCTGCAGGACCCAAGACCACCATCACCATCGGACGGACCGTCGTGATCACCCCGCTTGCGAAGGAGCGGGCAAAGTCGATGGGCGTCGAGATCATCCGGATCCAGGAGTAGGAGAAGCCATGCTGCGCGCACGCGTGATCGGCAACGTCTGGGCGACGAAGAAGGTGTCGTCGATCCCCAACGGGGCGTTCCTCGAGGTCGAGGTGGAGCCCGATGGCCCCCGCCTCATCGCCTTCGACGTCCTTGGCTCCGGCATCGGGGAGGCGGTCCTCGTCGCGACCGGCTCCGTGGCCGCGTCATGGTTCCCCGGCGACGCGCCGCCCATTGATGCCCTCATCATCGGCTCCATCGACGATGGCGGCACGCCCGCGCCGTGAGCGCGTCCACCACGAACTCACCCGACCTCACCAACAGAAGGGAAGCACCATGTCCAACAACGCGATCGGCATGATCGAGACCAAGGGGTATGTCGCTGCGCTCGCGGCGGCCGACGCCATGGTCAAGGCAGCCAACGTGACGATTGTCAGCCGCGAGCAGGTCGGCGACGGCCTCGTCGCTGTCACCATCGCCGGTGATGTCGGCGCTGTGAAGGCGGCCACGGAGGCCGGCTCAGAGGCCGCCAGCCAGGTCGGCGAACTGGTCAGCGTCCACGTAATCCCGCGTCCGCACGCGGAACTGGCGAAGTACTTCAGCGTCAGCGCCTCGTGACCGCCAGCGGGCTTCCCGCTGCCGCGTCACCTGAGCTTCGCGTCTACCTGCAACTGGAGGACCTCCAACCGCAGTTCGCGGCGTACCTCGGGACACCGACGCGCGCACGCGGGTATCCGCCCTACGCGGGCCAGCACGCCCTGATCGTCGAGGTGGCGCCGGGCCTGGCGATCGAGCGAGTGACGGACCTTGCGCTCCGGTCAGTGCCGGAGGTGGCGCCGGGCATCTTGTTCGTCGAACGGCAGTTCGGCGTGCTCGAGGTGCATGCCGACGACCTCGAACAGGTCCAGGCGGCGGGCCGAGCCATCCTCGATGGCATCCATGCGAAGCCGGATGACCAACTGCGTCCCCGCGTCCTCTTCCACGACGTGATCGAGGATGTCACCGATCAGCACGCCGTCATCATCAACCGGAACCGCCAGGCCTCCATGTTGCTTCCCGGGCAGAGCCTGCTGGTCTTCGAGATGACTCCGGCGCTCTTCGCGGCGATGGCGGCCAATGAGGCGGAGAAGGCGGCGCCCGACATCACCCTCGTGGACGTCCAGATGATCGGCGCCGCGGGTCGGGTGTACATCGGCGGATCGACGGAGTCGGTGGAGATCGCGCGGCAGGCCGTCGGTGCGGCTTTGGCTGCGGTCACGGGCCGCGACCAGTAACGTCCCGCACGAGTCGAAGGGAGAGTCAGTGGACGATCCGGTGTCGTCTTTCGAGCACTTCGCGCATGCCGCGCTTTCGGCGTACGGCCTGGACCCCACCGCTGACGTCACCCTGCTCAACGTCTCGGAGAACGGCACCTTCCGCATCGACGACCCCGTGCAGGGCCGATCGGTGCTGCGCGTGCATCGCACCGGCTATCACGCGAAGCAGGCCATCCATTCGGAGCTCGCCTGGATCTCGGCACTGCGCGCGGACGGAGTCGTGCGCACGCCAGCATTCATGCCGGCAGAGTCCGGCGACGACGTCGTGACGGCTCGCCTGCCTGACGGCACTGAGCGCTACGTGGTCCGCTTCACCTGGGTCGACGGCACGGAGCCGACAGAGGACCGGCTGGCACAGGACTTCGAGCAGCTCGGTGCCATCACGGCTCGACTGCACCGGCACTCTCGAGGCTGGCAACGCCCCGCAGGCTTCACGCGATTCGTCTGGGACTTCGGTACCGCGCTGGGGGACAACGGTCACTGGGGTCGCTGGCAGGACGGGATGGGAATGGGGCCCGCCGAGGCAGAGGCCCTCGGTCGCTGCGCCGCCCTTATCCAGCAGCGGCTGGCCGCCTACGGAACCGGGCCCGACCGGTTCGGACTGGTGCACGCCGACATGCGGCTGGCGAACCTCCTGGTCAAGGGCGACGACGTCACCGTGATCGACTTCGACGACTGCGGCCTGTCCTGGTTCATGTACGACCTCGGATCGTCGCTCTCCTTCATCGAGCACGAGCCGTATGTCCCTGAGCTCGTGGACTCGTGGGTGCGCGGCTATCGCACCGTTGCCCCGATGTCCCCTGAGGACGAGGCGGAGCTCCCGACCTTCATCATGCTGCGCCGAATGCTGCTCGTCGCGTGGATCGGATCGCACTCGGCCACGGAGACGGCGCAGTCCATGGGCGAGGAGTACACGCGCACCAGTTGCCGGCTGGCAGATGAGTACCTGAGCAGAATGTCCGTGTGAGAGGGGAATCGATGTTCACGTCCATCGCAGGCCGCACCGTCGTCGTCACCGGCGGTACGAAGGGCATCGGCAAGGGCATCGCGCGCGTCATGGCACGCGCCGGAGCGAATGTGCTCGTGACCGGCCGTATCCGCGAGGACGCCGAGCGCGCCGTTGCCGAGCTGGACGAGGTCGGGGATGGCAAGATCGCCTACTTCCTGGGCGACGTCGCCGATCCCGAGTCGTGCCGCGCCATGGCGCAGTCAGCGGTGGACGCGTTCGGCGGCATCGACATCCTCTGCGCGAACGCGGGCATCTTCCCCGACTCCAAACTGGTCACGATGACGGAGGCGGACATGGACCGCGTCTTCGATACCAACATCAAGGGCACGCTCCTCACCGTCCAGGCGTGCCTTCCCGCGCTCACAGCATCCGGCCATGGCAGGGTCATCCTGACCTCCTCGATCACCGGCCCGATCACCGGTTTCCCGGGCTGGGCGCACTACGGGGCGAGCAAGGCGGCGCAGCTCGGCTTCATGCGCACGGCCGCGATCGAATTGGCCCCGATGGGTATCACCGTGAATGCCGTGCTGCCGGGCAATGTGGTCACCGAGGGTCTCGCCGAGCTGGGCGAGGAGTACCGCGCCGCGATGGAGATGTCGATCCCGCAGCGGCGGCTCGGCGACGTGGAGGACATCGGCAACGCGGCCTTGTTCTTCGCCACCGACGAGGCTGCCTACGTCACCGGACAGGCGCTGGTCATCGACGGCGGCCAAGTACTGCCGGAGTCGCTGGCCGCCCTCGAGGCGATGTAGGCACGATGGCTGAGGCAGAACCGGACGACCTCGCGGGCATCGGTCCGACGGGGGAGGAGGTGCGCCGTCGGCTGATCGGGATGGTCGAGCGCGGCACCCTCCAGCCCGGCCAGAAGCTCGGTGCTGAGCGGGAGCTCGCGGTCAAGCTCGGGGTCAGCCGGTCCACGCTCCGTCAGGCGCTCGCGTCGCTGGAGGAGGCCGGGATCGTCCGTCGGGTCCCTGGCCGAGGCGGCGGCACCTTCATCGCCTCGGCCAAGGTCGAGCGCGATCTGTCGCGCATCGTCGGCATCCCCATGCTGCTGCGCGACCAGGGGTTCACGGCCGGCTCGCGGGTCGTCAGCGTCAGCGTCAACACAGCCGGTCCCGACGCGGCCGAGGCATTGGGCATCGCCGAAGCGGACTTCGTCGTCGACCTCGTCCGCATCCGGCTCGCCGATGGTGTGCCCATCTCCTTGGAGCATGCGGTCTTCCCGGCGGAACTGGTGCCGGGGCTGCCTGAACGCGAGCTCGGGGGATCGATCTACGAGCTGTGCGACCGAGAGTACGGATTGCGTCCTGACGAGGCCGTCGAGCACATCGAGGTCGTGGCCGCGGCTCCCGACGAGGCATCCATCCTGGCGATCGACGAGGGTGCACCGCTCATCTCGGTGACCCGCACCACGCGCACGGCCGAGGGCCTGGCGTTCGAGTACTCCCATGACCTCTTCCGCGCCGATCGGACGCGCATCAGCGTCAAGGTGAAGGGCTCGCCGTCCAGCGAGAAGGCGCGTCTTCGCGGACGGGTCATGGAACTGGTGCCGCCTCCCGAGGCATGACCTCGCGATCCAAGCGTCAGCGACCCAGCCCGGGAACCATCGCGACCTTCAGGCTCTCCGCACTCATGCTGGTGCGCATCGCCAGGTCCACCTCGTCGAGTCCGAACTCATGGCTGACCATCTCGTCGAACGGGTAGCGATCCGCGAAGCGCTCCAGGAGCGTCAGTGCCGGGCCGTATCCGGTCGACGGGTGGTTGGTCAGGCCGATGAGTCGAATGTTCTTGCTGCACACATGGCGGTGGACGTTGATCGGGACTTCGCCCGTGTCGGCGAAGACGCCCATCTCGAGCATCATGCCGCCCCGCTTGAGCATCTCGATGCCCTCGATGAACGACGCCGGACGGTTTGCCATGTGCAGCACCACGTCGGCGCCCCGGCCACGTGTCAGCTGGCGCACGAGGTCGATCCGCTCCTCGGACGAGGTCGTCGACACATTGATGACGTGGTCGGCGCCCATCTTCTTGGCGAAGGCCAGCCGCGTCTCGCTCAGGTCGGTGGCGATGATCTGGCCCGCGCCCATCATGTCGGCCTTGGCGATGTGCAGGAGGCCGAGCGGGCCCGAGCCGATGACGACCACCGTGTCACCGGAGTTGAAGCCCTCGTACGCCATCGACGAGAACTCCTTCAGCTTGTCGAGCGAGGCGGCGCATGCCATCAGCTCGGCCAGCACGGCGATCCGCGGCGGTAGGCCGTTGGGGACCTTGTAGACGAAGGTGTCCGGGCGGATGTACATCTGCTCGGACCAGCCGCCCATGAGGTGGGGCCAGTCGGCGGATGAGTACGAGTTGCCGTAGCAGTTGCTGTTCTCGCACCAGACGTAGCCCATGACGTGCTTGCACTCGTAGCACTGCCCGCAGACGATGTCCGGGCACATGACGATGCGATCGCCCACCTTGAGCTTCTGGCCGTAGAACTCGAGGTTCTCGGCGGCATGCGGCGTGATCTCCGAAACGATCCCGACGTTCTCGTGGCCCTGGATGATCGGGAAGGGAGTGTCGGTCTCGGCGGGCGTCCCGGCGTACTGCTTCGTCTCACCCTGGTACGTGTGCTTGTCGGTGCCGCAGATCCCCGAC
This sequence comes from Actinomycetes bacterium, assembly GCA_037130755.1. GTDB lineage: Bacteria > Actinomycetota > Actinomycetes > S36-B12 > S36-B12 > UBA10649. Next base: position 84,840 of record JBAXSI010000003.1, read on the forward strand.
ATCTCGATCTCCATGAGCAGCGCCCCGTCGGGAAGAACGGGCCGATCGAACTCCTGGATCTCGTACCGGCCCGGTGCCATCAGCACTGCCGCGCGAACCTTCTCGCTCATCCGAACCGTCCTCCATCGCGGTTGTCACCGAGCCCCGTGCCGCCCGCCAAGTATCGCGCGCATCACGCCTGGAGTGGGTCAAATGGCCCTATCGCACGCGTGTGCGCGCACTAGGGTCGTTCTGTCAACGACTGAAGGGTGCGGATGTGGGTTCGTGGGAATGTCTTGATGGCAATGAGGCGGTGGCGCTAGTAGCCCACCGCCTCAGTGATGTGTGCGCCATCTACCCGATCACGCCGTCGTCGGCGATGGGGGAGTTCGCCGACGCGTGGAGCGCCGCGGGGCGCACGAACCTGTGGGGCTCGGTGCCGCAGGTGGTCGAGATGCAGTCCGAGGGCGGGGCGGCAGGAGCCCTCCACGGGGCCCTGCAGAAGGGCACCCTGGCGACGACGTTCACCGCGTCGCAAGGCCTGCTGCTGATGCTCCCGAACATGTTCAAGATTGCCGGTGAACTCACGCCAGCGGTCATCCACGTCGCTGCCCGCGCCCTGGCCACCCATGCCCTGTCGATCTTCGGCGATCACTCCGACGTCATGGCGGCACGCTCGACCGGCTTCGCGATGCTCTGCTCGTCAAGCGTCCAGGAGGCCCACGACTTCGCCCTGGTCTCGCACGCCACGACGCTGCGGACGCGGGTCCCGTTCCTCCACTTCTTCGACGGGTTCCGGACGTCGCACGAGGTCGACAAGATCCGACTGCTGGACGATGAGGATCTTCGCGCGCTGGTTCGGTACTCCGACGTCCTTGACCACCGGGCGCGGGGCCTGAGCCCTGAGCGGCCCGTCCTGCGCGGCAGTGCGCAGAACCCCGACGTGTTCTTCCAGGCGCGCGAGGCGGCCAACCTGTTCTACGACGCGGTCCCCGGCCAGGTGCAGTCCGTGTTCGACGAACTGGCCGAGCGCACCGGTCGCCAGTACTCCCTCGTCGAGTACCAGGGTGCGCCGGATGCCGAGCGGATCGTCGTCCTGATGGGCTCCGCCGTCGGGGCCGCGCAGGAGACCGTCGAAGCGCTACAGGCGTCCGGAGAGAAGGTCGGGCTGGTCACCATCCGCCTCTACCGGCCCTTCCCTGTCCAGGAGTTCCTCGCCGCGCTCCCCGAGACGGCGACCTCGATTGCCGTCCTCGACCGGGTCAAGGAGCCGGGCGCACCCGCAGAGCCCCTGCACCTGGACGTCGTGCTGGCCCTGCAGGAGTCCGGGCGCACGGCGAAGGTCATCGGGGGCCGTTACGGCCTCGGGTCGAAGGAGTTCACTCCGCAGGATGTCGCAGCGGTCTTCGCCGAGCTCTCGTCCGCGAACCCGAAGCCCCGTTTCACATCGGGCATCATCGACGACGTCACTCACCTGTCACTTGCCCGCGACCCACAGTTCCGCGTGGCGACGACGGCTCGCAGTGCGGTGTTCTACGGACTGGGCAGCGACGGCACGGTGGGTGCGAACAAGTCGAGCATCAAGATCATCGGCGACAACACCGACCTGTGGGCTCAGGGCTACTTCGTCTACGACTCGAAGAAGTCCGGTTCGGTGACCGTGTCGCACCTGCGCTTCGGCCCCGACCCGATCCGATCCACGTACCTCATCGACGATGCCGACTTCGTCGCCTGCCATCAGTTCGGACTGCTGGAGCGGCTCGACGTGCTCGCCAGCGCGCGGGAGGGTGCGACCGTCCTCCTGAACGCCCCTTACGCGCCCGGCGAGGTGTGGGACCACCTGCCGAGCGAGGTGCAGGCACAGATTGTCGAGAAGAACCTCGATGTCTGGGCGGTCGACGCCACGCGAATCGCGCGTGAAGTCGGTCTCGGCGGTCGTATCAACACGGTCATGCAGCCGTGCTTCTTCGCACTTTCCGAGGTCCTCGACCGCGAGACTGCTGTTCACCTGATCAAGGAGAGCATCGAGAAGGCCTACAAGCGTCGGGGCCGGACGGTGGTGGAGCGCAACCACGCCGCCGTCGACCGTGCGCTGCTGGAGATGCACCAGCTGCCGCGCTTCGATGCAGTCACGTCGTCGCTGCACCGGCTGCCGCCGGTTGCCGCAGGGGCACCGGACTTCGTGCGGGATGTCACCGCGCGCATGCTCGCTGGCGAGGGCGACCTGCTGCCGGTGAGCGCCCTGCCGGTCGACGGCACGTTCCCGACCGGCACTGCCAAGTGGGAGAAGCGCGGTCTCGCGGACGTGATTCCCGTGTGGGATGCCGACCTGTGCATCGACTGCGGGAAGTGCGCCATCGTCTGCCCGCACGCAGCCATCCGGATGAAGGTGTTTCCGGCTGACGATCTCCAGAAGGCGCCCTATGGCTTCAAGAGCAAGGCTTATGGCGGCAAGGAGATGCCGGAGGGCACCCGCCTGACGGTCCAGGTGGCACCGGACGACTGCACCGGGTGCGGCATCTGCGTCGATGTCTGTCCCGCGCGCAGCAAGTCCGAGGTCAAGCACAAGTCCATCGACCTGATGCCAGCAGCCGAGCACCGTGACGAGGAGCGGGTGCGCTACGACTTCTTCCTCGGGATCCCGGAAGTGGACCGCTCGGCGGTTCGGCACGACACCGTCAAGGGGTCGCAGTTGCTGCAGCCCCTCTTCGAGTTCTCCGGGGCCTGCTCCGGGTGCGGCGAGACGCCTTACCTGAAGCTGCTGACCCAGCAGTTCGGCGACCGCATCGTGGTGGCCAACGCCACCGGCTGCTCGTCCATCTACGGGGGGAACCTGCCCACGACGCCATGGTCCAAGGACGCGGCGGGCAGGGGCCCGGCCTGGAGCAACTCGCTGTTCGAGGACAACGCCGAGTTCGGCTTGGGGATGCGGCTGGGTGCCGATGCGCAGCGGGAGGAGGCCCGGCGACTGCTCCTCGAACTCGCGGACGTGGTCGGCATCGACCTCGCTGAGGAGATCCTCGACCAGGAGCCGGGGCCGGCCGACGAGGAGGGCATCGCCCGCCAGCGTCGGCTCGTCGCGACACTCAGGGAGCGGCTGGACGCGAGCGCTGATGCCCGAACCCTCGCACTCGCCAGCCTTGCCGACGCGCTCGTGCCTGTGTCGGTGTGGATTGTTGGCGGCGATGGCTGGGCCTACGACATTGGGTTCGGCGGACTGGACCATGTGCTCTCGAGCGGCCGCAACATCAACATCCTCGTGCTCGACACCGAGGTGTACTCCAACACCGGCGGCCAGGCGTCTAAGTCGACGCCTCGAGGCGCGACTGCGAAGTTCGCGTCGAACGGAAAGGCAACGCGGAAGAAGGACCTCGGCCTCCTGGCCCAGGCCTACGGTGATGTGTACGTCGCGCAGATCGCGCTCGGCGGCAACGAGACGCAGACGGTTCGCGCGATGCGCGAGGCGGCAGCGCACGACGGCCCGAGCCTGATCATCGCGTACAGCACCTGCATCGCCCACGGCATCGACATGGCCACGTCCATGACGCACCAGAAGCAAGCGGTGGCGTCGGGCTACTGGCCGCTCTACCGGTACCACCCGAGCCCGGAGCCGGGCACGCACCCGTTCAGCCTGGACTCCAAGAAGCCCACTGTGCGGCTGCACGAATTCCAGGAGCAGGAGACGCGCTTCGCGGTCCTCGCACGTTCTGATCCGGCGAGGTCGGAGCACCTTCAAGCGCTCGCTCAGGCGGACGTCGACGAGCGCTGGCACTACTACGAGCAGCTGGCCGGCGTCGAGCGGACGATTCCGATCGACGAGCATGAAGGGGCCAGCAGGCCCGATCACGAGGAGGAGCTGGCGGAGAGGGGCGAGACGTGAACATGGAGTCGGTCTACCTGGGCATGACACTGAGGTCGCCGCTGGTCGCGTCGCCGTCGCCGCACACCGGCCGCCTCGACACGCTCCTGCGCCTCGACGATGCCGGCGTGGGTGCCGTCGTGCTCCCCAGCCTCTTCGAGGAGGAGGTGGAGGCCGAGGCGATGACGTTCAACACCCGCATGGAGGCGGGGTCGGGCGTCTTCGGCGAGGCGACCGACTACTTCCCGGTCATCGACCTCGATCATCTCGGGCTCGACCGGCACATCACGCTCGTGGAGGAGGCCAGTCGACGCCTGTCGGTCCCCGTGATCGCCAGCGTCAATGGCAACTCGGCCGGTGGCTGGGTCCGGTATGCGAAGGACATGGTCGATGCCGGGGCCGCCGCGATCGAGCTCAACATGTACGACGTGGCCGTCGATCCGAACCTCACGGCTGCAGACGTCGAGGCCCGATACCTCGACCTCGTACTGGCTGTGTGCTCGGCCGTCGACGTTCCGGTCACGGTGAAGCTTTCGCCCTACTTCTCCTCCTTCGCCAACTTCGCGCGTCGCGCGGTCGAGCACGGCGCGAGCGGTCTGGTTCTGTTCAATCGGTTCTACCAGCCCGATCTTGACCTCGAGACGCTCGATGTGACACCGAAGCTGGAGCTCTCCCGTCCCGGGGAACTGCGCCTGCCGCTGCGGTGGATCGCGATCCTGCGACCCCAGCTGCCGGCCACGAGCCTGGCGCTCACGTCCGGTGTTGCCGCGGGCAGCGATGTGGCAAAGGCCCTGCTGGCAGGTGCTGACGTGGTCATGAGCACCTCGGAACTGCTGCGTCAGGGACCTGAGCGCGCCGCGCAGTTGCTCGACGACCTGCGCGCGTGGATGAGCGAGCACGGGTATGAGTCAGTGGATCAACTGCGCGGCAGCGTCGCCCAGCATGCGGTCGCCGACCCCGGCTCGTACGAGCGGGCGCAATACCAGAAGGTGCTCAAGTCCTGGTCACACTGACGGCGCCTGCGGGCCGGATTCATCCCGCTATGTTCCAATGGACGCTATGCGCCCCATCATGAGTGCCCAACGGTCGACAACCATCCTCGTCACCGTGGTCGGTGTCCTCCTTACCCTGCTCGTTGCGGCCAGGCCGGCCAGTGCGGCGGTGTTCGTGACCCTCACGGTGTCGGATGGAACCATCGGCGTGGCGCAGAAGGTGACCGCGACCGTTGACTCGTCAGCGCTCGGATCCCCGTCGGGCACCGTCGTTCTGAAAGCCGACGGGAAGCAGATCGGGTTACAGTCCGTGGGCGGGACGACGGGGGGCACCGCGACGGTGTCCTGGACCCCCGTGGCCGCAACCAACTCGGTGATCGTGGCCACGTTCACGGCCGACTCGGGGGAGACGGCGTCGGCAACCAAGACCGTGACGATCTCCAGGGTCGACTCCCTTGCTGACACCGTGGTCCCCGGAACCGCGGCCACCAACGCGCAGGTGGCCCTCGCCGCCGTGGTTCGCGTGCGGGAGGGCACGTACGTGCCCACAGGTGGCGTGACCTTCTACCGCAGCGACGGCACCACCCTGGGCACGGCGCAGCTCGATGCCAACGGCCGGGCCAGCACGACGTATCGGACTCCGACGACGGCAGGCACCATCAGCCTGTACGCCATCTACAACGGTGACGCGAACGCGAACGCATCAGGTCGGAGCGCCATCGACACCATTCGCGTCACCACGACGGCAGCCACGGTCTCGGTCACGGTGCCCCAGACGAACTACGTGAACTCCCCGGTCGTCCTTACGGCTAGGATCACGCCGACGTCGGGAACGGGCACCGTCGATTTCTCGGTCAATGGCAGATACATCGGCTCGGGTCGTGTCAGCAGTGGGGTGGCCACTCTCACGTGGGTACCCAATGCCTTGGGCACGTTCACCGTGACCGCGAACTACAGCGGCGGCAGCGGGGTAGGCAGCGGAACGGCCACCAATCGCGTGACGGTCACTCAGCCGCTCAAGGCCGACCAGATCACCCTGACCGTGGCGGGAACCGCGACGGTGTGGCAGCCGGGGTCCGCGAACTCCCTGGCCAACGGCGCAACTCAGGCCTTCACTGTGACGAGCCTGTCCGGGCTGCCGGTCTCCCTCTCCGTGGTCGGCCCATGCTCCATGGCGGCCGTCGAAACGGTGCACGTGCGCGGAGCCGGCTCGCCTTGCGTCCTGTCCGCCTCGACGGCAGGCGGGAGCGGGTTCTCGCCTACCATCCAGAGGTACACGATCGTGACGGCGACCGGTCCGCAGACCGCAAAGGTAGGTGCCCCCAAGTCGGGGACGTACAAGCGGGGCGCGAAGCTGAAGCTGAGCAGGACGTCGACGGTGACCAGCCTCAACCAGCCGGTGAAGTGGAAGGTCACTGGCGGGTCCAGTATCTGCAAGGTAGGCAGGACGGGTGCCTGGTTCACACTGAAGCTCGTCAAGAGGGGCACGTGCAAGGTCCGTGGCTCAGCGCCGGCCATCGCCGGTCAGTGGGCGGCGTACTCCACCACTCGCAACTACAAGGTGAAGTGATGAAGCGTTCTGATATGGCCTGTGCTGGTATCGCACTCGCCCTCGGCGCGGCCGCCCTCGCGGGTTGCGGGTCATCGACGACCGCCGAGAGCACACCGACACCGACACCGACCCCCACGCCGCCGTCGGTGGTGTGGGCCGGTGCCGTCTGCCAGGACTTCGGCCGGGTCAAGACGAGCGTCGGCGCGCTCGGGCACAACCTGACCTTCAAGACATCCACGGACTCGTCCTTGATCGATCAGGCGAGCAAGCAGTTGCGCATCCAGGTCCTGGCCGTGGCGGATGCTGCCGATCACCTGCAGGCCACGCTGCGCGAGGTGCCGGTGGACTTCGTCGCTGCCAACGACATGGTCACCTCGCTGACCGGCCCCAGCCAGCAGACGAACACGGCCATCAAGGGCGTCACGACCCACCTCGATGCGGCCGGTAGCGCGCCGAACGTGATTGCGGCGGCGGGCGAGGTTGGGCAGGCGATCGCGGCGGCAGGCTCGGCTTTCGAGGCCGGCAAGCAACTGGTCTCGGCGATTGGCGACGCGACCTCGCAGGCCAATGCGCAGCTGAAGGAGGCCTTCGACGCCGCCCCTGCGTGCAAGACGCTCGCGGCGTCGCCTTCGGCGTCTTGACCCTTACGCAGCGTGAGGTCCTAGCCTCGAGGCCATGAGCGAGCAGTTGCGCACGGTGAGCGAGCTCGCCCGCTTATCGGCGGTGACGGTGCGGACGCTCCACCACTACGACGACATCGGGCTGTTGGTCCCCACGGCCAGGAGCGATGTCGGCTATCGGCTCTATGACGATGCCGACGTGCAGCGCCTTGCGCAGATCGTCGCCTACCGTGCCGTCGGGATGTCCTTGACGGACATCGAGGTGGTGCTGTCGACTGAGGGCGATCGGCGGGCCGCCCACCTGCGCAGGCAGCTCGAACTGCTCGACCAACGGCAGGACCTGATTGCCCGGCAACGGCAGGTCCTGGTGAGTGCACTGGAGGCGATCAGCATGGGCATCAACCTGGATCCCGACGAGGTCTTCGAGGTGTTCGGGGAGGACGACCCGCGCCAGTACGAGGCCGAGGCGGCCGAGCGTTGGGGCGAGTCCGACGCGTACGCCGAGTCCTGGCGCCGGACGTCCGCGTACACGAAGGCAGACTGGCAGCGAGCGCAGGCAGAAGCGGAGGCCATCGTCGCGGAGTTCGTGCGCTGCAAGGGAGCGGGCCTGCCCCCGGACTCAACCGAGGCGATGGCCGCTGCGGAGCGACACCGCCAGAACATCACGAAGTGGTACTACGACTGCACGTACGAGATGCAGGTCGGTCTGGCGGAGATGTACCTCGCGGACGCGCGGTTCATGGCGAACTACGAGCGGCTGATGCCCGGCCTCACGGCTTACGTCCATGACTCCATCGTGGCCAACGCGACCAGGGACTAGCCCGGTCGCCTAGGGTCCACGCATGGGCGACGCGGGTGTGGTGCTGGGGGACGACGGGATTGCTCGGTGCGCCTGGGGCGACTCGTCGGCTGACTACCGCGCCTACCACGATGATGAGTGGGGACGACACGTTCACGGTGACGAGGCCCTGTACGAGCGCATCACGCTGGAGGCGTTTCAGTCAGGGCTGTCGTGGATCACTATCTTGCGCAAGCGCCCTGCGTTCCGCGCCGCGTTCGCTGGGTTCGATCCGGTCGCCGTCGCCGCCTTCGACACCCGTGCGCAGGAGGAGTTGATGGCGGACGCGGGCATCGTCCGCAACCACCGGAAGATCGAGGCGACGATTGCCAACGCCAATGCGGTCGTGCGCCTTCGGGAGCGCGACGGCGATGGGGCCCTCGACCGGCTCGTGTGGTCCTTCGCGCCGTCAAGGCATCGACGACCGAGGCGCTTCGGTGACATCCCTTCGCAGACGCCGGAATCGACGGCGCTCAGCAATGCCTTGAAGGCGAACGGCTTCGTCTTCGTAGGACCCACGACGATGTACGCGGCCATGCAAGCCTGCGGCCTGGTGGACGACCACATGCGCGGCTGCCACCGCGCATCGGGCTAGGCGGGTGCCACCGCCGCAGGTGCTGGCTCGCTCAACGGCGGTGGTGGGAAGGGGCGTTCCGGATCTCGTCCGGTGAGGAACTTGGCCACGGAGTAGATGGCTCCAGCCACGGGAACGGCGATCAGTGCACCGACGATCCCCATCGCGATACCGCCAGCAGCGATCGCGAAGACGATGGCGAGCGGGTGGAGGCTGACGGCCTTGCCCATGACGAGCGGCTGCAGGACGTCCCCATCGAAGGAGCCGACGATGACGGTCAGCGCGATGACGAGCAGTGCGATGAGCGGTCCCCGTTCAGCGAGCGCGACGACGGCCGCGAAGAACGTCGCGACGGGGGCGCCGATGACCGGGATGAAGGCGCCGATGAAGACGACAGCAGACAGCGCCGGGGCCAGGGGGACCTGCAGAATCGTCAGGCCGATGAAGACGAGCAGGGCGTCGCAGAAGGCGACGATCACGATGCCTCGGGTGTACCCGGAGATGGCATCCCATGCCAGATGCCCGGAGACGTCGATCGAAGACTGGGTCTTCTTGGGCATCCAGGAGACCAGCCAGCCCCAGATCGTCTCGGGAGTGAGCATGAAGAACACGACCCCGTAGAGGAAGACCGACGCGGCGATGACGAGCGTGCCCACTGAGCCGAGGGCGCCCATGGCGTCGCCGAGCAGCCCGGTGGCCAACGTCTTGCCCCACGATTGCGCCTGCTGCAGCAGGTTGTGGATGCTGGAGTCGCTCAGTTGCAGAGGTCCGGTCTTGAGCCACACCTCGACGTCGTTGAACCCGTTCGTCAGCGAGGTGACGAGCTTGGGGCCCTCCTCTATCGTGGCTCTGACCACGACGAAGAGGATGACCACGACGACGGCGCCGATCACCAGCAGCGCCAGCACCATGCTCGGGATCTTCGGCATGAAGCGCTGCAGCAGTCGCATGAGCGGCTGGGCCCAGGCAGTCATCAGCATCGCGAAGAAGATGGCGAAAGCGACCGGGAGGATCCTGTCGAGGACGGTCCCGGCGAGCGCGATCCCCGCCAGGACGACGAGCACCCGCCAGGTGATGCCGGCCAAAGTACGCAAGGTGTCTGGCACGCCATCCCGTGACGACTGATCGCTCATGTCCTGAGGCTACTCAGGCATCTAGGTTGTGCGCGGAACGCTCGCCGAGGTCGGAGACGGTGATCTCGTCGTCGGCGGCCCGGGCGACGAGGTAGCTGGCGTCCTCGAGGAACTTCACGGAGTAGAAGCCCCCCGGAGCGCGGTAGGTCCCCGCGTCCCCTGGACCGAGCACGGTCCCGTCGATCTCGACACGACCCGACACCACGTACGTGACGCAGCCCTTGCTGTACCCGTGAGCAGGGACGATGTCGCCCTTGCGACCGTGGACGATGGTGAGCATCGCCCCGTCAGTGCGCAGCCGGGTGACCTCCGAGCCGAGCACATTGCGCTCCCAGCTCATGTCTCCTGCGGAAACAGGGGAAAAGCCACTCATGGGGTTCCTTCCGGTCGGATGGCAGAAACGCTAATCGATGCGTACGGAGCCGTGCGGGGTCGAGAACCAGACGGCGTTGAGCCCGGGGTCGCCTTCGTCGACCCAGTCGACCTGGATGCCGTCCAGCGGCACCTCGTGGTCGGCACCGAGCCACTCGGAGATCGTCTCTGGGTCGCCGAGCATCTCGACTCGCTCGATCGACACGGCGCCGCCGCCCGTCGAGGGGTGATGGTCGGCCGGGGTCGTCCACTGAATGAAGAACGGCAGTTGCGGGTCCTCCAGAAGGTCGAGCACGCCGATCTGGCGCCAGCTGAGCTCGAAGCCGTCCGGTCGGATCCGCCGACCCGCGCGGGCCTCGCGACCAAGGCGCGCCTCGACTGGGGCGAGGTCGTCGACTGCGACGCTCCAGCTCATCCAGCCACCGCCGTCCTGGGCCCGCTGGGCAACGGCGCGGCCGAAGGGAGCCTTCTCCGCGGCCGGGTGATCAAGGGCGGACACGACCTCGAGGTAGCAGCCGTTCGCCAACGGGAGGATGAAGTTGCGAGTGCCGAAGGACGGGTGCCGGCCACCGTCGAGGAAGGTCGCGCCGACGTCGCAGCCGATGCGCTGCACGACGTCGGGGAGCTCGGCCGTGGTGCACGCGTACGAGATGTGATCAAGCCGCATAGTTGCATCCTGCCCAATGACGAAATGGCGTCGTCATCGGCCCCCCCAAAGCGCGGATATGGCAGGCTCGCCTCCATGAGCGAGCCGGAAGCCAACGCACCTGTCGACGTCACAGCGAAGTTGGACAAGAAGAAGTCGATCATCCTCGGTGTCGTCGGACTGGCCGTCATCGTGCTGATCTTCTGGAAGGTGATCCCGCAGATCGGCAGCTATGCAGACGCGGCTGCGGCGCTGAAGGAGATGGGCATCGGCGCGATCCTCATCGTGGGTCTTGCCGTGATCATCTATCTGGCCGTGTACGGCTTCCCGTTCATGGCGGCGACGCCGCGCCTGAAGTACTGGCCATCGCAGCAGGTCAACCAGGCGGCCTTCGCCATCAGCAACGGCGTTCCCGCCGGCGGCGCCTTCGGGCTGGCCGTCCAGTACGCGATGCTGTCGACGTACAACGTCCCTGGGACGGTCGCGACGTCCGCGATCACCGCCGTCGGGCTCTGGAGCATGTTCGTGAGCCTCGGTCTCCCGGTGCTGGGCGTGGCGGCCTTGTCCGCGTCAGGCGGCAACCTCTCCTACGCCTGGGTCGCCCCGGTGGGGTTCGCGATCCTGCTCGCGATGATCATTGTGCTCGTCCTGATCGTGCGCTCCGAGCGGCTGGCGATGGCGATTGGTCGCCTGGGCAATTCCGTGCTCAAGCCGTTCCGTGGCCGGATCAAGGCCGTGAAGGACCTCGATCTGGTCCAGCCGATCACCAAGTTCCGCACCGACATGTACGGGCTGCTGTCGAAGCGCTGGCATGTCATCACGGCCGCACAGGTCTCCGTGATCATGACCCAGTTCCTGATCCTCTACGTGGCATTGCGCGGCATCGAGGGCTGGGACCAGCCCGGCACGTCGATGCTCGCGGCGTTCGGGGCATTCGCCACCAGTCAGATCATGCTGATGGTGCCGATCACCCCCGGCGGACTCGGCACGGTGGATGCGCTGATGATCTCCCTCCTCCAGAGCGTCGGTGTCTCGGCGGGAGATGCGACCGCTGCCGACCTGGTCTGGCGCGCCGCGTCGTACGTGCCTCAGATCATCATCGGCATCATCGCGCTCGTCACGTGGTTCAAGAAGGCCAACCAGCGCTTCGCGGCGGTCAAGCCCGCCGAAGGCCCGGCACCAGCCGCGTGATCCCACGGCGTGTCGTCGACAATCGCCGCCGAAAGCGCGCCTAAGGTTGCACCGACCTGGTCGTCGCGGGAGGGGAAGCCTTCGGCGGCCAGGTCTCTTTCGTTGACGTCGGCTTTCTATAGTGACGACGTGCAGCAGGCAGGACCCACGCGGTCGTGGAGGCGATACGCCGCCCTGGGCGACAGCTTCACCGAAGGAATGTCGGACGACCTCGGACCGGCCGGACGCACCCGGGGGTGGGCGGACCTCGTCGCGCTCGAACTGGCCCGTCGCTCTGGTGAGATTGAGTACGCCAACCTCGCGGTGCGCGGGCGACTGGTGAAGCAGGTCGTAGCGGAGCAGGTGCCAGCAGCGGCGCGGCTTGAGCCGGACCTGGCCAGCCTCGCCGTGGGCGTCAACGACGCCCTGCGCCGCCGCTTCGACGTGCATGCCACCGCAACCGAGCTCGAGAACGGCGTACGCGAGCTTCGGCGTTCCGGCAGTGACGTGCTGGTATTCGCCTTCGGGAACCCTGCGCGCCGCTCCGCGGTGATGGGACTTGTCCGCGAGCGGATCCGCACCTACAACACTGCGGTGGAGGCGATCGCACGGAGGTATGGCTGCTTCATCGTCCGATTCTGGGACGTTGCGGCAATGGACGACGATCGGCTCTGGGCCGACGACCGGCTACACCTGTCGCCTGCCGGGCACGCCCTGGCGGCGGCGTGCGCGCTGGAGGCCCTGGGCATTGGGGACAGCACCTGGCGCACGCCTATGGTGCCCGAGCCCCGGCCACATGCCCTCGCCTCGGCACGGGGGCATGCGCAGTGGGCGGGGGCGCATCTGGGCCCGTGGCTGGCCAGGCGCGCGAAGGGCATCTCGTCTGGCGACGGCATCACTCCGAAGCATCCTGAGTGGGTGACCGTCCGGCCGGGCGAGTTCGTCGAGCCTTAGCGTGGTCCGGAATCGGGCATAGGGGCGTGTTTGCCCACCAACGCGATCCTGTCGTAACGTGAGTATCCACGCGAAACCGCGACGGCCGGAAGCCGTCCTCTCGGACGCCGGAGGAGCAATGCCCCGAAGCAAGTCACAGGTCGATCTGCCCGGAGAGCACCGTGGGCGCGTGCAGCTCACGCGCGAAGGCTTCGACCGCCTGCACGAGCGCGCCGTCGATATCCGCGAGCGTCGACTGCCCGAGATGCGTCCCCTGCTTGTCGAGGCGGAGCGCGACGAGCGCGACGTGGCCGAGTTCGAGCGGCTGATGGCCGAGGCGGACGCCATCGATGCGCTGCTGGGCCAGGCCGACGTGATCGCCATCGACCCCGTCTCCGTCGACGGAAGGGTCGAACTCGGCATGCGGGTGGAGGTCGTGCTGGGTGACGGCACCAAGACCTGGGTCCGTCCGGTCCATCCGGAGGAGGCGTTCCTCGACGACGAGCGGGTCTCGGCGACCTCACCGTTGGCCATTGCGCTCATGGGTGCGCGCGCGGGTCACACGGTCTGGGTGGATGCGCCCACGGGCGCATGGCCCTGCGAAGTCCTGTGCATCGACCTCGATGGAGTCAGCACCGAGGCCTGACGACTTCGGCACCGTTGCTCGGAGGCGCAGGCTTCCACAGAAGAGCGCCTCGCGCGCATGGCGTCCACAGGTCGGACAACGCGTTCGGGCGGCACACGGCGTTCGCGCATCGTTGCGCTCATGACGATGTCTCCGGTTCGCGATTCCCTAGTCCTAGGCAGCCCCGACGCCTTGGTGGCCGCCCTGCCGTACCTCATCGGTTTCACGCCGCACGAGAGCCTCGTTGCGCTGTGGATCGCGGCCGGTCAGATCCAGCTCACCCAGCGCCTTGACCTTGCCGGCTGGTCGGCCGACCCGGGGGCATGGGAGGAGGCGCTCTGGGGACATCCGTGCGCCCGCACGTCCGACTCGGTGGTCGCGGTCGCGGCCACCAAGGGTGAACTTCCTTCGGGCCTGCTCGCTTCGGTACGGGCCGCTGCCACGCAGAGGGGTACCGCACTGCTCGACGTCCTGATCCTCGACCGGGGCCGGTGGCGCAGCGCCCTGTGCCACGACGACCATTGCTGCCCGGCCGTCGGGCGTCTGGTGGATCCTCGCGTGCATGCGGAGGTCGCGGCCGAGTTCACGATCATGGGCGCCGCGCCGTCGAGCGATCGCCAGGCCCTCGTCGCCTCGCTCGCGCGCGATGACGTCGCGGTGAAGCGGGTCGCATCGGTGTTGGACGCCGCGCAGGCGCCCACGACGAGATCGCGCTCTCGTCTCGAGTCGTGGCGCGACGACACGATCGAACTGATCCTGGCGCGCCTTAGTCCGTCGACCGAGGCGATCACGAACCCGCCGTTGGACGCCGATGATGCATGCGTCGTGGTCGGGCTGTCGGACGTACGCGTGCGCGACACGGTGCTGTGGCACCTGGCCGCGACCGATCCTGATGGGCTCCAGCACGCCCTGCGAGAACTGACTCGTCTGCTGCGTGCGGCGCCGGATCCGGTGGTTGCCCCGGTGGCCACCACCTGTGCCGTAGTCGCGTGGCTGCTCGGCGACGGTGCCCGGGCGGGCATCGCGGTGGACCGTGCACTGGCGACCGCTCCCGACTACACCCTCGCGTTGCTGGTGGCGCACTCACTGGCCGCCGGATTGCCGCCGGGATCGTGGCGTGCGGCCATGGCGTCGGTGACCCTCGACGAGTGCCGGAACGGGCAGGCGAACGGCAGGCGCAAGGCCGGCTGAGGGCTCTCCGGGCATCCGACGGGGTGCTCTTTGTCAACTCGCACGGCTGCGGTTATAGTTCGCGGAGGTCAAGAGTTCCAGCGCTCAGCTCCGGCTTGCTGGACGGCAACCCTCCACCGCGGTGGGGTGCTCCGGATGAAGACCTGGCCCGGTTACGGGCAAGCGCGGGTCTTGCGCAGGGCAAGACCCCGGAGATATTGCGAGGTCTGAATGCGCTGTTGTTGTCGAATGCATAGCTGCTGAGCCTGTCGCCGCCGGCGACCCTCAGCGTTCCCGATCGCACTGCGATCACCCCCGTACGTCTGCCGACGCCCGTCGTCGGCCCACACCCATCACCAGGCGCCCACGGGCGACATCCCAAGGAGACATCCATGAGCAACGCATGGTCATTTGAGACGAAGCAGATCCACGCCGGACAGTCGCCGGACGCCGCCACCAACGCGCGCGCCCTGCCGATCTACCAGACCACGTCCTACACCTTCAACGACACGACGCACGCCGCGAACCTGTTCGGGCTCAAGGAGCTCGGCAACATCTACACGCGCATCATGAACCCGACCCAGGCCGTCGTCGAGGATCGCATCGCGGCGCTCGAGGGCGGCGTCGCGGCGCTGCTGGTCGCCAGCGGGCAGGCCGCGGAGACGCTGGCGTTCTTGAACATCGCCGAGGCCGGCGACCACATCGTCTCCAGCCCCAGCCTCTACGGCGGCACCTACAACCTGCTCCACTACACGCTGCCGAAGCTGGGCATCACCACCACGTTCGTCGAGAACCCAGACGACCCGGAGTCGTGGCGCGCGGCCGTGCAGCCGAACACCAAGCTGTTCTTCGGCGAGTCGATCGCCAACCCGAGGAACGACGTCCTGGACATCGAGGCCGTCGCCAAGGTCGCTCATGAGGTCGGTGTTCCGCTCCTCATCGACAACACCGTCGCGACGCCGTACCTGATCAACCCGCTGGCCTGGGGTGCGGACGTGGTCATCCACTCCGCCACCAAGTACCTCGGCGGTCACGGCACGTCGGTGGCGGGCGTCATCGTCGACGGCGGCACGTTCGACTACGCCCAGTACCCCGAGCGCTTCCCGAATTACAACCAGCCCGATCCGAGCTATCACGGCCTGGTGTACGCGCGTGACCTCGGTGTCGGCTCGGCGTTCGGCGCGAACCTGTCCTTCATCCTCAAGGCGCGGGTGCAACTGCTTCGCGACCTCGGTGCTGCGATCTCGCCCTTCAATGCCTTCCTCATCGCTCAGGGTGTCGAGACGCTGTCGCTGCGGGTGGAGCGTCACGTCGAGAACGCCCAGAAGGTGGCCACCTTCCTCGAGGGACGCGACGAGGTCGAGTCGGTCAACTACGCAGGCCTTCAGTCAAGCCCGTGGTACGCCCTCGGCCAGAGATACGCGCCGAAGGGCACTGGAGCCGTGCTCAGCTTCGAGATCAAGGGCGGGGTCGAGGCCGGTCAGGCCTTCGTCGAGGCCCTCGAGCTGCATAGCCACGTCGCCAACATCGGTGACGTTCGCAGCCTCGTGATCCACCCCGCCTCGACGACGCACTCCCAGCTGTCGGCCGAGGAGCAGCTGGCTGCCGGCGTCACGCCGGGCCTGGTCCGGTTGGCCGTCGGCCTCGAGAACATCGACGACATCCTCGCCGACCTCGACGCAGGCTTCCGGGCAGCGAAGCAGGCCTGATCGGCATGTCCGCCTACGGTCCGCTCTCCTACGAGGGTCCCCCTCCCGCCAGTGGTGCATGGCAGGAGGGGGATCCGGTAGGAGAGCGGCTGTTCGCGGACGTGGGCGCGCTTACCACTGAGTCGGGTGCGTTCCTGCCCGATGTCAGGGTCGCATACGAGACCTGGGGCACCCTCGACGACGAGCGCAGCAACGCGATCTACGTGTGCCACGCACTTACCGGCGACTCGCACGTCGCGGGCATCGCTGGCGATGGGCATGCCACGGCCGGCTGGTGGCACCAGTTGGTCGGCCCGGGGCACCCGGTCGACACCGACCACTGGTTCGTCGTGTGCGCGAACGTCCTCGGCGGCTGCCAGGGCACCACCGGGCCGTCGTCAGCGGCGCCGGACGGCGAACCCTGGGGGAGCCGCTTCCCGGTGATCACGGTCGCCGACATGGTCGAGGTCGAGCGCAGGATCTCCGACCACCTCGGCATCCAGACGTGGGCACTCATGCTCGGTCCGTCGCTCGGCGGCATGCGCGTGCTGGAGTGGATGATCCGCTACCCCGATCGGGTTCGCGGCGGCCTGGTGTTGGGGTCGACGGCCGCTGTGACGGCCGACCAGATCGGCACGCACGCCACACAGTTGGCGGCCATCCAGGCGGATCCTGCCTTCCTGGACGGCGACTACTACGCCGCCGTGCCCGGTGAAGGGCCGCACGTGGGGATGGGGATCGCTCGGCGTATCGCCCACCTCACCTACCGCTGCGAGACCGAGCTCGACCTTCGATTCGGCCGTGATGCCCAGGAGGGGGAGGACCCGTTCGACGGCGGTCGGTTCGCCGTCGAGTCCTACCTTGATCACCACGCCGACAAGCTGGCCCGAAGGTTCGACGCCAACACCTATGTCGCCCTGACGCAGGCGATGAGTCTGTTCGACGTCGGCCGCGACCGAGGCGGGGTCGCTGCCGCCCTCGGGACGATCGAGGCACCGCTCACGGTGGTCGGGATCGACTCCGACCGGCTCTTCCCGATGCGGCTGCAGCAGGAGATCGTCGACCTCGCCCCGGGCGCTGACCGACTGCACGTCCTTCATTCCCCGTACGGGCACGATGGGTTCCTCGTCGAGGACGACCAGGTCGGGATGTTCCTCGGCCATGCTCTGGACCGCGTCCGTCGGCACGACCCCCACTGAACGGGCTGTCCACAGGCCGGGGATTCCCACTGCCGTCCTGACGGGCCTTCGCCTAGCGTCGAGGCGTGCATGCGTTGATCCGAACAGCGAGCCTGTTCCTGGGGGCCCTCGGGCTCACGTTCAACGGCATCGTTGGGCTCGGCCAGTTCGCGCACGCCGCCGATGTGCACGGCGACAACGGCCAGGACCGTTATGTCGGCGGCGGGGGCCTCGTGCTGCCGCGCAGCGTCGATCGCGGCACCCGAACCAAGGTCGCCGCCTGCGCGGACTGCCGCTGGCGGCTGGCGACCCCGTGCGAACTCACCCCGCCGGGGATGGCCTTCCCGGGCCAGTCCGGATGCCTGAGCGTCGCACGGGGCTGCCCGGGGGCCGGCGAGCTCCTTCGGGTGTGGTTCGACGCGGGCGCGGGGTGGAGTGACCTCGGCCTGATCTGCCTCCGTCCGGGCGGGCCGGTGACGGTCGCCCAGTTGACGGGCCACGTGCGTGCGGCCTTCGTGAAGGACCTGCCACCGATCGCGCCCGCGATGTCGCCTCTACGCGGGATCCTCGCGCAGATCCCGGTGTGCTTCGGGGCGGGTCAGCCCGGCGGCGGATTCACGGCGCAGTATCAGGTGCTGGGGGAGACGGTGGACCTCACCGGAGTGCCGCACTGGACGTGGGACTTCGGCGACGGGGCGTCGCTGTCCACGCACGACCCGGGCGGTCAGTTCCCCGTCATGGCGGTCAGCCACGCCTATCGACACGCCGGATTCATGCAGGTTGCCGTTCGGACAGACTGGACGGCATCGTTTCGCGTGGACGGGCTGGGGCCATTCCCCATCACCGAGCCGGTGAGCCAGGCGGCGGCCCTCACCGTGTCGATCGGCGAAGGACGCGCCGTGCTTGCGGTGCGCTAGGCCCCTGAGTGCGCCTTCGCAGCACGGCCGTGGCACAATTGCGGGAATACCGGCCCGTTTCCAAGCCTTGTGCTTGACACGGGCCCTTGTCGTGGGTCTACGCGAGAAAGGCACCACCACCTCGATGCCAAAGACAACAGCCGCTTCCGCGCCTGCCAAGTCCAGCACCACCAAGAAGGCCGTTCCCGCGACCAAGGCCGCGCCGGCCAAGCCGGCTGCCAAGAAGGCTGCTCCGGTGAAGGCGGCTCCCGCGAAGAAGGCTGCTCCGGTGAAGGCGGCTCCCGCGAAGAAGGCCGCTCCGGTGAAGGCGGCTCCCGCGAAGAAGGCAGCTCCTGTGAAGGCGGCTCCCGCGAAGAAGGCTGCTCCGGTGAAGGCGGCTCCGGCGAAGAAGGCGACTCCAGTCAAGGCGGCTCCCGCGAAGAAGGCCGCTCCTGTGAAGGCCGTGGCTGAGAAGCCGGCCGCGGGCGGCAAGAAGGACGCAGCCGCCAAGGGCGAGAAGCTGGTCGAGGTCGTCGAGACGGAGGAGGGCCTGGTCGAGGTCGACATCGACGCGATCGCCGATGTCGACCCTGAGGAGCTTGTCGACGCTGCGGTTCTTGAGGCAGATCTCGAGGCCGACCTCGTGGAGGACCTCGCCGCAGTCGAGGGCGAGGAGACCACCGATACCGAGGGTGAGGCTGCCAAGCACGCGGCCGAGGTCGAGGAGGAGGGCAAGGGCTTCGTCATCTCGGATGTCGACGAGGACGACGCCCCACAGCAGACGGTCATGGTCGCCGGCGCCACGGCAGACCCCGTCAAGGACTACCTGAAGCAGATCGGCAAGGTCTCGCTGCTGAACGCCGAGCAGGAGGTCGAGCTGGCTAAGCGCATCGAGGCCGGCCTGTTCGCCGAGGAGATGCTCAACGAGGCCAAGAAGCTCGACAAGAAGACCCGGCGGGACCTCGAGTGGATCGCCCTCGATGGCCGTCGCGCGAAGAACCACCTGCTGGAGGCGAACCTGCGCCTCGTGGTGTCTCTCGCAAAGCGGTACACAGGTCGCGGGATGCTCTTCCTCGACCTGATCCAGGAGGGCAACCTGGGCCTGATCCGCGCGGTCGAGAAGTTCGACTACACCAAGGGCTACAAGTTCTCGACTTACGCCACGTGGTGGATCCGCCAGGCGATCACGCGCGCGATGGCCGACCAGGCCCGCACCATCCGCATTCCCGTGCACATGGTCGAGGTCATCAACAAGCTGGCCCGAGTGCAGCGGCAGATGCTGCAGGACCTGGGCCGCGAGCCAACGCCCGAGGAGCTCGCGCGCGAGCTTGACATGACCCCCGAGAAGGTCGTGGAGGTGCAGAAGTACGGCCGCGAGCCGATCTCCCTGCACACCCCGCTCGGCGAGGAGGGCGACAGCGAGTTCGGCGACCTCATCGAGGACTCCGAGGCCATCGTGCCGTCGGACGCGGTCTCCTTCACGCTGCTCCAGGAGCAGCTCGAGTCCGTCCTCGACACGCTGTCCGATCGCGAGGCCGGCGTCGTCCGGATGCGCTTCGGACTCACCGACGGCCAGCCCAAGACCCTGGATGAGATCGGCAAGGTCTACGGCGTCACGCGTGAGCGGATCCGGCAGATCGAGTCGAAGACCATGTCCAAGCTCCGTCACCCGTCGCGCTCGCAGGTTCTGCGCGACTACCTCGACTAGCCGACAGCGTCATGGGTGAGCTCGTCCGCGTCGCTGAGATCGGGGCTGCCGACGAACCGGCCAGCGTCCTCGAGGTGACGATGGCCAACGGGGCTCGGCGCAATGCCATGGGTGCGGACCTTCTGGCGCAGTTGTCCGAGGCGCTGGGTTCGGCGGAGGACGCGGGCTGCCGAGCCATGATCGTCCGGGCCGAGCCTGGCGCGACGACGTGGTCGGCCGGATACGACATCGACGAACTGCCCACTGATGGATCGGATCCGCTCACGTGGACAAATCCCTTGGAAGGCTTCCTCCATGCGCTGCGGCAGGCGCCCTTCCCCGTGATCGCCGCAGTCGAGGGTGGTGTGTGGGGAGGAGCCTGCGAGTTCGTGCTGACGTGTGACCTCATCGTCGCCGTGCGCACTGCGACGTTCGCGATCACGCCGGCGCGCCTTGGCGTGCCCTACAACACGGCCGGTGTCGCGCACCTCATCAGTGCTCTCCCGCTCAACATCGCCAGGGAGATGTTCTTCACCGCGGAGCCGATCAGCGCCGAGGCGGCTGCGGGCTTCGGCGTGGTGAGCCGACTGGTCGCGGACACCGCAGAGATGACGTCGACGTCGACGGATCTTGGTCGGCGGATCGCCTCGCTGGCGCCATTGGCCATCCGTGCGATCAAGGGCGAGGTGACCGCACTTACTGATGCGCGCTCACTGACCAGTGATGACTTCGAGCGGCTGACGGCCCTTCGCCGGGCGGCCTGGACGAGCGAGGACTACCAGGAGGGAATCAGCGCCTTCAAAGAGCGCCGCAGCCCGCGCTTCACCGGTCGCTAGGCAGACGCTCCCTAGGAGGTGGCGACGAGGCGGTGGGTCTCGTCGACGATCGCCACGGCCTGCGGCCGAAGGACATCCTCGTGACGATTCCAGTGGTGCGCGCAGAAGAGCAGGTCGGTGCCTCCGGGAAGAACGACACGGACGTATGCCTGAGCGCTGCAGCGGTCGCAGCGGTCAGTTGCGCTCAGGTCGGGCGCGGTCAGTGTCGGGGTCATGTTCCCGGTCCCTCCCAGTCGTGTCGGTCTCAGTAGGTGTATCGGCAGAACTAATGCTGATAACAGTCTCCCATGGACTGGATGTTCCCGATGCACCACGCCGCGGGGTTCGCCCACAGCGAATTCGAGGGGTGAATCGCAGCACAAGCGCACAAGACACGTGTGACACGACCCGCGCAGCGAAGGAGCCGCCCGCGGCGCGGATAGGTTGGGCAGGTGACTGCCAAGCGCTCATCGTCAGCCCGCTCGTCCGACAAGGACGGCACCGCGGGCCGGTATTCAGCCAAGGACCTGGCGGTGCTCGAGGGGTTGGAAGCCGTTCGCAAGCGCCCCGGTATGTACATCGGGTCGAACGATGGACGCGGCCTTATGCACTGCCTCTGGGAGATAGTGGACAATTCGGTCGACGAGGCCCTCGCCGGCCACTGCAAGAAGATCACCGTCGACCTGCACCCGGACGGATCGGTCGAGGTCAGCGATGACGGCCGCGGCATCCCGGTGGACGTCGAGCCCAAGACCAAGCTCACCGGCGTCGAGGTCGTCATGACCAAACTGCATGCCGGCGGCAAGTTCGGCGGAGGGTCCTACACGGCGTCCGGTGGTCTCCACGGTGTAGGCGCCTCAGTGGTGAACGCGTTGTCGTCGCGGATGGATGTCGAGGTGGATCGCGGCGCCAAGATCCACATGATGTCCTTCCGGCGCGGCGTACCGGGCGTGTTCGACGGCGACGACGAGAACGCGGCCTTCTCCCGCAAGAGCGGCCTCAGGGTGGTCGGCACCTGCCCACGCGCGCGTACGGGCACGCGGGTCCGCTTCTGGCCCGATCGTCAGGTCTTCACGAAGGACGCCGAGATCGACCGCGACGCCCTTCGTGAGCGGGCGATGCAGAGCACCTACCTCGTACCCGGCCTGATCATCGTGCTGCGCGACATGCGCGTGGTGGCAGAACCGTGGGAGGAGTCCTTCCAGCACAAGGGTGGCATCGCCGAGTACGTCGGCTACCTGTCCAGCGGTGAGGCCGTCAGCTCGATCATCCGACTCGCGGGGCAGGGGCATTTCCACGAGACCGTGCCCGTCCTCGACGACAAGGGCCACCTCACGCCGCAGGAGGTCGAGCGGACCCTCCACGTCGACATCGCCCTTCGGTGGGACACCGGCTACGACACCACGCTGAAGTCGTTCGTCAACGTCATCGCGACGCCCAAGGGCGGCACGCACGTGGCCGGCTTCGAACGCTCCATCGTCAAGGTGCTCAACGACCAGCTGCGGGTGGCGAAGGTCCTGCGCGCGAGCGAGGACAACATCGCCAAGGATGACGTCATGGAAGGGCTGACGGCGGTCGTCGCTGTCCGTTTGGCCGAGCCGCAGTTCGAGGGCCAGACCAAGGAGATCCTCGGCACTCCCGCGGCGGCCCGCATCGT
Organism: Actinomycetes bacterium; assembly: GCA_037130755.1. GTDB lineage: Bacteria > Actinomycetota > Actinomycetes > S36-B12 > S36-B12 > UBA10649. The sequence continues at coordinate 107,224 of JBAXSI010000003.1, forward strand.
CGGCAACGTCGTCGCCAAGGAGCTCACCTCCTGGATCGCCTCGCCTCCGCGCGGTGACAAGTCCTCCGTTCGCGCCGTGCTCGACAAGACCGCAAATGCGATGCGGGCGCGGGTTGCTGCCCGAGCACATCGCGATGTGCAACGACGCAAGACGGCGCTGGAGTCTTCCGCACTGCCCGCCAAGCTTGTGGACTGTCGCAGCGACGACGTCGAACGCACCGAACTGTTCATCGTTGAGGGCGACAGCGCGCTCGGCACCGCGAAAACGGCGCGGAACTCCGACTTCCAGGCGCTGCTGCCGATTCGCGGCAAGATCCTCAACGTCCAGAAGTCCTCACTGGCCGACATGCTCAAGAATTTCGAGTGCGCGTCGATCATTCAGGTCATCGGGGCCGGATCGGGCCGGACGTTCGACCTCTCACAGGCGCGATACGGCAAGGTCATCTTGATGTCCGATGCCGACGTCGATGGCGCGCACATCCGGTGCCTGCTGCTCACGCTCATCCATCGCTACCTGAAGCCCCTGCTCGATGAGGGTCGGGTCTTCGCCGCCGTTCCGCCGTTGCACCGGCTTGAGATCGTGAACCCCGGCAGCAAGGCCAACGAGGTCGTCTACACGTACTCCGACGCGGAGATGCATGCCGTGCTGAAGGACGCCGAGAAGCGTGGCCGGCGGGTCAAGGAACCGGTGCAGCGCTACAAGGGCCTGGGTGAGATGGATTCGTCGCAACTGCGCGAGACCACGATGGATCCATCTCATCGCACGCTTCGACGGATCACGATGACCGACGCGGCAGACGCGGGGCAGGTCTTCGACCTGCTGATGGGCTCGGACGTGGCGCCTCGCAAGGACTTCATCGTCGAGGGTGCCGCCGGGCTGGACCGCGACCGAATAGACGCCTGACGAATCACTGGCGCGCGGGACCGTAGGTAGGCTCAGAGCATGCCGCTATCCCGTACCGCGACACTGCAGCCCTTCCCACAGGAAGCCTTCGAGGACGTGACGACCGGCAATCGGGAGTACGCGGCGGAATACGTCTCGGCCGGCCCTTCGGGCTGGGCTGCTAGAGGACTGGCCGTCGTCACCTGCATGGACTCGCGGATCGACCCCTTGCGAGTACTGGGAATGTCGCCGGGTGACGTCAAGATCCTTCGCAACGCGGGGGCCCGCGTGACTGACGACGTCCTTCGCACGCTCGTTCTGGCCACCTATCTGCTGGGCGTCACTCGAGTGCTAGTGATGCCTCACACCGACTGCCGGATGGCCACCGGCGAGGAGGCCGATATCCATGCGCTCATCGCCGAGAAGTTCGGTGTCGACACACGAAGTGTTGAGATCAGGACGGTGACCGACCAAGTCTCCGCCCTTATCACCGATGTCGTCCGCGTGCGCGCGTTCCCACTGCTGCCGGACAGCCTGATCGTGGCGGGCGCGATCTTCGACGTAGCTTCCGGATTGCTCCGGCCCATGGACGTCTAGCGGGCGCAGGGCGCACCTCACGAGTCACTACTAGGGTCGCAGCATGGATATCGGCACAACGCTGAACCTGGCCCTCGCCAACCTCACGTCACCACCCCTGCTGGCATTCGTGCTGGGCGTGGTGGCGGTCGCGGTGCGTGCCGATCTGAGACTGCCGGATGCGGTCTACCAGGCAACGAGCATGTACCTGCTTCTGGCCATCGGCCTCAAGGGTGGTGTCGCCCTGCGGGTGTCCGCGCCGGGCGAGGTTGCCGTTCCCATACTGATCACGATCGCCCTCGGCATCGCCGTTCCGGTAGCCGCTTTCTTCGTGTTGCGGTGGATGACGCGACTACCCGTGGTCGACAGAGGGGCGATGGCGGCGCACTACGGCTCCACGTCGTTGGTGACGTTCACCGCGGCCCTCGTGTTCCTCGAGGCGGCCGACATCAGCTACGAAGGCTACGTCGCCACGCTCCTCACGGTGCTCGAGATCCCGGGCATCATCGTGGGGCTGACCCTCGCCGGGACGGCGCGCGCGACCGGTGCTGGCTGGGGTGCCTCGCTGCGAGAGGTGGTATTCGGACGATCGGTCGTGCTTCTGGGTGGCGGGCTGCTCATCGGACTGATCACCGGCCCGGTCGGGTACGAGCGCGTCCAGCCCTTCTTCGGCGATCTCTTCACGGGGGTGCTGACATTGTTCCTGCTGGAGATGGGAGTACTGGCGGGTAGACGCCTGGGAGCCGTGCGAGACGCTGGCGCCGGGCTCTTCGCGTTTGCGGTTATCTTCCCGGTGGCCGCGGGGACTGCGGGCATCGTCGGCGGCTATCTCGCCGGGATGTCCACCGGCGGAGCCACAGTCCTTGGCGTCCTGTGTGCAAGCGCCTCGTACATCGCGGCACCCGCAGCAGTCCGGCTGGCACTTCCCGACGCCCAGCCGGGGATCACACTGACCACAAGCCTTGGAATCACGTTTCCGTTCAACCTCGTCATTGGAATCCCCCTATATCTGGTCATCGCGCAGGCATTGTCCGGACGGCTGGGCTGAGAAGTGAGGCAACATGACACCCCAGGGTGATGTCATCTGCTTTGTCATCGTCGCGGAAGCCGTGCTCGAGTCGCGGCTTCTCGCCGGGCTCGCGGCATGCGGTGCCCGCGGCTGGACGGTCACGGCCGCACGTGGTGAGGGCCCCCGCAACCGCCGAGTCAGCGAGGTTGAGGGCGGAAATGTGCGTGTGGAAACGCTGGTCTCACCAACCGTCGCGGAACGAATCTGGGCCATGCTGTCGGAGGATTACTTCCCGCACTACGCGGTGACGGCCTGGACGGTCGACGTCGTGGTGGCGCGGCACGAGCGCTATACCTGACCAGGGTCGGGGCGCAGCCGAGCCACCGCTCAGCCGTTCGGCCGCACTTTGGCGTACGGCTCGCCGCCGATGCCCCAGTCGTCGGGGCTCACCTCGTAGATGGCGACTCGCACGCGAGCGTGATCGGTCCCGAGCGCGTCGTGGACGGCCTCGGTGAGCTTCTTGATGAGGTCGTGCTTCTGCTCGACGGTGCGACCTTCGACCATCGTTACTTGGACGAGTGGCATGAGTGGCTCCTGATGGGTCTAGATGATGGTCAGACGCAGGCGATCTCGACGGTGCCGAGACGATCGATTCGGGCGACGATGCTGTCACCGGGCTGGACGGCAACGGCCTCCGTGAGGGCGCCACACATCACCACGTGGCCGGCCTTGAGGCCATGTCCACGCAACGCCAGCTTGCGCACCAGCCAGGCGACGGCACCTGCCGGATGCCCCATCACCGCAGCACCTGCCGCCGTGTGCATGAGCTGTCCGTTCTTCTCGAGCGTGGCCCCGACGAGGCGGAGGTCGAATCCGCGCGGATCGACGCCCTGGCCGCCGAGCACGAAGCCTGCGCATGAGCAGTTGTCGGCGATGACGTCCTGGTAGGTGAACTTGTAGCCGGTGAACCGCGAGTCGATGACGTCGACCGCCGCGAAGACCAGGTCGGTGGCGGCGAGCACGTCGCGTGCGGTGACCTGCGGTCCGTCCAGGTCCTTCTTCAGCAGGAAGGCGATCTCCACCTCGCAACGCGGCTGGATGAACCGCGAGCAGACGAGAGGCTCGCCCACGTCGATCTGCATGTCGTCGGTGAGGAAGCCGCTCAGCGGCTCCCCGACGTTCATCTGCTGCTGCTTGGCCTTGCTCGTCAGTCCCGTTTTGGCCCCGACGACCCGCTGCCCAGCGTCCACGCGGGCCTGTACGACCGCATCCTGGATCTCGTAGGCGGTGACAGGGTCGAGGTCCGGCCAGGTGTTGGTCAGGGGCTGGATGCCGTGAACGTTGGTGGCGGCTTCGATCAGCGTGCGCGCCAGGAGTTCCTTGTCGATCGGCTCAGACATCTGCAACCTCAGCTTCCGCGTGCTTGCGCGCCAGTTCGAGCGCGACGTCGATGATCATGTCCTCTTGGCCGCCGACGACCTGGCGGCGTCCGAGCTCGAGCAGGATCTCGGCCTGCGACACGTTGTAGCGCTTGGCCGCCCGCTCTGCGTGGAGGAGGAACGACCCGTACACGCCGGCGTAGCCGAGGATCAGGCCGGCGCGGTCGATGACCTGCTGGCGTGGCATGAGCGGGCGAACGACCTCCTCGGCCAGGTCCATCAGCGCCAGCGGGTCGACACCCGTGCTGATGCCGTACTTGTCGCTGACGGCCGCGAGGATCTCGGTGGGGCAGTTGCCCGCGCCGGCGCCCAGGCCTGCGGATGTTCCGTCGAGGTTCTTGGCACCCTCCTGGAACGCGGCGATCGAGTTGGACACCGCCATGGCGAGGTTGTTGTGGGCGTGCACGCCGAGGGGGACGTCGAGGGCCTGGACGAGCGCGTTGACGCGGACCTTGACGTCCTCGGTGGTCATCGCGCCGGCGGAGTCGGCGATGTAGATGGTGTCCGCGCCGTAGGACTGCATGAGCAGCGCCTGCTCGACCAGTCCCTCGGGGGAGTTCATGTGGGCCATCATCAGGAAGCCGATGGCCTCCATGCCCAGGCCCTTGGCGACCTTGATGTGCTGCTCGGTGATGTCCGCCTCGGTGCAGTGCACGGCGATGCGGGCGACCTGCACACCCATCTCGTTGACCTCGCGCAGGTCGTCGGCCAGGCCGATGCCGGGCAGCAGGAGGCAGGCGATCTTCGCGTTCTGGGTGACCTCGCAGGCCTTCGCGATGAGCTCCTTCTCGGGCACCGCACTGAAGCCGTAGTTGAAAGAGGAGCCGCCCAGGCCGTCGCCGTGGGCGATCTCGATGACCTGGACGCCGGCGCGGTCGAGGCCCTGGACGATCTTGATGACGTCCTCGTTGTGGTACTGGTGGCTGATGGCGTGCGAGCCGTCCCGCAGCGTGGAGTCGATGAGCCGGTAGTCCGTGGTGGTCATGCCGAAGCTCCTTGCGTGCGATGGGCGGCGACGGCCTCGCCGACGCGCTGGGCGGCGGCGGTCATGATGTCGAGATTGCCCGCGTAGGGCGGCAGGTAGTCCCCTGCGCCCTCGACCTCGAGCAGGACCACGGCGCGGTGGGGAACCTCGCCGCCGGGAGTCAGGAACGGCCCCTCCTCGATCACCGGCTGGTTCTTCAGGTGGTAGCCGGGCACGTACTGCTGCACCGCCTTCTCCATCTCGTACACCGACGCGATGACCGCATCGTGGTCGCTGCCCTCCGGCAGGGCCCCGAAGACCGTGTTGCGCATCATGATCGGCGGCTCGGCCGGATTCAGGATGATGATCGCCTTGCTGTACGTCGCACCGCCGATCTCGCGCAGCGCCGTCGAGGTGGTCTTGGTGAACTCGTCGATGTTCTGACGGGTGCCGGGGCCGGCCGACTTGGACGCGACGGTCGACACCATCTCGGCGTACGGCAGGTGCTCAATCGCCCGACGGATCGCGAACACCATCGGCGTCGTCGCCTGACCGCCACACGTGACCATATTGATGTTCGGGGCGTCCAGGTGCTCCATCAAGTTCACCGCGGCGATGACCTTCGGGCCGATGGCCGCGGGCGTCAGGTCGACGGCCGTGATCCCGGCATCCTGGTACGCCTGCGCATGCGCGACGTGGACGTACGCGCTGGTCGCGTCGAAGACCATGTCGATCTCGTCCGCATGATCGAGAACCCACTGCGGACCCTCATGCGGCCCGGCGATGCCCAGCTTGCGGGCACGCGCGAGACCGTCGCTCTTCGGATCGATGCCCACGAGGGCCACCAGCTCGAGGGGGGAGCCCTCCGCGTTCAGCAGCTTGATCATCAGGTCCGTGCCGATGTTGCCGGAACCGAGGATGGCGCATCTCATCGTCATCGTGCCTACTCCTTCGCCATGCGGATGGTGATGGGGCCGAGCCGGTCGAATTCGGCTCGGAAGACATCACCGGGGCTGACAGGAACCATGGCGTGCAGCGCGCCGGTCATGATCACGCTGCCGGCCGGCAGCGTGACGCCCATGGGTGCGAGGGTGTTCGCCAGCCAGGCGACCGCCGCCATGGGATCGCCGAGGGCGGCGGCTCCAGCGCCGGTGGCGATCACCTCACCGTTGCGGGTGAAGACCATGCCGACGAGGCGCGGGTCGATGCCGTCGACCGGTACCACCTGGCTGCTGAGGGCGATTGCACCGTTGCTTGCCAGGTCGGCGACCGTGTCGGCGAGCTTGATCCTCCAGTCCTTGATCCGTGAGTCGACGATCTCCAGCGCTGCGACGAGGCCACGGGCCGCGCGGCTGGCATCGGCCGGCGTGCAGTACGGGCCGCCGAGATCCTCGGCCAGGATGACGCCGATCTCGGCCTCGATGCGCGGGGAGATGAAGCGGTCGACCGGGATCTCGATCCCATCGCTGTAGACCGTCGAGGCGAACACCGGTCCGAAGTCGGGGGAGTCCACTCCGAGAAGCTGCTGCATGGCGGCCGACGTCAGCCCGAGCTTGTAGCCAGAGATCGTCTCACCGTCGTCCATGAGCATCCGTACGAGGTGCGTCTGGATGGCGTAGCCGTCCTCCATCCCGAGGTCCGGCATGGACTCGGTGAACGCGGCAATCGGCTGCCGGTCCCGGCGGGCCGTGTAAAGGGCGGTGGCGAAGGCCCTCGCCTGCTCGTCGGTCACGATGACCGTCATGGTTGCTGCCTTTCGTTCGTCGGGGGTCGGTATCCAAGCCTTCGTGAGATCGCGGCGGCCGCGTCCATGCATGGACGGGAGTAACGCTTCAGGGAATCGCGGGTCAGGTCCTCGGTCGGAACGACGACCGAGATGGCTGCCACGACGGCGCCGTCGGCATCGTGGATCGGCGCCGCCACGCTGCCGACCTCGGACTCCGTCTCGCTGAAGTTCTCCGCCCAGCCGCGTTCGCGGATCTCCGCGAGTTGCGCCCGCAGCACGGCGGGGTCTGCCACGGATTGCTCCGTGCGGGTCGCCAGGTCCCAGCCGTCGAGCAGCACGTCGAGTTGCTCGACCGGCAAAAAGGCCAGCAGCAGCTTCCCGGACCCGGTGCAGTTCGCCTCGAAGCGATGCCCGATCCGGCCGAACATGCGCAGTGTGGCAGCGGTCTCCCTGCGCTCGACGTAGACGACCTCACGACCGTCGAGGACGGACACCTGAACGGCCGCCTTTGTCGCTGCGCGCAACTGGTCCATCACCGGGACGCACACCTCGTGCAGCACGCTGTAGGTCGAGACGGACCGGCCGAGCACGTACATCGCGAGCCCGAGGCGGTACGCCCCGGTGCGCGGATCCCGCTCCAGGAGCCGCTCCTCGGTGAGGGTGTTGAGCAGGCGGTGGGCAGTGCTCTTGCCCAGCCCGAGGCGGCGCGCGGCCTCGGTGACACCCATCTCCTGACGGTCCCCGGCGAACTCCTTGAGCAGTCGGGCGGCGCTGGCCACGCTCGACAGGCTGGAGTGGTGGCGGTGCACGGTGGGGTCAGTGCTGGCACTGTCCGACCGCTCTGGCTGCATGTCTCAGGACGCTAGCAGCGCCCTTCCCGCATCGCGGGAAGCGTTTCATCCTGCGGAACGCCAGTTCCCGAGTACCGGGCGGGACGGGCGCTTTAGCCGTTTCCCGGAGGGTGTTCGATCCAGCCAGCACAATGTCGGCGGGAGGTGCGGTGGCAGTCGTGGTCTGGCTCGACGAGGTGAGCGCCGCTGACGCGCCCGAGGTCGGCGGAAAGGCGGCGAGCCTCGGGGAACTGATCGCCGCAGGGCTGCCCGTGCCGCCGGGATTCGCGGTGACGACCACCGCCTACACCAGCAGCCGGGATACTGCCGGGCACGGACGGGACATCGCGACCCTGCTCGCCGGCGTAGACAGTCAAGACCTGGACGCGCTCTCGCGCGTGAGCCAGTCCGTTCGGAGCATCGTGGCCGAGTTCCCCATCCCCGATCAGGTCGAGGCAGCGATCCGGAGCGCCTACGCAAGACTCGGGTCGCAGGCCGGGGACCTGCTGCTGCCGGTCGCGGTGCGGTCGTCGGCACGAGGGGAGGACTCGTTGGATGCCTCTTTCGCTGGCGAGCACGACACCTTTCTGTGGCTGACGGGTGCCGACGACGTGATCGAGGCGGTGCGTCGATGCTGGACGAGCCTGTTCACCGACCGCGCCGTGTCCTACCGGGCGGAGATGGGTCTTGAGCACTCGAGCCTCGCCATGGGCGTGGTGGTCCAGGCGATGGTCCGTCCAACGAGTGCCGGAGTCGCGTTCACGCTCAATCCGAGCAACGGGGATCGATCCGTCGTGGCCATCGATTCCGCCTGGGGCTTCGGTGAGGGTGTCGTGTCAGGCGAGGTGACTCCCGACAGCTTCCTCGTCGACAAGGTCATGAACGCGATCGTCTCGCGAGTGGTGTCCACCAAGGAGCACGAGTTCGTGCTCGTCGACGGAGACAGGGTTGCGCGTGCGGACCTCGCCCCTGAGCGCGCATCGACGTCCAGCCTGACCGACGAGCAGGTGATGGAGATCGCCGGGCTGGCGCGGCGCGCCGAGCGCCACGCTCGCTGTCCGCAGGATGTCGAGTGGGCCCTCGTGCGCGGCGCCGACGGTGAGTCGAGCATCGTCCTGCTCCAGACAAGGCCCGAGACCGTGTGGAGTCGCTTGGACACCGATGGCGTGGCCGGCGCGCGGTCCGATGACCGGATGTCTAGCATCGTCAGCACGCTGCTGTCCCCTCTGCACGCGCAACAGGAGGACTGACTACTCGTCTGCTCGTCAACCAGGCCAGTTCGGGAGAGTGCATGGCACGCAGGTTCCGCAGTCCGTTCGAGGTGGAGACGCCACCCGGGGCGGACGGCTGGGCTGGGATGTACTCGTATTCATCGCTCTTCAGTGAGGGACGCAAGCGTTACGAGGACTCGGCGTTCTGGTTCCAGGATGGCGTGCACTGGCCCGAGCCCCTGCCACCGTGGGACGCGACCCTCGTCGAGTACGCGATGGCATCGCTGTCGCAGTACAACAGCCGGCACCTGATGATGCCGTCGTCGAACGGCATCGACTTCCGGATCCTGAACGGCTACGTGTACTTGTCTCCCGTGGCCGTGCCCGCGGACGAGGTCGCCGCCCGGATCCCGGAGTTCGTGGACCGGGCTGGGCACTACTTCGACAACTGGGACGACCTTTACGCGAACTGGATGGGCAAGGTCCAGGCGCTTGTCCTGGAACTGCAGTCCCTCGACTTCGCCGTGCTGCCGGACGTCGAGGACGCCGAGCGGGTCGTTCGATCGGGTGCGGGCTCCGGCTCGGGCTTCGATCTGCTGGTTGCCTACCGGCGTCTGCTCGATCTGGCACACCTGCTGTGGCAGTACCACTTCGAGTTCCTGAACCTGGGCTATGCCGCGTACCTGGACTTCTTCGGCTTCTGCAAGCAGGCATGGCCGAGAATCCCCGATCTGGCGATCGCGAAGATGGTGGCCGGTGTCGAGGTCGACCTGTTCAGGCCCGACGAGGAGTTGAAGCGGCTGGCCCGACTGGCCGTCGAGCTCGGGCTGACCGAGAACTTCAGCGGCGACCGGCCCTATGCGGTATTCGCAGCGATGGCAGCCAGTGAAGCCGGGCGGACGTGGATCGCCTCCTATGACGAGTGCTCGGAGCCGTGGTTCAACTTCTCCACGGGCTCGGGTTTCTACCACTCCGACCGGATCTGGAACGAAAGCCCTGAAGTGCCACTCGATTTCATTCGCAGCTACGTCGGCCGGCTCCTGCGCGGTGAGTCGATCGAACGACCGGTGGAAGCGATCGCCGGCGAGCGGAAGAGACTGGTCGACGAGTACAGCGAATTCCTTGTCGACGACTCCTCCCGGTGGGCGTTCCAGCAGAAGCTCGAACTCGCCCGCACAGTTTTCCCCTACGTGGAGAACCACAACTTCTATGTCGAGCACTGGAGCCATTCGGTGATCTGGCGCAAGATGCGCCAGTTGGGGCAGCTCCTCGCGGATCAGGGGTTCTGGCCCCATGCGAACGACGTCTTCTTCCTCAAGCGCACGGAGGTCGAGGAGGCGCTGTGGGACTACTACGTCGCGTGGGCCACGCCGACAAGCGCTGCCGGGCCTGCCCATTGGCCGGAGATCGTGGAGGAACGGCGGCGTGTCCTGAAGGCCCTGCGCGGCTGGAAGCCGGATCCGGCGCTCGGCCGCCCGCCATCGGTCGTGACCGAGCCGTTCACGATCATGCTGTGGGGCATCACGTCGGAGAGCATCAGTGGATGGCTCGGCGGTGCGGATGAGGTCGAGGGACAGCTCACTGGCTTCGCGGCATCGCCCGGCCTTGCGGAGGGCATCGCACGCGTCATCTTGTCGGCCGACCAGATCGGCGAGGTGCAGGAGGGGGAGATCCTCGTTGCGCCCCTGACTGCTCCCAGCTGGGCGCCGCTGTTCGGCACGATCGCCGCAACGGTGACGGATACCGGCGGGATCATGAGCCACGCGGCCATCGTGTGCCGGGAGTACGGCCTGCCCGCGGTCACCGGGACGGGCCGGGCGACGACAACCATCACGACTGGCATGCGCCTTCGGGTTGACGGGGCCCGCGGGATCGTGACGATCCTCGACTAGGTTGGACCGGTCGTTGCCATCTGGCCAAGGAGAGCGCATGTCACGCCCCGTTCGGGTAGCAGTCGTCGGCTCGGGTCCCTCGGGGATGTACTCCGCGGACGCGCTGGTCAACCAGACCGAGATCCCGGTCGAGGTCGACGTCATCGATCGGCTGCCGGTGCCCTTCGGGCTGGTCCGCTATGGCGTTGCACCCGATCACCTCAGCATCCGCTCCGTCCGCGACACCTTGAACAAGACACTCGACAAGCCGGGTGTCCGCTTCCTGGGGAATGTCACCGTGGGTCGCGATGTGAGCCTGGCCGAGCTGCACGACTGCTACGACGCGATCATCTTCAGCTACGGAGCCTCGCGTGATCGTCGCCTCGGCATCGCAGGGGAGGACCTCGCCGGAAGCGTCGCCGCCACCGACCTCGTCGAGTGGTACTGCGGGCATCCCGACGCCGACCGGGGCACCTTCGAGGCACTCCTTCCCACCACCACCAGCGCCGTGGTCGTGGGCGTGGGCAACGTCGCAGTCGACGTGACCCGTGTGCTGGCCAAGACGGTCGGCGAACTCGATCACACCGACATGCCGCAGTACGTCTTCGACACCCTCGCCCAGTCCCAGATCACCGACATCCATGTGCTCGGTCGTCGCGGTCCAGCGCAGGCAGCCTTCACCACCAAGGAACTGCGCGAGCTCGGCGAGCTTGCTGAGGCGGACATCATCGTGTCGCCGGCAGATCTCGAACTCGATGACGCGAGCCGCGCAGCGGCGGACGCGGACCGGGCAGTGCTGCGCAATGTCGAAGTCATGCGAGAGTGGTCCACACGCGAGCCCACGGGAAAGCCTCGTCGCATCCACCTGCACTTCTTCGCGCGGCCGCACGAGCTGCACGGCCATGGTCGAGTGGAGACGGTGGTGGTCGAGCGGACGGCGCTCACGCCGGAGGGCTCGGCCGCCGGCACGGGAGAGTTCTTCGACCTTGCCGGGAATCTCGTCGTCCGCAGCGTCGGGTACCGCGGCACCGCGATCGACGGCGTGCCGTTCGACTCCGGCCGTAACGTGATCCCGCACGCCGACGGGCGCATCCAGATCGACGGCGCAACGGTCCCCGGAGAGTACGTCGCAGGCTGGATCAAGCGAGGTCCCACGGGCATCATCGGAACGAACAAGAAGGATGCCGCGGCAACGGTCGTCTCGCTCCTGGCCGACGCCGCGTCGGGCGCCCTTCCCGAGCCGACATCGCCCGGGGGCGTCGATGCCCTCCTTGCGGATCGTGGCGTGGTAGTCGTCTCGACTGACGGCTGGCGGGCCATCGACCAGGCTGAGAGGGACCTCGGTGCCACGCGCGGCCGCGATCGGACAACGATCCATGACCGCGACGCACTCATCGCGGCGAGCGGGTCGTAGTCGGCTAGTTCCAGTCGACTACAGGCACCAGGGCGACGCAGGTCCACGCCACACCTGGCACGGCTTCCTTGCCACACGACTCAAGCCGATCGCGTTCGAGGGCGCGCGCAACGATCGACGCATGCCACGCGCGGCCGTCGATGTGCCGGACTTCGAGCTCGACGCTGCGCACGGTCTCGGGCATCGACAGGGGCGGGCGCCCTGCCCTCGCGACACCGTCGGTGACTCGAAGGACGTCCAGGGCATCGACATCGTCGAGGCCATACGTGCGCTGAACTTCGATGGCCGCCACCTGTGACGGCGGGAGCAGCGAGCTACGACCTCTCAGGTGGTCGAGGTCGGCCTCGTAGCGACCGGCTCCCTCGTGCACCCTCAGTGCGGACTCCACGTCGAGTCGACCGTGCACGGCGCCCAACGGCAGCGTGAGCGCGACGGGGGCGAAGCGGTGACCGCCGATGTGGCTGCACTCCCACACGTCTGGGCGTGCCGAAGCATCGATGCGGGCCATGACCTCGGACACGAGCGCGCGACCGTGCACCGCGCAGCAGCGATCGCGACCGCTATGGGTGCAGATGAACATGACCGGTGTCTGGACGATCTTTCCGAACGCCGGAAGACTGCCCTGGCCGATCGCGCTGAGGTCCCAGTCCATCAGCGGTGCCAGCGACTCGACCTCCGCGTGCCGCATGAGCAGACCTCCGGACATCGACCGGGCGACCCACACGTGTCGGCTGGCCGACTGCGACCGATCCGGCCGATCGCCATGGCGGGCCAGCAGGACCGACACGCCGGTGCCCTTGTGCCGACCCAGGTGCTCGGCCAGAGCTCGGTCGAGCCGGCTGTCGGTCAGCGCATCACGGCCCCACGGCCCTGGCTGCTCGATGACCATCCAGGCTGTTGCGTACGGCGCCGTACCCGCCAGCGGTTCGTGGGCATCGAGGGCGTCGAGCGAGCAGCTGGTCACAGGACGCCGCCCAGCCCGCCCATAGGAGCGGCAGCGGGAGTGCCGGTGCCGTCGCGGCGCGGGTCGAGGTCGGGCAGGGGGATGGGCACGCCCGAGGCGGTCGCCGCCCTGGCCGGGCCGTTGCCGACCCACGCGAGCAGCAGGCGATCCTCACCCGAGCGGAACTTGTGGCAGCGCACGCCGCCGGTGGCTCGGCCCTTGGCCGGGTAGTCCGCAAGGGGCGTCACCTTGACCGTGCCGGCATCCGTCCCGGGCAGGGCTGCCGCGCTGCCCGCCACCGTGACCACGACGGCGGCCGGCGTGGGGATGAAGGCGTTGAAGGCGACCACCTCGGCGCCCTTGCTGAGCTTGACGCCCGCCATGCCCGTTGCTGCACGGCCCTGCGGACGCACGCTGGAGGCCGGAATGCGGAGGAGCTGCGCGTCGGAGGTGGTGAACACCAGTTCCGCGGACTCCGCGTCGGACTCCGTGAGCCGCGCGGCCCCGACGACACGGTCGCCCTCGTCGAGACGGATCACCTCCCACGAGTCCTTGTTCTGCAGGGAGTCCGCAACAACGCGCTTGACGACGCCCATGGCCGTGGCCAGGGCCAGCCCGCCGCCTTCGTCGAGGGAGGTGAGCGCGAGCGCCGACTCACCGCGGGGCAGATCGACGAAAGCGCCGAGTGGCGCACCTGCCGAAAGGGCTGGAACGCCTGACACTGCAGGGATTGCCGGCAAGTCGAGTGCGCTGAGGCGGACCACGCGGCCGGCGGTGGTGACCAGGCCGAACTCGCCGCGAGTCGTGCCGGGGATCGCACTGATGATGACGTCGTGCGTAGACCGCTGCTCGTGGTCGGTGTCGCCAGCGGCCGAAGTGTCAGAGGTGCGGGCCAGCAGTCCGGTGCTGGACAGCAGGATCACGCACGGCTCGTCGTTCACCTCGAGTGGCACGCGAGCGACGACGGGCGAGGTGGAGCCCTCCATGAGGAGCGTACGACGCGGCGTGGCGTGCGCCTGCGCGACGGCGGAGATCTCATCCCCGACGGTCGCTCGCAGAACGGTGTCGTCCTCGAGGATCGAGTTGAGGGCATCGATCTCGCGACGCAGCTCGTCGCCTTCCTTCTCCAACTCGATCCGCGAGAACTTCGTAAGGCGACGAAGGGGCATGTCGAGGATGTACGTCGCCTGCACATCCGAGAGGTCGAAGACGGCGATGAGGCGCTCCTTCGCCGAGGAGGCGTCGTCGGACTCGCGGATCAGCTGGATGACCTCGTCGATGTCGAGGATCGCGATGAGCAGGCCTTCGACCAGGTGCAAGCGGTCCAGCGCGCGTGCCTTCCGGTACGCGCTGCGGCGGCGAACGACGACAAGGCGATGGTCCAGCCAGACGCGGAGCATCTGCACCAGGCCCATCGTCTGCGGCTGGCCCTCGACGAGGGCGACCGCGTTGACGTTGACGGTGTCCTCCATCGGCGTCAGCTTGAACAGGTGCTCGAGGACCGCCTCAGGGTGGAAGCCGTTCTTGATCTCGATGACCAACTGCAGACCGCTCTCACCATCAGTGAGGTCGACCACGTCGGAGATGCCCTGCAACTTCTTACTCTGCACCGCGTCCTTGATGCGATCGATGATCCGCTCGGGACCGATGTTGTAGGGCAGTTCGGTCACGACGATGCCGCGGCGTCGCGGCGTGATCTGCTCGACCCGTGTGCGGGCGCGTACCCGGAACATCCCGCGTCCGGTCTCGTAGGCGTCGCGGACGCCGTCGAGGCCCACGATGACGCCGCCGCCGGGGAAGTCGGGCCCGGGGATGAAGGTCATGAGGTCGGCGAGGGTGGCGTCGGGATGCTGAAGCAGGTGACGGGCCCCGTTGAGCACCTCACCGAGGTTGTGCGGGACGAGGTTCGTCGCCATGCCGACCGCGATGCCGGAGGCGCCGTTCACCAGCAGGTTCGGAATGGCCGAGGGCAGCACTGCCGGCTCGGTCTCACGGCCGTCGTAGTTGGGCGAGAAGTCGACGACGTCCTCGTCGAGTCCCGCGGTCATGTCCATCGCCGGGGCGGCGAGCCGTGCCTCCGTGTAGCGCATCGCCGCCGGGCCGTCGTCCGGCGAGCCGAAGTTGCCGTGACCGTCCACGAGAGGCAGGCGCAGCGAGAACGGCTGTGCCATGCGTACCAGGGCGTCGTAGATCGCCGAATCGCCGTGCGGGTGCAGGCGACCCATGACCTCGCCCACCACCCGGGCGCTCTTGACATGGCCACGATCGGGCCGCAGGCCCATCTGGGCCATCTGGTACAGGATGCGCCGCTGGACCGGCTTCAGCCCGTCGCGGGCGTCGGGAAGAGCGCGAGCGTAGATGACCGAGTAGGCGTACTCAAGGAACGAGCCCCGCATCTCCGCCGAGACGTCGATGTCGACGATCCGGCCGTCGCCCGGGCTTTCGGCGGGGCGACTGGTGCGGCGGGCCATGCGCGGTCTCCTTGAGCCCTAACGGGCCTGGTCGTGCGGGCAGGTGCGGTCCGATTCTCCGGCTCAGCGGGGTGGCGGGCCTGCTCCGACACGGCTGACGGCCTCGCCGGCCAGTGCCAGGGCGGCCGCCAGGGCGTCTCCGAGTGGTGCACCTGCCAGCCAGGCGGGCAGGAAACCGGCCGCGAAGGCATCCCCGGCTCCGGTGGTGTCGATGACGTCGACGGGTCTGGCGGGGAGTTCGAGTCGTTCTTCCGCGGTGATGGCGACTGCCCCTCGCGGCCCGAGCTTGATCACCACGTTCGGAACGAGGTCGTGGAGCACGGACAGTGCGTGATCCGGGTCGTCGGTTCCGACGAGAACAGCGGCCTCGGCCGCGTTTGCGAAGAGGACGTCGATGACCGGCAGGAGCGAATTCACGAGGTCGACGCAGGGCTCCAGGGGACCGACGGAAGCCGCGTCGAGGCTCGTCGTGCAGCCGAGTTGATGTGCGAGGTCGAGCGCGGCCAGTCCTGCTGCACGGCTGGCCGGATTGAGGATCGTGTAGCCCGAGAGGTGCATGTGGTCGACGTGCTCGCCCAGCAGGGCCGTCACGATCTCGGGCGTGAGCAGCGAGTTCGCGCCTGGGTCGGGGAACATCGTGCGTTCGCCGCTTCCGTCGACGATCACGATGCACGTGCCGGTGGGCCGCTCAGTCGCACGGTGGATGCGGCAGTCGACGCCTACCCCACGAAGGCCCGCCGTGAGCGCGGCGCCGAAGGCGTCAGAACCCACCGAGCCGATGTACGCCACGGGAACGCCGACGGCTCCGAGCCAGGCAGCCGTGTTCGCCCCGCTGCCGCCGGGCTGCAGGCTGATGGCCGCTGGAGTGTCGCTGGCGTAGACGATGTCGGAGTCGATCCTTGCCGTCACATCCATCATCGCGTCGCCGATGACCGCCACACGTGCGCGCCCGGGCAGGCTGTGGGTCATCGTCAGCTCACGCCGCTTCCAGCGTCGGTGGTGGCGATGCGCGCGGCGAGTTCGGCATTGCGGACGATGATGCGCTCGTTGACCATCAGGCTGGCACCGTGCGTGGCCCGGTGGAAGTGGTCGAGCAGGAACGGCGTCACGTCCTTGCCGCGGATGTTGCGGGCCGCCGCGAGACGCAGCCCCTCCTCAAGCACCTGGTCGTGCAGGTCAGGATCGAGCTGCTCGGCCTCGGGCAGAGGGTTCGCAACGACCAGCGCGGCCGGGATGCTCAGGGCGGATCGCGCTTGCATGATCTTCGCAATGTCCTCGACGTGATCGACAGACCAGTCGACCTGGAAGCCCGAGTCCGACAGGTAGAAGCCGGGGAATCTGTTGGTACCCATGACCAGGATCCCGACATTGAGCGTCTCGAGCCGTTCAAGGGTGGCTCCGACGTCGAGGATGGACTTCACGCCCGAGCACACGACGGTCATCGGCGTGATCGCCAGTGTGTTGAGGTCGGCGGACTCGTCCCAGCTGTCACGCGCCTCGCGGTGCACGCCGCCGAGACCGCCAGTGGCAAAGACGCGGATGCCCACCAATGACGCGAGATGACTCGTGGCGGCGACAGTCGTCGCTCCGCTTCCGCCGCGGCCGACGAGGGTGGCCAGGTCGCGAACGCTGACCTTGACGACGTCGTCGCGATTGGCGACCTGCTCGAGCAGCGACTCGTCGAGGCCGACGAGCACGTGGCCGTCGAGGATCGCCACGGTCGCCGGGACCGCACCGCACGAGCGGACGATCTCCTCGACCTCCGTGGCCACGCGAAGGTTCTCCGGACGAGGCAGCCCGTGGCTGATGATGGTCGACTCCAGGGCCACGACGGGCCGGCCGTCCTCGAGGGCCGCGCGCACCTCCGGCGCGACTACGAGGAGGTCCGAATTCAGCAAGGCTGTGCCCATGGAGGGCTGTGCTGTCGTCACCCCCCGACCCTACCCGCGGTCGATCATGGTGGCGGGCCGACCGGTCGCTTCTCATCGCCTCGCCGACCACAATGGGCTCATGAGCGAGCCGGGTGTGGACCCCTACCCGGCGGCGTGGGAGGCGGATGTCCTGCTCAGGGACGGTCACCCCGTGCACCTGCGCCCCATCACTCCCGCAGATGGCGACACCCTGCGCACGTTCCACGAGTCGCTCTCCAACCGGACCGTCTACTTCCGCTTCTTCTCTGCGAAGCCCGCCCTGACGGATGCCGACGTCAAGTACTTCACGTCGGTCGATCACGTGCAACGGGTCGCGCTGATCGCGCTCGATGCGGGCACCATGGTCGGGGTAGGACGCTTCGACGCGCTGGGCGACGGCAGCGCCGAGGTTGCCTTCGTCATCCGGGACGACGTGCAGGGCCTCGGTCTCGGCTCCGTTCTACTCGAGCACCTCGTGGCTGCGGCCCGCGAGCTTGGACTGCAGCGGTTCGTCGCTGAGGTGCTGCCGGAGAACACGCGCATGCTGGCGACATTCCGGGAAGCAGGCTTCGAGATCACCCAGCGCCGTGAAGAGGACGTGCTCGCCGTCTCCTTCGACATCGAGCCGACCCGCACCAGCATCGCCGTGATGGAGGCGCGTGAGCACCGTGCGGAGGCGCGGTCCGTTCATCGCCTGCTTCACCCGAGTCGTGTCGCCGTGGTCGGCGCCTCGCGCAGCCCGGGCGGCCTGGGTCACACCCTCCTTCGCAATCTCGTCGATGGTGGATTCACCGGCGACCTTGTCGCCGTGCATCCCGAGGTCGAGGAGATAGCCGGGGTGCGATGCGTGCGGTCGTTGACCGAGGTCGGGGAGACGATCGACCTCGCAGTTGTCGTCGTTCCTGCCGAGCGCGTCGCGGCCGTGATCGAGGACGCCGAGCAGGCGAAGGTGCACGGGCTCGTGGTGATCTCCGGGGGATTCGGGGATGCGGGCGACGAGGGACTGCGTATGCAGTCCGAACTGGTGGCGCATGTGCATCGCACCGGCATGCGCCTGGTGGGACCGAACGCACTGGGCCTGATGAACACCGACCCCGCGGTTCGACTCAACGCCTCGCTGGTGCCCGCCATGCCGCTGTCGGGACGGATCGGCTTCTTCAGCCAGTCGGGTGCGCTGGGCGGATCCATCCTCGGGCGGTTCCGACGCCGTGGTCTGGGGCTGTCCAGTTTCGTGTCGGCGGGAAACCGCGCGGACATCTCCGGCAATGACCTTCTTCAGTACTGGGAGGAGGACGCCGATACCGACCTGGTGCTGCTCCACCTGGAGACGATCGGCAATGCGCGCAAGTTCGCTCGGATCGTGCACCGGCTCTCCCGTACCAAGCCCGTGGTGATGGTGCGAGCGGGCGGCGCGGGGCAGCGGCACCCGCTCGGGCATGCGGTACGGAGCACGCGGCTTGGTCAGGACGCCGTCGACGACATCCTCGGGGACTGCGGACTGATCGTCGTGGAGAGCATCCACCACCTCCTGGACGTCGCGCAGGTCGCCGCGAGTCAGCCGCTGCCCACCGGCTCAGGGTTGGCCATCGTCAGCAACAGCGACGCCCTTGCGGTGATGGCGGCGAACGCCTGCGAGCGGACCTCCATGCACCTGGTCGGCGAGCCCGTCACCTTCGCGCGGCAGGAGTCCCCGGAGGCCTACGAGCACGCCATCGACGCGGCCATGGCCGATCCGGACGTGGGGTCAGTGCTGGCGATCTTCGTGCCGCCGATCGAGCACAGGTCTGCCGATGAGATCCGCGCAGTGCTGGACCGGTATGCGGTCGGGGCCGCGGAGGCGTCCGGGGGCAAACCGCTGGTCGCACTCATGGTGGGGGAGCCCGGCGAGCGTTCCCGCGGCCCCAGGCCCGTCACTCCCTCCTTCAGCGACGTCGAGGATGCCTTCCATGCCTTGGACGCCGTGACGCGCTATGCCGCTTGGCGTCGCTCGCCGGCCAGTGAGCGACCGTCCGTCGTCGAGACCGATCTGCCGGCGCTCGAGCTCAGCCCCGGCGTGATCACCGGCGAACCGGCCGCAGCGGCGTGCCGGGCGATGGGACTCGAGGTGTCCTTGACCAACGAGGGCGACGGACCCGGCCTGCGCATTCGGCTGGCAGAGGACCCGCTCTTCGGACCGGTCATCATTGTCGGTGTTGACGACCCCGTGGCCGAGGTTCTGGACGATCGGGCGTACCGGCTCGCGCCGGTGACGCAGGACGGCGCCCGGACGATGCTGCGGTCCGTTGCCGCCCTGACGGTGGCGATGGACCACGCCGACCCCTCCGAGGAGGCCCTGGATCGACTGGCCGCTCTGGTCAGCGCGACCAGTCGTGTGGTGACCGCTGGGGCGGACGTCGGCGAGGTGGACATCAGGCACGTGCACCAGAGGTCAGGGGCGGAAGGTAGCCTCGGCGCGACGGACATTTCGGTCGTCGTCTCCCCGTCCAGCATTGCTCCGGAGCCGACCGCCCGACGTATGTGAGGACGCCCGATGAGCCCCGTGGTTCGCAGGATCCTCGCCGGGAGCTTCCTGTCGCAGCTGGGCAGTGGCCTGACCTTCGCGCTGCTGGTCGTGTACCTCGGCCAGGTCAGGGGCCTGGGCACGGCGTTGGCCGGTCTGGTCATCGCCTACATGGCGGTGGTGTCACTGCTACTCACACCCCTCACCGGGATGTCGGTCGACCACTTCGGAGCGCGCCGAGTGCTGATCGGGGGTTTGCTCGTCGAGGCTGGCGCAGTCGCTTCGCTGCCCCTCGTCAACTCGGCGGCGAGCGCCTTCGTCGTGGCGACGGTCCTGACGACCGGTGCGGCCTTCACGTGGGGTCCGCAGTCCTCGCTGCTGGGGCGTCTGACGCCGACGGAGCAGCGGCAGCGCGTCTTCGGGATCCAGTTCCTGCTGCTCAACCTCGGCCTGGGACTTGGCGGCGTCGTCAGCGCGTCCATCGTCACGGTGGCGGACCCGTCATCCTTCACGCGCCTATATCTCATCGACGCGCTCTCATACCTTGCCTACGTGGTGGTTCTGCTGACAATGCGCGGAGTTGCGAACGGCCCTGAGGCGACGAAGGCCGACGGGCAGCGCCTCGAGGGTGGCTATCGCGAAGTGCTTGCCGACCGCCTACTGCTGCGGGTGGCCTTCCTGGGATTCGTCCTGGCCACCTGCGGCTATGGGGCCATGCAGGTCGCGCTGCCGGTCTTCATGACGCAGATCAGCAACCTCGCCGTCTCGTGGGTGGCGATCGCCTACACGGTGAACACGCTGGTCATCGTCGGGCTGCAGATGACCGTGCTGAAGCGGATGCAGGGCCGCTCGCGCACTCGCATGCTGGTGGTTGTCGCGGCGTTCTGGGCCCTGACGTGGCTGATCCTCGCCGGGACCAGCTACCTGTCACCGGCGCTGGCCATCATCGGGGCATGTCTGAGCACCGGGGTGTTCGCGCTCGGCGAGATGCTGTGGGCGCCGATCGCCCCGTCGCTCGTCAACGACCTGGCCCCTGATCACCTGCGTGGGCGCTACAACTCCGTTCAAGGGCTGGTGTGGGGCGTGGCAGGGGCGCTCGGCCCGGCGATCACCGGCGTTCTGCTCGGGGGCGGGCACATCATCTGGTGGACCGTCCTCATCACGACCGGCTGCCTTGCCGCAGGAGTGATGGCGATGCGCCTTGGACGTCGCCTGAGTCCGGAACTGGACGGGCGGGTGCCGGCGTCAGCGGATGGTGGAACAATGCACCAATGAGCGACGCGGCACTGGCGCAGCAACTGCGTTCGGACATCCAGCGTTCGGGGTACTACCCGGACCTGGTCGCCGACGCTCTCGAGACAGCTCTCGCCGGCGAGCCGTTGATCTCATACGTCGTGCACCACGAGGCGACCTTCGACCGCGACGAGCTTCGTCGCCACGTCACCGTCCTCGCGCTCACCCCGACTCGCCTCATCGTCGGCCACACCGACGAGCACCCGGTCGACGAGGAGAATCCGCAGGCCTACGCCTCCGCCTCGACCGAGGCCGTGCGCATCGAGCGCGTCGATTCGGTCGTGGTGACCCGCGTCGTCAGCGATCCAGCTGTGCACCAGCCCGGCGGCCCCGCCGCGGAGGTCGTGCTGACGATCGGCTGGGGTGCGGTGAGCCGCATCGACCTCGAGCCGGCGACCTGCGGCGACCCCCAGTGCGATGCCGATCACGGCTACACAGGCACCGCCAGCAACGACGACCTGTCCGTTCGCGTCTCCGAGGCTGCCGACGGTGCCGACGTCGTGCGTCAGGTGCTCGCTTTCGCCGCAGCGCTGTCGCAGGCCACCGCAGCGCGCACGCGCTGAGCCTCGTGCCTCCCCTCGGGCTGACGGATGTCAGCCGTTCCGCTGCGGCTGCCGTCGGCGTGGCCGGGTTCGCCGACACGCTCGGCATCGGTGTCTGTCAGCAGGTCGTGGTCCTGCTCGTCGACGGCCTGGGCTGGAACCTGCTGCAGGCCCATCGGGAGCTGGCGCCGGCGCTGTGCTCCCTGACCGGTGGGTCGATCGACGCGGCCTTCCCCACGACGACACCTGTAGGCCTCGGCTCCTTCGGCACCGGCCTGCCGCCCGGAGCGCATGGTCTGGTCGGTGCGTCGTTCTGGCTCCCGGAGACCGAGTCGATTCTCAGCCCCCTGCACTGGGGCGCTGAGCCGCTGCCTGTCATGGTGCAGCCCGAGCCCACCGTGTTCGAGGCTGTGGCACGCGCAGGAGTGCGCATGTCGACGGTGTCGCCGGCCGCCTACGAGCAATCCGGCCTCACTCGGGCGGTACTGCGGGGCCCGACGTACTACCCGGCCGACGATCTCGCGTCACGGGTCGAGCAGGCAGCGGGCGTGCTCGCGCAAGGCGAGCGCTCCTTCACTTACGTCTACTGGTTCGAGCTCGACCGCATCGGCCACGAGTTCGGTGCCGACAGCGTGGAGTGGCGCGCCGCGCTGGGTCGAGTCGACGACCTGGTGGCGCGCCTGCTCGCGATCCTGCCGCCGGGTGCGTCCTTGGTCGTGACTGCGGACCACGGCATGGTGGACTGCCCGGCCGACCTGCGCATCCACGTGGAGGACGATCCACGGCTCATGCACGGGGTGGTCGCGCTGGCGGGGGAGCCGCGGGCCCGTCATGTGTACGTGCGCGACGGCGCTGCCGACGACGTGCTGGCGGCTTGGCAGGCCGTCCTTGGCGAGCGCGTGCAGGTGCTCTCCCGTGCACAGGTGGCCGAGGCACGGCTGATGGGGGCGTTGGACCCGTCGCTGTCCGCGCGCGTCGGAGACGTGATGGCGGTGTCGGTGGGCTCGACGATGCTCGCCAGTCGCGTCGACAGCACCGTCTCCCAGCTCCTCGGCCAGCACGGTGCGCTGACCGACGACGAGGTGCGCATCCCTGCCCTCATTCACCGGGGCCAGTGAGCGCGCCATCTGGCACGATGTGCCCGTGGCCGAGCTGATCTTCTACGCGGGGACCATGGACTGCGGGAAGTCCACGCTCGCGCTGCAGACCGACCACAACCACTCCTCCCGCGGACGCTCTGGCCTCGTCCTGACCCGCCTCGATCGGGCTGGCGAGTCCATGCTCAGCAGTCGCCTCGGCCTGGCCGTGCCCGCCATCGAGGTGACCGAGGACCTCGACCTGCGTGCGCTTGTCGTCGAGCGGCTGTCGGCTGGCGCGCGCCTGGACTACCTCATCTGTGACGAGGCCCAGTTCTACTCCGAGGCACAGATCGAGCAGCTGGCCATGGTCGTCGATGACCTGGGGGTGGACGTCTACGCCTTCGGGATCATGACGGACTTCCGCACGCGGCTGTTCCCTGGTTCGGCGCGGCTGGTTGAGCTCTGCGACCGCGTCAGCGTCCTGCAGGTCGAGGCACTGTGCTGGTGCGGTGCACGGGGACTGCACAACGCCCGCACCGTCGGTGGGGAGATGGTGGTCGAGGGCAGCCAGGTCATGGTCGGCGACACGCACAGCGTCGAGACGGTCGCCTACGAAGTTTTGTGCCGGCACCACTATCGAACGCGCACCACCGCTGCGCATGCCGAGCAGCAGCACATATCGCCGCAGCCCCTGCCCTTCACCGAGGGCTAGTCGGGCGCTATTCGTCGGTGCGCGTGGCCCCGAACAGGATCTCGTCCCAGCTGGGCACGCTCGCGCGACCACGTCGGGCTTTGGGCTTACGGGCAGCGGCCTTCTTCTGTACCGCAGGAGTCGAGGCGGGCTCCTCCTCGCGGGGCACCGTGATGGTCTCCTCGGTGTACGAGGTGACGCTGACGACCTCGTCGTCCTCGATGTCGATTGGGACATCGAGCTCGTGCACCGTGGCCACCGGCTCGTCGTCGGCATCGGGGACCGCAACCAGGCGTGGTCGGGTCTCCGCCGCCGAGGTCTCCGGGCGGTCGGCGATGAGGTCGAGCGCGTCGGTGAGATCGGCGATCTCGTCGGACTCCCGGCGAACGCCCATCAGCGTGCGTGCCTCGTCATCGAGCGGATGCAGGTTGCGCCCAGTGTGGTCGTAGGTCCATTCGGCGCTGTGGATCCCGCGGTCGTCGGAGTACGTCGCCGAGACCAGCCACTTGCCGTCGTCGCGACGGCAGGCATCCCAGGCGATGGCGTCAGCCTCAGGCTCGACGCCCAGGGCCGCGCTGGCGGTCTCGAGGAGCGTGGAACCGCCGCCCGAGCGCCGAATCTCGACACCCTGTGCCTGCTCGGCGATGTAGGCGCGCTCGGCCAGCAGCGGCTCGGCGTAGCGCAGCACCTTGTCCAGCGGCCAGCCCGTCTCCGCCGCGATCAACTCGGCCGAGGCCCCGGCGCGGACGCGAGCCTGGATCTCCCGAGGGCTGAACGTTTGCAGGGCCATCTCCAACTGCCGGTCGGTGACCGCGGCGAGCCGCGGATCGTTCGCTACGAGGAACTTAGCGCCTTTGTCGTCCGAAAGGATGACCGCGTCGCCTTTTGGTGTCGTGCCCACGATGGTCAGTCGCCTCATTGCTGGTGCCCCCTTCCGCTCGCGTCCTTCGGCTCGTCGCGAACCCCTCCGGGGGCCGGTCCGGGCACGGGATCGGTGTTGCGCGCGATGCCCGGCACCGAGGGGGCACGATCAGCGCACGCAGCCTGAAGCGTCCCACGACCGATGAGCGCAGTGATGCATGACATGGCCGCAAACAGCACAGGCAGGACGAATGCCGTCGTCGTGCCGTGCGCATCGATGACGATTCCGTTGACCGAGGTGCCCAGCGAGAAGCCCAGGGCGAGTCCGGAGTTCGTCCAGGTGAGGCCTTCGGTCAGGAGTGTCCCGGGCACCAGTCGCTCGGTCAGGGAGAAGATGGCGATCAGGGCCGGCGCGACGACCACCCCGGCCATGAAGGTCGTCGCCACCAGCACCGGCACGGCGCTGACGAAGGGCGCCGGGATCAGCGAGACGGCGAGCAGGCCCGTCAACAGGATGACCTGTCTGGGCAGGTCCATCGGCCACTGCCGCGCCCCGAAGAACAGGCCGCCGAGCAAGGAGCCAGCCGACCACAGCCCCAGGATCAGTCCGGACGCCCCTGCCTGCCCAGCGTCCTTGGTGAAGGCGACGACGGTGACCTCGTAGGAGCCGAACACCGCACCCATGCCCATCGCCGCGACGACCATCAGCACCATGCCGGGTCGGCGGATGGCGCTGACCTCGATCGGCGAGCCGTCGCCGGGGACGGTGCGGGCACCGGGTGGCTCGGTCCGCCGCTGGAACGCGAGCGCCAGCGAGCCCGCCACGGTGAGGACGCCCGCGACGATGAGCGGCAGGGGCAGGGCCACCTGGAAGGCGAGGTAGGCGGTGAGCATCGGCCCGATAGTGAAGATCAGCTCGTCGATGATGCTCTCGATGGCGAATGCGCTGCGCAGCGATTCCGGCAGCGCGACATAGGCCCAGCGGGCCCGAACCATCGATCCGATGGCCGGCTGCAGGGCGCCCGCGAACGCGGCAGTGAGCACCTGCACGACCAACGACATGTCGGTCTCCACGGCCGCCACGAACGCCAGCAGCCCGAGTGCGTGACCCATGGCGAGCCAGGGAAGCAGTCGGCTCTGGCCCAGCCGGTCCACCCATCGGCTCGTGTACAGGGAACCCACCGCGGCGGAGAGCTGGAAGGCGGCCGACAGGACACCCGCGAGGGCGTACGAGCCCGTGGATTCGCTGATGAGCAGCACGATGCCCAGCCCGACCATCGAGATCGGGAGCCGGCCGACGAAGGCGCTCGACGAGAACTGCCAGGCACCAGGCGTCCTGAAGGTGCGCCGGTACGAGGTGAGCATGAGGTCGACGGTATCGCTGCACGGGTGGATCCCGTCCGCACGGCAGGATGTGGGTATGTCCGCGCCGACTCGCTCGCTTGCCGAGGTCCTCGACCTCCATCCGCTCCTTCCCATGGCCTGGCATGCGGCCGGGGCGGCCGGAAGGTTCCTGCGCGATGAGCGGCCCAAGATCCTGGCCGTCGACACGAAGAGCAGCCCGACGGACGCAGTCACGGTCATGGACCGCACCGCGGAGGCCATGATCTCGGCCGCACTTCTTGGGCCGCGTCCCGATGACGGGCTCCTCGGTGAGGAGGGCGGTGAGCGGCTCGGCGCCTCCGGCGTGCGCTGGATCGTCGATCCCCTCGACGGCACGGTGAACTACCTGTCCGAGTTGCCGATGTGGGGGGTGTCGATCGCCGCTGAGGAGCACGGGCTCGTGACCGTCGGGGTTGTCGTGACGCCCGAGTTCGACGAGGGCTACATCGCCGTCCGAGGACAGGGTTCGTGGCATATCGACGGTGCCGATGCACATCCGCTGCAGGCGAGCGGGTGCACGGACCTGGCCGCCGCTCTGGTCACCACCGGCTTCGGCTACGACGCCCAGCTGCGCAAGGCGCAGGCGGAGGTTGTGACCGGACTCATCACGCAGATTCGCGACGTGCGGCGCATGGGCGCAGCAGTGGTGGACTTCTGCTGGCTTGCGCGCGGCCGCGTGGATGGGTACTACGAGCGAGGACTCAACGCCTGGGACTACGCGGCCGGTGCCTTGATCGCGCAGGAGGCAGGCGCCTTCGTGAGCGGACTGCGTGACGACGACCTGTCGACGTTCATCTTCGCCGCGGCCCCGGGCATCGCCGCCGAACTGCGTTCCGCCCTGGTGACTCTCAACGCCGACCTCGTCTAGTCAGCGGCAATCGGGTTAACCCAGCTCGTCGTGGTCGGCCTGCGCCCTAGGTGATCGCGACAGTAAGTGTTCCGTAGAACGTGTTTCCGCCACTTGTGTATGTGAAGAGGATCACGGCCGTGCCCACCGTGCTTCGCGCCACATAGCTAATCTTGCGCCCGGCGAAACTCACGGTGCCCGGAGGCGTTGTCAGCGGTTGAGAAATGATCACTGTGGCCGTCATTGTCTGCGAGTTTGTGATGACATTGCCGGATGTGTAAGTGTGGTCGTGGCCGATGCTGCCGCTTTGCGTCTGCGTCACCGTGACACAGTTGCCGGTTGTTGGGTTGTAGGCCTTACCCGCGGTGCAGGTGGGTGGGGTGCAGCTGTTGTTGGCGCTGTTGTAGGTCTGGGCGCCGATGCAGATGGCCTTGGTGTCGCAGCTTCCGGTGCCGGCGTTGTACCACTGGGCCGCGGTGCAGGTGGGTGGGGTGCAGCTGTTGTTGGCGCTGTTGAAGGTCTGGGCGCCGATGCAGATGGCCTTGGTGTCGCAGCTTCCGGTGCCGGCGTTGTACCACTGGGCCGCGGTGCAGGTGGGTGGGGTGCAGCTGTTGTTGGCGCTGTTGAAGGTCTGGGCGCCGATGCAGATCGCCTTGGTGTCGCACTTGTTGGTGGCGCCGTTGTACCACTGGCTAGCAGTGCACGACGCCTTGCTGTCGCAGTTTCCGGTGCCGGCGTTGTACCACTGGGCGGCGGAGCACGTGGGTGGCGTACAGCTGTTGTTCGCGTCGTTGAACGTCTGTTGGCCGAGGCAGATGACCTTCGTATCGCAGTTGCCTGTTCCAGGGTTCAGCCACTTACCGATCTCGGCACAGAAGCCTGCAGGCGTGACACACCCGGTGCCGGCGTGGTTGGCCACCTGGCCCACTTCGATGCAGAAACCTGCCTGTGTGACACACCCGTTGCCGGCGTGATTCACCAATTGGCCCACTTCCGCGCAGAACGCGGCTTGGTTCGCCACACAGCCGGCGCCTGAGTGGTCGGGGATTTGGCTCACCTCCGCGCAGAACGCAGCGCGATCGATCACGCAGCCGGTGCCGGCGTGATTCACCAACTGACCCGCCTGCACGCAGTAGGCGGCTTGATTGGGCACGCAGCCGTCTCTTGCCACATTGGGGATCTGTCCGGCCTCGGCGCACATGACGGTCAACGTGACGCAGGCATTTCCCGCCTGGTTCGCCACATTTCCCCCGGTGCACGTCAGTCCGGGAACCGCGTTGGCTGGGGCGGCGATGACCTGTGGGGAGCCGACGTCGGTCGAGGTGCGGCCGTACTGGCTTCCGACGGCATTTGTGAGGACGGCGACTGCGCCCATGGCCACCACGACGATCGCGGCCACAATCAGCCCGTACTCCACCAACGTGACGCCGTCATCCTGCCGCAAGGCCGAGCGCGTCATGGGTCGGCTTCGGAAGGCCGCCATGAACCCCCTGCGCCGCATCACCACTCCGATCCGACCGACGTTCCCGGGGATGCCCGCCCCCATGACGCCACGACTGGCGGGCGCATGAGGAGCACTCCCTACCTCAACATTGTGTCCATTGGGGGAGCGGCATGTCGCGTTGCCCGGTTCGTTTGGCCGTCTAACACTTCTGTTTGGCCGTCTAACCTCCGTGGGGCGCCGGCGACGCCAGTGCAGCAAGCGCCGCCACCGCGTCGTCGGCCTGGTCGAAGGGGACCAGCAGGTGGTCGTGGAAGTAGCCCGCGAGCAGGTTGCACGAGATTCCCGCGTCGGCAAGGGCTCGACTCGCGGCCGCGGTGAGACCGACTGCGGCCAGGGATGAGTGCACGCGCAGCGTGATCCACGCAGCGATGAAGTCGTAGGGCCAGTCCAGTTCGTCGGCCACATCGCGCGTCACCACGTGGGTCACCCCCTCGTCCTCGCGGATGAGGGCGTCGGCCCCTGGGTACTCAACCATTGGTCGCGTCACGAAGACGTACTCCGCCGGTCGACGAAAGGGGGCAAGGGTGCTGAGGATCCGGGCTAGGTCGGTCTCACCGGAGAGTGGCGGCTGCGTCATGGCTAGTCGAGCCTCTTCAGCTCGGCGGCGTACTGATGCGCGTTGCGCACGTAGCCGGCCACGGCATCCGCGAAGGCGCCGTCCTCGATCATGTCGGGCGTGATCGTGGCGGGCACTCCGAGTGCTCGGGCTCCGGGCGGCACGACCTTGCCGTTGCCGACCAGGGCGCTGGCGCCCACCAGCGCGTGCGGGCCGACCTCTGCGAGGTGCAGAACGACCGAGCCGGAGCCGACGAGGGAGTCGTGGTGGATCGTGCAGCCCTCGAGGTGGGCGTTGTGACCGATGACGCAGCGGTCGCCGATGATGGTGTCGTAGCGCCGGGTGCAGTGGACGATCGTGCCGTCCTGCACGGACGTCTGCGCGCCGACGACGATCCGACCGACGTCGCCCCGCAGGACGGCGGTGGGCCAGATGCTCGACTCCGGCCCGATTCGGACGTCGCCGATGATGATCGCATCGGGGTGGATGAACGCCGAGGCGTCGATCTGCGGCCTGCGTTCGCCGAGGGCGTATACCGGCATTTCAGGGCTCCTTCAGCGGGCGGTGAGGGCGTGTCGCCGAGGTCGTGACGGCACGTAGGGCTACCCTGCCACGACTCGGTACGACGGATGAGGCACAATCTGCGCGGCATGGTTCATCGTGGGAATGATCGACGGCCACGAAGCGTTCTCGGGCCATGCAGGACGACAGGACGATCGACGAAGGGCATGAGAGATGGCAACCGACTACGACGCACCTCGCAAGACCGACGAGGAGCTCGCAGAGGACAGCCTTGAGGAGTTGAAGGCCCGGCGGGCCGACAAGGCCTCATCCGCCGTGGACGTCGACGAGGCGGAGCTCGCTGAGAGCCTCGAGCTCCCGGGAGCGGATCTCTCCGATGAGAACCTGACCGTCCGCGTGCTGCCGCGTCAGTCCGACGAGTTCACGTGCAGCTCGTGCTTCCTGGTGCATCACCGCAGCCAACTCGACCACGAGGGCAAGAACGGCCCCGTGTGCAAGGAATGCGCATAGCGGAGGAGTGAGCGCAGCGAGCCCCGGACGCTTGGCGCCGTGGGT
>JBAXSI010000030.1:0-39624 GCA_037130755.1 Actinomycetes bacterium
GCGTTGTTGCTGGAGTTGTCCGCCTGCTTGCGTGCGGCCGCAGCCGCTGCTGCTGCCGCGGCGATCTGCTGCGCGCGGTCCTGGCGGGCCAGTTCCTCCAGCCGCCTGCGCTCGTCCGCCTGCAGGGATGCGAGCACGTCCTGGGCGGCCTGCAGCTGCCCGGCCGCCTCGTCCTGCGCGGCCTTCATGTCGGCACTCGCCTGTGCTGCGGCGCCCTCTCGGTCGGTGATCTCGGCCTCGGTCTGGGCAAGACGCAGGCGCGCGGTCTGCGTCTGGCGCAGTTGGTCAACCTTCGACTGCTCGAGTTGCCCCATAACGGCCGCCTGGGCGAGGAACTCGGCCGGATCGTCCGCGAGCAGGACCTCGAGGGCCGGATCGAAGCCGCCACTGGAGTAGACCGCACGGGCGATGTCGTTGATCGTGTTCGTGAGCTGCTTGAGCTGCGACCGCTCACGGTCGGCCCTGTTCTTGATGCCCGAGAGGTCGGCCTGGATGCCATCGAGCCGGATCTGCGCTGCGTTGGCGCGCTCGGTGGCCGCCTCCGCCTTCATCTGGAGGTTCTCGACCTCGGCCTGGACCTGCTGGATGTCCTTCGTCGGCACGGCCGACACGGTGGACGCCACGCCCCCGGTGATGAGGAGTGCTCCGGCCACGACGCTCGTGAGCACCTTCCTCCGCATCCGCATCTGTCCACCATGCCCAATGACCGGGGGTGCTCCGTGCCATGATTCATGAAGATTCGATGAAGATCGAGGTCCGAGGGAGGGATTCGACGTGCCGGAATCGATCACCATCCTCGTGGTGGACGACGAACGACCGCTCGTCGGCGTCATCACCAGCCACCTCGAGCGGGAGGGGTTCGTGGTCCTCGAAGCCTTTGACGGGCCGTCCGCCGTCGATGTCGCCGAGAGGCAGCGCCCGGACCTGATCCTCGTGGACATCGACCTCCCGGGCTTCGATGGCATCGAGGTCTGCCGCCGGATCCGCGAGTTCTCCGACGCCTACGTGGTCATGCTCACGGCCCGCGACGAGGAGTCCGACAAGGTGGACGCGTTCGGATCAGGCGCCGACGACTACGTCGTGAAGCCGTTCTCGGCCCGCGAGCTCATCGCGCGACTGCAGGCGATGCTCCGACGCCCCCGAGCCTCCACCTACCAAGGCCCCGTCCATCTTCGGGATCTGCGCATCGATCTGGGCGCACGCACGGTGCGCGGGCCGGCCGGCGAGATCGCGCTCACCCGCACGGAGTTCGCGATCCTCGCGGCCCTGCTCGAGCAACGCGGTGCCGCCTGCACTCGTCGGCAGATCATCGACGCGGTCTGGGGAGCCGAATGGTTCGGCGACGAGCAGGTCGTCGATGTCCATGTCGGGCACCTGCGGCGCAAGCTGGGTGACAAGGCAGGTGCGCCGCGGTACGTGCGGACGGTGCGCGGCGTCGGGTACGCCGCTGCGTCCACACCTCGCCAATGACGGCGCGAACGGCGGGTGACTTCAGGTCCGACGCCATGAATTCGAACGGGACCAAGGTCACCAATCCGACACGCCGACGATCATTCACCTTGTGGCTGCTTCCCAAAGAGCCTTAGGGGGGCGAGAGTTGTGTCAGTCCGCAGAATCACCCATTGCGAGGAGGACGGAATGTCAGAAGCAACCACAGCACCGGCGACCAAGCACGAGAAGGGCACCGGGACCGCCAAGTGGATCAGCTATGTCGTGATGGTGGTCGGCGCGATCATGGTCATTGCCGGAGCAGTCACCTACGGCACAGTGAGCAGCACGCTCGCCGATGAGCGGATCGCCGTAGCCGATGACGCCACGTGCCTGGCTGGGCAGAGCGTCGCAGGCCCATTCGCCGCCTACTGCCAAGCCCAGATCATCGCCGAGCATGCCCTCAAGGCAACAGGCGGCAAGACCTACGCCGAGCTTGACCGCGAGGATCCGCTGCGCAACGTGGCGATGAACGGCTCGTTCCTGCGCGCATCGCTGTTCACCTCAGTCGTGGCATTCGGCGTCGCATTCATGGCGATCGGCATCGGAATCGTGTTCATTCTCGTCGGAGTCGCGATCCTGAATCTGGCTGGAAGACTCGGCGGGGCGAAGGCCGCCTAGCTGCTCAATCGACGCTGAAGGGGCGGGATCCTGGGGATCCCGCCCCTTCAGCATTCGGGCAGTGCGGGCCTAGCCGGGCCCACGGTCTTCTGAAGTCGGTCAGCAGGCGGGAGCAAGCTCACGCTCGACGCGCGGGACGAACCCGTCGCGGAGGGCAGTGGACACCGTGGTCGAGACGCGGGCGAAGGCGCGCACGCGGGCGTTCTCCGGCTCGTGGTCATCGACCATCACGTCAACGAGCACATCGTTGACACCCAGGTCGCGGGCCGCGCTGGCCAGCAGGCTCAGGCTGGTCGGGTCGGACGGAATGCCGTTCTCGGCGATCTCGTTGCCCAGGTACTCGATCGAATCCCTCGTGGTCATTGCGTTTTCCTTTCGCTGTTGCCCCATCGTAGGAAATGTCGTGCATAAAGAAAAGCGATGGAAACCGATCGTGTCGATAACGTATACTGATGGTTATGCCCTTTGATGACGTTGAGGTCCGACACCTGCGCGCTCTCCGGGCGGTGGCCGAGGAGGGCTCGTTCATCGGGGCCGCGGACATCCTCGGGTTCTCCCAGGCAGCCATCAGCCAGCAGATCGCCGGATTGGAGCGGGCGGTGGGCCAGTCCCTCTTCGACCGTCCCGGCGGCCCGCGCCCGGTGACCCTCACCCCCGCCGGTCGACTGCTGCTGAAGCACGCCGATGCTGTCGTGGATCGCCTGGGCCGAGCCGAGCAGGAGATGGACGATCTCGCCTCGGGTACCGCCGGCCGCCTCGTGATCGGGACCTACCAGAGCGTGTCGGTGCAACTGCTGCCCGAAGTGGTCAAGGAGATGCGGGCAGCAGCCCCCAATATCGACATCCACTTCATCGAGCACCCCGACAACGACAGCCTCGTCGAGGACCTCATCTCCGGGGATGTCGACGTCACGTTCCTCGCCGGACCGTTCGAGGACAGCCGACTTGACTGCATCGAACTCGGCGTCGACCCATTCGTGGTGGTCCTTCCCGCCGATGGCCTGGAGGCGCGTCGGAACCGCGGCCGCACCTACCCCGTCTCGGCGTTGATCGGCGTGCCGATGGTCGGCGAGCACGACTGCGACTGCCAGTCAGCGATCGACAGCGGACTCAGCGCGCACGGCGTGCATCCGCACTACGTCTTTCGGTCGAACGACAACGGCGCCATGCAGGGAATGGTGCGCGCGGGACTCGGCCCTGCCGTGATGCCACTCCTTGCCATCGACCTCGCCGACCCCGGGATCGTCGTCAAGCAGCTCGATCCGCCACTCGATCCGCGCACGATCATCCTGGCCGTGCGTCGCGGCTCGTCGACGCTCCCGGCGGCGGAGAAGTTCGTCAAGATCGCCAAGACCGAGTGCCGGAAGCGCCTGTCGCGCAGCAAGAACGCGGCGGCGACACCCGCGTGAGGGTGCCGCCGCCGAGCCATGTGCCTAGCAGTGCCAGCGGCCGCCGGCCCAGTGGCGCACGCCCGAACCGGTGTGCTCCCAGTTCGCGACGGTGCTGAACAATGCGTCCTGCCAGTAGCGCGGCCACTTGTTGATCGGTGTCTTGCGCAGCTGTGCGAGGACGCGCTTGGCGCTGGTCTCACCCATGAGACTCGCATGCTCCTTGAGCATCATGTACGTCGCGCCGCGGGCCAGGCTGCTGGAAACCTGGTAAGCGCCACGGTAAGAGCCCGTGGGATTCACGACGTCGTAGTGACCCTCGCTCTCGCGACGGACGATGCACAACCGTCGGCTCTCCACCGCAGTCCGGTAGTACTGGCCCCGATACAGGCTCGGCTCGACACCGCGCATGTCGCGCGTGAGGGTCGAGCTCATCGTGAAGTCGGTGTAGGCCAGATAGACCGCAGTCTTGGCCGTACGCGTGGTCGCCGCCCTGCTTGCCTGGACAGCAGCGGTGGCCGAGGTGAACGCCTTCGGCGCCGTGACCACTGTCGCCACGGCCTGCGTGATGACCGGTCCGGTGGCCGTCGTGCCAGCCACTGTGGCGTCTCGCCACGACTGCGGCTGGACGATGCCTGCTGCAGCATCGGCCGGGGTTTCGACGATCGTTGGCGGCGGGGTCGATGCCGAGGCCGAGCCGACCGACATGGTCAGCAGCACTCCTGCAGCGACGACGCTTGCGCCCTTCGCACCCCATCGGGGCGTGGTTCTAGACATACAACCTCGTGGTCCGGCACCGGAACCCCCTGGCCCGATGCATGGTCGCGAGACGGGTCGAAGCGACGGCAGGACCTCGATACGTCCCGCCTTGCTCACCAGCCGGGCGACCTGGCACAGACGAATCGCACGTCCCTGCCAACGGTGGCCGCACGGCTCCCGGCGGCTAGGCGCCGAGGAATCGCGCTTGCGAATGACACATAGTTGACGCGTCATCCAAGGGACAAGCGTAGGAAAGTGCGGGCCCCCGGGCCAATGATGCGCACCGATTATTCTGTCCGTTTTGTCGCTTTATAACGGCTAACTGCGTGACCTGCGCCACATCCGGACGGCGGTCCTTGGAGGCCGGGCCGTGTGACATCAATCTCGTCCGGCAGACGGGTCTAGGGCGTGTCGGCACGCCCGACAACTCACCCCTCGTGGCAATGACGGAGGACGGCCGGAGCGGAGCGGCCGCGGATTGCTAGGCGGGATCGATCTGCATGATGACGGCCTTCGGCTCAGTGCAGAACTCCCGGCTGAAGTTGCCGCCCTCGCGGCCGACGCCGGACTCCCCAACGCCGCCGAACGGCGCCCGCAGGTCACGGATGAAGAAGCAGTTGACCCAGACCGAGCCGGCCTTCAGCTGGCCGGCCACCCGGTGCGCGCGCGACAGGTTCTCGGTGAAGACCATGGCGTTCAGGCCGTACCGGGTGTTGTTGGCCTCGAAGACGGCCTCCTGCTCGGTGTCGAACTTGATCACCGAGCAGACCGGCCCGAAGATCTCCTCGCGGCACACGCGCGAGGTCCTGGGCGCATCGACGATGATCGTCGGCTTGACGCTCCAGCCCTCGCCGACACCGCCGGTGAGGATCTTGCCGCCGTCGAGCTCGAGGCCGTCGAGGTAGCTCTTGACCTTCAGGAAGTGCTCCTCGCTGGCCAGGGCGAGCGGGAACTCCGTGCCCGGCTGCTTCGGGTCGCCGGCCACCATCGCCTCGGCGGCGGCCTTGAACTTGTCGAGGAA
Organism: Actinomycetes bacterium; assembly: GCA_037130755.1. Lineage (GTDB taxonomy): Bacteria > Actinomycetota > Actinomycetes > S36-B12 > S36-B12 > UBA10649. Next base: position 5,278 of record JBAXSI010000030.1, read on the forward strand.
GCGGTCGTAGATGCCCGACTGGAGGTACAGGCGCGAGCCCGACAGGCAGATCTGGCCGGCGTTGCGGAAGATCGCCTGCACGGCCCAGTGGACGGCGTTGTCCATCTCGGCATCGTCGAACACGATGTTGGCGCCCTTGCCACCGAGTTCCAGGCTCACCGGTACCAGGTTGCGGGCTGCGACGCCGGCGATGATCTTGCCCGTGCCGGACTCGCCGGTGAACGTGATGCGGTCGACGTCAGCGCTCTCGGTCAACGCCGAGCCGGCCGAGTTGGGGCCGTACCCGTGGACCACGTTGAGGACGCCCGGCGGCATGCCGGCCTCGAGGGCAAGGCGACCGACGATCGTCGCGGAGACCGGGGTGTCCTCGGCCGGCTTCCACACGACGGTGTTGCCCCAGGCGAGCGCGGGCGCGATCTTCCAGGTGCCCAGCATCAGCGGGAAGTTCCACGGGGAGATCGCGACGAAGACGCCGGCGGGCTCGAAGCGCGTGTAGGCGTGGTGACCGGAGTCCATCGGCAACGCCTCGGCGGGCGTCATCCGGGCATGATCGGCGAAGAACCGGAAGTTCCAGGAACTGCGCGCCACGTCGTGGTGCGCCTGGGTGATGGGCTTGCCCATGTCTCGAGTGTCGGCCATTGCGAGCTCGTCGGAGTGCTCGTCCATGAGGTCCGCGAGGCGGTGGAGGATCGCCTGCCGCTTCTCGAATCCCATGCTCTTCCAAGGGCCCTCGTCGAAGGACTTGCGTGCCGCGGCGATCGCCCGGTCCGCGTCGGCCTTGCCGCCGCACGCCACGGACGCCCATGGCTCACGGGTGAAGGGGTCGATGTCGTCCATCGTGGCTCCGTCGAGGGACGGCACTTCCTGACCGTCGATGATGTGCCCGTAGAAGTCCATCTCCGCCTCCATGCGCTCAAGTGCCGTCCTCGAAGGCTAAGAGCAGGCGGCTTCGGACGAAACCGCCGTTCCTGACGTCGGAACACTCCCTGGATCCGGCACCACGCCAAGACCGGCCACGCCAGCGCCGGGGACTTCTTCTGGTGGTTCTTGGCGCGCCGGACGCCCGCCCGCCCGTACCTGCTCTGGGTACCCGTCGTCCCGCTAAAGCACGAGCCCGGCAGGTCCAGGACCTGCCGGGCTCGGGTGCTTGGTGACCGCGTGGATCAGGTGGCCACGGTCAGGAAGCGCTCGTTCAACTCGCGCTGGTGGTAGAAGATCGCCTTGCCGAGTTGATCCGGGGTCCACACGACGGTGGGACGGTCGCGGAAGCAGCGGTAGCCGCCCGAGAAGGTCTCGTTGCGGTTGCCCGACGGATCGAAGAAGTAGATCGTCGTGCCACGAGTGATGCCGTGACGGGTCGGGCCGATGTCGATCGGCACGTCGTCCATGGCCATGATGTCAGCGGCGTGGAGGATGTCGCTCCAGCCGCGCATCTCGAATGCGAAGTGGTGGATCTTGTTCTCGGGAGCCTCGAGCAGAGCGATGTCGTGGTTCGACTCGCCGATCGTCAGCCAGGTGGCGATGGTGTGCGCATCGTCGTCGAGGCTGGTCTGCACGCGCTCGGTGGCCCACATGCCCACGCAGTCGGTGAAGAACTTCTCGGTGCCGGCCACGTCACCGACCCACAGCAGGGCATGGTCGAGGCGCGGGGCGCCGATGCCGACCATGTGACGCGGGAACGAATCCGGGTTATGCGTGCCGACCTCGAGGCCCCACGCCGTCATCGACGAGTAGAAGTCAATGCGATGACCCGACGGCAGGGTGACGGTGATGCCGTCGCCGACCTCGGCGTTCTCGCCGGCCGCCATGCGCTCTACCGGGTAGCCCATCGCAAGAGCCTTGGTCTCGATGTCAGCGATGTCCTCAGGACGCTCGGCCTTGAAGCCGCAGCGCACGAAGCCGATGCCGCCCTCTTCGATGACGACTGAGTGGTGATCCCACTCGTCCCAGCCCTTGTAGTAGACCTTGCCGTCCTGCTCCAGGGTCTGGTAGAGGCCGACGGTGTTCGCGTAGTGATCCTTGGCCTCGGCCAAGTCCGTAACCTTCACATGCATGTAGCCCATTCGCATGACGGCCATGGAGTGGTCCTTTCTTCGTCCGACTCGTGGGTGGGCTCAGATGCCCGGGTCAGGCCTTCTGGAAGAAGGCCAGGAGTGATGCAACGCGGCGCAGATTCTCTTCCCTGAGCGCGATAGTGACGTCGCCGACCGGTACCGCACGGCAGGAGAGGCAAATTCCCTCGGCCTTCTCCTGCTTGCTGAGGACTTCCTCCGCCACCGTTCGGTTGTACTCGACCTCGCCTTCGACCAGATCGACCTTGCAGATCGCACAGCCGCCGCGACGGCAGCCGATGCGGTAGGCATATCCGTTTCGATAGAGCGCCTCGAGGATCGTCTCGCCTTCGTTGACGTCCACTTCGACGTCGTCCGAGGCGACGGTCAGACGAGGCATTTCGCTCCTCTCGACTTCAGCACGCCGGTGGTCCGCATCGACGAATCACCGTGATATCGACGCACGCTAGAACCTCGCGTGGCCCCGTAACTGTCGTGTTCCTCACAGCGGAACCCGGATTTTGCGGAGGGGAGCAATGTCCCGCCGAGCGGTTCGCCCGCGTCATCACATCGCTACCCGAAGCCTTCGCCCCGTGGAACGCCATCTGTCGCCACAATCCGCCGATCCCCAGCTTCCTGGGGCCTGAACCTCGGGCAACGGCCAGATCCGGCTCTCCCCGGTCGGTTACGCCCGGCGAACCCGCTCACGGGCGAGACTCACGCCGACACAGCCAGCGCCGACTGACGCGCGATCTCCACCTCTTCGTTGGCGGGCACGACCAGCACGCGGACCGGCCCGGACCCGTCGTCGATCCGTCGGATTCCACTGCCCGGCGCCCGGTTGAGCGTCTCGTCGATGACGATGCCGAGGTGCGCGAGCGGTCCGCAGACGTCGCTTCGCAGGTCGGCGTCGTGCTCGCCGATCCCGGCGGTGAAGACCAGCGCCTGAAGCCTCGGGACCGCCGCGAAGTAGGCGCCGATGTACGAGCGGATCCGGTAGACGTACACCTCGAGTGCGCGTCGGGCATGCTCATCACCCTCGTTCGCGCGGCGGCGGACCTCGCGCATGTCCTGATGGCCGGCGAGCCCCTTCAGTCCGCTCGCCTTGTTGAGCATCGTGTCGACCTCGTCGGTCGACATGCCAGCGACGTTCACCAGCTGGAACACCACCGCGGGATCGACATCGCCTGACCGCGTTCCCATGACCAGCCCCTGAAGCGGGGTCAGGCCCATGGAGGTGTCGATGCTCCGGCCATCACGCACAGCCGCGATCGAGGCGCCGTTTCCGAGGTGGGCGATGATGAGGTTGGCCTCGTCGACGGGAATCCCGAGGAAGTCCGCGACCTTGCGCGTGACGTAGCGGTAGCTGGTGCCGTGGAAGCCGTACTTGCGGATGCGATGCCGCTCGGCCACGTCGCGCGGGATCGCGTACGTGTAAGCCTCCGGCGGCATGGTCGCGTGAAAGGCGGTGTCGAAGACGGCCACATTCGGCACCTCGGGCAGGAGCCGTCGCATGTCCCTGATGCCGATGACGGCCGCCGGATTGTGCAGTGGTGCCAACGGGATCAGCCCGGCAATCGCGTCCTGCACGGAATCGTCGATGACGACCGGGTCCCGGTAGTCAGGCCCACCGTGGACAACGCGATGACCTACAGCAACGAGGCCGGTGAGGTCCTGACCGGTGTCTGCCAGCGTGCGGAGCATGAGTGCCAGAGCCGCAGCGTGATCGGGCAGATCCGCCTCGATCTCGACCGTTGATCCGCCGCGACTTTCGTGCACCAGTCGTGCCCCGGTCTCGCCGATGCGCTCGATCAGGCCCTTGGCCAGCCACTCCTCCGTCTGCACGTTCACCACCTGGTACTTCAGGCTGGAGGACCCGGTATTGACGACGAGAACCTCGGTCACGACGCGGCCACCTGCTGCGCCTGCACCGCCGTGATCGCGACCGTGTTGATGATGTCGGGCACCGTGCAGCCGCGGGAGAGATCGTTCACGGGACGGCGCAGGCCCTGCAGCACCGGCCCGATGGCAATGGCAGGCGCCGCGCGCTGGACCGCCTTGTAGGTGGTGTTGCCCGTGTTCAGGTCCGGGAAGATCATCACAGTCGCATGCCCGGCCACCGGGTTGCCGGGCAGCTTCACAGCACCGACGCCCTCGTCGACAGCGGCGTCGTACTGGATCGGCCCGGCCAGCGGCAGGTCAGGACGCCGCTGTGCCACCAGCGCGGTGGCCTCGCGCACCTTGTCGACGTCACTTCCGGTGCCAGAGGTCCCGGTCGAGTAGGACAGCATCGCGACGAGTGGCTCCACGCCGAAGGCGCGCGCGGTGTCCGCGCTGCTGATGGCGATGTCGGCCAGCTGCTCTGCCGTGGGGTCCGGGTTCACCGCGCAGTCGGCGAAGACCAGCACGCGATCGGGCAGGCACATGAGGAACGAGCTGGACACGATCTGCGCCTCGGGCGTGGTGCGGATGATCTCCAGCGCCGGCCGGATCGTGTGCGCAGTGGTGTGGGCGGCGCCGGAGACCATCCCGTCAACGCGGCCGGTGTGCACGAGCATCGTGCCGAAGTAGGACGGGTCGATGATCGTGTCGCTCGCCGACTCAAGGGTGACCCCCTTGTGGGCCCGCAACACGCTGTACTTCAGCGCGAACTCATCACGCAGTGGCGACGTCGCCGGATCGATGATCTCCATGCCGGTGAGGTCGACGCCGGAGGCCACGGCTCGCGCCTGGATCTCGCTCGGATTGCCCAGCAGCGTGATGTCGACGACGCCCGCGTGCACCAGTTCCTCGGCGGCGGTGAGGATGCGCTCGTCGGTGCCCTCAGGCAGCACGATCCGCTTGCGATCGGCGCGAGCCTGCTCCATCAGCCCCGTCGAGAACATCAGGGGGGTGATCGCGTCAGGATGCGAGAGCCGGATCTCCGACGAAAGCGCCTCGACGTCGACAGCGGAGTTGAATTCGCCCAGGGCGGCAGCGATCTTGCGGCGGCTGTTGGCCCGGATCTCCCCGCGTAGGCCTTCGATGGCATGCAGGGCCTGGTACGTGTCTGCCTCCACGGCGATCACCGGCAGACCCGAGGCCTCAAGGAGGGACTGCGTCATCGGGTCCGGCCGATGACCGCAGGTGAGCACGACGCCAGACGGCGTCGGCATGTCGCGGCTCAGCGCGGAAGCGGCCGTGCCCACCGCCAGGTCCGCGCGATCGCCGGAGGCGACAACGAGCGCTCCGTCCGAGAGTGCCGGGAGGAGCGTCTGCAGGTGACCCGAGCCGGCGACGTACGTGTCGACCTCGCGCTGCAGGCTCTCGGGGCTGCCCACGAGGACCTCTCCGTGCAGGCCCGCCGCAACCTCCTCGACGGTCAGCGCTGAAAGAACTGGCAGGTCCCGAAGCACGTACACAGGAGTGCGATGACGTTCGGATGCGATGGTGGCTCGCACGTCGTCTATGTGCTGGGCATCCACGCGGTTGACGATCGTCGCGATGACGGATGCCCCAAGACGGGTCAACTGACTGGTCGAGGAGTCCATGGCGTGCTCGACCTCGTGCCCGTCGAGTTGGTAGCCGTTGACGACCGCGAGGACGGGCGTGCCCATGTTGGTCGCCAGTCGCGCATTGAGGGCGAGCTCGGTGCTCGGCGATGGCCCGCTGAAGTCAGTGCCGATCACGAGGACGAAGTCGAAGTCCTCCTTCATGTGCATGAAGACGTCAACGAGGTGGGCGACCAGTCGCGCGTCGCCCGCATCGTCGATGTAGTCGGCGGCCTCGGCATAGGTCAGCCCGTAGGGTCGGGTGGAGTTCAGCTGGTAGCGGTCCGACAGGAGTTCGATGAGCGCATCGTCGGCGTCGTCGACGATCGGGCGGAAGATGCCGATCCTGCCGACCTTGCGCGCGAGCGTCTCAAGCGTCCCGAGGGCGACAACGGCCTTGCCTGCACGAATGGTCGTCGAGGTGATGTACAGGCTGTCCGACACGTGCGCATTCTCCCGTCTGGAGGGCTTCTGGGCGACCGTACGCCTTGATGAGAGGCTTTGCTGCCGCGGGTCGATCAGTGTGGGAGCGGGATCACAACCCCGTCGATGACGACGTCGGCCTCCACGGCGACGACGTGATCCACCCCGTCTGGCCGGTGGACCACGATCCCGCTGATGCTGGCGACGTCGACCGGCTCGTGGTCCCTCGCGAGGTCGACGAAGCGGCGCACGTCCTCGACGGCGCAGTGCCGGGTGAGGTCGGTCAGCTCAAGCAGCGTCGGGACTGTCCCCGGCGGGACGAGAGGCGCCAGCCGCATGCGCAGGAGCGACTGCTCCACGTCGTCGGTGTCGAGGACAAAGTCCCGTTGGCCTGACTCCAGTTCGGTTCGGAAGCCCGCCAGCGCGCCGCACGCGGTCGTCTCGCGTGACATCCCCCGGCGCTGCACGCGCCCGATGGTGCCGTCCTCGTCGACGCCGATGTGCGGGAAGCAGAAGGCAACGAAGCGATGCCGCCCGTCCTCGCCGGGGACGTGGCTGAGGGCCGCACGCAGTCCGGTACTCCCGACCAGGACCATTCCCGCGAGGGCTCCCACGTCGAATGGCTTGCCCCAGACTGCTTCGACGGAGTCGTCGAAGTCCGCCATCAACTCATCGCGGCAGACGCCGACCAGGGCCAGCGTGTTACTGGGTCGGAAGCCGACCCGCATGAGAGCCCATTCGGACCAGGTGATGAAGTCGTCGACGGGCACGGACCCGTCAAGGAGTTCTTCCCCGGTCACCGGGCAATGAGCACGATGACGATGATCGCCGCACCGACGACGGCCCCAATGATGATCCAGGGTGCACTCTTGCGCATGCGCTGGAACCGGGGCTTGCCGGAGCCGTCGGCGATCTCCCCTTCGGCCTTCAGTCGGTCGTTGCTTCGGGCAATCCGCGATGCCTGCGCGATCCGCTCGTCGGCGGTCGCCTCCTTGGGACCGTCGGCAACGAAGTTCTCGTCGAGGACGATCTCGTCGAAGGGATCGGGCTCACTGGTCATGTCGATCCTTCCGCGGGTGGAGGCGTGTTCCTCGGCGACGAGCCTACGGGGGGCGCTGCTATCAGGTGTCAGCGCGCTGCACCGGCACCACTACCTCGTTGTGCCGCAGGAACGCCGGCTTCCATGGCGGGTCGAATCTCGCCCAGCGGACGGCCCCGCTGGCCGACCAAACGCTGCCTTCGAGCGCCGCGAGGAGTTCGCCCGTGCGCTGCTCGACATTGCCCGCGGACCAGCGGCCGGACCATCGAAGTGCGGCGGCGTCCTCGGCCGGCAGTTCGCGCAGCGTGACCTGGGGGTCGAGCGGCTGGGGGTACTGCGCCAGGGACCGGCTGCCCGGGAGCACAAAGGAGACGACCCATCGTCCTTCCCCAGCCGACTCCTGCAGGACCGGAGCGGTCATCGACAGCTTCTCAGGAGCGGGCTCCTGCAGGACCGGAGCGGTCATCTCCAGGGAAACGGCGCCGCGGTTCCGCCCGCCGATGTAGGACACCAACGGACCGAACGCCCGATTTCCGGCGCCCTCTATGGAGCCGGTGATGACAACGTCAGCGACCACGCACGAGGCGTAGTGGCGTACCTCGACCGGGCCGACTTCGTCGATGACAGCGTAACTCTGGCTCTCGGTCACGCTCTAGTAAACCGCGCACTGCGGCTGGCGGGAAGCAGCACCTCGAAGTGCCCGCCCGGGCCCGGGGCCGCCGACACACGCCCACCATGCACGTTGGCCACCGAGTCAACGATGGCCAGGCCGAGACCGCTGCCACCTTCATCGCGGTGTCGGGCCTCGTCGAGTCGTACGAAGCGATCGAACACGCGGGCGCAGTCCTCCGGACGCAAGCCCGCCCCGTCGTCGTCGATGCGGAGGGCAATGCTGTCCTGCTGGCGAACCAACGTCACATTCACATGGCTCACCGAATGGCGCGCGGCGTTCTCGAGCAGGTTGACGACGAGGCTGCGCAAGGCACTCTCGTCACCCAGGATCGTGATGGTCTCGACGTCCACGGACAACGCGACGTCTGGGCGAGCCCGCCGGACACCGTCGACTGCCGCCAGTACGACCGCGGACAGATCCACCTCGTGGAAGTGCGTTGTGTCCTCGATGGCATCGGCGCGCGCGAGGGCAAGCAGGTCCTGGACCAGCACTTCGAGCCGGTCCAGGTCGTCAAGCGCATCCCCGACACTGGCGCGAAGTTCGTCGTTCGACGCCTCACTGCCGAACTCCAGCGACAGCCGTAGGGTCGTCAGGGGATTGCGTAGCTCGTGCCCGGCATCGGCGACGAACTGCCGGGTCGTCGCCGACTGGTGATGGAGGTCCGCCAGCAGCGCATTGAGTGTCTGGCCAAGCCGCTCGACTTCGTCGCCCGTCGGCTGCACCCGCAAGGCGGTCGAGGAGTCCCACTCCATCGCCTCGGCCTGCGTGCGCAGGTCATCAACGGCACCCAGGGCCCGTCCCACGGCAAGCCACACCGCAAGGCAGACGCCACCGATGATGAGCGGCAGAACCACGAGGAGTGCAAGGAGAACGGCTGACTGAACTCGCTCCATCGGCTCGTCGCTGACGACCCCGCACACGGCGTAGCGACCATCCTGCGCGGGCTTGACCTCGCGCAGGAAATTGGTGCTGGTGCCGTTGACCGTGGTGGTGAACGTGTCTCGCTGAGTGTGGTCGGGCACGGCCGCCGGGCAGATACGCGTCCCGGCGGTCAGTCCAGGGGTCGTGGCGATGATCTGGCCATTGGCGTACATGACCTGGACGTAGACGGGGTTGGAGCGATCGACCACCGCGACGTCCAGCGACTCGGCGCCATTGATGCCCTCCTCGCCGAGGTGCTCGGTGACGTCGCCGATTCTCGTGGTGAGGACATCGTGAGCCGAACTGCGCGCCACTTGCGAGACGAGGATGAACGACGCCGCACCGATCAGGAGCCCGAAGACCGTCATCGCGACGGCGGCGCCCAGCACCGCCCTCCCCCGCACGGATGCCGGCAGCAGCGAGGACATCAGCCCGACTGCTCGACCAGGCGGTAGCCGACGTTGCGGACGGTCTCGATGAGCTCCGACCCGACCTTCTTGCGCAGTTGCATGACACACACCTCGACGACGTTCGGGTCGAGACCGGGTTCCTCCCACACCTCGTCGAGCAGTTCCTGCTTGCTGACCGCCTGGTCCACGCGCTCGGCCAGGTAGGTGACGACGGCGTACTCGCGGGCCGTGAGCATGACCTCGTCGTCGCGGATCCAGCAGCGATGCCGACGTGGTTCAAGGCGCAGGTTCCCGATGGTCAGGACCGGGGCGACGTCGGGCCGTCGGCGCAGCAGCGCGCTCATGCGAGCGAGCAGGACCACGGTGCTGAACGGCTTGGTCACGTAGTCGTCGGCGCCCAGGTCGAGGGCATCGGCCTCGTCGTACTCGCCATCCTTGGCCGTCAGCATCAGCACGGGCGTGTCCACGCCTGCTCCGCGCAGGGCCTCGAGCACGCGATAGCCCGACATGCCCGGGAGCATGAGGTCCAGCAGGATGATGTCGAATGCGCCCGACTTGGCGCGACTGAAGGCGGTGTTTCCGTCGTGCACGACGGTCGTGTCGTAGCCGCGCCGCTCCAGTCCCTGGCGCAGGGCCTCGGCAAGCCGGACCTCATCGTCAACGATCAGGACTCGGGGTCGGTTGGCCATTCCCCCACTGTCCCAAACGCGCTCAGGAACCTGAGGACGGCCTCAGCCCGCCCTCAGTCGTTCGCGGCCGCATGAGCCTCGGATATCGTTTCGATCCCCACGAAGGGAGCCTTGTGCCGACCAATACCTCTGTCCGGCTTGCGAGCCGGCCGACTGGCACGCCCGATGGCCAGACCTGGAGCACGACGACCGAGCCGACCGCGGCCGTCGAGGACGGTCAGATCCTCGTGCGTGTCGAGCAGGTCTCTCTTGATCCGGCCATGCGCGGCTGGCTCGACGATCGGCCTTCGTACGTTCCGCCCGTTGGGATCGGCGACGTCATGCGTGCCGGTGCCGTCGGCACGGTCGAGGAGTCCAGGAACCGTCGATTCCCGACCGGGACGCCGGTCATGGGCACCTTCGGAGTCCAGCAGTTCGCCATCTCGAACGGGTCAGGCGTGGAGAAGGTCGACACGGCCCTGGGCACACCAAGCATGTATCTCGGCGTCCTCGGCATTACCGGCCTGACGGCGTACTACGGGCTCTTCAAGCATGGCCGCCCGCGCGCTGGCGAGACCGTGCTCGTGTCAGCGGCGGCCGGGGCGGTCGGATCGGTGGTCGGTCAGCTGGCTCGCATCAACGGCTGCCGGGTCGTCGGAATTGCAGGCGGGCCTGAGAAGTGCGCCTACCTCGTCGAATCACTGGGCTTCGACGATGCCATCGACTACCGGTCAGGGTCCGTGAGGAAGGCCATCGCGTCGTCGTGCCCTGACGGAGTGGACGTCTACTTCGACAACGTCGGCGGCGAGATCCTCGACGCCGCGCTGGCGAACCTCGCACCCGGGGCGCGCGTGGTCATCTGCGGAGCCATCTCGCAGTACAACGAAGCAGGGCGCGGAGGCGGCCCGGCGAACTACATGAGCCTTCTCGTCCGGCGCGCGAGCATGGAGGGGTTCTTGTACTTCGACAATGCAGCCGACTTCCCCGTCGCACGGCGGCGCCTTGCAAACTGGGTGTCGTCGGGCGCTATGACCGCACCCGAGACCCTCGTGTCCGGGACTGTCGCCGACTTCCCGGACGTGTTCCTGCGACTGTTCTCAGGCGACAATCTCGGCAAGCTGATCCTCGACATCACGGAGCGCACATGATCGATCGCACCTCCCCCCTCGCCGGCCGTCGCGCCGTCATCACGGGCGCCTCTCGCGGCATCGGCCGATCGATCGCGGAGCTCTTCGCCTCCTGCGGAGCCGATGTCCTCATCGTGGCCCGCAACGAGGACGCCCTGGCCGAGGTCTCCGCCCGGATCGAGCCCACGGGGCGCACGTGCGCGGTCCTCCCCTGTGACGTCACGGCCGACGATGCAGCCTCGCGAATCGTCGAGTCAGCAACGACAGCACTCGGTGGCATCGACATCCTGGTCAACAACGCGGGCGGCAACTCGTTCATGTCCTCGCTCCAGTCCATGCGCCTGAGCGGATGGGACAAGACCCTTCGCCTGAACCTCGACTCGATCGTCCACCTGACACACGCGGCGCTGCCTTTGCTGGTGGAGAGCGGCAATGCGTCCGTCATCAACATTGCCTCGGTGGCGGGCCTGCGATCGGCGCCGTTCATGTCGCACTACGGCGCGGCGAAGGCGGCGCTCCTCTCCTTGACCCGCAGCCTCGCGGTCGAGACGGCGAAGGAGGGCGTGCGGGTCAACGCTCTCGTGCCCGGCTGGATCGAGACCGACCTGACTGGCTTCCTTCGAGCCGACGAGGGCACGGAACGGTCCCTCCTCGGCGACGTGCCGATGGGACGCTGGGGCCGGCCCGAGGAGATTGCCGAGGCTGCGCTCTTTCTCGCCAGCGACGCCTCGTCATTCGTCACCGGACAGTCACTCATCGTGGACGGCGGACTCACGGTCCGTCCCTGACTCGGTCAGGACTCCAGCGCGCGCCGCTGCGGATAGACGGTCTCTCCTCGCGCAAGCATCGACACGAAGTCCGCGATGCGCTTTGCCCGGGTGGCCGCACTCTTCGCCTGCGTCGTCCTGAGCACGATCGCATACCGATTCGTTGAGGTCAGGATGTCGAACATCGCCTGCGCCCGGGGGTCCCTTGCTATGGCCGCGGCCAGGTCCGTTGGCACCTCGATCGTCGCTGCACCCGCGTAGGCAGCATCCCATCGGCCGTCGACGACCGCCCTCAACACCTCGGCCTCACCGGCCGGATGCATCCGCCCGTCGATGCGCAGTTGCTCGACGATGCCGACATTGCGGCGCGACCAAGCACTCCTTGCCCGACGAGGCGTGAAGCGCCGTCGGAACGTGTCGTCATCACGGCTCTTCAACTGCCCGTCGATCCATCCGAAGCACAGGGCCTCAGCGAGTGCCTCCTCATAGGTCAGCGATGTGGGTTGCGTGGTGCCCTTGCGGGCAAGCACGAGCCACACGCCAGTGGACGTTGGATGGTTCCTGTCGAGCCAGCGTCGCCACGCGCGCTGGTCGCGCACCACGAGATCGAGCAGTTCGTCAGCCATGCGACGCTAGGACTGCCAGGACGACGCGCGGAGGTACTGCAGTGGCCAGTCGATGGGCTGGCCGAGTTCGTGCGCAGCGCGCAGGGGCCAGTGCGGATCACGGAGCAACTGTCGCGCGAGGAACACCGCGTCCGCTCGACCGCTCTGGATGAGTTCGTCGGCCTGCGAGGGCTCAGTGATCCGGCCGACCGCGGCCACTGCCACACCGGTGCGTCGCCGCAGCTCGGCCGCGAGATCCGTCTGGAACGTCACCACATCGGGGATCATCTGATCGGCGACCAGACCGGCGGACGACGCATCGACGAGATCCACGCCTGCCCGCTGCAGTTGATCAACGAGTTCGACGGACTGGTCGAGGTCCCAGCCGCCTTCGGCCCAGTCCGTCATGGAGATGCGCAGGAACAGCGGACGGTCCTCAGGCCAGACCGAGCGGACCGCCGCCACCGCCAAGAGCGGGAATCGCATGCGGTTCTCCAGCGATCCACCGAAGTCATCGTCACGCATGTTCGACAACGGCGACAGGAACTGGTGCATCAGGTATCCGTGCGCAGCGTGCAACTCGATGACGTCGGCGCCGAGTTCGAGGGCTCGCGCGGCCGATGCCGCGAACCCGTCGATGGTGCGCTCGATGTCGGAGACGGCCATCGAAAGCGGCTCAGGCATTCCCGCGAAGGCGACGGCTGACGGTGCCATCGCCAGCCAGCCGCCATCGGCCGACTCCAGAAAGCGGCCACCCTCCCAGGGCGCCGCGACCGACGCCTTACGACCGGCGTGGGCGAGTTGGAACCCGAACAGCGCATTCTGTCCATGCACGTAGTCGACGATCCGCGCCCACGCCTGCTGCTGCTCGTCGTTCCACAGTCCCGGGCAGTGCGGACTGATGCGCCCCTCGGGCACGACTGCCGTGGCCTCGGACATGATCAGCCCGGCCCGGCCGGCCGCCAGACTGCCCAGGTGGACCAGGTGCCAGTCGCCGACGACGCCATCGTGCGCGGAGTACTGGCACATGGGCGAGACCCAGGCACGGTTGGGGAAGGTCCGATCGCGAATGGTCAGGGGCGTGAACAGGCCGGGCACGGGGTTCCTCTCGACGCAGCCGATCGAGCCGACCCTACCCAGTCGGAGGTGGCGCGAGCAGCGAGACCGCCGGATGCCAACAGCGGCCACCCATCACCGTGACCGTGGGACGATGAGTTACCACCACTCGGAGAGGATGACCATGGACTTCGCACTCAGCGACCGGGCTCGCGACTACCTGGGTCGGATGCAGGCCTTCATGGACGAGTCGGTGTACCCCGCTGAGCCGGTCTACGCCGCACAACGCATGGAGTTGATGGCCGCCGGAACTCCGCACGTCATGCCATCGGTGGTGGAGGACCTCAAGGTCGACGCACGCAGTCGCGGGTTGTGGAACCTCTTCCTGCCCGACTCGAAGGATCCGGCACATGGACTGAGCGTCCTGGAGTACGCGCCGATTGCGGAGCTGTCCGGCCGTTCGGTGGAGATCGCACCGGAAGCCATCAACTGCTCCGCGCCTGACACCGGGAACATGGAACTGATCCACATGTTCGGCACCGCCGAGCAGAGGGAGCGCTGGCTCGAGCCCCTGCTCGACGGCCGCATCCGGTCGGCGTTCGGGATGACCGAGCCCGACGTGGCAAGCAGTGACGCGACCAACATCGAGACGTCGATCGTCCGCGACGGGGACGAGTTCGTCATCAATGGCCGCAAGTGGTGGACGACAGGGCTGAACGACCCCCGGTGCGCCGTCATCATCGTGATGGGCAAGACCGACCCCTCCGCAGACGTGCACCACCAGCAGTCGATGGTGCTCGTGCCGGTCCAGACGCCGGGCGTGGAGATCGACCGATCCCTGCCCGTCTTCGGCTACCACGACCAGCACGGCCACGGCGACTTCCGGCTCGTCGATGTCCGCGTGCCCGTCACGAACCTGCTCGGCGACGAGGGCAGCGGGTTCGCGCTCGCGCAGGCCCGCCTCGGCCCCGGGCGGATCCACCACTGCATGCGGGCGATCGGGATGGCCGAGCGCGCCCTCGACCTGATGACCGAGCGGGCGCTCAGCAGGGTCGCCTTCGGACAGCCGCTCGCACGGCAGGGCGTGGTGCAGCAGCAGATCGCAGAGTCCCGCCTCGCCATCGAGCAGGCCCGCCTGCTGACGCTGAAGGCGGCCTGGATGATCGATGAGGTCGGCGCCAAGGGCGCGCGCGCAGAGATCGCGGCAATCAAGGTGGCAGCGCCAAGGGCGGCCCTCGACGTCATCGACCGCGCGATCCAGGTCTTCGGCGGCGCCGGCGTCAGCGACGACACTCCGCTTGCGGGCATGTACGCGGCCGCCCGCACGCTTCGCATCGCCGACGGCCCCGACGAAGTCCACCTCCGCGACATCGCGCGGGTCGAGCTCAAGAAGCACCTGGCACCGTGACCTCGGACGCCGCGGCCGTACGGGACGAGGACGCATTCGACGTCGCACGGCTCCACGCCTGGATCGCCGTCCATGCGCCGGATGTCGCAGGGCAGGACGACGCCCTCCCGGTCATCCGGCAGTTCAAGGGCGGTGCTTCCAACCTGACTTTCCTCCTGAGCTACGACGAACGCGAGTACGTGCTGCGGCGACCTCCGCGTGGCCACAAGGCGTCGTCAGCGCACGACATGCGGCGCGAGGTCACGATCCAGCAGGCCCTTCGGCCGCTCTATCCGCTGGTGCCCGAGGTGCACGCCTACTGCGAGGACGCATCGGTGATCGGCGACGAGTTCTACCTCATGAGCCGAATCCGCGGGACGATCCTGCGGCGCGACCTCCCAGCGGGAGTGACGTTGTCCGCTGAACAGGCCAGGCAACTGGCGTTCACCGTGATCGACGCACAGGCCGACCTGCACGCGATCGACCCGGATGGCGCGGGCCTGGCCGACCTCGGCCGCGGGCCGGGATACGTGCAGCGGCAGGTGGCCGGCTGGTCGCGGCGCTATCGGGACGCGCGCACCGACGATGTCCCCGAAGCGGAAGGCGTCATGGACTGGCTGGACGCACACCAGCCCGAGGACGTCGCCGCCCGACTCATCCACGGTGACTGGCGCCTCGACAACCTCGTCCTCGAACTCGGCGCAGAGCCTCGGATCGTCGGCGTGCTCGACTGGGAGATGGCCACCGTCGGCGACCCACTCATGGATGTCGGTGCGTCGCTCGCCTACTGGATCACGGCCGATGACGATGAGACGTTCCAGCTGATGCGGATGCAGCCAACCGATCTCCCGGGCATCCCGACCCGCGACGAGTACGTCGCCCGCTATCTGGCGCGCACCGGGCTGGCCGTCGACGATTGGCGCTTCTACGAGGTCTACGGCCTCTTCCGGCTCGCCGTCATCGCTCAGCAGATCTGGTATCGCTATCGACTCGGCGAGACAACCAACCCGGCGTTCGCGCACTTCGGAGGCGCGGTGACGATGCTCATCGATCGGGCCGCACAGCGACTGGCCGCGTGAGCAGTCCCCTCAGGAGTAGACGAACGCCGTCTTGGTCTGGGAGTTCGGATCCACCCAGTCCCCCATCCCCGTCTGCAGCAGGCTGAGGATCGAGTAGGCGTCGTTGGCGACCGAGGCCCGGTACTGCTCCTCCTCATCGCCGTACTTGAAGCTGAACTCGACGACCACCGGGGTGGTGTCCTGCTCGCCCTCGTCGTACCAGGCGACCAATGCGCACTCGGCCTCGATGTCGCGGCTGCCCAGAAGGAGCATCGCTCCTTCGATGACGATCTCGCGGCCCACGAAGTCCTTGACCAGCACGAGCGGGGCATCCTTCGGCAGTTCGTCGAGTGCATCCGCGAGCCCAGGGAACAGTCCGGAGACGTCGCTCATCTGCTTGAGGACCTGCCCGGATTCGAGCGGCTGTGTCGTCGAGAACGAGAAGACGCTGACGAACGGGGGCTTGACATCCTCCTCGAACTTCGTCTTCACGCCCGATGACTTCGCCGCGTCCATGCTGCGGTCTGAGGCGATATAGCGGTCAGGGTGTCGGAACTTCAGCGTGACCTCGCGCTCCCCGGTCTCGACGTCCTCACGTTCGCGCACGATGTAGCTGTCGCCATGCAGCATGTGGGCGTCTGTGTCGAAGAACCGGATGAGCCGGCGCGCCTTCACCTCCGAGAAGATGCCCGCGGCAGGAATGTCCATCGCCTTGAGCGCCTTGGTCAGGTCGCTCCAGAACCGGTCGACCGCGGCTCGGAATACGGCATCGTCTCCGTCGAACAGTGCTGCCTTGAGCATGACCTTGTACTCACGTGACGTGACATCCTGCCGCTTGGCCATGCTGCCTCCCTGATCGTGTTCGCCGACACCCTCGCACGAGGGTGAACTGTATGCATCCGGATGGCAGCCATTCGATGACCCCGGTTCAAGTGACGGCCGGCTCGCGCAGCTCGATGCGGCGACTGACCAGGATCGCGAACCTGGAGTCCTCGTCCTCGCCGTCATCGTCGACCTCGACAACGAAGTCCCCCACCTCGAAGTCCGATCCCGGTTCGAGCGAGGCCGCACGCAGCGCCTCTCGATCCGTGACCACCGACAGGTGGTCCTCTTCGCCGTCGGTGAAGACATGCAGGCGGGGTGCTTCCGGTACTGGAGTTACCAGCACGCGGTAGAGCAGTCGGGCGACGTCCCGCGGAACCGGCCGGACGTCGTTCGAGCAGGAGATCGCACGCACGCTGACCCGGATGCCCTGATCGGCTGCCTCGTCCACGAGCACCTTCGCCAGCACGGCCACCGAGCCGTCAGACTCTGGGTCGACCTGGATTCCCGCGCGGATGCGTCCGTCCAGTTGCTCCAACTCCCGACGCACGTCGTCGTCAACATCAGCACCGGCGACGATGCGCGCCAGCACGACCTCCGCCTGATGGACCGAGTCGTCGAGCTGGTTGTTGATGTCCCGCGCCGCCACTGCCGCCGTGCGTTCGGAGATCTCGCGCTCGCGAGTCTCCTGGGCATCGTCCTGAGCGCGCTGGTAGGCGCGGGCACCGGTGTACGTCACGGACAAGATGACCGGCAGCGCGACGAGGGAGTTCACCAGGGCCACAGCCACCGAGTCCCGGCAGCCCGCGGGTATCGACGTGACGAGAAGGGCCCCGCTGGCGGCCCAGACGGACACGCCCACGACCCCGGGCAGCACACCGGACCACACCGCGATGACCATCACGCAGTACCCAGCGATGTTCAGGACGGGGCTGAGCGGTGCCGCCTCAGCACAGCTGTACTGATCACCCAGTAGGAACCACGGCACCATCGCGGGCGCGAGCACCAGCGCGAGCGCCCATCCACGGTGGACGCGACGGCGTCGAAGGAGCACGACAGCCGCGACAGCGATCCCGAAAAGGCCGAGAACCGCGGCGATCCGTTCAGCGGTGCCGCCAACGGCAGCCATCCTCAGGAAGTTGACGGTGCCGCCCACCGAGATGCCCACAAGGACTGAGGTGACCAGAAGCCGACCCTTGTCGAACGGCGGATAGGTCCGTCTTCCGCGATCGCGGCGGTTCTGGTCTCCTCGCCTGGGCACGATGATGCGAGACACCGAGGCACCACCCGACAATGACTCGCGCGACCAGGTGGCCCCGACTTCCTGCAGTGCCGCATTCAGGACCGTCGCGGTCCCCACCCCCGGGGCACCGGCCTCGTCAGTGCCGAGTCCGTTGTCGACCAGGCGCAGGATGATCTGGCCCTGGAGTCCGGAGCGGGCGCTGAGTTCCACACGAGTGGCCTTCGAATGCCGCACCGCATTGCGACCCAACTCGACCGTCGCCGCGCGCGCGGCCTCGAAGACGTCGCCGTCCAATGGCACGTCCGGCGCCCAGCCAGTGACGCTCACCACGTCGACGAGGACAGGGTCCGCCCGCACGGCCTCGAACAGGGTCGCCACCGTCAGCGCGTCATTGACGGTCGCGGGATCAGGCGTGCTGCGCTCTCGCTCGATCTCCGTGGACAAACGCGCGCGGTCAATCGTCGGTGCGGTCAGGACGTACCTGACCGTGTTGAGCACGGACTCGTGCAGCTGCACCGCGGTCTGGCGCCACAGGCGGGCTCGCTCCTGCTCGCGAAGCGACTCGATGGTTCGTCGCTCGACCTCGACAATCCCCTGGTCAGCGGTGGCCGCCTCGGACTTGAGTCGGTTCCATGTCCACCATAGGAGCAGGGTGCTGCAGAGCAGCTGAAGGGCGGCGACCCAGCCGCCGAAGGTCGCGAGATTCGCGACGATCACATTGCTCGGACGACCTCGCCAGACAATCATCATCACCACGACCATCATCGGCGCAAGGAGCAAGCCCAACCGCCTCGAGGTGAGCATGACCATGTAGTACGAGACGTAACCCATCAGGAGGTTCAATGGGATCCACCGGGCCGACCCGGTCGGGGCAAAGGCGGTGGACACGAGCACCACGACGATCCCCGCTGTGAGGATCCACAAGAACGCCGATCGACGGCTGCCCAGCATCCCGATGACCACGAGCGCAGCCGACACTGCCAGGAGCACGTGCTCGGCGGGCGATGTCCGCGGGAACACCGCCAGTCCGAAGACGAAGGTCACGCCGTACGCAACCGCTGTGCCCATCACGATCAGCCACCGACGCGTCGAGACCAACGCCCCGTACTCCAGCCCCTGCTCGCGAGGTGGCAGGAGAACTGACTCGCTGCCCGGCTCGATGACCGGCGATTCCAGCGTCTTCATGGCTATCCTTCTCGCAGACGAAACGCAGGGAGGGCCCATGGCCACCCAACCACGATTCGTGGTTCTCGAGGACCATCCTCTCGTTCGCGACGCCCTCGCCGGGCAGCTCCTGGCCCAATTCGATGACGCGGTCATCGTGTACTCCGGTCAGTCCGTCGCCGACTCGATCGTGGAGATCGCCACTCACGGCGCCGACTGCATCGTCCTCGACCTCGACCTGAGCGACGGCCGAAACCCGGTCGCGAATGTACTCGACCTTGCGGAGACGCAGATTCCGATCCTGATCGTCAGCGCGCTCGGCGACCAGGCCACTATCCGCGGAACCCTCGTAGCCGGAGCCATGAGCTTCGTGTCCAAGCAGGCCGAGTCCGCCGAGATGATGGAGGCGGTCAAGTCCACCCTTGCCGGTGAGCCGTTCACCTCTCGCGAAGTCGCTGCGGCCCTGCTGTCCAGCCCTGCCACGACGTCGGTGGCCCTGTCCGACCAGGAGCGACGGGCGATGGTGCTGTACGCGTCGGGGCTGAAGATGCGTGCGGTCGCTCGACGGATGGGCGTGACCGAGGGCACGGCCCAGGAGTACATCAAGCGGGTGCGCGCGAAGTACATGAAGGCGGGGACACCGGTCCCGACCAAGACGGACATGTACCGGATGGCCCGCAACGAGGGCCTGGTTCCCTGATCCGGACGGGGACGTGGGACCTGTCCCCAGTTCCCACGACACTTGCCCCGAAACCCGGGCAAGTCGGACGCCTTTCGATGCCGCCTGCGCTTGACTACTGCCGCGCGGGCGACGGTCCCGGCAGAAGCGGAGAGCTCACGTGGACTGGAGCATCGGAAACATCCTGTGGATCATCATCGGCGGCGCCATCATCGGCGTCATCGCCCGACTGATCCTCCCGGGTCGGCAGAACATCCCGTGGTGGTCGGTCATCATCGCCGGCATCGTCGGCATGTTCATCGGTGACTGGCTGTCGAGCCTGCTCGGCGTCAAGGAGACCGGCGGGTTCGACTGGATCCGCCACGGACTGCAACTGGTCGTCGGCGTCGTCGCCGTGTGGCTCACAGCCACGCTCTTCGGCCGGATGGGCGCCAAGAAGGCCGCCTGACCCTCACAACCTGCGAAGGCCCGATCCCTGGCGGGATCGGGCCTTCGTCGGTGAGTCGGTGCCTAGGAGAGCTGATCCTTGATGGCGCCCTTCGCCATATCGGCGCCCTGGTCCACTGCACCGTCGACCTGGTCGGGGGTCTTCTCCTTGACCGCGTCAGCGGCCGCGTCAACCGCGCCGTCAACCTGGTCCGAGGCTCCGCCGAGCATGTCCTTCGCGCTGTCCATGATGCCCATGTGTCCTCCTACGTGTTTGGGAAGTGCCGCGACCCCGTTGGGCCCTTGTCGAAAATACAGAATCCCGCAGGATCGGCAAATGCAGGAAGGAAGAAAGCCTGTCCCCCATTCGAGGAGTCCGGGCTGCAGTCGCCCCCGCGCGCCCCTAACCTGACGCTCCAAGCCCCTCAAAGATGAAAGGACCAGCCATGGCAGGCACGTTCGAGTTGTTCCAGGACAAGGCCGGCAAGTACCGGTTCCGGCTCAAGGCATCCAACGGCCAGGTCGTCGCGGCCAGCCAGGCCTACGAGTCGAAGGCCAGCGCGCTGAACGGAATCGAGTCGGTGAAGAGCTCCTCGGTTGATGCGCCGACCGTCGAGGTCAGCAACGACGAGGAGTAGGACGCCGGCCGGCTGCGCTACGCGAGCTTTGCGAGTCGTCCCGCAACAGCAAGGGCCGTCGTCTCAGCGTCAGACTTCTCTATCGGCGCGTTCGGCGACACCTGGCCGACGCCGACCCGGGTGATGACCTTGCCGCTCAGGGCGTACACCGAGTAGTCGTACGAGTCGGCATACGCGGCACTGGGCGCGGCACTGGACACGAGGTTGATGTCGTACGCGATCGCCAGTCGGGGCACACCCTTCACCGACGGCATGAGCGTGCTGGCATAGGTGACGCGCGCCTTCACCTTGTCGCCGTCTGTGCCGATGTTGATGACCTTGCCCATGTTGCAGTACTTGACGGCCTCGCCGGACATCTCATCGAACGCCGCCCGCGCATCTGCGGGCGTGGCGTAGAAGAAGGCGGTGTTCTGCCAGACGATGTTCGCTGGAAACGCGACCTCCTTCAGGAGCGCCGACTTGGCGGCCTTCTTCGGGGTGGCGATCCGACCGTCGACCGGGTTCTCGCACGCGGTCGGCCGTCGGCCCTTGCCGAGGTCCTCGGTGTAGGACCGCGTGATGTGCCCGTAGTGGTTCGCCAGGTCGGAGACGCGGATCATGGCGCGGTCCTGCTTTGGCGTCACCGGTGCCGCCTGCGCGATCCCGGGCAGAAGCACGACGGCGATCATGGCGCCGACCGTTGCGGCGGCGGCGCGGCGGCGCGAACGGTTCCTCACGACTGCCATCCTCCCCTGACACCTCGCCTGATCCCACACCAGAGCACGGAAATCGTCGGCTGCCTTCTTGGTTCCAACCTCAGGTGGCGTACAGAAGGGCGCGGGGAACAGCCTCGTGGGTCGGCTCGCATCGAAGGCAGAGGTCATCCCTGCGCAGTTCGGGTCCCACCAGTTCCTGGCAGTTCCGGCACACGGTCAGCATGGGCGCCTTCTCCTGTGCCGCGCGAGCCGTGGCTGCCTTGAGTGCCGTCAGGAATGCCCTGGGCTGACTGCCAACGCCACGCACGAGGACGCTCTTGGCTCCGTCGAGGGCCCAGCCGAGGCGACCGTCCTGACGCCACTGACCGTCGGCCATGCCGACCACCACGCGCGTGGCCACCCTCGATCGCGTGCCTCCCGGGCCCATCAGCTCGGCGTCCGTGTCGGTGCACAAGATGGCCACTGAGGAGCCCTCCCTGCCGACGAAGAGCGGGCCGAAGTCGTAGTCGTATCTGGCAGGCAGGGCCCGGAACCACGGGACGCCGATGGCCGCCCGCAGGTCACGCCGGGAGACTCCCAGCAGGCATGCCAGGTCGCCAAGGTCGTCGATGGTTCGGCCCTCCTCGAGCAGGTGATCACGTTCTGCGTTGGACGCGGGACGGTGCTCAGGGGTTCCGTCCAGCCTGCGGCACCGCCGCTAGAGTGAAGGTGACGGTCCTGCGGTGGGCCTTCGAGGAGGAACGCGATGCAAACGATCATCTTCATCATCGGGGCCGTGGTCCTTGTCGGCCTCGGGATCACGCTGGGCCTGAAGTTCTTCAACACCTCCGTCCGCGAGGAGGAGGAGCAGAAGGGCTGGAAGGACTGAGCCGGGCCTGCACGTGGCGTCCTTCACTGCGGAGCTGTTCTGCATCGATGAGCCCGGCGGGTGGCACTTCGTGAGCATCCCCGACGAGCATGCGCCCGACGATGCCGGTGCGTGGGGCAGGTCCCCTGTGATCGCCACCGTGGACGGCCAGCAGTGGGCCACCAGCGCGTGGCGCGACACCAAGCGCGGCTGGCTCCTACCGGTCCCCAAGAAGATCAGAGGCATGCACGAGGCCGGCGACATCGTGAGCGTCAGCATCGAGGTCGACCACACCCGTACGACCAGCTGAGGAGAACCATGAAGCACCGCACTCTCGGGCAAGGACTTGTCGTCTCCGCAGAGGGCCTGGGCTGCATGGGGATGAGCGAGTACTACGGGGCGAGCGATGACGACCAGTCGATCGCGACCATCCGCCGTGCCCTCGAGCTTGGGGTCAGCCTCATCGACACGGCGGACATGTACGGACCGTTCACCAACGAGCGCCTGGTCGGCCGGGCGATCGCTGGCCGCCGCGGCGAAGTGGTGCTCGCCAGCAAGTTCGGCAACGAACGACGAGAGGACGGCACCCGTCTGGGGATCAACGGACGTCCGGAGTACGTGCATGCCGCCTGCGATGCGTCCCTCGCCCGGCTGGGCGTGGACCACATCGACCTGTACTACCAGCACCGCGTTGACCGCAACGTCCCGATCGAGGACACCTGGGGCGCGATGCACGAGCTCGTCGAGGCCGGGAAGGTCCGCCATCTGGGCATCTCCGAGGCAGCGCCTGAGACGATCCGACGAGCCAATGGTGTGCACCCGATCACGGCCGTCCAGACCGAATGGTCGCTGTGGACCCGGGACCCTGAGGTGAACGGCGTGCTTGCCACCGCTCGCGAACTCGGCATCGGCTTCGTGCCGTACTCGCCGCTCGGCCGAGGATTCCTCACCGGCCAGATCACGTCGATCGACGATCTCGAGGCAACGGATTTCCGCCGCCACAACCCGCGCTTCCAGGGCGACAACTTCGGCGCGAACATGGCCCTGGTTCAGCGGGTTCGTGACGTCGCCGAGGACAAGCAGATCAGCGCCGGCCAACTCGCCCTGGCCTGGGTGCTCGCTCAGGGCGACGACGTCGTCCCGATTCCCGGCACTCGCCGGATCGCGTACCTGGAGGAGAACGTCGCCGCGGTCGATGTCGACCTCACCGCCGACGACCTCGCCCGCATCGACGAGGCCGCGCCAGCAGGGGCGGCCTCCGGCGATCGCTACCCCGACATGTCGTCGATCCACGGATAGCCGCGACATGCCTGACGCTCCCGTACAGCTGCTCGTCGAGGACGGCCGCCTGCGGATCGACTCCCCCACCGGATTCGACCGCGCCTCGCTGCTCGGCTCGATTGACATCCCCGTCGAGCACGTGACCGACGTCGAGGTGGTCGAGCGGCCCGGTGACGCCATCACCGGCTGGCGCGAGGGCATCGGCCTGCCGCACCTGCGCATGGGCACGTGGCACCACGACGGCGCCAAGGACTACGTCGCCGTCAACACGCAGGTGCCGGGCGTCGTCGTGACGCTGCGCGAGGAGGAGTTCGCCCGCCTGGTCGTCAGCGCGGCGGATCCCTCGGGACTGGCCCGACAGATCATCTCGGCCCGCGACGCCGCCGCAGGCGGCTGACCGGAGTCCCGCCCGAGGCGCCCCCGGACGACTAGCGTTCGAACAACGACAGCCGGGAGGTGACGCATGGCAACGACAACGGTCGCCGCCGGCTGGCGGCACTACGTTCCGGTGGCGGCCTGGCTGCCGAAGTACAGCCGCAAGGCGATCGCCGGTGACCTGCTCGCCGGTCTGGTGGTCGCTGCGCTGGCCGTGCCGCAGTCGCTCGGCTACGCCGCCATCGCTGGCGTACCGGTGCTCGTCGGGCTGTACTCGATCCCGCTGGCGCTCATCGCCTACGCCGTCCTCGGTTCCTCACCGAACCTGGTCGTTGGCCCGGTGTCGACGGTGTCTGTCCTGACTGGATCCCTCGTCGCGGACATCTCCAACGGCAATCCGGCCGAGGCGGTCGCGATCGCGTCCTCACTGGCCATCGGTGCCGGCATCGGCCTGCTCATCGGCGGCGTGGCCCGGCTCGGCTGGGCCGCGGAGTTCATGTCCCGGCCCATCGTGACCGGTTTCGTCTTCGGCCTGGTGCTGCTGATCATCCTGGGCGAGATCCCCAGCCTGCTTGGCCTGCCACCTGTGCAGGGCGATGTCATGACCAGGTCGTGGTCGATCATCCAAGAGCTCGACGCCTTCACGCCGGCCACCCTTGCCATGGGCGTCGCCTCGCTGGTCGTGCTCTTCGTCGGCTCGCACTTCCTGCCACGGGTCCCGTGGGGACTGATCGTGCTCGTCGTGGGCATCCTGGTGTCGACCTGGCTGGACCTGGCCGCGCTGGGCGTGGCCGTGGTCGGCTCGGTGCCGCAGGGCCTGCCCCCGTTCGGGCTTCCTGCGCTGCCGGCCGGCGACATACTGCCCGCCATCACCGGGGGCCTGGCCGTCTCGCTTGTCGGGCTCGCCGAGGGGCTGAGCGCCGCCCGCCTGTTCGCCTCGCGCGACGGCTACCGGATCGACACGAACCAGGAACTCCTCGCCGTGGGAGCCGCCAATATCGCGGCGGGCATGTCGGGCGGGATGGGCGTGGCCGGCTCGCTGTCGAAGACGGCAGCATCCCGCCGCGCAGGCGGAGTCACCCAGGTCACCGGCGTGGTCGCCGCCCTCCTGGTCGTCGTCGTGCTCGTGGCCGTCGCCCACCTCCTGGACGCCCTTCCGCGCGCGGTGCTGTCCGCCATCGTGATCCAGGCCGTCTGGGGCCTGATGGATGTCAGCGCCCTTCGCCGGTACAAGAGCATCCGGCGCAATGACTTCGTCGCGGCCATGGCCGCGATGATCGGTGTCCTCCTGCTCGGCCCGCTGTACGGCCTGCTGCTGGCGATCGGCCTGGCCGTCCTGGGGTTGGTCTACCGGTCAAGCCGGGCGGACATCGACGTGATGGGCAAGGTGCCGGACGAGAAGGCGGCATGGGGATCGATCACCAACCACCCCGAGCGACGGACCTTCGATGGGATCCTCGTGCTTCGTGTCGATTCACCGCTCTTCTGGGCGAACGCGACCCAGATTCAGGACGAGGTCATCGCCGAACTGGATGCCGACCCTTCCGTGCGGGTGCTGCTCTTGGACCTCGAGGCCAGCAGCCAGATCGACACCACCAGCATCGACATGCTCGAGGAGCTCCTCGCCCACCTGCGCGACCGTGACGTCCAGCTGTACCTTGTCCGGGTCTTCTACCAGGCGCGGAAGGTGCTGGATCGGGCTGGCTTCATCGAAGCGCTCGGCGACCACCACATGTGGCACAGCATCTCGGCGGGCGTGCGCGCTGCCAGGGCGCAGGAGAACCTGAAGGGCAAGGCCCATCCGCAGGCCGTCGAGGCGGACGAGGACGAGGAGGAGACGGTCCCCGACGCGCAAGAGCGAATAGCGGTCAACGACGACGCTGGGTCTGCCGAGGGCGGCCAGTTCACAGATGAGGGTGGCGACGCCCCACGAGCCCCCAAGGGCGGCTACCAGGACCCCTGACAGTGCCCCGGCTCGACGGAACCGGTCCGAAACTAGGCTTAAGGGGCATGCCCATGCCCTAGGCCGCCGTGAGGTGCCGGAAGGGAGGTGTCGCCGTGGCACTCCCGCACGCGCCCAGGAACCGGGTGCTGCCCACCCTCAGGCTGTCCACGAGCATCAGCCCGGCGAGCGCCGACGAGCGTCGGGCGTTCCGTCTTTCGGTGGCCCACCACGACGCCCCGGCGATCCTGCTCCTGGCCGGGGCGCTGATCCTGGTCTTCAGCCTCACCGCCTACATGGTCGACCCCTCAGGTGGCCTGAAGGGACTTGCCGCCGACGTCCCGCTCGGCGTGGCCTTCGTGGTGACCGGCATGGCCCTGGTCCGCCTGCGGATCCCGGACGGGGCTATGCCGTGGCTCTTCGCGGGCATGGCGGTCGCCCTCGTACTAGGCCTCACCGCCGAGGTCTGGGAGGCCCCCAGCGCCCTCGCAACGGCGTACGTGCTGCTCATCATCTGCGCGTTCGGGCCGACAACGTTGGCCTGGCCCCCCTTCATCGCAGCGGCAGCGGTGATGATCGCTGCGGTCGGGCTGGTGACCCGCACCTGGCTGCCCACCGAATGGCTCGACTGGTCGGCGGCGGCGACGGCCTCCGCACTGATCGGCGCAGTCATGCTGGCGGTCCGGATCCGTTCGGTCAACGCCCTCGCAGACGCCAACCACGAGGTCCGGCGGCTGGCCGTGACCGACAACCTCACCGGCCTGCTCAACCGGCACGGCGTCGCACTGCAACTGCCGCCCATGGTCGCCAACGCGGGGCGCTACTACCAGTCGATGTTCGTGACGTTCATCGACATCGACGGGCTCAAGCAGGCCAACGACCGGTTCGGGCATGACTTCGGCGACGCCGTGATCGGGTGTGTCGCCAGGGCCGTCGCGGGCGCGGTCCGCGAGGGCGACATCGTCGCCCGCTGGGGCGGTGACGAGCTCATCGTTGCCGGAATCGGGGCAGCCCCCTCCGACGCCGAGTTCACCGACCGGATCCTCGAAAGCATCGGGCAGAGCAGCATCGATCCTGCCAAGTGGCCGGGCTCGGTGAGCCTCGGGTTTGCCGTGGCACCTCCAGGCCGCCTCGACATCGACCAGTTGATCACGGACGCGGACGCTGACATGTACCGCCGTCGCATGGCCCGCTGACGCACCTCCCGTACCGTGGTTGCGTGCGCGCCCGCCTGCTCGTCGTCGCAACGGCACTGGCCGCCCTGAGCATGGGCGCCCTGCCGAGCACGGTGCACGCCGACACCGGTGAGGTCCAGGGGATCTACGACGCCGGTGGGCAAAGGCAGTGGATCTCGTGCGCAGGGACCGGGTCGCCCACTGTGGTCATCTCGTCAGGGCTGGCTGCCGACCATCGGATGTGGGCGAAGGTGCTTGCCCCGATGCGCGCCCTGACCCGGGTGTGCATCTCGGATCGACCCGGACTGGGCAACAGCCCGAAGCGCGCAGGGGTGCACACGGACGCGGGCGAGCACGCCGCCGAGCTCGATGCACTTCTCACCGCTGCCGGCGAGAAGGGGCCCTTCATCCTCATCGGCCACTCCTACGCGGGCCTGGTCGTTCGCGCCTATGCGGCCGAGCATCCGCACAAGGTGGCCGGGATCATGCTGCTGGACGCGGTCTACCCCGGCATCCAGCGCACCTTCCTTCCCTCGTATCACGGCCCTTGGCACGAGGGGGGCACCCTCATCAACATGCGCAGGAGCGAACGAGCCACCAAGGGCGGACCCTCTCTGGGCGCTAAGCCCCTCGTCGTGATCACGGCCGGCAAGCCGGGCAACGGCACGTCGTGGGCCGACAGCAAGTGGAATGCCGAGCAGGCCCGGTCCGCGCGGCTCTCGTCTAACTCCCAGCACTGGTTCGCGAAGGACTCCGGGCACGTGATCCAGCAGGACCAGCCGGCCATCGTGATTGCGGGACTGCGCTGGCTGCTTGCTCACGTTCACTGACAGGCAGCCTCCGGTTCAGACCCGGCGCGCGCCCGCAGCCGTCGTCTTGTGCTGCACGATGCGCGAGAGCCGGTGGCCGGCCGACACAACAAGGCGGCCCAATCGATCCGGGTTCGCCGAGATGTCATGCACGGAACCGGTGATCGACACGGCAGCGCGGGCAATGCCACGCGCATCGACGATCGGCGCCGCCACCGAGGCCAGCTGCAGCATCACCTCCTGGTTGGCGGTCGCATAGCCGCGCTGCCGGATCCTCGCCAGCTCGGCGAGGAACGCCTCCTTCGTGGAGATCGTGAACGGCGTCAGCGCCGGGAAGCCCGCGTCGATGCGCGCCTGCGCGGCCGTCGGGTCGTAGGCGCATATCGCCTTGCCGCTCGACGTTGTATGCAGCGGCCAGCGGCGGCGGTACTCGCTCATGGCGTGCATGCCCCGAAGCGTCACCAGCCGCTCGAGGAACAACGTGTCGGCGCCCTGCGCGACCGCAAGGTGGACGGTGAGGCCGGAGACCTCGCGCATCTCCTCAAGCAGGCCACGGGACTCCCGACGCAGTTCGATGCGGCTCAGGGCCAGGTGCCCTAGTTCGAACAGGCGCAGGCCGAGTCGATACCGGCCGTTCTCCGGGTTCTGCTCCACGAGACCGCCGTTGCACAGCGTGGTCAGCAGGCGATGGGCCGTGCTCTTGGCGACGCCCAGCTTGCGGGCCACCTGGGAGACCCCCAACTCCTCCTCAGTGGCGAAGAGGTCGAGCAACTCGATGGCGGAGGCAACGGACTTGAGCCCGCCCTCATGATCGAGACCTGACACCGTGCACCCGTCCCCTCGTGAACGCGTTACACGATACGACCTCCCAGCCCCGAAGGGAGGCCTGATGACCAAGGCCGAAGACGCGACAGGCCCCGCGGGGCTCGGCGGTCAGCGCTTGATGAGGGGCGACCTCACGACGCTGGCCGCGGCACTGGCGTCGAGGAACTCCTCCTTGTAGATGTCGCGAGGGAACAGCCGCTTGAGCATCAGCGTCTTCAAGGAGGCCTCGACCATCGCCGGCGGACCGCAGACGTATCCGATATGCCCCTTGAGGTTCTCGTGGTCGTCGTTCAGCACGTCGGTCACCATGCCTGACGAGAAGCCCTCGGCCTCCTCCTCGGACAGGCAGGGGCGGTAGGTGAAGCGATCCGGGTACTCTGCCGCCAGGGCCTGGAACCGATCGACGTCGTACATCCACTCGCGGGTGCGCGCGCCCTGGTACAGGGTCATGTGGCCCACATCGTCGATGTCGTTCTCGAGGGCGTGCCTGATCATCGCGGCGATCGGTGCGAGACCGGTTCCGCCCGCGATCAGCACGGACGGCTCACCGCGGTCGGTGCGCAGCACGAAGCGACCGTACGGGCCGCTCAGTTTGATCGTGTCGCCCACCGTGAGGTCCTTGAAGATCCACCCGTCGGTCGCGAGGCCCTCCTTGGTGCGCCGGATCTGGAACTCCAGGATCCGCGACTCAGTCGGGATGTTGGCCATCGAGTACGTACGCGTGAGACCGTCCCTCCCAGGGATCACCAGCGACATGTACTGGCCGGCGTTGAACGTCAGGTCGCGGTCGAGCTCGATCAGCAGCCGCCTGGTGTCGAGTGCGACGTCTTCCATGCTGATCAGGGTGCCCACGTAGTCCTGCACTGCGTGGACCTCGATGGCGTCGTCGGCGTCGATGTCGGCCTCGATGATCACGTCGGACCTCGGCTTGCACACGCACAGGAGCGTCTTGCCCTCGTCCCGCTCGAAGTCCATCAGCGCGAAGGACGATGCCTCGCCGTGATCGACCTCCCCTTCGAGCACCTCGGCCTTGCAGGTGGCGCACGTGCCGTGGGTGCAGGAGTGCGGAACCCACACACCCGCGCGCAGGCAGGCGTCCAGGATCGTCTGGTCATCCCGACAGGTCACTTCTCGGCCGAGCGGCTCGATGGTGATCTGATACTCGGTGGTCATGACCGCCTCCTGCTCGTTCTGTCGTGGTGGAACGTCTTCGCCAGTGTTGCCATGCGACTCGGGGCCCGGCACCAGTATCGATGCCGGGCCCCGAGACCTCGATCTAGAGGGAGAACTCGACCAGGCTCTTGTGCCCGACGCCGTTCGCCTCGAGAGACGCGCCCATGTCCGGGGTCACAGCGACATGGTCGATCTTCCACTTCGCGCTGTCCAGGCTCTCCGGCACGAAGTCCGGATCCGCCGTGTAGAAGCCCTTGAGGACCTCGTTCACGAGTGCACCGAACGGCATCGCCTTCGGGAACCGGAACGTCTGCGCTGACACGAAGAAGACGTTGCCGTTCCACCAGACGTGGACCAACTGGTCATCCCCGTACAGCTCCGCTGCCGAACGAGACGGAAAGTCGTATTCGGCGATTGCCACAACTGCCATGGATCAGCCCTCCTTCGCGGCCTGGCCATGCCATGCCAGCCAATTGAGATTGTCAGGTGAGCCGAGGTACTCGCCACCGTCACCGGGCTGGAGCCCGTACCAGGCCGCCACGTCCGGCAGGGTCGGCCCGCCGCAGTTGCCCTGGAAGATCTGGTGCACGGGAAGCCACGACTGGCGGTACTTGACCGGTTCGTTGTCGAAGATCGTCTGGCAACCGTCCGAGCAGAAGTCGTAGCGCTCCCCCTCGTAGACCGACTGCCGCTGGCACTGGGTCAACGGATCGCCGGGCTCGGTGAAGCCCATCGGGATCTGGCAGACGGTGCACAACTGCGGCAGGCCGGGGTTGAAGTAGCGGCCACCGGAATCCACGACCTTCTGAGCGCGATCCCAGACCGTCGCCTTGAAGACCGGCCACGTCTCGGGATAGGACTCCATGAGCCAGGCCTGATCCTCCGCGTCGGGAATCGTCGTCTGGAACGCCGCTGCGTGGCTGTACTGGTAGAGAATCCAGTAGACCTGGTGCGACAGGATCTCCTTCTCGTCGATCGCCCACTGGACGTCGCGGGGCGGCTTGATCCCGTAGTACTCGAGGTCCTTGAACAGACCGTTGAGCATCTGCTCCTCGAAGTACAGCTCGAACGCTTCCTTCCAGCTCATGACCCGCTTGGGGAGCATGTAGTCCATCATTCCCGCGACGAGGGAGATGAGCCGGTATCCGCGCCAGAACCACTTGTCGAGCCAGGCCTGCACGATGGGCAGATTGTCCTCGTCCTGCTCCAGCATGAACTTGATCGCCTCAAGACCGAGAGTCATGTGGCGCGACTCGTCGGACTGCGCCGAGAAGCCGAAGGTCATGGTGGGCAGGTCGCCATTGAACGCGGCACCCGACATGAACGGAACGAACAGCAGGTTCGTCAGGAGGTACTCGAAGGAGAACCCGATGGCGATCAGCCACTCGAACGGACCGGCTGTCATGGCGTCCTCGAAGAACGACTTCGGCACCGACAGGTACCAGACGCGGTCGCTCCACTTGTGCCAGTCGTGCATGCCGTCGAAGTACTTGTTGTAGTGCGACAGCGTATGGATCTCCGTCTGTGCGTGACGCAGCTCGTCCATGCTCTGGCAGAGCGCCGCGAAGCGGGCACCCGGGCCGTTGAGGTAGCGAGCGCAGTTGGAGAACATCCGGTGCGCGTCGTACTCGTGGATCGGAATGCCCTGCATGAAGATCTTCATGGCGTTCATGTAACGCGCCTCGGTCAGGCCCAACTGGCCCTGCGACTGCGCGAACCCGTCGAGAACCGCGTACAGACGACGGTCCTTCTCGGCCTGGTACTTGTTGTACGCCTCGACGGTCAGCCGGAACGGGTCCTCCCACTTGTTCCAGTCGTGGACCTTGATGCCCTCGAACTTGGTGAAGGGGAAGATCGCGTCCTCGGCGACGTACGTCGGCGTCCAGTCGAGGTCGTGCGTCAACGCCGTGTACCGCTGCTTCATGGAGAGCTTGCGGGCCGGCTTCTGTGCAGGAACGGTCATCTAGCTACTCCTCAGTGATTCCAGGCGATGACGATCTGGTCATCGTCCCACTCAACGAACTCGCCAAAGTACGAGATGATGGCCATCTGGAACTCGTGGGTCTCCCACGGACGTCCCAGGCGGGCCTCCACGCTCGCCTGGTTGATCACCAGGCGACCGGTCTTGGTCAACCGGATCATGCCGGGCATGTGCCGGATGTTCAGGTCGTCGTTGTCGGCCTCAATGGCCTCGACGAGCGCGCGGTTCTCCTCGTTCTCCTGCAGGTCGACGCCGACAGGACGCGGCTCAGCGGTAACTGACATCACTTGCCTCCCGGAACAGTCAGGCCGAGCGCGCCGAGTTCGGCGGCCACCGCGGCCGCAGTGGCCTCGACGTTGGCGACGGCACCCGTTGCCGCACGCGCGTCGAGTGCTGCAGCCACATCCGTGACGGCCTCGACGACCTGCGCCCAGCGGGCGGCCAGCACCTCGTTGTACGCGGCCTTGTTGGCAGCGCCGTACTGCTCATCGGCGAACCAGGTCTTCGTCAGGTGGTCAAGCCAGCGACGCTGGTCGTTGAACCACGAGGAGAAGTGCTGCGCGAGGAGGCTGTATGCGCCAGCTCCACCGACCAGCGCGGCCTCGTCGAGATGGGAGTACATGACCGGGTAGAGAAGCCGATCGGCGAGATCGACAGTGAGCAGCTTCATGGCCCAGTCATCACCGGCGAGGGTCTCCTCAATGAGCCGACGAAGGCCCTGCAGAGCCGGATCGCCCAGCCACTTCTCCTTGGCCGACGTGAGGGCGTGATCGTGGCCCTCGGCGTAGACGATGCCGATGCGGGAGATGTTCTGCGCGTTGCCGATGCGGTCGAAGGCCGCGTAGGTGCAGCACTGGTCGATCGTCGTGCCGTACGCCCAGCGGGAACCTTCGATGCTGACCAGCTCGGCGCCGGCCTCCCAGTGCCGCAGCGGGATCAGGATCTCGCCGACGATGGAATCCCAGCCAGCGGGGAGCTTCTGCAGCAGGTCGCGCGTCTCGATGTAGTCGATCGACTTCACGAAGGCGTCGTTCATGGCTGCACGCGACTGAACGTAAGGCGCGTAGTAGAGCTGCCGCGGATCAAGGAACGAGTAGGGATCGGTCAGCTTGAACGCTGTGTAGTCGGCGTCGTAGACATCGCGTGAAGGCCCGTAGAGCGGCTTGTAGTGAAAGTGCTCCACTGCCTGGATGTCGATCGAGCCCTCTTCATAGCGGGAAGCAGGACGATCGCCGTACCTCTCCACCAGATTGGTGAAGGTCTTCCTCTTCGGTTCGATGACCTGCGTTCGCAGTTCGAACTGCATGCTCACCTCCTGAGCGGTACTGGTGGATTAGTTCAAGTGCGCCGGGTGGCGCGGGGTGTCCGACTCCAGGAGCAGGAGCAGGAGCAAGTCCTCAACCGATTCACGATCCGCAAGTTCATGCGGCTCAGAGTTGTCGAGACCATCGGCGACGACGCGGCCGTAGGCCGTGCCCTTGCCGAAGACTGTGGAGATGACGGCCGCGCGGCCGCGGTAGTACACCGAATAGAGCATCTCGTTGCCGATGATGTCGTCGACAAGGCTCATGTGGTCGTCCTCGTTGGCAAGGACGGCGTTCGCCTCGCACATCAGCTGCTCGGTCAGTCCGCGATAGGCGACGTGGATGTCGTTGCCCTTGCCCGTGCTGCGGTACTGCGATGGGAGCAGGGCCGGTGTGGGCAGATCCTCAGGATTCACGTCCTCACCGAGGAGTTCGGCTACGCGCATCATGAACGGCGTCATCTAACCTCCCGATGTGATTCCGGCCACGCGACTGTGGGTCGGAAACTAGGTGCAGTAAGCGATGGCATTCGGACCTCGTTCCCGCCTGCGGAACGCAAGTTTTGTGGCTGTCCCGCAGACCGGTACAAAGTTCACAGAAGTTCGCGAAGCGCAAGGGTCGGAGGCCACGGGGCCGGTCAGATTCGGTCGCGACTACGTCGACGGAGGCCCGATGACCGAGCAACCCGGAAGTAACGCGGCCCCTCCTTTGGCCGTGACGGTCGTGGTGTCGCGGCACCCGGCACCGGGCAAGGACGTCGAACTGACGACTTGGGCACACGGCATCAGCGAGGCGGCCGCGAAGTTCGACGGCCACCTGGGGGCGCAGATCTTCCCACCGTCACCGCCCGACCGCGAGGACCTCGTCATCGCCTTCAGCTTCGCCACCGCCGCCCACCTGAGCGCGTGGGAGCGCAGTGCTGAGCGGGCCGAGTGGATCGCGAGGTCCCAGCCGCTTTCCACCGGGACGCTGACGACCCACGCGGTCAGCGGCTTCGAGGGGTTGTTCGCCCCGAGCGTGCACGCCACGACCTCGCCGCCGCCACGCTGGAAAACCGGGATCGTGATCGCGCTCGCGCTGTTCCCGATGTCGCTGCTGCTCAACTGGCTGGTGATCCCGCACGTGGCGTCCTGGCACGTGGTGGTCCGCGTCGCCGTGTCCGTCGCGATCATCGTGCCGTGGATGGTCTACCTGGGCGTGCCGTACCTCACCAAGTGGCTGCGGCCCTGGCTCACCAAGCCCCACCCCTGACC
>JBAXSI010000031.1:0-36937 GCA_037130755.1 Actinomycetes bacterium
TTGGTTTCGGTCATAAGGGACATCTCACCCCACGACCGAGTCGGCGTCCAGCCCCTGCGTCGCAGGAGTTACCGCTTGGCGGCCGCCAGCAGCAAGGTCGCCACGTCGACGACTTCCACACCCTCGGCGACGCCCTCGGACTGACGGCTGGTCACCGCGTCGTTCAGCATGACGTTGCAGAACGGGCAGGCCACGGCGACCTTGTTGGCCCCCGTCGCGAGCGCCTCGTCGCCGCGCACCACGTTGACGTGCTGGCCGATCTTCTCCTCCATCCACATGCGCGCGCCGCCGGCGCCGCAGCAGAAGGACTTGTCGGCGGTGCGCTCCATCTCGAGCTTCGTGGCGCCGGTGGCGTTGATGAGCTCGCGCGGCGGGACGTACACGTTGTTGTGACGGCCGAGGTAGCACGGATCGTGGTACGTGACGGTCTGGCTGACCGGAGCCACGGGCGTGAGCCGGCCGGCCTTCACCAGGTCGTTCAGTAGCTGCGTGTGGTGCACGACCTCGTAGTTGCCGCCGAGCTGCGGGTACTCCCGCTTGAGCGTGTTGAGGCAGTGCGGGCACGTCACGACGATCTTGGTGGCCTTGATCTCGTTGAGCATCTCGACGTTCTGCATCGCCTGCATCTGGAAGAGGAACTCGTTGCCCGCGCGCCGGGCCGGGTCGCCCGTGCAGGTCTCCCCCTCGCCGAGGACCATGAAGTTGACGCCCGCGATGTGGAGCAGTTCGGCGACGGACTTCGTGGTGCGCTTCGCGCGGTCCTCGAAGGCACCCGCGCAGCCGACCCAGAACAGGTAGTCGACGTCGTCGGGGATCGCGTCCTCCCCATCCATTCCGAACACCCGCACGTCGAAGTCGACCTCGGCGATCCACGCATTGCGGTCCGAGGCATTCATGCCCCAGGGGTTGCCCTTCGTCTCGAGGTTCTTGAACATGCCGTTCAGCTCGGACGGGAACTCGGTGGCGATCATGACCTGGTTGCGTCGCATGTCGACGAAGTGGTCGATGTGCTCGATGTCAACCGGGCACTGGTTGACGCACGCGCCACACGTGGTGCAGGCCCAGAGTGCATCCTGATCGATGATCGGCAGGTCCGCACCTGTCGTGCGGTGACCGTCGAACGTGTAGCCGTCGTCAGCGCTGTGCTCGCTTCCGTCGCGCGGCCCGATGAACGGGCGCTCGACCTCGGCCTTGACCTCGGGGGACACCGACGCAAGCGCCTCCTCGTGCATCTCGCCGAGGCCGGGGTGCTTGCCCTCCGCCGCCATCAGGTACGGCGCCTGCGCGAACATCGTGTCGCGCAGGTTCATGATCATCAGCTTGGGAGAAAGCGGCTTGCCGGTGTTCCAGGCGGGGCACTGCGACTGGCAGCGGCCGCACTCAGTGCACGCCATGAAGTCGACGTAGTTCTTCCACGTGAAGTCGCCGATATGGCCCTTGCCGAAGGTGGCGTCGTCCGGCGGGTCCTCGAAGTTGACCGGCGCACCGTCGTAGTAGATCGGCAGCAGCGGGCCGAGGGCGTTGGGCCGACGCGACGTGTACACGTTCACCGGTGCGGCACCGATGTGCAGGTGCTTGGAGTTCAGCACGATGACCAGGAAGATCAGCACGACCGCGATCTGTGCCCAGATGCCGGTTGTCTCGATCCAGGTCAGGGTGGTCTCGCTGAGGCCGGACAGGAACGACCCGAGCCAGTCAGAGAAGTAGGCGCCGCTCTCGAAGGGCAGGTTGCCAAGGGCCGACTGGGCTGCGCGGTACCAGAAGAGCGTCGCGACGACCAGGAAGATCATGAACAGGATCAGCCAGGCGCCCTTGGTGTGGGACCCGAAGAACCGCGACGCACGGCCGAGCTTGGCCGGGTTGTTGGTCGCCCGGAGGTACGCGAAGATCGCGATGCCGACGAGGACCAGCAATCCGAAGGTGTCCTCCAGGAAGCCGACGACAGGCCACGTGCCGACGATGGGGATGTGGAAGTCGGGGACGAACAGCGCGCCGTAGGACTCCAGGATCGTAAAGCCCAGGACGAGGAAGCCCCAGAAGGCGAAGACGTGCGCGAGGCCCGGCACCGTCCATTTGAGCAGCTTGCGCTGGCCCAGTACTTCCTTGGCCTCGGCCTCGACGCGCTTGGGAGCGTCCGAGGTGCGGCCAACCGCAGGCTTGCCCGAGCGCCCCAGCGAAATGAGGAACCAGACGCGCTTTCCGGCGAAGAACAGGATGATGACGGTGATGGCGACGCCGACGACGGCGCGCAGAATCATGTGCGAATCCACGAGTCGAGGCTATCGCGCCGAACCTCGTCGGGTCGCGGCACAGCGAAGACAGGCACCGTCACTTCGGGAGGATCCTCGTGAGCGTCAACAAGTTGGGAATCCACGCCCTCGTCTGGGTGGGCGGCTGGACCGAGCAGGACTGTGAGAAGGCGGTCTCGTCGTCGGCGGGCCTGGGGTTCGACATCATCGAGATCCCCGCCTTCGAGCCCCGCGAGATGGACGCGTCGATGACCAGACGGGTCTGCGAGCAATACGGCATGGCGCCGACGATCTCGCTTGGCCTGACCCACGAGTCGGACATCAACTCCGAGGACGACTACACGATCGCCAAGGGCCGCCAGACCCTGTTCGACGCCCTAGAGTTCGCGCGCGCGATCGGCTCTGGGTACCTCGGTGGCGTCATCTTCGGCGCGCTCGCCCGGTATGAGGCGCCAACGACCGACGCGGCCCGTCGCAACTCGGCGGCCGTCATCAAGGAACTCGGGCAGGAGGCCGCTAAGTACGGCATCACGATCGGGCTGGAGTTCGTGAACCGCTACGAGAGCAACCTGCTCAACACCGCGCAGCAGACCCTCGACTACCTCGACATCGTGGGTGAGGACAACGTCAAAGTGCATGCCGACGTGTATCACATGAACATCGAGGAGAAGGACTACCGGACGCCGCTCGTGGCCTGCGGGGACCGGCTCGGCTATGTGCACGTCGGCGAGTCGCACCGCGGGTATCTCGGCACCGGGACGATCGACTTCCCCGAGTTCTTCGGCGGCCTTCGCGAGATCGACTACGCGGGCCCAGTCACCTTCGAGTCGTTCTCGTCGGCGGTGGTGTCGCGGCACCTGTCGAACACATTGGCGATCTGGCGCAACACGTGGACCGACGGTGCGGACCTGGCCGTGCAGGCGCGCGATTTCATCCGTGCCGGACTGGCTGGCGAGCCCTAGCCGACCGACAGCCGCCACACGACGTCGTTGGCGGCCGCGAGCTCCGGGGCGAGGAATCGGTCCGGCCCTGGTCCGGGGACCGCCTGGCGCAGCTGCGCGATCACGGCGGCGGTCGCGGGTGCTGGCTCCAGCGGTGCGCGGAGTTCGATCGCGCGCGCGGAGGTGACGAGCTCGATGGCCAGGATTCGCGCGAGGTTGTCGACGGCCGTCCGCAGTTTGCGCGCCGCGTGCCAGCCCATCGAGACGTGATCCTCCTGCATCGCCGAGCTCGGTATCGAGTCGACGCTCGCGGGAGCGGCGAGCCGCTTGTTCTCGGACACCAGTCCTGCCTGCGTGTACTGCGCGATCATGAGCCCGCTGTCCACGCCGGGGTCGTAGGCGAGGAACGGCGGCAGGCCGTGCGAGCGATTCTTGTCGAGCATGCGGTCGGTGCGGCGCTCGGCCATTGATCCGAGGTCGGCGACGGCGATGGCCAGGAAGTCCAGGACGTAGCCGACGGGAGCGCCATGGAAGTTGCCGTTGCTGGAGATTGTGCCGTCGGGCAGCACGACGGGGTTGTCGATCGCCGCCGCCAGCTCGCGCTCGGCAACATTGCGGGCATGCGTGATGGTGTCGCGGACGGCACCGGTCACCTGCGGCGCGCAGCGCAGCGAGTACGCATCCTGGACGCGGTCGTCGTTCTCCGTGTGTGACGCGACGATTCCCGAGCCGGCGAGATTGCGGAGCATGTTCGCGGCGCTGATCGCCTGCCCGGGGTGCGGCCGCAGCTCGGTGTGCAGGTCGTTGCGGAACACCTGGTCGGTGCCAAGCAGTCCCTCGACGCTCATCGACGCGGTCATGTCGGCGACGTCGCACAGGTGCTCGAGGTCGCCGACCGCCATGATCAGCATGCCGAGCATGCCGTCAGTGCCGTTGATGAGAGCCAGGCCCTCCTTCTCGCGCAGCTCGACTGGCGCGATGCCGGCCTCCGCGAGCAGTTCGGGTACCGGGCGCTCAACGCCGTGGCTGTCGTAGGCAGCTCCCTCGCCCATGAGGACCATGGCGCAGTGCGCGAGCGGGGCGAGGTCGCCGCTGCACCCGAGCGAGCCGTACTCGTGGACGACGGGGGTGATCCCTGCATTGAGCAGCGCGGCCATCGCCTGGGCGACCTCGGGCCGGATGCCGGTGCGGCCGCTCGCGAGGGTCTTCAGGCGCAGCAGCATCAGTGCCCGCGCGACCTCACGTTCTACCGGCGCACCCATCCCCGCGGCGTGACTGCGAATGAGCGAGCGCTGCAACTGCACGCGGTCCTCGACCGGGATGTGCCGGTTGGCCAGCGCGCCGAAGCCGGTGGAGACGCCGTAGACCGGCTCTGGCGATGTGGCGAGGGCGTCGATCTGCGCGCGCGAGACGGCCATGGCCGCGAGCGATTCCGGGGTGATCTCGATGCGTGCTCCGTCGCGGGCTACCGCGATGACTTCGGCCGTGGTCATGCCTGACGTGCCGAGGAGGACGGTTGCGCTCATGAATCGACCTTAGGGGTGAGCTCGCTGTGCCAGATGCGATCGATGAGATCGACGCCCGGTCGGTAGGCGAGGTGGACGTGACTGGGAGCGTCGAGGCTGACGAGGTCGGCGCGCACCCCGGGAGTGATCCTTCCGACGTCATCACGGCGCAGCGCCTGAGCGCCGCCGGCTGTCGCCGACCACATCGCCTCGTCCGGTGTCATGCGCATCTCGCGGACGGCGACGGCGATGCAGAACGGCATGCTGGTGGTGTAGCTGGAGCCGGGGTTGCAGTCAGTCGCCAAGGCGACGGTGACGCCGGCGTCGAGCATCCGCCGCGCGTCCGGGTAGGGCGAGCGCGTGGAGAACTCTGCCCCGGGAAGCAGGGTCGCAACGGTGCTGCTGCCCGCGAGCATCGCGATGTCCTCGTCCGAGGCGAACGTGCAGTGATCGGCGGAGGCGGCATCGACCTCGACGGCGACCCGGATCCCGTCGCCGTGCTGCAGCTGGTTGGCATGGATGCGGGGCTGCATCCCCTCCTGGATGCCGGCGAGCAGGATGTGCCGCGCCTGGTCGGCGTCGAAGGCTCCGCGGTCGCAGAAGACGTCGATCCAGCGCGCGAACGGCGCGCACACGCGCAGCATCTCTCCGGCCACCAGCGCGACGTAGTCGTCGGCTCGGCCGGCGAACTCCTCCGGCACCACGTGCGCGCCGAGGAAGGTGGTCTCGTGCGTGGCCTCAAGCGCCAGGCGCAGGGCGCGGGCCTCATCGCCCACGGTGAGCCCGTACCCGGACTTCGTCTCGAAGGTCGTGATGCCGCTCGAGACCATCTCGAACGCCAGGCGGCGCAGGTTCGCGCGCAGTTCGTCGTCTGACGCCGCGCGAGTGGCGGCGACCGTCGTGCGGATCCCGCCGGCGGCGTAGGGCTGCCCGGACATGCGGGCCGCGAACTCCACTGCGCGGTCGCCGGCGAACATCAGGTGGGCGTGGGAGTCGACGAAGCCGGGGATGACGACCCGACCTTCGAGGTCGACGAGGCTGTCGGCCGGTCCGCAGTCCGCCGAGGACCCGACCCAGGTCACTTCGCCATCCTCGATCACGAGGGCGGCGTCGGGGATCAATCCGAGCACGCCGTCGCCGAGCTCGGGGTCGTTGGTGACCAGTGACCTGATGTTGACGAGTGCAACGCTGCCGGTCGACTCGTCAGGCACCCATGCCCTCCATCATCGGGATGCGGACATCGCGTTCCTCAGCAACCTCAATCGCCTCGTCATAGCCGGCGTCGACGTGCCGGATGACTCCCATGCCGGGGTCGTTGGTGAGAACACGCGCCAGCTTCTCGGCCGCGAGTGGTGTGCCGTCAGCGACGCTTACCTGGCCTGCGTGGATCGATCGCCCGATCCCGACGCCACCACCGTGGTGGATGGAGACCCACGAGGCGCCGGACGAGATGTTGACCATGGCGTTGAGCAGCGGCCAGTCGGCGATCGCGTCCGAGCCGTCGAGCATGGCCTCTGACTCGCGATACGGCGAGGCGACGGAGCCGCAGTCAAGGTGGTCGCGGCCGATGACGATCGGTGCGCTGACCTCACCGCTCGCGACCAGGTCGTTGAAGACGGCGCCTGCCTTGTCGCGCTCGCCGTAGCCCAGCCAGCAGATGCGGGCCGGAAGGCCTTGGAAGGAAACGCGCTCCTGGGCCATCGTGATCCAGCGGTGCAGGTGCTCGTTGTCGGGGAACAGGTCGAGCACTGCCTTGTCCGTGCGGTAGATGTCCTTCGGGTCGCCGCTGAGTGCGACCCAACGGAACGGACCCTTGCCTTCGCAGAACAGCGGCCGGATGTATGCGGGGATGAACCCGGGGAACGCGAAGGCGCGGTCGTATCCGCCCTTGCGCGCCTCGTCGCGGATGGAGTTGCCGTAGTCGAAGACCTCTGCGCCCTTGTCCAGGAAGCCGACCATCGCCTCCACGTGCTTGGCCATCGATGCCTGCGCTCGATCGGTGAACTCCTCGGGCTTGCGGTCCGCGTAGTCGCGGGCGTCGTCGAAGTCGATCCCCTCAGGGATGTAGTACAGCGGGTCGTGCGCCGACGTCTGGTCGGTCACGATGTCGATCGGCACATCGCGCCGCAGCAGTTCCGGGAGCACCGTCGCCGCGTTGCCGACCAAGCCGACCGAGACGGCCTTGCGCGCCGCCTTGTAGGCGAGCACCCGCTCGATGGCGTCGTCGAGGTTGTCAGCGATCTCGTCGAGGTAGCGGGTCTCGACGCGACGCCGAAGGCGAGTCGGGTCGATGTCGATCATCAGGCAGGTGCCCTCGTTCATCGTGACGGCGAGCGGCTGCGCCCCGCCCATGCCACCGCACCCGGCGGTGACGGTGAGGGTGCCGGCGAGGGTGCCGCCGAACCGCTTGGCCGCGACAGCCGCGAACGTCTCGTAGGTGCCCTGAAGGATCCCCTGCGTGCCGATGTAGATCCACGAGCCGGCCGTCATCTGCCCGTACATGGTCAGGCCCAACTGCTCCAGCCTTCGGAACTCCGGCCAGGTGGCCCAGTCGCCGACGAGGTTGGAGTTCGCGAGCAGGACGCGGGGCGCCCACTCGTGCGTCCGGAAGACGCCGACGGGCTTGCCGGACTGCACGAGCATCGTCTCGTCGTCCTTCAAGGTGGTGAGCGTGCGCACCATGGCATCGAAGGACGCCCAGTTGCGCGCGGCCTTGCCGGTGCCGCCGTAGACGACGAGCTCGTCGGGGTGCTCGGCGACGTCCGGATCGAGGTTGTTCATGAGCATGCGCAGCGCGGCCTCCTGCGGCCAGCCCTGGGCGGTACGGGTGGTGCCGCGAGCGGCGCGGACGGGGCGGGGTCCAGTCATGCGGACATTCCAGTCCTGTCGGGACCCTCGCGACATAGTGTTGGCCGTGTTGGTGTCTGAGATACGAGATTCAAGGGAGGGAGCCGGATGCCGGGCAACGTCCCCGCCGCCACGCGGACGCTGGCGATCCTGCGCACGCTGGCCGCTGCGGCGGGCCCGGTGACCGCCACCGCCTTGGCGCGAGACCTCGGACTGCCTCGCTCGTCGACCTATCACCTGTTGACGGCCATGTCGGACGCCGGCTTCGTCGCGCACTACCCCGAGGAGGAGCGCTGGGGGCTGGGCGTCGCAGCCTTCGAGATCGGGGCGGCCTATCTGCGGCACGAGCCGCTCGAGCGCCAGGGCCGTCCGGTCCTCCACCGGCTGTCGCACGATGTGGCCGAGATCGCCCCGGTGGTCGCACACCTCGGCGTCCTGCACGGCCGCGAGACGCTCTATCTGCTGACCGACTCCCCACGCACTCCGGTCACCATCGTGGCCGACGTGGGCGTGCGACTGCCGGCATCGCTGACCGCATCGGGGCGCGCGATGCTCGCGCTCCTGCCGGCCGTACAGGTCCGGGCCTTGTTCCCCAGTCGCGAGTCGTTCGTCGATCGCACGGGCTCGGGTCCCACGTCGCCGACGGCATTGTCGAGGATGCTGGCCGTCGAGCGCGCGCGGGGCTGGGCCGAGGAGGACGGCTTCATCGCCCAGGGCTTCGCCTCGGTCGCTGCGGCCGCGACGGATCGTTCGCAGCGCCCGGTGGCGTCGATCGGACTAACGTTTCGGGCAGACCGCGTGGATGCGCGCGCTCGCGAGGAGTTGGCACGGCACGCCGGCCGTGCTGCTCGTGACCTCTCCCGGCGGATGGGGGCGTGATGACCGAGGACCAGTTGTGGCCCCGTGCCAGTTCGTGGATCGCGCCGTACGTGTCCGGGACGCCGACGGATCTGCTGATGCTCGGCGTGCCTGCGCACCGGACATCGATCAGCGTGACGGGCGCCGACGCGACTCCGGCAGCAGTCCGTGCCGCACTCGCGCGCTACTCCACATACTCGTGGTCACGCGGCAGCGACGTGGCGACGCTCACCGCCGCCGATGCCGGTGACGTGGAGGATCCGGATTTCGACGAGGGCGAGCAGCGGGTCATCAACCGTGTTCGCGAGGTGCGGGGCGACGCACGGATGCTGTTCGCGGTTGGCGGCGACAACTCGCTGACGTACAGCGTCGCGATGGGCATGCTCGGCGACGACCTGTCCCGTGCCGGCCTGATAACCCTTGATGCGCATCATGATCTACGCGACGGACGAAGCAACGGATCGCCCGTGCGCCGGCTGATCGAGGCGGGTCTGCCGGGCAGCCACGTCGTGCAGATCGGGATCGCGGACTTCTCGAACTCGCCGGCCTACGCGGCTCGGGCGAGGGAACTCGGAATCACGGTGGTCACGCGCGCGGCCCTGCGCGGCCGGGCGATGTCGGACGTGATGGCCGAAGCACTGGCCATTGCCGGTACGGCCGGCGGAGACATCCACGTCGACCTCGACGTCGACGTCTGCGACCGGTCGGTCGTGCCGGCCTGCCCGGCCGCTGCCCCCGGCGGGATCACCGCCGACGAGCTGCGTCAGGCGGCCTTCCATGCGGGGCGGTCACCGCACGTGCGCTCCATCGACATCGCCGAGATCGATGCCACGGCAGACGCGCCCGACCAGCGGACCGTGCGCCTCGGGGCACTGTGCCTGT
This sequence comes from Actinomycetes bacterium, assembly GCA_037130755.1. Lineage (GTDB taxonomy): Bacteria > Actinomycetota > Actinomycetes > S36-B12 > S36-B12 > UBA10649. The sequence goes on from JBAXSI010000031.1 coordinate 9,283, forward strand.
TGGAGGCCGCAAGTGGCCTGGCCACACGCCGCGAGGCTGAACGGCAGTGGAGCGGCCAGTAGTCCAGTGACCGGCGCGCCCTCCCGAACCCTCTAGTCGTCGCCCTCGTTCTCGCCCTGCTCGTGCTCGTTCTCGCCTTGGTCGTGCGTGACGGTCGGGGTCGATTCGACGGGCGCGGCTACGGTCTGCGCGACCGGGGCCTGGGGTGCGGCGACCACAGCGGTTCGCTTCGGGGCGGACTTGAGGATCTTCTTGATCGACGGGAGCGCGGGCATCTTGCTCAGGTCAGGCAGCGACGCGGCGGAAGTCAGCGTAGGCGTGATCTGCACGGGCACCGAGACCGCGGCCTCTGCGGAGGTGATTGACGAGCTGTTGGAGTTGAAGGCCTCGGTCACTGCCGCGATGCCGACGGCCGTGGTGGTCATGAGCAGGGCGGTCGTCACGGTCACGGCAGCGATGCGCGTCCGGCGGCTGATGGGGGTCGGCGCCTGGGTGGCGGCGCGACTGGCGCTCGTGGTGCGGTCCTTGGTCATGACGCTCACGGTAGGGGCGGCACATTCGCCTAGTACCCGCCCGGAGTTAAGCCCCGGTAAGCCGGTTCGAGGCTCAGCAGGCACTCAGCCGAAGGTTGACAAAGCCCGTGTGACCTGAATCACACGAAGAGGGCCGGGTGACGGGAATCGAGGAGTAGCCCCCGTGGTTGGAAATCATAGTTGAGTCGATCCGACTCAAAGAACCTGCGTCTGGACTTGCGTGGGCTCTGAGATCGGAGAACACTCGAACCAGCCAACCGGCGCGGCACCAGTCGATCGCCGGCCAAGAACCGATCACCAGCAAAGAAGGAGCACCACCACCATGGCCCGAGCAGTGGGTATCGATCTGGGCACGACCAACTCGGTCGTCGCCGTCCTCGAAGGCGGCGAGCCCGTCGTCATCGCTAACGCCGAGGGTGCCCGGACCACGCCGTCCGTCGTCGCCTTCGCCAAGAACGGAGAGGTCCTGGTCGGCGAGGTCGCCAAGCGCCAGGCCGTCACCAACGTGGACCGCACCGTGCGGTCCGTCAAGCGCCACATGGGCACCACCTGGACCGTCGACATCGACGGCAAGGCGTACACCGCGCAGGAGATCAGCGCCCGCACCCTGGGCAAGCTGAAGCGCGATGCTGAGGCCTACCTCGGCGAGAACGTCACCGACGCGGTCATCACCGTGCCGGCCTATTTCTCCGACGCCGAGCGCCAGGCCACCAAGGAGGCGGGCGAGATCGCCGGCCTCAACGTGCTGCGCATCATCAACGAGCCCACCGCAGCCGCACTCGCGTACGGCCTCGACAAGGGTGACCAAGAGCAGACGATCCTCGTGTTCGACCTCGGCGGTGGCACGTTCGACGTGTCCCTGCTCGAGATCGGCGACGGCGTCGTCGAGGTCAAGGCCACCAGCGGCGACAACCACCTCGGTGGCGACGACTGGGACAACAAGGTCGTCGACTGGCTCGTCACGTCGTTCAAGAACGCCCATGGCGTCGACCTGTCCAAGGACAAGATGGCCATGCAGCGCCTCCGCGAGGCGGCAGAGAAGGCGAAGATCGAACTGTCCTCCTCGATGCAGACCTCGATCAACCTGCCCTACATCACCGCCAGCGCCGACGGTCCCCTCCACCTGGAGGAGTCGCTGTCGCGCGCGCAGTTCGAGTCGATGACGGCCGACCTGCTTGAGCGCACGAAGGCCCCGTTCCAGGCGGTCATCAAGGATGCGGGCATCTCGCTCGACAAGATCGACCAGGTCGTGCTCGTGGGTGGTTCCACCCGCATGCCGGCCGTGACCGATCTGGTCAAGGAGGAGACCGGCAAGGAGCCCAACAAGAGCGTCAACCCCGACGAGGTCGTCGCCATCGGCGCGGCCCTGCAGGCCGGTGTTCTCAAGGGCGAGGTCAAGGACGTGCTCCTGCTTGACGTGACCCCGCTTTCGCTGGGCATCGAGACCAAGGGCGGCGTCATGACGCGGCTCATCGAGCGCAACACCACGATCCCGACCAAGCGCTCGGAGATCTTCACCACCGCTGACGACAACCAGCCGTCGGTGCTCATCCAGGTGTACCAGGGCGAGCGCGAGATGGCGGCGTACAACAAGCGGCTCGGGACGTTCGAGCTGACCGGCCTTCCGCCGGCACCGCGCGGCATCCCGCAGATCGAGGTCACCTTCGACATCGACGCGAACGGCATCGTCCACGTGTCGGCCAAGGACATGGCCACGCAGAAGACGCAGTCGATGACCATCTCCGGCGGCTCGGCCCTCGGCAAGGATGAGATCGACCGCATGATGCGCGAGGCAGAGCAGCACGCCGAGGAGGACAAGAAGCGCAAGGAGGAGGTCGAGGTCCGCAACAGCGCCGAGGCGCTGGTGTACCAGACCGAGAAGTTCCTCGCCGAGAACGGCGACAAGGTCCCGGCCGATGCCAAGGCCAACGTCGACGGACCGCTCGTCGAGCTGAAGGCGGCCATCGAGGCCAACGACATCCCGGCGATGCGCACGGCAACCGACAAGGTCGCGCAGGCCAGCCAGGCACTCGGTGCGGCGATGTACGCGCAGGCGCAGCAGGACGGCACCGCCTCGTCGGAGCAGGCGGCGCAGGATGCTGCCGACACCGCTGAGGACGACGTCATCGACGCCGAGATCGTTGATGAGGGCGATCAGAAGTGACCGACGCAGGCGATCAGGAGTACGAGGAGACGGGAGTCCGGTTCACGGACAAGCGTCGAATCGACCCCGAGACTGGGGAACTGCGCCCGCAGGACCAGGTGAGGCAGCCGGAGACCCCGGCTGCCTCACCGGCAGTCCCGTCGGTCGAGGAGCAGGTAGAGGCAGCCTTTGTCGAAGGTGAGATCACCGAGGTCGAGTCGAAGGTCGCAGAGCTGACGGCGGACCTGCAGCGAGTCCACGCGGAGTACGCCAACTACCGGCGCCGCGTCGACCGTGATCGCGAGCTCGTCAAGGAGAACGCGGTCGGCGGTGCGCTCTCCGAGCTGTTGCCCATCGTCGACGACGTCGAGCGGGCTCGTCAGCACGGCGAGCTCGAGGGCGCCTTCAAGACCGTCGGCGAGGCGCTGGAGACAGCGCTGGCCCGCATCGGCCTGGAAACTTTCGGCGAGGCAGGCGAGGCGTTCGACCCCAACGTGCACGAGGCGCTGACGCACGAGGCCTCCGACGAGGTGTCGGAGCCGACCGTCACAGCCGTCTACCAGCGCGGATACCGCTACGCGGGCCGTGTCCTGCGACCGGCGCGCGTCGCCGTTGCCGACACGGACTGATAGCGACAGGAAAGAACGAGAGTGAACAAGGACTGGCTCGAGAAGGACTTCTACGCTCTCCTCGGCGTCTCCAAGGATGCGACCGGGGACGAGATCAAGAAGAAGTACCGCAAGCTCGCCCGCGAACTCCACCCGGACAAGAACCCGGGCGACAAGGCGGCCGAGGAGCGGTTCAAGGCCGTCTCCGAGGCGTATGACGTCCTGTCGGATGACGAGAAGCGCAAGGAGTACGACGAGGCCCGGTCCCTGTTCGCCGGCGGCGGCTTCCGACCCGGCGGCTTCGGCGGCAGCGGCGGTGGCTACGGCGGCGGGGGCGGCCCGCAGTACAACGTCAATGTCGAGGACATGTTCGGCGAGGACTCCGGCGGCTTCGGGGAGTTCCTCGGCGGGCTGTTCAATCGAGGCCGCGGCGGTGGTGCCGCGCGTTCGCGCCAGGCCCGTCGCGGCACCGACCTCGAGAGTGCCCTGACGCTGTCCTTCGACGATTCGCTCGACGGCGTGACCGTGCCGCTGCGCCTGTCGAGCGATGCGCCCTGCACCAGTTGCCATGGCACCGGTGCGAAGGCGGGCACCGTGCCACGCATGTGTCCCACATGTGATGGCTCGGGCCAGACCCAGCGCAACGCCGGTGGGTTCGCGTTCGCCGATCCATGCGTCACGTGCAAGGGCCGTGGCCTCTACGTCGACGATCCGTGCCCGTCGTGCCGTGGCTCTGGCCGCGGTCTGAGCACGCGCACTGTCCAGGCCCGCATTCCCGCGGGCGTGAAGAACGGCTCGCGCATCAAACTCAAGGGCAAGGGCGGCGCGGGCGAGCACGGTGGCCCGAGCGGCGACCTGTTCGTCGACGTGACTGTGACGCCGCATCCGGTGTTCGACCGCAAGGCCGACAACATCACCGTCACCGTTCCGGTCACGTTCGGCGAGGCCGCCCTCGGCGGCGACATCCCCGTGCCGCTTCCGCGCGGTGGCTCCGTCACCGTGAAGATCCCCGCCGGCACCACGACCGGCCGCACCTTCCGCGTACGGGGGAAGGGCATCAGGCGCAAGGACGGCACGCAGGGTGACCTGCTGGCGTCCGTCGAGGTGGCGGTGCCGCAGAAGCTCAGCAGCCAGGCGCGGGAGACCCTCGAGCAGTACGCGCACCAGACCGAGGACCACGACCCGCGCAAGGACCTCTTCACGATGGCTGCGGAGGCAGCCGTGAAGCGAGGTACATCGTGAGCGCGGAGCGGACGGGCTTCAGCATCGCTGACGATGCCCCGGTGTACGCGATCTCGGTCGCGGCACAGCTGGCTGGGCTGCATGCGCAGACCCTCCGGCAGTACGACCGGCTCGGCCTGGTCGTACCTACCCGAGTAGGCGGTCGCAACCGCCTCTACTCGGCCAACGACATCGCCCGACTGCGTGAGATCGCGGACCTGTCCGCGCAGGGCCTCACGCTCGAGGGCATCAGGCGGGTGCTCGCGCTCCAGGAGGAGGTGCGGGTGCTCCGTCTGCGGCTGGAGGAGTTCCGCCGCGATCAGGCATCCACATCGCTGGTGGTCTGGCGACCCAACCGCCAGCGGTAGACACAACAGGACGAAGAAGAGGGCATGGACATTCAATTCACCACCAAGAGCTCGGACGCGCTGGGTGCGGCCGTGCGGATCGCTGCTGCCAACGGCAATCCGCAGGTCGAGCCGCTGCACATCCTTGACTCCCTGCTGCAGCAAGGTGAGGGCATCGCCACCGCCCTGCTCACCGGCGTGGGCGCGAACGTCGGTCTCCTGACCGGGCAGGTCCGCCAGGAGCTCGCGGCGCTGCCGTCGGCCAGCGGATCGAGTGTGTCGGCCCCGCAGTTGAGTCAAGCGTCGTTCAAGGTGCTCAACGCCGCGCAGGAGATCGCCAAGGAGCGCGGCGACGAGTACGTCAGTACCGAGCACCTGCTCATCGCCTTGTCGAAGACCGGCGGCGTCGGTGTCACCGACCGGCTCGTCGAGCAGGGGGCGACCCCGGTTGCGCTGATGGAGTCGCTCGACAAGGTCCGCGGCGGTGCGCGGGTCACCACGCAGGATCCCGAGCAGAGCTTCCAGGCGCTGGAGAAGTACGGCGTCGACCTGACCGCGCGTGCACGCGAAGGCAAGATCGACCCCGTCATCGGCCGCGACGAGGAGGTGCGACGTGTCATCCAAGTGCTTTCGCGCCGTACCAAGAACAACCCCGTACTGATCGGCGAGCCGGGCGTTGGCAAGACGGCCGTCGTAGAGGGGCTCGCGCGACGCATAGTCGAAGGCGACGTGCCCACGTCACTCGAAGGCAAGACCCTGATCTCCCTGGACCTCAGCGCGATGGTCGCCGGCGCGAAGTACCGCGGGGAGTTCGAGGAGCGCCTCAAGGCGGTCCTCGACGAGATCAAGAACAGCGACGGCCAGATCGTCACCTTCATCGACGAACTGCACACCGTCGTGGGTGCTGGCGCCAGCGGTGAGGGTGCGATGGACGCCGGCAACATGCTGAAGCCGCTGCTCGCCCGAGGCGAACTGCGCATGATCGGCGCGACCACGCTCGATGAGTACCGCCAGTACATCGAGAAGGACGCCGCTCTCGAGCGGCGCTTCCAGCAGGTATTCGTCAGCCAGCCGTCGGTCGAGGACACCATCTCGATCCTGCGCGGCATCAAGGAGAAGTACGAGGCGCACCACAAGGTCGTCATCTCCGACTCCGCACTCGTGGCCGCAGCGACGCTTTCCGATCGCTACATCACCGCGCGATTCCTGCCCGACAAGGCCATCGACCTGATGGACGAGTCGGCGTCACGTCTTCGCATGGAGATCGACTCGTCACCTGTTGAGATCGATGTCCTGCAGCGACAGGTCGACCGCCTCCGCATGGAGGAGATGGCCGTCGCAAAGGAGACCGACGAGGCGTCCAAGCAGCGTTTGGACAAGATCCGCGTCGAGATCGCCGACAAGGAGGAGGAGCTCTCCGGACTCCGAGCTCGCTGGGACCAGGAGAAGCAGGGCCTGGACCGAATCGGCGAGATCAAGGTCCTCATCGACGACCTGCGGGCCACGGCCGAGAAGGCCCAGCGCGCTGGCGACTTCGAGCAGGCCTCCCGCATCCTCTACGCCGAGATCCCCACCTTCGAGGAGGAGCTCGAGCGCGTCACCGCCGAGGTGAACCAGCGTGCCGCGATGGTCAAGGACGAGGTCACGGCCGATGACATCGCGCTGGTCGTCTCGGCATGGACCGGAATCCCCGCCGGCCGTCTGCTCGAGGGCGAGACGCAGAAGCTCCTGCGCATGGAGGAGGAGCTCGGCAAGCGCGTCGTGGGACAGGCCGAGGCAGTACGCGAGGTGAGCGACGCTGTGCGTCGTGCGCGGGCAGGCATCGCTGACCCCGACCGGCCGACAGGCTCGTTCCTGTTCCTCGGCCCTACTGGTGTCGGCAAGACCGAGCTCGCCAAGGCGCTCGCGGAGTTCCTCTTCGACGAGGAGCGGGCGATGGTGCGCATCGACATGAGCGAGTACGCGGAGAAGCACTCCGTGGCGCGGCTCATCGGCGCGCCTCCTGGCTACGTCGGCTACGAGGAGGGCGGTCAGCTCACCGAAGCCGTGCGTCGCCGTCCGTACTCGGTGATCCTGCTCGACGAGGTCGAGAAGGCGCATCCGGAGGTCTTCGACATCCTGCTGCAGGTCCTCGACGACGGACGCCTGACCGACGGTCAGGGTCGCACCGTCGACTTCCGCAACGTCATCTTGATCCTCACGTCGAACATGGGCTCGCAGTTCCTGGTCGACCTGACGGTGCCGTTCGAGCAGCGCAAAGAGCAGGTGCTCGCCATCGTGCGCCAGCAGTTCCGGCCGGAGTTCCTCAACCGCCTCGACGCGATGGTGACGTTCGAGCCGCTCGATCACGCGGAGCTGTCGAAGGTCGCGGCCATCCAGATGCAGCAGCTGCAGCGTCGCCTCGACGATCGACGGATCAGCCTCGAGCTGACCGACGAGGCGATGAAGTGGTTGGTGAATAAGGGATTCGACCCGATCTACGGCGCTCGTCCGCTGCGTCGGCTCGTCCAGACTGCGGTCGGGGACAAGCTGGCCAAGGGCATTCTGTCCGGTGACATCCGCGACGGCGACCAGGTGCTGGTCGGCGTACTGCCCGACGGGAGTGACCTGACCGTCACGACCTGATCCCCTGGCCGAAATCCTCGGGGAAGGGGATCAGGGCTGGTGGTGGCCGGTCGATGCAGTCGGGCGCTTGCGCAGCCCGGCGGCGCGGAGCGCTAGCACGATCGTCCGTGAGTCGACCTCGATCGCCCCTTCGGCTACGGCGACGCTGCGAATGTCGGTACTGATGTCGTAGTGGTCGCCACCGAAAGCGCGATCGGGGATGCCGATCCACCGGGCGAAGGCGTGCAGTTCCTCGAGGCTGGTGTCGCTGATCATGTGGCAGAACAGGTATCCGCGCCACGGCCAGATGCAGTCATCAACGAGGATCGCCACGGGTTCATTCTGGGCTACGGAATGGTGATGGGCACCCAGGCCGTTATGCCGGGCGAGCCCGCCTTGCTGGGCAGCCACGTCACGTAGACGGTGTACGCCCCGGCGGGCTTCGTCGCCTCGAGGATCCACGAGGACCGCGCTATGCCCTTGCGCAGGTTGGCGGTCTTGACCTTCCCGACCACGGCCACGCCCTTCGGAGTGACTCGCACCAGTGTGAAGCGCACGTGGCCGCTTGCAGCCGGACTGAGCGTCGCCTTTAGCGGGAGGCGTACGCCGCGCTTCTCGATGCTGCGCACGAACGGCGTCAGCCGGGTTCCTCCGACCCTCGTGGCACCAGCCGTAGCGGAAACCGTAGAGGTGGCGACGTCGATGCCGGACTGTGCCGCGATCGTGGAGGCGTTGCTCGACGGGTTGTCGGCAGCGCTGCCGGCAGCCCCGGCATCGGATGTCGGGGGCGTCTGCCCGGAAGGGGATATGGGGACGGCGACCTTCGACGGCAGGGGATTCGAAATGGTGATCGACTGTGCGGATGACTGTCGGTAGCCCCACCAGTTCCACGCAAATCCTTGCGGGGTGTCCTGGCTCGCTGTCGACGTCTGCTGTAACCACATTGCCAGCTGCACGGTCGATCCTGTGGAGAGGGGTGCCAGCAGGAGTTCCGCCGGTGTGAGGGCAACGGGCACCGGGGTCGCAGCGATGGTGGGGTCCGTCGTGGGGCTCTTGGTAGCGATGACATCGTGCGTGCTGCAGCCCTTTGTGGCCTGGAAGCCGACCTGCCCCTTCATGCCCCGTGAAATCGGCGTGCCGCCGGTCTCGCTCCAGCCGGACAAGGGCGTCGCCCCAGGGTTGGCTCCCTGCGGACAGACCACCAGCGTCACGGTGTTCGACATCGTGATGGTGGAGTCCTGAGTCCCCACCGGGAACGACGCGGCTGCCGGAGTCACCGTCAGGCCGGTGCTCCCGGCCAGCGAGATCGGCGCGGCGGCCACGCTCAGGGATGGACTCCCGGACAGGGCCGTGTCGTATGGAGGTCCTTGGACCTTGGACAGCACGGTCGCGACGGATGGGATGAACTCTGCATTCAGTGCCGGATCAGGTCGGGTGAGGCCCGATGTCGGCACGGCGTAGACCCGGACATGGGGAACAAGGAACATGCCGATGGGTGACGTTGCCAAATTGCGTGGCGTGAAGGTCACATTGGCCGAGCCGGACCAGGTGTTACCCGACTGCGTCCATGACGCTGTTGCATCTTGGGAAGCCGTGCCGTCGGCACTTGCTGACGTCGGCACCCAGAAGCAGTCCGTGGCCCCGTTGTCACCGAGGGTCTGTTGCCGGCACGCCTGCCAACGCAGACCGATCGTGGGCGATGGCTTGTAGGTGAGGAGCAGGGTCCCCGGAATGCTGATCGTTGGCATCGTGACCGCAACAGCGACGGGTGCAGCGGAGGTCATCGTCACCGCGCCGGTCACGGGACCCCCACCTCCGGCCGACTGCGGGATGCCGGTGGTTGCCGATGCCGGCGAGGGGGCGATGAACGTGAGCAGCAGCGCGGTACCGATGATCATCCCCGCGCCGGTCCGGGTTGGTGTCATGCGCGAATAGTGGCACGACTGATGTGCCGGAAGCGCTGTGAGCGGAGGCAGTTTTCGGCGGGCCGATCGTCAGCGGTTCAGGTTGGCGGCCATTCGGGACAAAGCCTCATCAAGTACCGCAGGCTGCTTGCAGAACGCCCAGCGCACGAAGGGTCGGCCGATCTCCGGGTCGTCGCAGAACACCTGATGTGGGATCGCGACCACGCCGGTGCGGCGGGGGAGCTCGCGGCAGAACTCCAGTCCGCTGGTGAAGCCCATCGGTCGGATGTCGGTCGTGATGAAGTAGGTGCCCTGCGGAACGATCACGCCGAAGCCGAGTTCGGCAAGGCCCGTGCACAGGAGGTCGCGCTTGCTCATCAAGTCCAACCGCAGCCCGTCGAAGTACGAGTCCGGCATCCCCAGGCCGTGGGCGAACGCGTACTGGAACGGCCCGCTGGACACGTAGGACAGGTGCTGGCGCACGACGCGCACGGCGGCAATGAGCTCGGCAGGACCCGACGCCCAGCCGACCTTCCAGCCGGTGAAGGAGAACGACTTGCCGCCGGAGCCGATCGTGATCGTGCGCTCCCACATCCCTGGCAGCGTGGCGATCGGCACATGCGGGGTCTCGAACCACAGGTGCTCGTAGGCCTCGTCGGATAGGACGAGCAGGTCGTACTCGATCGCGATACGCGCGACCTCCTCCAGCTCATCTCGGGTGAACACCGTGCCCGTGGGGTTGTGCGGTGAGTTGAGCAGGATCATCCGCGTGCGCGGCGTCACGGCGCGACGCAGTGCCTCGAGGTCCGGTCGCAGCCCGGGCCCCCACATGGAGACGCCCACACGCACTCCGCGGGCCAGTGAGATACCCGCCGCGTACACGTCGAACCACGGCTCGAAGACGAGGACCTCGTCGCCCTCGTCGATCAGCGCGAGCACGGCCGACTGCAGTGCCTCGGACGCGCCGGTGGCCACGACCACCTCCGTGACCGGGTCAACGGTCAGGCCGTAGAAGTGCGCCTGGTGCGCGGCGATCGCCTCGCGCAGCAGCGGCAGCCCGTGCGGCGGCGGGTACTGGTTTCCCCGACCTTCGGCGATCGCCTCGCGCGCAACGTCCTTGAGCTCGTCGGGGCCATCAGTGTCCGGGAAGCCCTGCCCGAGGTTGATGGCGCCGACCTCGACGGCGAGCATGGACATCTCGGCGAAGATCGAGGTCGTGTGCTCGGCCATGCGGGGAACGAGCGGGGGCTGACGCCGTGGCATGACGACACGCTAGCGCCTGTCGGGAAGTCGATACGGTGATGCCATGAGCAGCCCGCAATCCTTCCCGCTGCACGATCCGGTGGGCTCGGACGCTGAGGCGGCCGTCGATGTCGACACGCTCGCCCACCTGCTCGTGCCGCTCGCCGCGGACGCGGACCGGCGCGGTGTGCAGCGCGAGTCGTTGGACCGCCTGGCGGCCGCTGGCTTCCTCGGCTCACCGCTGTCCCCCGCCGCGCAGCAGCGCGAACTGGGTGAGGTCATCTCGGGGATCGACGCGACGACGTGGTTCTGCTGGGTGCAACACCAGAGCCCGCTGCGAACACTCGAGCTGGCGTCGGTCGGGCCGCTGACCCCCGAGGTCGGCGCCCTCCAGGATCGCCTGCTCGGCGGCCTGCGCACGGGGTCGATCGTGTCGGCGGTCGCGTTCGCGCACGTGCGCCGACCTGGCTTGCCCAATCCCATCGCCACGCGCGTCGACGGGGGCTGGCGGGTGGACGGCACTTTGGACTGGGTCACGTCGTGGGACATCGCGGACGTCGTCATGGTGGTCGCTCAGGGCACCGCCGAGTACGCCGACTCCCTGGTCAGTGCCTTCCTCCCGGCGGGCCGTTCGCCGGAGAAGGTGCGGGGCGTCGAGATGGATCTTCCACTGGCGCTGCTCTCGATGTCGGGCACGCATACGCGTCCGATCCGACTCGATGGCGCCCTGATCGCTGACCCATCCGTGGTCGAGGTGGTTGATCGTTCCGAATGGCTGGCCCGCGATGCGGTCACGTCCGCCAATGCGTCGCCTGCGGCGTTCGGAGTCGCCCGTGGGGCCATCGCAGAGCTCGACGCGCTTGCCGAATTGCGCTCCGACGAGGGTATGCGGGCGTTGGCCGCGGCGCTGATCAACGAGTGCAAGATGGTGCGGCGGGCCGCCTACGCGGCCATTGACGATCCGACGGCGCCGATCGCTGATCGCCTCGGCCTGCGGGCCGCCTCGCTCGATCTGGTCACGCGGGCCACCACGTCCGTGGTCCTCGCCCGGGCGGGTGCGGCGATGAGATCGGGTCACGACGCCGAGCGTCGGGTGCGCGAGGGGATGTTCCTCCAGGTGCAGGCCCAGACCGCCCCCACTCGTGCGGCCTCGCTGGCAGTGCAGCTCGACGCATCACTGCGTGCCACGCAGCGGATCATGCGCTGACGCTACTTGTGCACCTTCACGGCGAACGGCATCGAGTCGGCGACACCGACCGCGTTGCGCGCCCGGAGGATGCAGCTGCTGACGCCGACCGGCAGTCGCTTGACCACGGCAGCACGACCCGACACGGCCGCCGTCCGCTGAGCACCCCCCGCAGATGGCGTGCACAGGACGCGCTCGACGATGAGCGGGGATCCGTTGTCGATGCTGGGCGTCACGCGCAGGGCAACGCGACCCGAGCCGGTCTGCAACGCCTTCTTGATCGCGCCGGGCGTCGGAACCGGCTGTGGGATGAAGCCGTAGGGCGCTGTTGGCGCGGAGTTTCCCGCGGCGTTCCCGGTGATCGCCGTGACCTGGTACGCGGTGCCGTTCGTCAGCCCACCGGCGAGGCAGGCGGGGGTGCCGCCGTCCTTGCGGGGCTGGGCGAAGCAGTTGATGGCCTGTCCGGTCGCGGGGTCGAGGACCGTGGCCGCGAACGCTGTCGCCTCGGAGCCGGGCGGGTTCACCTCGAATGAGATCCGGACTGCGCCGGACTGGGGCTGCACCGCGATCGTCGGTGGCGCTGCCGGGACGCTGGCGATCACTGCGTTGAGCGCCTTGAGGAAGTCGTACTCCGCAGCGACTCGGGTATAGACCCCGGGGTACTCGTTGGCGCAGTCGTTGCCCCAGCTGACGATGCCGACCAGTCGAGCCGCTGCGCCCACGCCGGCGATCAGTGGTCCGCCGGAGTCGCCCTGGCAGCTGTCGATGCGCTTGGAGTCCGCTGTGACGCCGCCGGCGCAGATCTGCGTCTGAGCATTCGCCTCGCCTGCAGCGAAGCCGCGGAAGGTGAGGCCGTTCAGGACGAACGCCTCACCGCCGCCGCACACCGAGTCGGGGAAGACGGCCAGGACGCCCACCTGGAAGACATGCGGGAAGGCATGGGTGGTCGTCGACGTGTTGCCCCATCCGATCACGCGAACGGGCTGGCCGGAGCCCGTGTAGGCCGCGCCCTCGGCAGGTGAGACCGGAGTCAGCACCGGTACGTCGGTGACCGGTGTTGCGAGAGTCAGCACGGCGACGTCGTTGGTCGCGGTCCGTCGGGAGTAGTTCGGATTGACGCTCACGCCGCCGATGGCTACGACGCGGTAGTCCGGGGCGTTGAGGTCCGGCCCGACGCCGATCACGAACGTGGCCGGGTTGCGGACCGTGCCGTCGTTCTGGTCGACGACGCAGTGGGCGGCCGTGACGACGGTGGTGGGCGAGGTCAGGGTGCCGGCGCAGAACTGCGCCTCGAACGGCCCTGGGTGGGGCAAGCGGTCCACCAGCAGCAGCGAGACCAGGAACGGGTATTCCGCGCCGTTGCCCTCGTTGCCGTTGATGACGCGGGGAGCCACAGTGGGGTTGGACTGTGCCTGAGCGGCGGGCGCGACGGCCAGCGCCAAGACGACGGCCACGGCGGTCGCCACGACCGCACATGGTTTGAGCTTCAACCCCACACCACAACGCTACGGTGGCATAGCAAGCCCGGACACCATTGGGGTGATTTGTCCGGGGGAAGGAGCGTCATGCCGACCGCCCTAATCACCGGGCCGACCTCGGGAATCGGTCGCGGATTCGCCGAGGCGTTCGCACGCAAGGGGTTCAACCTGGTCCTGGTCGCCCGGGACGGCGAGCGGCTCGAGGAACTCGGTCGTCAGCTGCTGGCCGACTATGGAGTGCGCAGCGAGGTCATGTCTGCCGACCTCTCCGTGCGCTCAGACGTCGATCGCGTGGCGGCCAGGCTCGCCGACGCGTCGGCCCCGGTGACGGCGCTGGTCAACAACGCCGGCTTCGGGCTGCGGCAGTCCTTCCTTTCGGACGATGTCGAGGACGAGCAGCGACTGCTGGACGTCCTGGTCGTTGCGGTCATGAGGCTCACGCATGCCGCGCTTCCGGGAATGGTCGAGCGCCGTCAGGGAATGGTCATCAACGTGAGCAGCGTGGCCGGCTGGATCACCGGCGGCACCTACTCGGCGGCCAAGTCGTGGGTCACGGTGTTCACCGAGGGCCTGGCCCAGGGACTGCAGGGCACTGGCGTGCGCATCACCGCTGCCTGTCCCGGCTTCGTGCACACCGAGTTCCACCAGCGAGCAGATATCGACATGACCCAGTTGCCCGACTTCATGTGGCTGGATGTGCCGCAGGTCGTCGATCAGGCGTTCCGCGACCTCGCCGCGGGCAACGCGGTCAGCGTCACCGGTGCCCAGTACAAAGCGGCGAGCTTCGCGCTGCGCCACGGCCCCCGGGCCATCGCGCGGTTCGCGACGGACATGCGCGGGCGGAACCAGCTGTTCGACGATCGCAGCTGACGTGGCGGCGCGGCCGCACTACTGATCGTCGGGGCGCCATTGGTCGAATTCGGCGTGGCCGATGACGGTCCAGCCACGCAGCCGACCCTGAAGCGAGGCCTGACAGTCGGCATCGTCGGTCACGACCATCACGCGGGCGTCGGGCCAGGACTCGGTGACCGCGGGCAGCGCCGGATCGATCAGCACGTACTCGGCCACCAGTCGGTGCGCGGTGCGCTGAGACAGGGCGACGGCCGGCAACGCAAGTGCCGATTCTCCGAAGGCGATGACCGTCAGCGGCGCGGTCGGCTTCATCTCGTTGATGGCCGAACAGATGCGTGCCGAGGCGCTGCCCGCGCCCGGTTCCGCGACGACCATGGTGGCGGTCACGCCCCCGTCGAGGAACCGGCCGAGCACCGAGGCCTGGCCGGGATCCTCGGAAGGCAACACCAGCACGGTCGACACCCGGCACACCCTAGGCTGCCGCCATGTCGTCATGGAGCGAACTCAAGGACCAGATCATCGAGAAGGCCGTCGTCCGCGGCAAGGTCATCCTCAGCAGCGGCCGCGAGGCCGACTACTACGTCGACCTGCGCCGCGTCACCCTGGACGGCGTGGCGGCTCCGCTCGTCGGGAGCGTCATGCGCGACCTGACCAAGGATTGGGAGTACTCGTCAGTCGGTGGCCTGACCCTCGGCGCGGACCCGGTTGCTACGGCGATGCTGCACTCCGCGGCTGCTGACGGCGTTGTGCTCGATGCGTTCGTCGTCCGCAAGAGCGAGAAGCAGCACGGCCTTCAGCGCCGCATCGAGGGGCCCGACGTGGCCGGTCGACGCGTGCTGGCCGTCGAGGACACCTCGACGACCGGCGGCTCAGTGCTCACCGCGGTCGACGCCCTCCTCGAGGACGGTGCCGAGATCGTCGGCGTCGCGGTCATCGTGGATCGTGGTGCCGGCCCGGCGATCGTCGAGCGCGGTCTGGAGTACCGGGCCGCCTACTCGCTGGCCGACCTCGGCCTCGAGTAGGCGCTCGTCACCGGGGTGTGAGTTGCGCCTCGGTGTCGATCTTGACGAAGCCCATGCGTTCATAGAGGGCCGCCCCCTCCTCAGTGGCGTGCATCCAGACGATCTGTGGTGCCTTCCCTTCCACTCCACGCGCCGCGACATGCGCCGCCGCCGTCGACAGCGTGTGACCGATGCCCTGACCCCGCAGTCGCTCCACTACGCCGATGCCCGACAGGTATCCCGTTCCACCCGCCCACCAGATGAAGGCGCAGCCCACGGGCTCGCCGTTCAATCGCGCGACGATGAATCGTCGATCGCGGCGTTCCCTGTCCTCGTGTCGAACCAGTTGCTTCGCCAGGGTCATGTCGGCCATCCATCCGCCATACGCGGCGCGGACGTCAGCAAGCGTCGGGTCGCTCAGGAGCTCGAGATCGTCCCTCGGGGTCAGTGGCAGGCGTGCAGCGGTGTCGACGTCGATCGCCCACATCGTCAAAGGGTCCGCCTGTTCCATCTCAGACCATGGGCTGCTGTCGGCGAGCGCTTCGGGGAGGCTCACACACCAGCCCTGGCCGCGATCACGCTCGCGGCACCACTGCATCGCCGACGCCGCGTCATTGGGCTCCGGCGGGCGAAGCCCGGCGGTGATCTGGATGCCCCAGTAGTGCTCGACGCCCAGGTCGACGCCGACGACCGAGCCGGTCCGGATCACAGCACGTAACGGTGCCGGACCGGAGGCGCCGATGGCGAGCAGCTCGGGATGGGCGGCCCAGACCAGTTCACGAGCGCTGTCCAGCGTCGTCATGACTGATCGTCGATCCGATTGGCACCGAGGAGCAAGGAGGCTCGATGCTCCTCGTCGTGTCCCAGGACCTGGATCATCAGGCCCTCGACGTCGAGCTCGCCGAAGATCTCGTGACGACCGACCGCGCTCCATGCCGCTGCGTCGAGCTCGCGAAGTCGGTGCAGGATGCCCGTCCGCGAAGCCAGCAGTCGCGCGCCCGCCGCGTCCACGGAGGTCTCCGCAAACGCTGTTCGGGTGGCGTCGGGATCTGGCTCCCACCAGGTGAAGGAGGGAACGGATGCGGACGACACCATGAGCTCCAGGCGCGGCAG
This sequence comes from Actinomycetes bacterium, assembly GCA_037130755.1. GTDB lineage: Bacteria > Actinomycetota > Actinomycetes > S36-B12 > S36-B12 > UBA10649. The sequence continues at coordinate 25,515 of JBAXSI010000031.1, forward strand.
CCACACCTGCTCGTCGACCTGGCTCAGGTGTCCGACGACCGTCGCGGGTGTCCAGGTGTCGGGGTCCTGGGCGGGCTCTGCCGCGCGCGCCGCGTCGATGATCCGGTCGGCGGACATGAGGAGCTCGACCATAAGGACCGAACGCGGGATGGCCATGTGCGCTCAGCTGGCGGCGCGCTCGCGGCGATGCCGGATGAACTCGAAGATCAGCGGGATCACGGAGACGAACACGACGAGGATGAGGATCAACTCGATGTTCTTCTTCACGAATTCGAAGTTGCCGAGGTAGTACCCAGCCACGGTGACACCCACGGCCCAGAGGAACGCGCCGATCGCGCTGAAGACCAGGTAGCGCTTGAAGTCCATCTTGCCGACGCCGGCCACCGCGGTGATGAAGGTGCGCACGATCGGCACGAAGCGGGCCAGCACGATGGCACGCGCGCCATAGCGGTTGAAGAACTGGTGCGTCCGATCGACGTACTCCTCCTTGAAGAGCTTCGAGTCGGGCTTGTTGAACAGGGAGGGCCCAGCCTTGTAGCCGATCCAGTAGCCCGTGATGTTGCCGAGCAGCGCAGCCACGAAGAGGATCGCGCACGCGAGCCAGATGTTGACCGTGATGGTGCCGTTGGCGATCAGCAGGCCGGCGATGAACAAGAGCGAGTCGCCGGGCAGGAAGAAGCCGATGAGGATGCCGCACTCGGCGAAGATGATGGCGACGACAATCCAGAAGCCCAGGTTCCCGAATCCCTCAAGGGTCTTCTGGATATCCGGTCCGAGAGCATGCACGGCGCTCGTGCTCAGGAGGGCGGCAGCGACGCTCGTGAGTGGCATGGCTGCAGGCTATCGTCGCGGTCATGGAACCGGACGCGACACCAGCGGTGGTGGGCGTCGGACCCTGCCCGGCACCGTGGCCGGACGATGCGCGGCTGGACCCCGAACTGCTTCGCGAGGGCGACCGCCGCAACGTGACTGACCAGTACCGCTACTGGACCGTGGCGGCGATCGTCGCCGACCTCGACACCCGCCGCCACCCCTTCCACGTGGCCATCGAGAACTTCAGCCACGACTTCAACATCGGATCGGTCATCCGCACAGCGAACGCCTTCCTGGCCTCGGAGGTCCACATCGTCGGGCGACGGCGTTGGAACCGTCGCGGCGCGATGGTGACTGACCGCTATCAGCACGTTCGGCATCACGAGGACCCCGCGGCTCTCGCAGCGTGGGCGACCGAGAGTGGCCTGACGATCATCGGCATCGACAACCTGCCGGGCGCGGTACCGATCGAGACCGCTGACCTACCGCGAGGCTGCATCCTGCTCTTCGGCCAGGAAGGTCAGGGCCTCACCGACGCGTCGCGAGCCGAATGCGCGTCCGTCCTGTCGATCGCGCAGTTCGGCTCCACCCGGTCGATCAACGCCGGGGCCGCAGCCGCCATCGCGATGCACGCGTGGATCAGGCGACACGTGTTCGACCAGGTGCCGTGATGTCTTCTGGCAAGGCGCTCGCGGGCAACGATTTCTACCGCCGGTTGTTCACCGCGCGGACGATCAGCAATCTCGGCAACGGTATCTCGCCGATCGCGCTGTCCTTCGGCATCCTCGCCCTTCCTGGTGCGAACGCCACCACGCTGAGCATCGTTCTTGCAGCGCAGGCCATCCCCATCGTGCTGCTGCTACCCATCGGCGGCGTCATCGCCGACCGCCTCGGGAACGCGCGAGTCATCGGCGTCACTGACGTGATGATGGGTGTGGTTGTCGCTGGCGAGGCCGCGCTGTTCATCACCGGGCGCGTGACCATTCCGGTGTTGGTCGTCCTCGCGGTGATCACCGGCGTGCTGATCGCGCTGTGGTACCCGGCGTTCCCAGGGCTGGTCCCTGACGTCGTCCGGGAAGAGCACCATCTGCAGCCGGCGAACGCGTACATCAGTGTCGGGTCGAACGCCGGCCTGATCCTCGGCAATGCGGTTGGCGGTGTTCTCGTCGCGACCGTCGGTGCCGGGGCCGCGCTCGCGGTTGACGCGGCGACGTTCCTGGCCGCAGGCCTGCTCGTCGTGTCGTTCCGGCAGGTGTCCAAGCCGCACGTCTCTGGAGAGTCGATGATGGGCGACCTCGCGCACGGCTGGCGACTGGTCATCTCCATCAGGTGGTTCGTGGTGGTCGTGCTGGCCTTCAGCGTCATCGTCATGGCGTTACGCGGCGCTGAGGAGGTGATGGGACCGGTGCTCGCGTTGCAGGAGTACGGAGGTGCCGCGGGGTGGGCCGTGGTCATGGGCGCCATGTCCGTCGGCCTGCTCGCTGGTGCGTTCACCGCGTCTCGGATCAGAGTCAGCCGGCCCATGCTGTTCGGGATGTTCATCACGCTGACGCTGCCGGTGTGGATGGTCTGCCTGGCGTTCGCGCTGCCGCTGGCGGTCGTGTCGGCGGGTGCGTTCTTGTGGGGCATGGCGATCGAGATGTTCCAGGTGAACTGGTTCACCACCTTGCAGATGCACATCCCCCGGGAGTCGATCGCCCGGGTCAGTTCGTATGACGCGATGGGCTCACTGCTTCTTGGCCCGGTCGGCCTCGCGCTCGCCGGTCCGCTGGTGGCGGCCGTCGGCCTCCAGACCAGCTTCCTCATCGCCGCCGCGACCTGCCTGGTCGCCATCCTGGCGGCGCTTTCGGCTCGGTCGATCTGGCAGCTTCGATCTCAGACGGCACACGAGCCCCATCCGCCCAGCGCCCCATGACATCCATTCGACGATCTGGAAGGATGGTAACGCTTACATCCGTCCGCTAGTCGCAGGAGCATTCATGCCCATCGCAACTCCCGAGGTCTACGCCGAGATGCTCGATCGAGCAAAGGCCGGCAAGTTCGCCTACCCGGCGATCAACTGCACCTCGTCCCAGACCATCGTCGCGGCCATCCGCGGGTTCGCCGAGGCACAGAGCGACGGCATCGTCCAGGTTTCCTGGGGCGGCGCCGAGTTCGCGTCCGGCCAGTCCGTCAAGAGCATGGTTGCCGGCGCCACCGCACTCGCCGAGTTCGCGACGTCCATCGCCGCGCACTACGACGTGAACATCGCGCTGCACACCGACCACTGCCCCAAGGACAAGCTGCCTGGCTTCATGGAGCCGCTGATCGCCATCTCGCAGGAACGCGTCGCAGCCGGCCAGCTGCCGCTGTTCCAGTCGCACATGTGGGACGGCTCCGCGGTGCCGCTGAAGGAGAACCTCGAGATCGCCGACCGCCTGCTCGACGCGTGCGCGAAGGCGAACATCATCCTCGAGATCGAGATCGGTGTTGTCGGCGGCGAGGAGGACGGCATCGAGGCGACCCACGACGCCAAGCTCTTCTCGACGGTCGAGGACGGCATCGCCACCGCAGAGGCCCTTGGCCTCGGCGACCGCGGCCGCTACATGGTGGCCGCGACGTTCGGCAACGTGCACGGGGTCTACAAGCCCGGCAACGTGGTGCTCACCCCGTCGATCCTCAACGACATCCAGACGGCGGTCGGCGCCAAGTACGGCAAGGACAAGCCGTTCGACCTGGTGTTCCACGGCGGCTCCGGCTCACTGCTCAGCGAGATCCGTGAGGCCCTCGACTATGGCGTCGTCAAGATGAACATCGACACCGACACGCAGTACGCGTTCACGCGTCCGGTCGCCGATCACATGTTCAAGAACTACGACGGCGTCCTGAAGGTCGACGGCGAGGTCGGCAACAAGAAGGCGTACGACCCGCGTGCATGGGGCAAGCTGGCCGAGGCGGGCATGGCTGCCCGCGTCGTCATCGGCTGCGAGGACCTGCGCTCGGCGGGCACCAAGATGAAGTAGCTCTGCCTGTCGCATGACGAGGCAAGTCGAACGGGCCCGGCCAGCAATGGCCGGGCCCGTTCGCATTGTCGGCTGGCGATTGCGTGCAGGTGCGGGTCAGTGATGGCAGGCTGTCGGCATGACCATCGGTGAGAACCTGTTCGAAGGCCCGCCTGCGACCCTGCTGCCCGAGGATCCGGCGGCTGCAGGGCTCGCGGCGGGTGCGACCGCCGCCGAGGCCGTGCGGAGCCACCCCACCAGCTCGCTGGCCTGGGCCGAACTCAGCGACGAGGCGTGGGCCGAGGACAAGCCGCTGGAGTCCTATGCCTTCGCGCGCGTCGGCTACCACCGAGGGCTTGATGCCCTTCGCCGTAGCGGATGGAAGGGCTTCGGCTCGGTGCCGTGGTCGCACGAGCCCAACCAGGGGTTCCTGCGCTGCCTTCGATCGCTGTCGCGGGCCGCGGCTGCGATCGGCGAGACCGAGGAGGTCAACCGCCTTGGCGTCTTCATCGAGGAGTGCGACCCGTCCGTCCCGCGGGAGTAGGCGATGACCGCCGTCGTCGTCGGCGGAGGGATCAGCGGTGCCGCGTGCGCTGCCGCGTTGTCGACGTCCGGCATCGACGTCGAACTGCGCGAGCGGGGCAAGGTGCTCGGTGGCCGGATGGCGTCCCGGACGCTGCGCGGGACCGGCACTTCGCATGACGGTCGAGTTGTCGACATGGGCGCGTCGTACTTCACGGCTGCCGACCCCGACTTCCGCGCGCTCGTCGACGAGATGACCGCAGCGGGCCTCGTCCGAGCGTGGACCGATGCCTTCCACGTTGCCGGCTCCGACGGCATCGAGGGTGTGTCCAGCGGGCCGCTGCGCTACGCCGCCCCGGCAGGCCTTCGAAGCATCGTGGCAGCCATCGCCGAGAGCGCCGCGAGTGTGCATGTCCGGACGGACGCTCGTGTTGACCGTGTACGCGTCGATGGATCCCGCGTCACGCTCGACGACGAGGACGCGACGGCGACCGCCCTGTGCATGCCGCTGCCCCAAGCCGGCCGTATCTGCGACCACGTGCCGCCGGAGACCATCATGTGGGAGCCGGTGATCGCCGTCGCCTGCGTCTTCGAGCGGCGGGCCTGCTTGGAGTTCGACGGGGTGTTCGTCAACGACGACCCCGTCCTCACGTGGATCGCCGACGACGGGAGCCGACGTGGCGACGGCGCCCCCGTCCTGGTCGCGCACGTTCATCCCGTGCTGTCGGCTCGGCACTTGGACGATCCGCAGGCGGTCATCCCGGCGGTGCTGGCCACGCTCCAGCGAGTGCTCGCTTTGACGGCACTGCCCGACTGGGTGGACGTCCACCGTTGGACGTTCGCCAAGCCGCTGGAGGGCAGGGCGGCGGGCCATTGGCTGCACGATGATGCGCTGCTGGGGATCGCGGGAGACGCCTGGGCCGGTGGTCCGCGTGTAGAGGCGGCGTGGCTGAGTGGGCGCAGTCTCGGATCGGCGCTCGCCTCGCGCATCTCCGGTTGACCGTCGATGCACGACGACGAAGTGGTCACGACCACAGAGCAGATCCACCGCCTCGTGCGCGCTCAGTTCCCCGCATGGGCCGATCTCCCCGTGACACCGATGCCCGTCGGCGGCACGGACCACGGGCTGTATCGCCTCGGCGAGACCATGGTGGTTCGGCTGCCTCGTATCGCCTGGGCGGTGGATCAGGTCGCGAGCGACTCGCGCTGGCTTGGCGAGCTGGCATCGCGCCTGCCGCTCGCCGTGCCGGTGGCCGTGGGCGTGGGGGTGCCGGGCGAGGGGTATCCGTGGCCGTGGTTGATCGTCGGCTGGCTGGCTGGGGAGAACCCACGTCCGGGGCAGTGGGACCTTAGACAGGGCGCGGTCGATCTGGCCCGGTTCATCGTCGCCCTCGAGTCGATCGACGCAGGGGAGGGGCCTCGCCCGGTTGAGGGCGGCCGCGGCGCACCGCTCGAGCAGCGCGACGGCCAGACCCGAGCAGCCATCCGGGCCTGCGGGGATCGCATCGACAGCGCTGGGGTCACGGCCGTCTGGGAGGACGCCCTCGCAGCCCCCGCGTGGGGCGGGGCACCCACCTGGGTACACGGTGACCTGTCCGCCGGGAATCTCCTCGTCCGCGATGGGCGCCTCTCGGGAGTCATCGACTTCGGGGGGCTGGCCGTGGGCGACCCGGCCGTCGACCTGATGCCGGCGTGGAGTCTGTTCGACTCCGTCACCCGGCCGCTGTTCCGAGCCTGCGTGGGAGGCGATGACGCGACCTGGCGTCGTGGCCGCGGCTGGGCCGTGTCGACTGCGGTCATCGCCATCCCCTACTACTGGGAGACCTATCCGGGGCTTGTTCAGGAGTCCTTGCGCAAGCTCGACGAGGTACTGGCCGACGAGGATCATCCGCGGCTACAGGCACCTGTCCGCGAGCGGTAGGCTTGCCCCCCGTGCCAGCAATCGTTCTCGTCGGTGCCCAGTGGGGCGACGAAGGTAAGGGAAAGGCCACCGATCTTCTCGGCGGCCGCGTTGACTACGTCGTGCGCTACCAAGGTGGCAACAACGCCGGTCACACCGTCGTCATCGGCGACCAGAAGTTCGCCCTCCACCTGCTTCCGAGCGGCATCCTGACGCCCTCGGTTGTGCCGGTCATCGGCAACGGCGTCGTCATCGACCCCGGCGTCATGCTCGAGGAGATGCGGGCGCTGGGTGAGCGCGGGGTCGACACCTCGAAACTGGTGATCAGTGCGAACGCACACCTGATCACGCCGTATCACGTGACCCTCGACAAGGTGACCGAGCGTTTTCTCGGCAAGGCGAAGATCGGCACGACCGGCCGCGGCATCGGCCCGACCTACAGCGACAAGATCGCGCGCATCGGCATCCGCGTGCAGGACCTGTTCGACCCGTCGATCCTGCAGCAGAAGGTCGAGGGCGCACTCGCGATCAAGAACCCGATCCTCGTGAAGATCTACAACCGTCGCGCGATCGAGGCCGAGCAGATCACCGAGCACCTGCTTGAGTTCGCGCCGCTTCTCGCGCCCTACGTGGCCGACACTGCGCTCCTGCTCAACAACGCGCTTGACGACAACAAGGTCGTTCTCCTCGAAGGTGGTCAGGGCACGCTGCTTGACGTCGATCACGGCACGTACCCGTTCGTCACGTCGAGCAACCCGACCGCTGGTGGCGCATCGACCGGCAGTGGTATCGGCCCGACGCGGATCACGCGCGTCGTGGGCATCCTCAAGGCGTACACGACTCGCGTGGGGTCCGGTCCGTTCCCCACGGAACTGTTCGACGACGACGGCGAGCGTCTGCGAACGATCGGCGGCGAGCGTGGCGTCACGACCGGTCGACCGCGTCGCTGCGGTTGGTTCGACGCGCCGATCGCCCGCTTCGCCACCCGCGTCAACGGCCTCACCGACATCTTCCTGACCAAGCTGGACGTGCTCACCGGCTGGGAGCAGATCCCGGTGTGCGTGGCTTACGACGTCGATGGCACGCGCTGCGACGAGATCCCCATGACGCAGACCGAGTTCCACCATGCCAAGCCGATCTACGAGTACCTGCCCGGATGGACGGAGGACATCTCCGGTGCCAAGTCCCTCGCAGACCTGCCCGCGAACGCTCGGTCGTACGTGCAGTTCCTGGAGGATGTGTCGGGCACGCGTATCAGTGCCATCGGCGTCGGGCAGGATCGCGATGCCACGATCTCGATCCACGACCTGATCTCGTGACCATGCGCGCAGCCACGCGCGCCGACATGGACCGGGTGCGGGAGGTTCAGCCCGAGTGGTGGGGTGGGCGTGACCTGACCCCGTTGCTGCAGTCGCTCTTCCTGGAGAACTTCTCGACGACGAGCCTGATCATCGATAACGAGGACGGCTCCCTCGCGGCCTTCCTGATCGGCTTCCCATCGCTTGACGATCCGAAGGCGGCCTACGTCCACTTCGTCGGAGTGGCGCCGGATCGGCGCGGCTCGGGCCTCGGCCGGAGATTGCATGACACGTTCGCCAAGAACATGGCCGAGCGTGGAGCCGGCACCGTGCGATGCGTGACCTCGCCGGTGAACGCGGCGTCGGTTGCCTTCCACCGGCACATCGGCTTCACCATCGAGTCGCAGGACGACGAGCTCGTCCACTTCAAGCGCGAGTCGGTGGCGGCTCCGTTCGCCACCCGGCCTGATCCGCGACCGCGGGATGCCCCGTGGCTCGCGGCCGAGTGGCCCGTGCCCGAGGCGACGGTGCTCGCGCACGGTGGAATCGAACTGCGGCTGGCAATGTCCGACGATGCAGCCGAGCTCTTCGCAGCCCTCGACGACGATGCCGTGTGGGCGCACGTGCGAGGCCGACCGACGTCGGCCGCCGAGATGTGGACGTCGCTCGAGAATGCGCGCGAGAACGGACGCTGGCCCTGGATCGTCCGGCGAGACGGTCGGGTGGTGGGCACGACGTCGTACCTGGAGGTGTCGCCGGTAGATGCCCGGTTGGAGATCGGCTTCACGCTGTATGCGCGGACGGAATGGGGCTCGGACCTCAACCCCACGTGCAAGCTGCTGTTGATGCGGTGGGCGTTCGACCACGGTTTCGGCCGCGTCCAGTTGAAGACCGACATCCGCAACGTCCGCAGCCAGCAGGCCATCGCCCGGCTGGACGCCACCTTCGAGGGGGTGTTGCGCCGCTATCAGCGTCGTCAGGACGACTCCGTGCGCGACACCGTCCTGTTCTCCGTCACTGCGGAGGATTGGCCGCGCGTGAGTGCTGGTCTCGAGGCTCGTCTGTACGGGGCCGGGTCGCTGAACTGACCAATGCGCGACGGATCGGAATACGCTGCAAAGCACGTGCCGTCCCTGGGAGTGCGCAATGACCCAACAGCCCTCTGCCCCTGCTGCAACCGACGCCTCCTGGTACTCGCTCAGCGTCAAGGACGCCCTGTCGAAACTCGGTGCGACCGTCGATGCCGGTCTGTCGTCAGGCGAGGCGAAGACCCGACTCGGCACCTACGGCACGAACACGCTGCCGGCGGAGAAGCCGCAGTCAGGGCTGATGCGGTTCGTCGGCGAGTACCGGAACTACATGCAGTTGATCCTGCTCGGTGCTGCAGTGGCGTCATTCCTCATCGGGCAAGCGGGAACGGGCGTGCTGCTCGTCGTGCTCACCCTGGTGAATGCCACGACGGGCATGATCGAGGAGGGACGTGCGGCGAGTGCGATGAACGCGCTGCAGTCCATGACCGTCGACAAGGTGAAGGTGCGTCGCGACGGCCAGCTGATCGACGTCGACCCGGCGGACCTCGTCCCGGGCGACATCGTCCCCCTCGCGGCGGGCGACCGGGTGCCTGCCGATGGCCGGATCGCCACGTCCAACGCTTTGCAGATCGATGAATCGGCGCTGACCGGCGAGAGCACTCCCGCCGTGAAGCAGGTCGATGCATTGACCGGCACCATGGCGCTCGGCGACCAGGTGAACATGGCCTTCGAGAACACCAATGTGACGCACGGCGACGGCTTCCTGCTCGTCACCGACACCGGTTCGAAGACGCAGGTCGGCCAGGTGGCGACGATGCTCAAGTCGACGGCGCAGGAGACGCCGCCGCTTGCAAAGCAGTTGAACCGCCTGACGATCTGGATTGCCCTCGCGGCGGGCGCCACCATGCTCGTGATGTTCGCGGTGGGCCTGGTTCGCAAGGAGTCGCTCCCCAGCCTCTTCGACACCGCGGTGGCACTCGCGATCGCAGCGGTCCCCGAGGCACTGCCCACCGTCGTGACCGTCATCTTGTCGCTGGGCTCGGTTGCCCTCGCGAAGCGGAAGGCGGTCGTGAAGAGTCTTTCATCGGTCGAGACGCTCGGTGAGGTGTCGGCCATCAACTCCGACAAGACCGGCACGCTGACCATGAACCAGATGACCGTCACCACGATCATGGACATCGATCACAAGTACACGGTCACGGGCGTCGGGTACAGCGCTGACGGCAAGGTGCTGCGGGCGTACGGATCCGACGATGACATCGCCACGCTCGTGCTGCCCTACATCGTCGCCAACGACGCAGCGCTCAAGGACGGCGGAGTCGTCGGCGATCCGCTCGACGGCGCGTTCCTGGTGCTCGCGCAGAAGGCCGGCATCGATCCGGCCACTTCACGAAGCGGGTTCGAGCAGGTGGCCAAGGTGGCGTTCGACCCCGGCTACAAGTTCTCCGCGTCGTTGGTCAAGGCCAAGGACGACGCAGGCAAGGACGTGGTCCGTGCGTTCATGAAGGGCGCGGTGCCGGCGCTCGTTGCCCGCAGCACCGTCGACGATGATGCGAAGGCGAAGATCGACAAAGCCGTGACCGGCATGGAGTCCGAGGGCTTGCGCGTGGTCGCTGCCGCCACCAAGGACCTCGATCCTGATGCAGTGGCCAAGGCGACAGGGCCGGGCGGAGACCTGGTGGCACTGCTGCAGGGCATCACGCTGTGCTCGCTCGCGGGCATGATCGATCCGCCGCGGGCATCGTCGAAGGACGCTGTGCAGAAGGCGCAGGACGCGCACATACAAGTGCGGATGGTCACGGGCGACGACGTCACGACGGCGGCGGCGGTCGCGCAGCAGCTCGGGATCCCAGGCAAGGCGATCACCGGCGCTGACCTCGGTGCGATGAGTGATGACGAGGCGCTGGCGCAGATCGACGGCATCGGGGTGATCGCGCGCGTGGCGCCGGCCGACAAGGAGCGGCTGGTTCGCATCATGCAGAAGAAGGGCTATGTCGTGGCGGCCACCGGCGATGGCGTCAATGACGCGCCCGCGCTGAAGGCCGCTGACATCGGCGTCGCGATGGGCACGGGCACCGACGTTGCCAAGGAGTCCGGCCGGATGATCCTGGAGGACGACGACTTCGCCACGATCATCTACGCGGTCGAGCAGGGACGAGCCCTCTACGACAACCTCCTCAAGTACGTCCGCTTCATCCTCATCACGCTGGTCGCGTTCGTGGCGACCTTCCTGTTCGCCACGCTGTTGAACATCGCCGCGGGCCAGCCCTTCACTGCTGCGCAGATCCTGTGGATCAACTTCTTCATCGACGCCGCCCTCGGCATGGCCCTGGGATTCGACAAGGAGGCCCCCGGCATCATGAAGCGCAAGCCGGTTGCCCGTGGAGCGAGCATCATCACGCCGGCACTGCTGATCACAAGCGGTGGCGTCGGCCTGGTGATGGCGGCGGCGACGTTGGCGATCCTCGACGTCGGCGGGTCGGTGACGGGTTCGACCGCTGTGGCGTCCGGCATGGCCCTGACGGCTTTCGGGTTCTTCCGCATCGTCAGCACCTGGCAGTCGCGCAGTGCGACCGACACGGCGTTCACGCTGGCGACGTTCAACAACAAGCAGATCAACTGGATCGTGCTGGCCACGCTGGTCGTGATGGTCCTGGGCACGGAGTTCGACTTCCTCCAGCGCATCCTCGGCACGGCGAGCCTGTCCGCCGCCCAGTGGCTCATGTGCCTCGGCCTGGGGTTGGGTCTGTTCTTACTGTGGGAGCTCGGGAAGCTGGTCGCGCGCCGCCTGCATCACTGAAGCAACACTGGTCTGTCGCTGGAAAACCCTTGTGGATAAAGGGATTTCCGCGGGTCGAGCTGTCAGACCCGTCTCGTA
>JBAXSI010000032.1:0-34691 GCA_037130755.1 Actinomycetes bacterium
CTCGAGGCCCTCAAGAACGAGGGCTACGACGCAATCCTCGTCGCCACGGGTACTCCCCGTTCGATGGCGCTCGGGGTCCCGGGTGAGGACGCGACCGGCGTGTTCACCGGCCTGGACTTCCTGCGCAAGGTCAGCCTTGACGAACTACCTGACCTCACGGGCAAGGGCGTCGTCGTGGTCGGCGGCGGCAACGTCGCCATGGACGCAGCGCGCACGGCGCGTCGCCTTGGTGCCAGCGAGGTTCGGGTGGCCTACCGACGCGGACGCGAGGAGATGCCCGCTCATACGGCGGAGATCGACGAGGCCGAGCTTGAGGGCGTGCTGTTCGACTTCCTCGTCGCTCCGGTTGACGTGGTGAGTGATGCGAAGGGCGCCGTGACGGGCCTGCGTTGCCAGAAGATGGTCCTCGGCGAGGCCGACGCTTCGGGTCGTCGACGCCCCGAGCCCATCCCGGGCAGTGACTACGTGATCCCCTGCGGTGCGATCGTCTCCGCGATCGGCATGGAGCCCGACGACCGACCGTTCGAGGCAGTGACCGGAGTGAATCGCGGCCACCGAATCAAGGGCGTCCCAGTCACACTCCATAGCGACCATCCCTACCTGTTCGCGGCAGGCGACGTCGAGTCCGGAGCAACCGACATCACCCGGGCCATCGGCCATGGTCGACGGGCCGCCTACATGATGGACAACTGGATCAACGATCGTGCGCTGACCCGGTTCCCGCTCTTCGATGACCCGCTGGGCGTCGTGAGCCGCGACGAGGTCATCGCTCGGCAGAAGGTCCACTCGTACCGGGGGCCCGTCCGTGCCAACAGCATCCATTCAAGCGCTCCAAAGGACTTCGCCGAGATCGAACCCCCGGTGACAGAGGACGAGGCGCTCTTCGGCGCCGGCGGCTGCCTCGACTGCGGCGTGTGCTCGGAGTGCCAGGAATGCGTCAAGGCCTGTCCCGCAGACTCCATCAAGCTCGACGCTAAGGACACCTTCCACGAGATCGAGGTGGGCGCTGTCGTGATCTCGACCGGACACAAGCTCTTCGCTGCTGATCTCAAACCCGAATACGGCTTCGGCCGGTATGCGAACGTGATCACGGGCATGCAGATGGATCGGCTCCTTGCGCCGACACGTCCGTTCAACACGATCCTTCGCCCCGGCGATGGCAAGGTGCCCGATCGCATCGCCTACGTGTCCTGCACGGGATCGCGTGATGAGACCACCGGCAATCCCCTGTGCTCCAAGTTCTGCTGCATGTACTCGATCAAGCAGAACCAGCTCATCATGGGCTCGCTTCCGCTCGCCGACGTGACCATGCACTACATGGACATGCGAGCTGCTGGTAAGCGCTATGACGAGTTCTACGAGCAGGCCAAGGACATGGGCGCCACCTATATCAAGGGCCGCGTCGCGAAGATCACCGAGAAGGACAACGGCGATCTGATCCTTCGCTACGAAGACATCGAGAATGGCGGGGAGATCATCGAGGCCGAGTACGACTTGGTTGTGCTCGCTGTTGGCATTCAACCGAATCGTGAAGTTGAGAAGCTCTTCGGTGGCGAGCCGCTCGGCCTCGACGAGTACTACTACGTCGCCGAGCCCAGCGCGGAGATCAATCCCGGGCAGACGGACATCCCCGGCGTCTTCGTTGCAGGGACGGCGGCCGGAGCGAAGGACATCGTCGACTCGATCCTTCACGCCGGAGCGGCGGTCGCCCAAGTAGCCGCCCATCTCACCCACGCAGAGCTCACCGAGGCGGTGCCGGTATGAGCGAGCAGAACGAGAGCCTCGAGCCCCAGGCCCCCGCAACTGAAGAACGTCGCATCGGCGTGTACATCTGCCACTGCGGCGGCAACATCTCCGACTACGTCGACGTGGCCGCAGTACGAGATGCCCTCAAGGACGAGCCGGGAGTCATCGTCGCCGAGACGACGATGTTCGCCTGCTCCGACGGCACGCAGCACGACATGATCAACGACATCCAGAAGCAGGGCCTCGACGGGCTGGTGGTGGCCTCGTGCTCACCGAAACTGCACCAGATCACCTTCCGAGGCGTAGCCAAGCGGGCCGACATGAACCCGTACGCCTACACGCAGGTCAACATCCGCGAGCAGGACTCCTGGGTTCACGGTGATGATCCGGCAGGCGCGACGGAGAAGGCGATCGGCCTCGTGCGAGCCGGCATCGCCAAGAGCCGCAACTCCGTCGACCTCGTGCCGCTGGTCGTGGAGACGACATCCGCGACGATGGTGGTCGGTGCCGGGATCGCCGGGCTCCGAGCGGCCATCGGTCTGGCCGACGTGGGTCTGCACGTCTACCTGGTTGAGCGGCAGCCCGAGATGGGCGGTTGGGTCGGGACCTTCGGGACCATGTTCCCCAGCGATCAGATGGGACGCGAGCAAATCGCTGGCCTCATCGCAGAAGTTGCGAAGCGACCGGCGATCACCGTCTTCAAGAACGCCGAACTGGTCGGCAAGTCCGGCAGTTTCGGCAACTACGTCGCCGAGGTCCGGATCAATACGGCGGTGCCGGAGACCATCAGGGCCACCGTAGGTTCCATCGTCATCGCCACTGGTTTCGACACGTACGAGCCCGAAACCGGCGAGTTCGGCTATGGCATCGACGGGGTCGTCACCCTTCCCCAGTTCAGGGCCATGGTCGATGCATCTGACGGAGGCCTCACCCACAACGGACGGCCCGTGCAGTCCATCGCCTACATCTATTGTGTGGGCAGCCGGCAGCCGGCAGGGGGCAACGAGTACTGCTCCAAGTTCTGCTGCGCCGCCTCGTGTCACACGTCGGTTGAGGTCGCGAAACTGGATCCGTCGATCCACCAGTATCACCTCAACCGCGACGTGCGCACGTACGGCAAGTACGAGCTCCTCTACACGCAGGCGCGTGAAGAGGGTGCGGTATTCATGCGCTATCCCGACGACACTCCGCCGAGCGTGGAGCTCGGCGCGACGGGCCAATTGTCCGTCACGACGACCGACCTGCTGACGCAGGGCGAGGAGCTGACGATTCCTGCGGACCTTGTCGTCCTCGTCACCGGGATGGTGCCCAGGGCCAATGCCGACCTCACCAGCCTGCTGAAGTTGCCCGTGGGTGATGACGGCTTCTACAACGAGATCCATCCCAAGCTTCGGCCGGTTGAGACAGTCGTCGACGGGGTGATGATCGCAGGCACCTGCCAGGGTCCCAAGACGAGTGCCGAGGCGGTCGGCTCCGGGCTGGCGGCGGTTGCCCAGAGTGCGGCAATCCTGAAGAAGGGGGTCGCGGAACTCGATCCTCTCGTCGCGGTGGTCAACGAGTCGGCCTGCACGGGCTGCGGCGACTGCCTGCCCAGCTGTCCCTACGACGCGATCGAGCAGACGATGTGCGACGGCCAGAACGTCGCCCTGATCATCCCCAGTGTCTGCAAGGGCTGCGGTGGCTGCGTGCCTATCTGCCCTGAGGATGCGATCGACCTTCTCGGCTATACCGACGTACAGATGCGGGCCATGATCGACGGCCTGGTGGAGGTGACAGTCTGATGAGCCCCGAACTGCTGCGCGAGCCGCGCGAGGTGATCCGTGAGGAACCACTCATGCACCGGCCCATCCGACAGGCCCTGGCCGACGGGCCGCTGACGATCCCGGAGATCGCCGCCGCCATCGGCCATCCCACCGAGGAGACCGTTTACTGGGTCATGGGCATGCGCCGCTATGGACATCTCGTCGAGCTTGACGAGGCCGACGACGACGGCTACTTCCCGTACCGCGCCATCGATAGGGAGATGGAGTCATGAGCAAGGTCATCGACACCGGGCTGCTCACCGATATGAGGCAGTTCGGCGACCTCGACGTCTCCGCCTGCTTCAGCTGCGGGAACTGCACGGCCATCTGCCCTCTGGCCGACAACGACGCGACCTTCCCCCGCCGCATCATCAGGCTGGCTCAGGTCGGACTGAAAGACGAGTTGCTGTCCAGCAAGGAACTGTGGACCTGCTATCACTGCGGCCTGTGCTCGGACAGTTGCCCGCAGGACGCCGATCCCGGTGAGTTCATGGCGGTGGCTCGCAGGTACGCAGTGGCCAACTACGACAAGACAGGGTTCTCCCGAATCCTGTATACCAAGCCGTTCACGGGCACGGTGATCGCGATCATCATCGCGCTGTTCTTCGCGGTCTTCATGTACTCCGCTCATGGTCCTCAGGACAAGGAGTCACTCGCCTTCTTCACATTCATCCCCGACGCGCTCATCCACTGGACGGGCATCGCCGTCATGGCTCTCATGGTCATCGCCGGCGTTGCCGGTGTTGTCACGATGGTCCGAGCAGTCGCTCGACGTGACGGAGTCACGACGTCGTCCCTGGTCTCAGGGAAGGCAGCGCTCTCAAGGACTGGCACGGCTCTGTGGTCGGCCATTGGCGTGGAATCCCTTGGCCAGACGAGGTATCGCCGCGACTGCAAGGACGACGAGCCTGTTGAGCCGTGGTATCGCCGACGTTGGTTCATCCACGCGATGGTCATCTGGGGCTTTCTCGGCCTCCTTGCAGCCACGCTGCTCGACTGGGGACTGGCTCTGGTCGGTATCAAGGAAACCGGGACACCAATCCCGCTTTGGTATCCCTCACGCCTCCTGGGCACCATCGCCGGGCTGGCCCTCATCTACGGCGTGGTCTGGTTCATGATCAACCGAGCCACCAAGTACAACCGCGCTGCGAGCGTCTCCAATGGCTCCGACTGGCTGCTGCTCGTCCTACTACTCATCACCGGAGTCACCGGCTTCATCATCGAGGTCGCCCTCTACCTGCCGCCCACGCCGGCCTGGGGCTACTGGATCTTCCTCTTCCATGTCGCTGTCGCAATGGAGTTGATGCTCCTGATGCCGTTCACCAAGTTCGCCCACACCATCTATCGCCCGGTCGCCTTGTTCTTCTACTCGCTGGCCGGCAAGAAGGTCCTGCAGGACGCCTAGTACGTCACACCGCCCATTCGATTGGACACACCATGAACGCCCAGACCGTATGCATCCCCCTCAATGCCGATGGCACCATTCACGACCGCCTCGGACAGGCGAACACCGTTGCGATCTGTCAGGTGGACGGAGGATCCGTCAGCGACTGGACCGAGATCGTCGTCGAATGGGACACGACGTACGGAGTCGACGTCCTGGGAGTCCATCACCCCCGCGTGATCCGATTCCTCCAGGAGCATCAGGTGAACGCCGTCGTCGCGGACAACGTCTGCGACATCATGAAGAGCACTCTCCCCACCCTGGGGGTCACCGTCCACGCAGGGGTCAAGGGAGACGCGCGTTCGGTCGTCGCGGAGGCCATGAGCTTCGCCTGAAATACCCTCGGGGGTATATTCCGGTCATGACGAGCGAAGAGATCTTGAGTTGGGATGCCCGGTTCAGTGGCGACGAATACCTGTTCGGTACTGAGCCGAACCGTTTCCTCGCACGCGAGGCCGCAAGAATCGAGCAGGGCGGGCGCGTCCTTGCGATCGCGGACGGTGAGGGACGCAACGGCGTCTGGCTCGCGCAGCAGGGCTTCGCCGTTCACTCGATTGAGGGCTCTCCCGCCGCCGTGGCCAAGGCGATCGCGTTGGCCACGGGTCGTGGTGTGCCCGTCGTAGCCTCGATGAGCGAGCTCGTGCCCGGTTCGATCTTCACCGAGCAGGTCGACATCCTCGACTGGACGTGGCCGATCAGAGCCTACGAGGCGGTGGTGGGCATCTTCATTCAGTTCATTGGCCCGGAGGACCGGCCCCGGATCTTCACCGCCATTGCCGGGGCCTTGGTGCCCCATGGAGTGCTCCTCCTCGAGGGCTACGCGCCACGTCAACTCGAGTACGGCACAGGTGGGCCACGCTCGCTCGCTCACCTGTACGACATGGCCCTTCTGTCAACGGCCTTTCCCACCTTGAGCATCGAAGAGCTCCGTGAGTACGACGCGGAGGTCGATGAAGGAGCGCAGCACAATGGCATGTCTGCCCTCATCGACCTCATCGCAACTGCGGGCTAGAACTCCCTCAGGATGATCGACACGGGCCGTCCATGGATAGCCCGTGTCATTGTTGTGGAGATGGTGTGGAGATTGGCCAGCCGCGTTGATACGGCCCCAAAATCGTTGGTAGACCTGAGTTACGGCGCTCTTCGAGCACCGAGATGGCTCAGGAGGAGACCATGCCAGCAACGTTCGTACCACGCCGATCACCACAATCAGCTCGGCAGATTCGGTGGTCACGTCACGCAGTCCAGTCGATTGTCGTCGCCTGGATCGCCTGGATCGTGTGGTCCAAGGCAGTTGCCGGCCCAGGCTCGGCGAGCGCGGAGGCGTTCTGCCCGTTCGGCGGATTCGAGACCGCCTTCACATGGATCACCACCGGAGCGACGGTGGCACATGTCCACACGGCGAACCTGGTGCTGGCGGGCGTCGTCGTCGCCCTTGCGCTGATCGGCCGCGGATTCTTCTGCGGCTGGCTGTGCCCGCTCGGCTCGATCCAGGAGGCGGTCCGCGGCATGGCCAAGGCGGTCACCAGCCGCGCCCCGTGGATGCGTCGTGCAGGCCGCACGATCAGCGCCCACACGCCCTGGTGGCCGCGTGTTGACCACATCCTGCGGTATGGGCGCTACGTCGTGCTGGCGTGGGCCGTCGGTGGCGCCGCCGTGACTGGTGTCATGGTCTTCCGCCAGCTCGACCCGTGGAACGCGCTGCTGTCCGTCGCGGAGTTCGAGATCAGCACCGCCTTCGTGGTCCTGATCGCCGTCCTCGCTCTCAGCGTCTTCATCGACCGGCCCTTCTGTCGGTACGCCTGCCCGCTTGGCGCGGTGCAAGGACTGATCGGCAAGGCCAGTCCGATGGCCATCCAGCGCAACGCCGACGCCTGCCTGGGCTGCACGATCTGCAACAGCGCCTGCCCGATGAACATCGAGGTCAACCAGTCCACTCGCGTCACCGATACCAACTGCATCGGCTGCCTCGAATGCGTCGCCGCGTGCCCCAGCCAGGACGCCCTCGCCCTCACCGTCACGTTCCCCGCACGACTTCCCATCCGCACGTCCGACATCGACGCCAAGGAAGGCGCCCTGCTATGAGCACCCTCGACACTCCCACCGGAACACCCGACCAGCCCGTCCTTCGGATCCCCAAGGGCGCCCACCCGACGCCGACCCCAACGGCACACGTCAACCGGCGCGTCCCGGTCCTCGCCTATGTCGCGGTGCTTCTCGCGGTGATTGGCGTGCTCGTGGTCGGCAGCCAGACCATGGGCTGGTTCAAGACGTCCGGTCAGATGACCAGCAGCACCGGTGAAAAGGTCGCGCCCGCTGCCGGAGCACCGACCACCGACATCAAGGGCTGGATGAGCATCCAGGAAGTGCTCGATGCGTACCCCGTCACCAAGGACGCGATGTATGCACACTTCGGCATTCCGGCCGATACTCCGACCACCACCACGCTCTCCGAACTCAAGGAAGGTGCCGCCGGCACTCTCGACGTTCCCACGCTTCGTTCGTGGATCGACGATGGGGCTCCTGCCTGAGCCTGCACGCCACCTCTGCGGAAGGGCCACCACACCTCCTCCTTGTGGTGGCCCTTCCGCGTGGGGATCAAGGGAAACGCGCTATACCCCCTGGGGTATAGTTCAGCTCGAGAAGTCACCCCGGCGAAAGGATCTCGTATGTGCCACCAGACGACCTGCAAGGCGTGCAAGAAGGCCACCTGGGCAGGCTGCGGCCAGCACAAGAACGAGGTTCTGCGCGGAGTCCCGAAGAATCAGCGTTGCCGCTGCACCCCCGCTGAAAAGGCTGCGGCCAACAAGGGCGGCTTCCTCGCGCGACTCTTCGGCTGACGTCAACAATGGGTGCGGCGCTGCCGCACCCAACCCCGGCGGATGGCCCTAGTGGTGGCCCTTGGTGACCATGACGATCATCTTGACGTTCAGCACGGCGAACCGTGCCGCCTGGATGAACAGGTTGCTGCGCGCCCGAATCTGACTCTCGGTCGGCAGCGGCGCGTTCGGGAACGTCGTCAGGTTGCTCATGGGTTCCGCCTACTCGGGGATGAGGAACCAAAGCGGGCGCGCCTTGGCCTTGTAGATGAACAGGTAGTGCAGCATGACCTTCATCCAGTGAGCACTGAGGCCGATCTCACCGTAGGTCTCCTTGACGTCGCGGCCCATCTCCCCGTACTTCTCCTTGTCGGGGATGATCGGGAACACCGTCATCGCTGCGGCCGTGCCCTTGCGCCAGCCCTTTCCGGCGGACGCTATGCACGCGGCACCCATGTCGGCCATCGACGCTGTGTGCACCTTGCCCTGGGATCCGTGCTTGATGCGCTCGGCGATCGTCTGGGCCACCGCTCGCCCGATGACGCCGGACGGCATGCCGGTGCGGGGCGGGGCGGGTGCGATCACGGTGCCGTTGGGGCTGGTTCTCGGTCGGGACATCTGGTGGGGCGGAGCGAAGGCGATGCCGGCGGCCCAGACGTTGTCGTACTTCACCGACTGATAGGTCTTCGGCCAGTCGCTGGCCTTCCACTCCTCGTACGGCTTGGGGGTGTAGTCGGCGTCCACCTTCATGAAGCCACTGGGGGCGAAGACCTCGCCGGTGATGTCAGCGCCGTCAGCATCGAAGGCCTGCAGGTCCACGCCGCGGAATGGTGGCAGCAGCATCGCGAAGTCGAAGGGCTGCTCGCCCTTGGTCCCGTCGACCTGCTCGTAGAACGCGACGCCCGGCTCGACCTTCTCCACGTGCGCGGACATGATCGCCTTGACGCCGCGCTCCTGGAAGAGGGACTCGGTGAACATCTGGCTCGGGATGACGTCGCCCTTGTGGCCGAAGTTCATGCCGTCCATGCCGAAGTCGCCGAGCTGGCTCTCGTTCGTGATGTAGATGACCTCGGCTTTGTCGCGAACACCCTCTTGGACCAGCTCGTGTTCGACATTGAACGTGTACTCGAACGCTGCTCCCTGGCAGGTGCAGGTGCCGTGACCCATACCGATGAGGAGCGTCTGATTGTGCCCGGCCTTGAGGCGAGAGATGACGTCCTCGAAGGCCTTCGCCGTCTCCGTGGCATGGCCTGCCGTACAGACCGACCACGTGTTGCCGTCCGGACCAAGGCCCGGAGTCGCGCCGAAGTTGAGCTTAGGCCCGGTGGCGTTGATGAGGTAGTCGTACTCCAGGTTGGCCACCTGCCCTTCACGGGCCGGGTCGGTGTACCGAACGGAGACGTGCGGGTGGGGTAGATCCGGACTGCCGGCGCCATGCAACGCGGTCGCCAGAGCCTGATGGAACTCGATGCCCTTGCGCTGATAAATGGGCGCGAGCCGGAAGGTCACCTGCTTGACGGTCATCTGACCGACGCCGACCCAGATGTTGGACGGAATCCAGTTCCACTTCGAGTTCGGAGCAACGACCACAACGTCATGATCCTTGCCGACCATTCGACGCAGGTGGAGTGCAGCGGTGTGGCCGGCGATGCCGGCCCCCAGGATGACGGTACGTGTCATTTCATACCCCTGCCGGTATCGGTATACGAGTCAACGATAGGTCCTTCGTCGCGTCGTCGCGCGCTAGGAAAGCACACGGCATGCGCGTTCAGTGCGTAGGCGAATGCGAAGTGCCACGACCATGAGCACGACGGACGCCAGGGCCAAGATGGGCTGGAACGGTGCGAACCACGTGACGGCTCCTGAGGCGCCGAGGGCCACCAATACCAACTTGTTGCAGACCGGACAGCCCACGGCGAAGAAGCTCACCAGTGCGCCCACCATGCCCAACTTCGACGCACGATCCACCTCATCGCCATCGTCAGGACTGTGAGAATCAGGGACTGGCTCACGAACATACGTGGCGAACAGCAATCCGCCGAGGACCCCGGTCAGGACCACGACGGGGTACGACCACCAGGTGACCGCCACGGTACGACCGAACACCGGATTCGGAATCACCGCTGTGGGAATGGCCACCAGCAGAGCAGTCGCGACCCCGGCGAGGAGGGCAACCGACCACCGTCGCGGGCTCCACCCCGACATCGACGCCCACATGCTGGCCATAGCCCACTACAATACCCCTACGGGTATAGGTATCGAAAGGACATCTCGTGACACCGGGATCCCCACGGCAGCACCCCGCTTGGTTCGGTGCCGTCATGGGCACCCGCCGCGCTTGCCCTGGCCTTCGCCGCGCAGGGCGCCACGTATGGCTGGGCATGGCTCAGCACTGTGGCCAGCGCGACCCTGATCCTCGCGACCCTGCTAGCCGTCGTCCTGCTCCCCCGCTACCTGGGTCGCTTCGCCGACCGCCGGGCGCTCGCCCAGGAGATCGCGCATCCGGCGATGGGCGCGATGCTCGCCACGCTTCCGGCCGGCCTTCTGGTGCTCGCGGCCGCGTGGGGGCGCATAGGCCCCAACATCGTGTCCGCCACCGTCAGCCTGTGGATCGACGCGATCCTGCTGATCGCCGGTACGGTACTTGCGCTCGCGCTGGGACTCGCGTGGTCGGCAACGATGCTGCGGTCGACGCCTGGGCTCGAGGGAGTGAACGGAGGCTGGCTCATCCCTCCCGTGATGAACATGCTGGTGCCCGTCGCACTGTCACCGCTGATCGTGGCCAATCCGACGTCCGCTCCGCTGCTCGTCCTGATCGGCTTCGCCTTCTACGGCATCGGCGTGGTGCTGTTCCTGGCGGTACTTACCCTTCTCATCGCGCGTATGGTGCTCAAGGACCCGCTGCCCGCGCCGCTCGCAGCCTCGATGTGGATCCCCCTGGCACCCGCCGGCGTCGTCGGCCTCTCGCTCATTCGCTTGCTGCAGGCGGCTACCGAGGCGCAGGTCCCGGGCTTCACGGGAGCCCAGGCAGGCCTCATCGTCGCCGCCATGGGAATCGGATTCGGCCTGTGGTGGGCGGCCTTCGCCGGCTTCGAACTGACACGCATCAGACGCGCGGGCCCAATTCCCCTGCACCCGGGCTGGTGGGGATTCGTCTTCCCCATTGCCGCGATGGTGCTGTCCATCTCAGCAGTGGGTTCTGTGTCAGGGGTGAGCGCCGTGCAAGCAGCCGGCCTTGTCGGCACGGCCCTGCTGACCATCGTGTGGGTCTACGTGGCCATGCGGACGTTCGGCATGCTCCGCCCGGGCCGGCAGCCCTAACTCGACCACGCAACGTCATCCCCGCGCACCTGCGTCAAGGCGTCCACTCCTCCTTGTGTGTAGGCAACCCAGTTGACGTCGGCGTCTCGACCGAGAAGTAGTTGCAGATCTGCCAGCCAACGGTCGCGCAGGGCATCCGCCAGTGCCTCCGATTGACGTTCCAGGCGGCGGAGCTCCGTCAACGCTGCCCAACGCCCCTCGTGGTACTTGGCAGCCGGTGCCGACCTTCCGGATCGGGTGAGGGCACACAGGGATCCGCCTTGAGTCGCCGCTTGCAGATCGATGACCGTTTGCTCAATCAGCACGTCGAGTTGGCTGCCCGCTCCCGCACTGGTCATTGCTCGCTACTTGCTCAGGACGAGCGTGTCGATTGCCATCCACACGGCAAGAACAACGAGCAGGGCTGCGAATGAGCGTTCAAGGAGTCGCTGGGAGATCCGCCCGTTCAGCGTTGATGCGACGACGGAGCCGATGAGGCCCCCCACGATGACGAGCAGGGGGATGTGCCACGGGATCTGGTTCCAGGTGTCGTACTTGAATACAAGCGCGGTGACGCTGTTGAGAGCGACGACGACCAGGGAAGTGCCGGCCGCAACGCCGAAGGGAAAGCCGAACACCAGCACGAGGGCGGGAACGATGAGGAAACCACCCCCGACGCCGAAGACGCCAGTGAGAAGTCCTATCGCAATCGCGACGACGGGCAGCAACCACGGCGCAGTGTGACGGGGGCCGGCCGACTCGACCGCGGAGGACTTCCTCCACATGGCAACAGCCGCGCCGAGCATGACGACCGCGAACCCCGCGATGATCACTGACTCCGGGAGCACGGTAGACAGCCGGGACCCCGCCAGTGTTCCCACGATTCCCAGACCCCAGAAGAGCAGGGCCTGCCGCAGGTGAACTTGGCCGAGTCGGAACCGAGGCACAGACCCGCTGGCCGCTGACACCGCCACGACGGCCAGGGACGCCGTCGTGGCTTCGAGCGGGCTGAATCCGAACACATAGATGAACGCAGGGACCGCCACGACTGCTCCGCCCGCGCCAATCAGGCCGAGCACGCCACCGATGGCGATACCCACTACGAGCGCTTCAAGGATGATCAGGGCGGAGTCCTTAGTCGAGGGTTGGCACCGGGCGGGGGGACCAGTCAGTCGGTGTAGGCAGCCCCGAGACGATGACCATGCGGTGGTCGGACGATCGTCAGCCCGGCCTTCTCGGCGTTGGGGAAGTCGTCGTCGACATGGACCACTTCGAGGCCGGCGGCCTCAAGGACGGAGGCACCCACGGAGGCGCGGAACCCACTGCCGCAGTACAGCCAAACTGGCCCATGCGCGCTGCCCGCTTCGGCCCACGCGGCGACCTCGTCCACGCGGCTGCGCAGTTCGTGAAGCGGAACGTGCTTCGCGCCGGCCACGTAGCCGTCGTCGAACTCGCTGTTTCGCCGCAGATCCAGGACCAGCAGGTCGGGGTCAGCGACGAGAGCCGCCGCCATGTCTGCATGAGTCGCCCGGCGATAGGCGCTCAGGGGTGCGTGCGAGCTGGCCCATGACGCGGGTCCGCCCACAGCGTACGCAACCGGTCGATCAATCCCGATGCGCACCAGCTCACGCTGCATGGACTGAACCTCGTCGGGATCATCTCCGAGGAGAGTGACCGGTGTACCCCAATCGATCATCCAACCGAGGTACGTGACGGCGTTGCCGTGCACGTCGAAGGACAGCGTCCCCTTGACGTGACTGCCGGCGAAGAGTCGTCGATGCCGAAGGTCAACCACCCATTCTCCCCTCGCGATGCGTCCGGCGATGTCCTGCGCGGTTGCTGTCTGCGGGAGCGAGAGATCGATCGGCCCTGCCCCAGCCTGATTCGCGGGGCCCATGTGAGCGTAGTAGGAGGGGAAGGCGTCGAGCCCTGCGATGAGCTCAGCGACGAACTCATCCTCGTCGGTGGTGAAGGCGGGGTTGCTCAGGATCTGCTCGGCCACGGTGGAAGCGTTGCCAACCGTGGCGGTTGCGCTGCAGAACGAGCCGAATCCATGCGTCGGGTACACCGCCGCTGAGGAGGTGACCTCCTCGGAGATGCGCCTCATCGACGCCCATTGGGCTCGCGCCAAGGGCTCGGTCAGGTCGGCACCAAGGAGGTCAGGTCGGCCAACGCTGCCGAACAGTAGGGAGCCGCCCGTGAACAGGGCCACGTCCTCCCCACCGACATTGATGGAGTACGAGAGGTGATTGGGCGTGTGACCTGGCGTGTGAAGCACTCGGATAAGGCCAACGCCGGCATCCAGTTCGTCCTTGTCTTGGGCCTGGTAGGCCGGAAAGGAAATGGTCATCCCGTCAGGGACGACGTACTGCGCCTTGGTCTGGTTCGCCAACTCCAGGCCGCCGCTGACGTAGTCGTTGTGGAAGTGAGTCTCGATGACATGACTCGCGGTCCAGCCGCGGTCATCGAGTACCTCCTGCACGCGATCGATGTCCCTCTGCGGGTCGATCACGATTGCCGCCGTACCTCGGCCGATCACGTAGCTGCGATCACCCAGGTTGGGAGTGTCGACAGAGATGATCTCGAGCTCGCTCATGACGCGACCACCTGTGCGCCCACAGCCTGCAGGTCCGCGATGCCGCCCTTCAGGTTGTATACCTTCGTGAAGCCTGCCTGCCCCATCTGATCGGTCGCGATACCGGACCGTCGACCGCTGTGGCAGTACACGGCGTAGGTGCCGTTCTTGTCGAGCTTCTCGATGTCGGTGCTGAAGGTGGCGCCCTCGACATCAATGTTGATGGCCCCGTCCACGTGACCGGCGGCGTACTCCGCTGGTGTGCGAACGTCGATGACCGTGACACCCGGTTGGGAGGCAGTCGTCAGGAAAGTTTGGGGGTCGACGGCCTGAACGGCACTGGCCGCGCCGCCGGAACCGCATCCGGCGACGAACAGCACGCCGACGAGTGCGAACAGGGTAAGGAGCTTCTTCATCTCTAGATCACCGTTCCTGTGGCTCCGTCATCGCGGACGACGGCGCCGCCCGCTTGCTTCCATGCCTGCATGCCACCATCGAGGTTGATGGCGTGGTATCCCGCGTTGACCAGCGCCCCCACCGCGTGATCCGAGCGTCGCCCTGATCTGCAGATGTACAAGGTCGGGCTCGTTGTAGTGAATTCGGTCGCTTTGGCGCCGAGATCAGCCATGGGAACGTGGATCGCCATGGGAGCGTGCCCGGCGGACCACTCGTCTATCTCGCGAATGTCGATCAGGACCGCACCGTCCTTGAGCATCTCCATGGCCTTTTCTGCGGACACCGCCGGCACGTGAGTGTGGGAGAACAGGCTCATCGCCAACTCCCCACGAAATCACCGGCGTCGGTGTCCAGCGGCAGACCCGCCTGCCTGTATGCATTCATCCCTCCGTGGACGTTGATGGCGCGGTAGCCGTGCTGCTGGAGGAATTGGCATGCCTGGAAGGCCCGCGCGCCGGATTCGCAAATCACGTAGACGGGCACGTGCCGGTCCAGTTCGGAGGTGCGCAGGGGCACCGTTGGCAGTGGCATGAAGACGGAGCGCGGGAGGTGGCCAGCCGAGTACTCGTCAGCGTTGCGCACGTCTATGACGATCTCCCCCCGTTGAGCAGCCGCGGCTGCTTCCTGAATGGATGCGGTCTCCATCAGACGGACACCTCCTGCTCGGCGACGCGAGCGCGTATGTCGTCCATGTCCAGATCCCGCACCGATGCAATGAGCTCCGCCAGGGCCGGCGCAGGCAGCGCGCCTGCCTCGCGATAGACGAGGATGCCGTCGCGGAAGGCCATCAGTGTCGGGATCGAGGTGATGTGTGCCGAGGCGGCCAGCACCTGCTCCGACTCCGTGTCGACTTTCCCGAACGTGATGTCGGAATAAGTCTCGGACGCTTCTTCGAAGATGGGGGCGAACATCCGGCATGGGCCGCACCAGGCTGCCCAGAAGTCGACGAGAACGATGCCGTCGCGAATCGCGAGCCTCTCGAAATTGCTTTCGGTCATTTCCACGGTTGCCATGCAATTGCTCCTTAGTAGGGTGTCGAAGCACACGAACCATATACCCCCGGGGGTATATTCCCGAGCTGCTAGATCCCAGCTGGGCGTCGCATGACGACGCGGTGCTACGTGGCGGTCAGATCGCGGATGCGCTCAGCAAGGGCGCTGGGAACTGCATCGTTGGAGTCACGTCGCGCGCTCATGGCCATGCGGACTCCGACAAGTCCTGCGTACAGCGGTGGGCAGGTGGCGCAGGACTGCAAGTGCTTCTCGAGAAGTCCTCGCTCGCGTTCGGTGAGGTCGTCATCGATGTAGTCCGACACACGCTGTCGTGCATCCCAGCAACGCATCGGTACGCCGGGCTCCCGGTCGTGGTCTCCTTCGGCGAGCTCGGTGACCAGCATCATGCGACCACGGCGCAGGCGTTGCTTGGCTGCTGGAAGGCCGATCTGCTGAATGTCTGCCACGGCAGACATCGGCAGGCCTTCCGCGTCGTGCAGGACCACGGCGCTGCGGTAGATGAGGGGGATGCGAAGCAGGGCGTCTTCGAGGAGCTCCCGGGTCTCAGCCCGCTGGACGACCAATGCTGAGTCGACGGTGTAGGAGTCATCACTCCAGAGCACCTCCATGCGGTCACCTGCATCGCCGGCCATGTCGGTCGGGGTCTCACTTCGTCGGCGGGAGCCATCCACCGACAGGTTGTGCATGATCCGGTGCAGCCACGTCGCCACGGAGGACCGCTGGTCGTAGGACCCACCCTTCTCGATGGCGCGCACAACGGTGTCCTGAACGAGGTCCTCTGCGCGGGCCCGATCCGCGGTGATGGTGCGGGCATAGCGACGAAGTCCGGGCAACTCCCCAACGATGAGGGACATCACATCGTCGTGACGTACCGTCGGCGCCGCCACCTGAGACATCTGCTGACCCATCAACGGCAGGTGCAGCGGTCATCCGGGGGCACGTTGGCCATCACCTGGCCGACATGCTGTCCGCAGCCAGAGTACGTGACCTTGCGGCATTGACCGCAGACGGCGGGACTGCACACGGGGACCTCCAAGTAGTGGGATTTCGTCTCACGCAAGATACCCCGGGGGGTATACGATGCGCAAGTCGGAAGAAGGTCCCAGCAACTCCTCCTCAGGCGGCAACCTTCGCCTTGGTGCTCAGCCCAAACAGGCGGTACAGCGGGCAGAAGCCCACGGCTGCCGTAACGAGCATGATCGCCGCGACGACGAACAGGATGATGCCGAGGACACTCGATGCTCCGACCGCAAGCGCGCCGACGACGGCCGCGATGGCGATCACGACGCGGATAATGCGATCAACGCCACTGACATTGGAAATCATGGTGGGGGTTCCCTTCGGTTGGAGGACGACACCGCATAGACGAATGAGAAGGTGAAATGGATACAAGACGACCGGCCGACCAGTCACAGATCGGCCAGACCACCGGGCATCTGCCGCCCTGGCAATCGATTCTCGCGGTGGTCGCGCACCCGGACGACGAGTCCTTCGGCCTCGGGGCCGTCATCTCAACCTTCATCGCGGCCGGGGCTCGCGTGGACGTGCTCTGCTACACCAAGGGTGAGGCGTCCACGCTGCACGGCGTCGAGGGTGACCTCGCTCTCATCCGCCGCGGCGAGCTCACTGACGCGGCCCGCGAGCTGGGCATCACCTCGGTGTACCTGCTCGATTATCCCGACGGGCACCTCGCCGATCAGGACCTCGCCGAGCTCGCCGAACACGCGGTCGGCGCCGCTCGCGATGCCGATTGCGATGGCCTCCTGGTCTTCGACAGCACCGGGATTACTGGTCACGCCGATCACATCCATGCCACGAGGGCGGCAGTGGTGGCCGCGCCTCTACTGGGTCTTGACGTGCTTGCCTGGACACTCCCTGCCGATGTCGCCAATGAACTGCGCACAACTCTCGGTGGGGACTTCCGGGGCCGCCCTCGCGATGCCATCGACTTCGTGATCGACGTTGATCGTGACCGTCAACAGAAGGCTGTGCATTGCCACCCGAGTCAGGCAGTGCCAAGCAGCGCGCTCTGGCACCGACTGGACCTTCTGGGCAATCGAGAGTACCTGCGCTGGATCGTCAGGCAGGAAGACACGACTAGGTAACCGCCAGCGGAATCCGGACCGTGAATGTCGTGCCGGTCACCCCGTCCGAATCTGCGCCAACGGTTCCGCCGTGAGCGGTTACCAATTCCCTGACAACGGCCAAACCGATCCCGAACCCTGCCACGCTCGAATCTGCCGAACCCCGCCAAAGTCGATCGAAGACACTTGGCAGATCGTTCGCAGTGCCTCCGACTCGGTGCTGCTTGTCAGCACGGCGTGGCCAGCGCGCTCCAGGTAACGACGCAGGAGTTCGCGGATGTCGCTTTCGTCCTCAACGACCAGAACCGTGGGCATGGCTGCCATCCAGCCCAACAAACACCACTGACGAGTGAGCCATCGGGCGCCAGGCTTGAATCTCCGCACAATCCCCACATCGAGCACACGGATACACCACGCCCGTGCCTCAGAGTCGGAGGTGACAGAAACCCGAATCCGCAGCCGCGGACCCTCCCAAGGAGATCATCATGCGTCGAAGCCTCGCCGTCACCGGCATCATCACCGCTGGCCTGACCGCACTTGCGCTCGCCGCCACCCCGGCACTCGCCCAAGGCGGCCCCAATCCCAATGCATCCGGAACGGGTACCTGCGCCGTGACTGGCACCGCGCCCGTTTCCCCGAACGCTGTCGGCATGAATGGCGGCCGCGGCCAGGGCTATGGACGTGGCATGAACAGCCCGATGGGCGGTCAGGGGATCAACCTGCCGGCCTCAGGCACTCTCACCGCTGACCAGAAGGCCGATGTCGCTTACATGGTCGAGGAGGAGAAACTCGCGCACGACGTGTACGTCGCGCTCGCGGCGAAGTTCCCCGCTGACTTCCAGTTCGCGAGGATCGCCAACTCCGAGGCCCAGCACCAGGCAGCGCTGCGCACCATCCTCACGCGCTACAACCTCACCGATCCCACCGCTGGCCTCGCCGCCGGTGAGTTCAGCACCAGCGCCTTTCAGAAGCTCTACAACGACCTGGTCGGCCAGGCCACCACGGCTGTCAACGCCCCCGAGGTCGGCGTCGCGATTGAGAAGCTCGACATCGTTGACCTGACGTCATCTCTCGATGGAGTTACCGCTCCTGATGTCGTCCAGACCTACACCAACCTGCGCAACGCATCGCAGCACCACCTCACCGCCTTCGGCGGCTGACCTGCTCGGAGACAAGTTGGAGGGGCGCACCCATTGGGTGCGCCCCTCCAACTATCGGGGGGTCTTGCGGGAGAGTCGCTATTCGCCGCACTTGCAGTCTGTACAGGTGCAGTTCACGCAGGTGCACTTGGGATTCGTGCAGGTATTGGTCTCAGCCACGGATAACTCCTCTTCAGGGGTAGCAGTTCTTTCACGATAGAAACCGAACGTGGCCCACGCGCGGTGGGACTCGACTCTTTACCGGACTCTAACCTAATACCCCCGGGGGTATAGTCGAGGAATTGCGAGGGAGGGCACATGAGCCAAAACTGCGCGCTCTTCCTCAGGTCTTTCGGAGGGCCGTTCCCGGAAACAGCAACGGAAGTTGTCGATCTCCGTTGGCGACGGACATTCTCGAGGACATGAATCTCACACAGATACACGAATACGACATCGTCGTGATCGGCGGGGGTGCGGCCGGCCTGTCCGCCGCGCTCGTCCTGACTCGGGCACGACGAACCGTCGCCGTGGTCGATGCCGGAGCGCCGCGCAACGCGCCCGCCGCCCGCATGCACGGCTTCCTCTCAAGGGACGGGCTTCCCCCTCAGGATCTCCTCGCTTCCGGACGCAGCGAGGTGGCCGGCTACGGCGGTGTGATCATCGACAGCAACTCCGCCGGCATCGAGTCGCGCGACGGATCGTCGTTCACGGTCCGGCTTGCGGACGGCCGGCAGCTGACAGCGCGCCGGGTGCTGGTGGCGACTGGCCTGCGCGACGAGCTGCCCGACATCCCCGGGCTCAGCGAGCGGTGGGGCCGCGACGTCCTGCACTGCCCGTACTGCCACGGCTACGAGGTACGAGACGAGCAGGTCGGGGTGCTCGGCACCGGGGATGACAGCGTCGCGTTCGCGCAGTTGGTCCGCCAATGGGCGGCCGACGTCGTGTACTTCCCGCACACCCAGGTCATCACGGACATGCAGCGCGAGCAACTCACCGCACGAGCCATCGGCATCGTTGAAGGCAACGTGACGGGCCTCCAAGTCTCGGAGGACCACCTGCGTGGCGTCCAGATGCACGACGGCCGCGTGATCCACCGAGGAGCCATGTTCGTCCGCCCGCGCTTCATACCCAACAACGCCCTGCTCGTCGCACTCGGCTGCGCCCTCGACGAGGCCGGCTGGGTCGTCGCGGACGCCACCGGGGCCACGAGCGTGCCAGGAGTCTGGGTCGCCGGCAACGCGTCCAACCCGCGCGCCCAGGTCATCACCGCCGCCGGCGAAGGTTCCGCAGCCGCCATCGCGTTGAACGCTGATCTGGTCCAGGAGGACGTGGAGCACGCCGTCCTGGACCTCCGCTCCGCCGTCTCGACCTGAGCCGTCACCGACTGCTCGAAACCCCACTCACCCGCGCCAACAACAACAAGGAGCACCGCCATGTCCACCGACCGACCCACCCCGCAGCCCTTCCGTCCACCGCCGCCGTCCAAGCACCAGCTCGCCCTGATGATCTGGCTGTGCGTCTTCCCGACGCTGCTCATCCTGAACTACGTTCTCGGTGACTGGCTGCGGACCTTGCCGATGCTGCCGCGCACCTTCGTCCTCGCCACCATCGCCGTTCCGATCGTCATCTACGGCCTCATGCCGCAACTCCACAAGGCGCGAGTCCGCCTCGTCACACGCGGTGCGTGACCGCGCCCGGGCATCAGGCCACCCGGACTGAGGCTGAGTCGGTTCTGATTCTGTTCGGGTAGGGCGATCAGCCAGCGGGTTTAGGAGGTGACTTGGCGCGCACGTGCATGCGCTCGCCCTGCCGGCCGAACAGGCTCAAGACCTCCGCAGGTTCCGCACCCGTGCTGCCGAACCAGTGGGGCACGCGGGTGTCGAACTCGGCTACCTCACCCGGGCCGAGGACCACGTCGTGGTCTCCCAGGATGAGGCGCATTCGCCCAGCGAGCACGTACAGGGCCTCGTAGCCTTCGTGGGCCTTGAGCGACGGCTCACTCTGTGCCTTGGGGATGATGATCTTCCACGCTTGGATCCCTCCGGCCTGCCGAGTCAAGGGCACGACGGTTCTCCCGTTGGCATGCTGAGGCTTGAGCCGGACCCGAGGGTCCCCGACTTCCGGGGCCCCGACAAGGTCGTCGAGCGGAACGCGGTAAGCGCGGGCGAGCGGGAGCAGCAACTCCAGGCTCGGCCGACGCTGGCCCGTTTCGAGGCGCGACAGCGTGCTCTTCGATATCCCGGTCGTCTCCGCTAGGGCTGTGAGCGTGATGCCTCGCTGAGACCGAAGTCGCTTGAGGCGTGGCCCGACCTCCCCAAGGGTCGCGGCCCAAGCATCGGAGTCCTCCACGCCCTCATAGTGCCCCCCTTTCCCTGTAGGAGCAGCCTTTCGCCAGCGTTGGATCTGACTTCGGCGTCCACGAAGGGTCACTGCCTAAGGCGCGCGTGGCGTCGCTCGGCCTACTCAGCAATCTGGTCGTCGTCGCATGCCCTCCACGTGCCCTTGCCCGCATTCCGGACGCCAGACCGTGAGGGATTTCGTGCCCTTGGCGTGCCCAATGGAGGGCGCAAGAGAGACCATTTGAGCACTTGGAAGTAGTTTTGTAGAGAAAAGAAAATCCCTTGAATACCAAGGGGTTTTCCTCTTGTGGGGCGGGTCGGGCTCGAACCGACGACGACCAGATTATGAGTCCGGGGCTCTAACCAGCTGAGCTACCGCCCCCAGCGGTGAGGCCATGTTAGTCAATTGCCCTTGCGTTCGTGCTCGGCGATCTCCAGCGCCGCGGAGTGGTCCCCTGCCAGGTCCGCCTCGAGGAACGCCTGCGTCTCGGGGATGGCCAGGTGCACGTCATTCACGTCGTTGACCTCGACGTGCAGATCATCGGTGGCCAGCTCGAGGACGTGGCCGCCGTGCCGACGGTCCACGTCGATGAAGTGCATGTGGTACCCGGAGATGGCAATCGACTTCGTGTACTCCGGGCTCCAGAAGCCGACCAGGGTCCCGGTGATGTCGTCGAAGTGGAAGAGCGCCTGGCTCGACGTCGCAGCGACGAGGTCCACACCGGATTCGGTCTTGCAGGCTGCCCGCAGGTCGATGGAGTTGAACGTCCCCGTCGCCTTGAACGAGACGATCCCGTTCTCCGACGTGCGCAGACCGTCTAGGTGCGCAGTGAGATCGTCATAGGTGGCGATGCCGGTGAGGTCGGCGACGAAGTCGGGGGCGAAGTTCACGACACTGGCGAACGGTGTGAGTTCGGTGTCCGCAGCCTCCACGACGGAGCCGTCCGACCGCGCCTGATAGCAGTGCCCGTCGATGAGGATCATCTCCCCGTCGAGGTCCTCGAAGGTGCCCAGGCCGACGTCGCCATGACGCCTGAGGTCGGCCACGGAGACACAGCCCTGG
Source organism: Actinomycetes bacterium (assembly GCA_037130755.1). GTDB lineage: Bacteria > Actinomycetota > Actinomycetes > S36-B12 > S36-B12 > UBA10649. The sequence goes on from JBAXSI010000032.1 coordinate 21,781, forward strand.
TAAAGGCCCTGGACGATCGCACCGGACGTCGACACCTGGAAGATCGAATGGTGCTCGATGTCGAGTGCCTCGGCGAGGGCCGCCTGCACGATGTGGCTGATGCTCTGACCGCTGGTACGGGATCGCTCGGCGAGCGCCGTCCAGATGCTGTTCGACACACGCACGTTCAGGTTGTGCGACATGACCGAACGCTACTGCGACGGCACCCCGGGCGCGGGCCGCCCTAGCCGAGGAGTTTCTGCACCAGGTCCACAGCAACGATCGCGGCGAAGACGAAGCAGATGCCGGCGCTCACCTCGCGCTGGTACTTCGTCGTGAAGGCATTCACCTTGGCCAGGAAGGCATCCGAGCGATGACCCACGATCGACACCGCCAGCACGGGAAGCCACAGCGGCAGCAGCGTGATGATGAGCAGCATCACTCCGGTGCCGACCTTCACGTTCAGCGGATCGGTGGATCGCGTGATGATGTGCACGGCCGGGACGTAGAGCACCAGCGTGGAGAAGTTGCCCAGCATGGCCAGCGCACCAATGCCGAGGAACAACGGGGCCTTGGCCGTGGCCATGCGCTCCCTCAGCTTCGACGGCTGGGCGTCGGCCGGCTTCTTGTGGCGCAGTTCGCGGATGCCGAGCGCAACCAGGAGCAGGATCACGATCGCGTCAATGGCGATGGTCCAGGGGCTGACGGGGCCGCCATCGGCGTCACTGGCCTTCCCCAGTACCGACACGCACAGGAAGGCGAAGGCGATGAGCACCACCGTCGCACCGATGACGAAGAACCACGACCTGACTTTGGGCTGCGCCTTGCCGGCGAGGATGAGGAGTTCGAGGGTGAGCAGGGTCGGGCTGACAGCGGCGCCCAGCGCGAAAGGCAGCACCTGCGCATAGAGGCTGGACACGTGCCCAGTCTGTCAGGATGCGGCCATGGCCGAGTTGCGCATCGCCGTCCGAGCCAAGCCCGGCAGCTCGCGCACCCGCGTCGGCGGCAGCTACGGCCCGGATCAGCAGCTCATCGTGGCCGTCACGGCGCCGGCAGTCGACGGCAAGGCAAACGATGCCGTGATCCGCGCCGTTGCCGACGCCCTGGATGTCCCGCGCCGAGCGATCGACGTCGCCTCGGGGCACACGTCGCGGTCCAAGCTCCTCGTCGTCACTGTCGACTCCGAGGAGAAGACCCGAGTCGAAGAGACGCTCAACCGCCTGCGGGCAGGCGAGCCGTAGCGCCAGGTCCGACTACTTGACGACCACCTTGACGTACCTGTCGCCTCCGGCGCCGCTCACCGTCACCACATACGTGCCCGGGACGCTCAGCGAGAAGGTCGGCAGCTTCGCCTTGCCCTTCTTCTTCGTGACGACGTCGCCGAGATTCACCGTGTTGCCAGAGATCTCCACACGCGCACTGAGCTTGGCGTGCGCCGGCATGCCGGTGACCCGCAGCCGGATGACCGCGCCAGGCTTCACCTTGATCGTCGGTGCCGAAGACTTCGCGCCGTTCGGGTGCGCCGCGACGTACGGGCCGCTCGACTGCTGCACCGTCCCCCGATGCGGCTTCGACGTCGTGGTGACGACCTGCGAGCTCGAGTCGGAGCCCGACTGACCGCTTGACTGCGACGTGCCACTCGAGTCGATGACCAGGCCGTCCGAGGAGATGAATGTCGTGGACGAACTGTCAGCAGGCGTCGTGCCGGCGGCAGGAGTCACGGGCGTCAACGGCTTGACCGCCGGCGCGGTCGGTGCCGAAGCGGCCGCCGTGTAGGTGTAGCCAGTGGTCAGCGAGGCACCGCCGCCGGGCGCCGAGACCGCGACGGCCACGGCGCCTGCACCCACATGCGACGGCGTGACGGCCGTGATCTGGCTGGCGCTGTCGACCGTGAAGGACGTCGCCGCCACTCCCCCGAACCACACCGCGGAGACGCCCTGCAGGCCCGTGCCCGCAAGGACGACGGTCTGACCGCCGGCCGCGGTTCCTGTCGGCGGGGTCACGGTCGCGAGCGTGGGTGCCGCCTGCTGTGGCGACGGCGTGACGTACGTGAAGGCCGCCGCTGCAGATCCCGTGCCGCTGGGCGTGGTGACTGAGATGTCGACCGGGCCAGCCGCGTGGATCGGGCTGAGCACCCGGACGGTCGTCGCACTGACGAAGCTCGGCGTTGAGGGCGTCCCACCGAAAGACACCTGGGTGGCGCCAGCGAGGTTGCTGCCCGTGATGGTCACCAGCAGCTGGCCCGTGGTCAGGCCCGTGGCGGGCGAGACCGCAATCCCGGCAGGCGCTGGCGGAAGCTGCCCGGACACCGGCTGGCCGATCGCCACGGGAGCGGCACTCCCGAACTTGACGAACTCGATGTTGCGCAGGACGTCGGTGCCGTTGCGGCCAGCGACGTTGTCGGTGACGGTGATCGGCGTGCCCGGCCCACCTGCCTGCGTGATCGTGTACTCCGACGCCTTGCCGGTGTACACGACCGTGTCCTTGGCATCCGGCGTGGTCGTGATCTGACGGGTGATCGTCACCTTCGACGCGTTGCACGTGCCGTTCGCCGTGCCGTTGTCGATGAGGCCGATGATCGTGGCCAGCGCGGCCGTACCCGGGTTGGCGCACGAGTGCGAGAGCGAGACGTTAAGCGCGGCGTCGCCGTCGATCAGGTCGTTGCCACCGCGGCCCTCGATCGTGTCGGAACCGGGCCCGCCCAGCAGGATGTTGCCCGACGTCCCGTCGGCGACACCGGGAGCAAGCAGTGCAGCAAGGCCGGAGACCTGCGCCGCGCCGCCAGGCGTGAGCCGGCCATCGGAGCCGGTCACGGACACGAAGTTCGTCCGGCCGTCTCCGGCGATGATGTCGTCGCCTGCACCACCCGAGACCGCCTCGACGTCATCGAGCGGGAAGACGTCCATGTCCTGCATGCGCAGGCTGCCGGCCGCGCGAGCGGTCAGCGCGAGGTCGACGTCCGCGCCCGGCTTGGTCGTTCCGGTAGGAGCGTACGCGCCGGTCGTGTACGTCGCCCAGTCGAAGCCGTTGCCGCCGGTCACCATGTCAGGGGTGTAGGTGGTCAGGTCCGAGTCGCCGAGGCCGGCGATGTCGTCTGCGCCGCCGCCGTCGATCATGTCGGAGCCGCCGCCGCCGATGACGACGTCGTTGCCAGGGTTGAGCATGTCCACGCCCAGCGGCGGCATGGCCGCGTCGCCGACGAACGAGTCGGCTCCGGTGCCGCCCTGGATCCAGTCGTCGCCCTCCTGGCCGCTCGCGGAGTCGCCGCCCGCCCCGCCGAGGACGAGGTCGTTCCCTGAGCCGCCGTCGACGACGGAGCCGTCCGAGCCGAGACTGAACGTGTCGGCACCCGGACCGCCGGAGTTGGTGTCGCCGGCGCCGTTGCCCGTGGAGAAGTAGTCGTCGCCGCTGCCACCGAGGGCGAGGTCCACTCCGGAGTTGCCTGAATCGATGATGCGGTCATCCCCCGTGCCGCCTTGGAGGTTGTCACTGCCCGGACCGCCATCCATGACGTCCGAGCCGGCGAAGCCGCGGATCGTGTCGGCACCCGTGCCGCCGGCCATGCGATCAACGCTGCCAGCGACATCCCGGCCGGTGAAGACCGCGTGTCCGCTGCCGGTGTACTTGACCGTGCCGTCGCCGAGGGTGCTGACGCCGGCCGGGAAGTTCGCCGGCGAGTTGAGGTCGACGAGGACCGCGGGCGCGGAGAACATGTCTGCCGGCAGGCCCGTGGCCGGAGTGTTGCGGACGAACATGTCTGCGAGCGTGTTGTTCTCGATCTCGACGAGGAGGTGCGTGCCCGCAAGTCGGGGAATGTAGTAGAACCGATCGCCGTCCTGCAGGTTCTCGATCTGAGTGCGGAAGATGTAGGCGAACGTCGACCCGAGCATGCCGGCCGCAGCGCCCCGCGCCTCGGCCAGTCCGCCGACCCACAGGTCGATGTCGTCGATGCCGGTCGGGCTGTCGAGCAGGCCACCGACGGTGTTCGGCACGCCGTTCGAGTCGTAGCTGCGCCGCCAGTCATGGCCGCCCGAGGCGGTCGCGTCGGTGCCGGAAAGGAAGGCCACGGCGTCACCGTGGTCGGCCGCGTTGGCGTCGGCAGCCGAGGCGAGCAGGTCATTGGCGGCCTGCCGCTTGCCGGCCACCGTGGTGGCGGCGAGGATCGCCGGCCAGCGGCCGTAGGCGGCCAGGAAGTTCACGTACGACGCCTGGTGCCGCAGGTTGGCCGGATCGGCGAACCGGTTCCAGTTGTCGTAGGGGAACAGTGCGGCGTTGCCGGTCATGCGGAACAACTGCAGGCGCGTGTTGTTCAGCGACGGGATGCCCATGTCCCGGCCGCGCGCGATGTTCAGCGCCGCGAGATCGAGCGGCACGCCCACGAGGTTGTTGCGCAGGGCCCCGGTCACGAACTCATCGATCTCGTTGCCGACCTGACGGGACGTGCCGATGCCGATGGCCGCCGCGGCCTGGTGGCCGTCGAGGCCGCCGGCGTTGAACTCGACGGGGTTGAGGAACCCGTCGAACAGACTCAGTGGCGCAAGGCCATCGCGCGGGATCGTCTCGTTGAGCATCGAGTGGCCGAAACGGTAGACCGCCTGCGAGAACTCCGTGGTGATGTCGGGGTTCACGTTCGGCGCGTAGCTGGAGAAGGCATGGATCGACGGATCGACGCGGCGCACGAACGTCTCGAACACCAGGTGCTGGTACTCGTTCTCGTTCACCAGCCGGGCGGCCTGGAACAGGCGCTCGCCGTATCCCCACCCCGCTGCCTGGAAGCCGGCGAGCAGGTTGGCGTTGGCCGGGTCGTGCAGGGTGACGTCGATGTCGCCCACGAGCCGGTTGTGCTCGGCGTGGAAGATCGTGTGGACCGTCGTCAGCCCGATGTTCTCGTTGCCACGGCCATCACCGGTGATGAAGTGACGGTCGAGGAGCTCGTTGTCGAACGTGCCCTTCGCTGGCGGGACCGCGATGCTGCCGACCGTGGTGTCCGCGTCAGGAGTGAGCACCGCGCCCGACGACGAGAACGGCGTCGCGTTGTGCGCGATGTCGTCGAGGAAAGCGTGTTCGGTCGGCACGGCCTTGTACGCCAGCCCCGCACCGGGAATCCCGGCCGGGATGACACCGCTGGTGGCGACAGGCGCAGCCGGATTGCCTTCGATGACAGCGTTGGTGCCGTTGACCAGGACGTTCGTCACCAGCTGCGGGAAGCCGTTGGGCCCGCGCAGGTAGCGGCCGTACTCGTCCGTGAGGAGCAGCGGGACGCGGGTGATGTCGGTGTCGACGAGCTGGAGGCCCAGCACGTTCTGCGCCTGCTTCTTCAGGTCGGCCCACGTGCCGATGTTGCCCGGCGTCGCGTTGGCCAGCAGCAGGCCAGTGGAGACGGGCTTGCCGTTCGCATCGAGCTTGTAGTCACGCAGGAGGACCTGCTTGGACGCAGTCGACCCGTACGTCTGGTTCTGGTCGATCCACGGCGTTGTGTGGTTCGTCCCAGCTGTGGTCTGCACGTTCGAGCCCACGGGGTAGGTGCCGCGCGAGAGGAACATCGGTCCCTTGCCCGACAGCGGATCGGCCGGGTCGTTGGGCGTGATCGTCACGAACGAGGTGGCCGACTTGCCGACCAGGTCCAGACCGTGGTCAAAGAACTGGCCGAAGTAGGTGAACATCGAGTTGTACGGCGGGGCGATGCCGCCCGCGGGAGCCACGTTCGGGATCTCGACGGAGCCGAAGCCGATGCCACCGCTGCCCGCGACCGGCTTGGACGAGCCCGCGACCGTCTCCGCGGCTGGGTTGAACATCGCGGCAGGGTTGCTCGGGTCGTGTGGGGTCTGATCGACGATCAGGTTGCTGATCATGCGCGGGCTTCTGTCCTCGAAGAACTGCACAGCGCCCGACGGCGGGTTGTTGCTCGGCCCGCCGCCATTGGCCGTCGCGAATCCGGCTGCGTTGACCGGCACGTTGGTGCCGTAGCCGGGACGCCACTGAGGGGCGGTCAGGCGCGGGAAGGGCATGTCCGCCGCGCCCTTGTTGGCGCCGCCACCACCGAGATTGTTGTTGCGGCCGTCCACCTGGCGAAGACCCCACGGGGTCGCCGTGGTCGGTACGTCGTTGGGCCCCGAGCCCAGCACCGAGGTGGCCGGCACGACCAGGCCGAGACCGGCACCCTCGCGCGACGCGTGCGTCTCGGCGACCTGGATCTGGTGCAGGATGAACGCGAGGTCCGTCGACGAGACGACGAGCTCGCTGCTGTTGGCGACGGCGAGGGCGGGCGAGGCGATTCCGGCGAGTCCAGCCATAGCGACCGTGGTCGACGTGGCCAGGCCCAGCCACCGCTTGGCGGCGCGGGTCATGGTGGGCATCTCAGAATCCGCTTTGCGTTCCTGCACTAGACGGCTTCTTCGTCGAGGACCCCGAGGACGAGGACGACGAAGAGGAGTCTGAAGAGGACGAGTCCGAGCTCGATCCCTTCGGCGCGTCGAAGACGATCTTGACGTGACCGGACTTGCCGGCCGGCGGCTTGAGCTTGATCGCGAAGGTTCCCGGGTTGCTCGACTCCAGCGCCGGCAGCGTCAGCTGGCCCGAGTCATCGGCCTGGACGTAGCCCGCCGAGACCCAGTTGTGCTTCTGCACGCGGACCATCACCTGCACGAGCCCCTTCACCGGGATCTTTGGGAAGACGATGCTGACAAACGTGTTGACCGGAGCGTGGATCTTCTCGGCCTTCTTGATCTTGCGCGTCGGCTTCTTCGTGGCGAAGGCCTTTGTGGCCTTCTTGGTCTTGGCCGCAGTGCCAACGGTGATGCCGAAGGCGGACAGGCTGGAAAGGCTCGAGGTCGAGCCCGAGTTGAGTGAGAAGGGAACCGTGCCACCCGAGGCGAAGGACGCGGACTGCGCGGTCGCGGTCGACGACGCAGTGCCCGTCTTCGGCAGGGACTGGACCGGTGCTGTGCCGTCAAGTCCGCCCGTCATGACGATGACGGAGTACGTGGTGCCCCCCACCAAGCCGGTCACCGTCACCGGTGACGTCGTCGTGGTCACGCTGGTGACCAGCGTCGTGCCCGTGGCGTCGTAGACCTGGACCGTGTAGGACTGCCCGGCCGTTGCCCCGGTCGGCGTCGCGAAGTAGATCTGCAGGCTGCCGATCTGCGCACCGCCGGTGACCGTTCCGATGACCGGGGTGGCCAGCAGCCCCTGCGAGACCGTGAGGGTCAACGAGGCCGTCGACTTCGCCGCGGCCGCATCGGTTGCGGTGATGGTGAAGCTGCCGTTGAGGACAGCGACCGTCGGGATGCCGCTCAGGACGCCCGTGGCCGGATCGAACTGGAGGCCGCCGGGCGCGACGGGCGCGATCGAGTAGATGATCGGCGCCCTCATGCCCGTTGCGGACATCGCCTGAGACGTCACGTTCTGGCCGACTGTCCCGGTCAGCGACTGGAACGCCGGCGCGATCGAGCCACCCACCGAGATCGTGACCGTTCCGGTGGCCTTGGCCCCTGCGGCGTCGGTGGCCGTAATGACGAAGTCGCCGGCAACCGCGGCAGCCGGAACGCCGGACAGTGCGCCGGTGGCCGGGTCTAGAACGAGGCCGGTCGGCAGTGCCGGCGAGACGGTGAAGGTCACGCCAGCGCCGAGACCGGCAGCGGTGGCTGCGGTCGGGCCGAACGGAACGGTCGAGGTGAGGTTCGCGCCAGCCACGACCCGTACGACCTGCGTGGCGCCGAGCGACCCGTTCACCGTCAGGTTGAGCGAGCTGCTCGCGAGGACTGCGTTGCTGGTCACGTCGCGCTGCTCGATGAGGAATGCGGTGCCGGCGGCGACCGACTTCGTCGGCGAGCCGGACACCAGACCCGAGGTCGTCGAGAAGGTCAGCCCTGCCGCCAGCGTGATGTCAGGAGTCACGGTGTACTTGGTCGTCGCTGACGAGGGGAAGGCCGCCAAAGCCGGAGCCAGGGCGACACCCACGGTGCCGACCGCTGTCTGCGTCGCCGGCGTGAGCCCGGCGCCTGCCGGCGGCGGAGTCGCCCCGGCCGGAGCGATGTTGAAGTTGAGGGTCGCGGTTGCCGTCTGGCCGCCCGGGAAACCCGACTCGCTGGCCGTGACCACGGAGGTTATGGCCCCTGCGGTTGGCGGCGTCCCGGACATCACGCCCTTGAGGTCGATCGAGAGCCACGGGAGCGGCGGGTTGAACGTGAGCAGCGGCACCGTGAAGCCCTCGGCCTTGAGGACGTTGCCGGCCGGAAGTGGCTGGCCGGCTGTTCCGTTGATGGTCCCAACGGGAGCGATGATGTTCGGCACGACCGCGAGCGTGATCGGCATGGTCACGACCACCGGGTCACCAACCACTGAGGCCGTGATCGTGTAGGTCTGCGGCCCGCTCAGAACGCTGGGGATGCCCGTAAATACGCCGGTCGTGCTCAGCGAGAGGCCCTGCGGCAGTGCTGGCACGACGGTGAAGTCCGCCGCTACGCCCGGCACCGTGAGCTGGGTCGCGACGACCTTGGCCAGGAACGGGATGTTCCACGGCGTCGCCGGCGTGGTGACCGGCAGCGAGGACGAGATATTGCCGGTGATCGCACTGGCGGCCGGCGCCTGCGCGAGGCCGACCAGGGCAAGGACGAGGCTGGCGGCGGCCACTAAGGCCACCGCCCGCCCTCGACGCGCCGCTTTCGATGAAGCCCCCCGTGCGACGTTATCGATCATTTCCATCATCCCAATCCCCCTAGGTCCCCCCGGACCCTTGGTCCGATGGAACCGCAATCGGCCCCTGGTGCTCTGACTCCCCCGTGGATTCCCCGAACCCTCATCAAGCGAAGGCAAAATCCCGGTTAAGCGTCCCCCGGACCATATGGGCTACCCCATGGGTATGCCGATCCCTCAATTGGGGGGTTCGTGGACAAAAGGCAGTCATGACCGGGCAGCGAGGTTAAATGACCGGGCATTCCCGCGCGCCACCACGACACCCCCGCAGATGCAGCAGATCGCCCCGAATCCAGTCAGGCGAGCGGTGAGATGAGCGGTCAGGAAGGCGCTGCGTCGGTCCGTCCGCGGGAGAGCAGTCAGGCCCCAACACCCTGCGGTGTTGAGGCCCTTGCTCCCCCATCTGGACTCGAACCAGAAACCCTTCGATTAACAGTCGAATGCTCTGCCAATTGAGCTATGGGGGACGGCACCGGCGAACCGGCCCGGGAAGAATAGCAAGTCAGCGCCGTGGTCAGATCCCCAGGGATCCGCGAAGCTGCCCCAGCGCCGCGTCGGCGGCGCGCCTGAGGTCGGGGTCGGTCGGGTCCAGGCCCGCGTCGAACACGACCGACCAGCGGATCTGCCCGTCATCGCTGTCCTGCCGGGCGGCCAGCAGGGCCTTGGCGCCCTCTTTCAGCTCGACGCGCTCGCTGACCACGACGCTCGCCGTCACGCGATCGTGCACGGCCGGCGGCAGGTCGCGGGAGTCGTCCACGCGCAGACGTACCGGTCGCGTGACCCGTCCGGACTCGTCGAGGATCGTCAGCGACAGTACCGGCTCGTCCCAGCCCGCGCGGCTGATGCTGCTCCAGCGGGTGCGTGCGCCGAGCCCGTCCGCGTACAGGGCGCGATCGGTCGCCACGACGTAGCCGCCGCCGGACGACGACCCCCAGGCGATCACCTTCTCCCCCGCGCGGACACCGAGTCGATCGGGCACGTCGGCGGGCAGTCGCTCGGGTAGTGACGGACGTCGGACCTTCACGTCACCCCGCCCAGCGTCTCCTGCTTCAAGGACCTTCGGTACTCCTCCAGCGCCAGCAGTTCGGCGAAGCACTGCGCGTACTCAGCCTCCGCAGCGACCGGATCGGTGCGCTGCAGTCGGCCACGAAGGTCTTCCACACGCCTGGATGCGTCGAGTTCCAGCAGTCGCGCGATGACGCCGATCGCATAGCGCTCGTCCTGGCCCGCATCAGCCGGAAGTGGCTCGACGGCGAGTTCGCGCACGAGACGGCGGACCTCGTCGTCGGCGCAGTTCTCGAGCACTGCGTCGATCCACGCCAGTCCGGCGAGGACGGCACGTGGATACCCGGCAGCCGCGATGGCTGAATGCACCTCACGTGCGCGCGGGTGTGTGAAGGCGGTGTCCTCGACGCTCTCGTACCACTGCTCGACCGCCCCGGGCTGCTGGAGCGCGCACTTGAGAGTCTCGCGCTCGACGATCAGGGCGGGATCCCGCCGCTGATCGGACGACCCCCTGGGCGCCAAGGCCCGTGGATCGGGCGGCGCCTCGGTGCGCGCGGGCTCGCCACGCCCTGCGACGGCACGCGAGACGGACTCGACGTCCATGCCGAGCCAGCCCGCCAGGCGGCGCGTGTACTCGGGGCGAAGAGCTGGGTCACGGATCTTGGCGACGACCGGCGCGGCGTCGCGCAGGGCGCCGATACGACCCTCTGCAGACTCGAGGTCGTAGGCCGCCAGCGTGGACTTGATAGCGAACTCGAAAAGCGGCACGCGCCGATCGATCAGCGCGACAACGGCCTCGTCACCGTGCTCGAGCCGGAGGTCGCAGGGGTCCAGTCCGCTCGGCTCCACGGCGACGTAGGTCTGCGTGACGAAACGCTGGTCCTCCTCGAAGGCTCGCAGGGCCGCCTTCTGCCCGGCCGCGTCCCCGTCGAACGTGAAGATGACGTTGCCCTTCATCTGGTCGTCGTCCATCAGAAGGCGGCGCAGGACCTTGATGTGCTCCGAGCCGAACGCTGTTCCACAGGTGGCGACCGCGGTGGTGATCCCGGCCAGGTGGCACGCCATGACGTCGGTGTAGCCCTCGACGATGACGGCCTGCTGACTCTTGGAGATCTCCCGGCGGCTGAGGTCGATGCCGTAGAGCACCTGGCTCTTCTTGTAGATCGGCGATTCAGGGGTGTTGAGGTACTTGGGGCCGTCGTCGTCGTCCATCAGCTTGCGCGCACCGAATCCGATGACGTCACCACCTAGGTCGCGGATCGGCCACACCAGGCGGCCGCGGAAGCGGTCGTACACGCCTCGGTTGCCCTGGCTGACGAGGCCGCCGGCCATGAGCTCGGCGTCGGTGAAGCCCTTCTTGCGCAAGTAGTTGGTGAGCGCATCCCATGACTTCGGCGCGAAGCCGACCCCGAAGTGCGCCGCAGCCTCAGCGTCGAAGCCTCGTGCGGTGAGGAAGTCGCGCCCGATCTTCGCCTCGGCACCGGCCAGTTGCTCCACGTAGAACGCGGCGGCCAGCTTGTGTGCCTCGACGAGGCGGGTGCGCTGGCCCTGCTGCCTGTTGATCGCGGCCCCACCGTCGACGTATCGCAGTTCGACGCCGGTCCGCTCGGCCAGCTTCTCGACAACCTCGGCGAAGGTCAGGTGGTCGATCTTCTGGACGAAGGAGAGGACATCGCCGCCCTCGCCGCAGCCGAAGCAGTACCACATGCCGCGGCTCGGGGTGACGTGGAAGCTCGGCGACCGCTCGTCGTGGAACGGGCACAGGCCCTTGAGCGAGCCGCCGCCGGCCGACTTGAGGCTGACGTACTCGCGGACAACATCGTCGATCTGCGCGCGCTCGCGCACCAGGGCGATGTCCTCGTCCCTGATCCGTCCGGCCATGACTGGAGTCTAAGCGGGGGCATGACGGGAGCCGACCGTCCTGTTTCGGCTGGGGACGATGGGGTTGGATGGCCCGCATGACCGTTCCCCTGGACGTCGCTCGGCTGCGCGAGCAGACCGTCGGCTGCACCAACGTGACCCACCTGAACAACGCCGGCTCCGCCCTGCCGCCCGCGGTCGTGACGGACACCGTGGTCGACCACCTGCGCCTCGAGGAGGCGATCGGCGGCTACGAGGCGCACGCGCAGGCGGACGCACGGATAGAGGCGGTCTCCGCGTCGGTGGCGACGCTCATCGGCAGCCGACCCGAGCAGGTCGCCCTCGTCGAATCGGCGACCGAGGGCTGGTCTCGCGGCTTCCAGGCGATTGCCTTCACGCGCGGGTTCAGCAGCGAGGACCGGATCCTGGTGTCGTCCGCTGAGTACGCGTCCAACGTCCTGCCGTTGCTGCAGGTCGCAGCGCAGAGCGGCGCGTCCGTCGAGTTCATCCCCGACGACGACAACGGCTGCGTCGACGTCGATGCCCTGACGAACCTGCTGGACGACCAGGTCGCCCTGGTCGCGATCACCCATTGCCCGTCCCAGAACGGGCTCATCAACGACGTCGAGGCGATCGGCGCAGTGCTTCGCGACGCGGATGCCTGGTACCTCGTCGACGCATGCCAGTCGGCCGGACAGGTCCCGCTCGACATCGCGGCGATCGGCGCCGACTTCCTCTCCGCCACCGGTCGCAAGTTCCTGCGCGGACCCCGCGGCACCGGCTTCCTGTACGCCTCCGACCGCGCGCTCACCGAGCTCGAGCCGTTCCCCCTCGACCTGCATTCAGCGACGTGGCTCAGTCACGGGTATGCCATCAGCAGCGGCGCGCGCCGGTTCGAGTACTGGGAGCGGTCGTACGCCGCGCTGCTGGGCATGGGCGCCGCGATCGACTATGCACTCGATCTGGGCATCGACGCGATCGCAGTCCGCATCGGCGAGCTGGCCAACCACGCACGCACTACACTCGCGGCGATTGACGGCGTGACAGTGCGCGATCGCGGGGTCCAGCGCAGCGGCATCGTGACCTTCACGCACGCATCCGTAGACGCGGAAGACCTCGTCCCGGCGATCCGCGCACGCGGAATCAATGTGAGCCTGTCCACCGCTGACTACGCCCGCGTGGACTTCGACAAGCACGGGATCCACAGCCAGGTCCGGGTCAGCCCGCACGTCTACAACACCACCGAGGAGATCGACCGCCTCGTCGGCGTAGTCGCCGACACCGTTCGCCGACTGCAGCACTAGGCGTCGCAAGGCCGTGGCGGTTTCATGCGGTGGTCGCAACACGGATTAGGTGTTCGACGTTAGCAGGAG
>JBAXSI010000033.1:0-32796 GCA_037130755.1 Actinomycetes bacterium
CCGCATCGCAACCCCTCAACTCAAGGCGTTGCGACCACCGACTGACCGCGCACCCTTGTTGCGACGCCAGGTGTAGGTCTCGGCGCGGTGGCTTAAGGTACCGGGATGGCTGAGAAGGTGCAGGGACCCAAGTCGTACTTCCCGTCGATCGAGGCGAAGTACGGCCAGCCCATCTCGTACTGGAAGAACATCCTCAAGAAGGCCAAGCTCGACAAGCACATGGACATGGTCAACCTGCTCAAGAACGAGTACGGGATGGGACACGGCCACGCGAATGCCATCGTGGCCGACTATCGCGCGGACCTTGAGAAGGGCTGAGACCTAGGACGGGTCGGCGTCGTCGCTGGCCTGGGGAGGCGCTGCGCCATCCGAGGGCGGCTCGGCGGCCTTCGGCTTTCGGGTGAGGACGAACAGGCCGCCGGCCAGGACCGCGAAGCCGAGGATCGCCGCCCACGTCTGGCCGCTCATCACGCTGCCGCTGACGAACCCCAGACCGAGCAGCATCCATACGAAGCCGACGACGAACATGACCATGCCGATGGCACGCTGGAGCGGGTTCATGGTGTTGAGGTTCATGGGCGCATGGGGAGCTTCATGGAGTGGGGCCTTCGGAGGCGTCGGGATCGCGGGGGCGACCGGGGCGGAAGATGACGAGCAGGCCGATGATCACGAGCGCGGCTCCGGCCCAGGCCCAGAAGCCCACGCCGGTCATCGGGCTGCCGGCCAGCCGGCCGATCCCCTGGAAGAACCAGACCAGGCCGATGACGATGGCAACAGCGCCGAGCGCGATGCGGATCGGACTCTTCATGGTGCGCTCCTTGTGATTGGCCCGAGGCTACCGCCACCGCGCCACCGCGCCACTGCGCCACCGTGCCACCGGGCAAGGGCCCGGTGGCCGGGGCGCTGGGCGTGTCACTTCGCGCAGAGCTGTTCGTAGATCAGGCCTGACATAGCCCAGACGCTGTTCAACTGGACGTTGCCCACCCGTGCAGACGTGAAGAACTTGTCTATCGACTCTCCCGTCGGTAGGGCGAACGAGCTACGAAGCGGTGACGGGGCTGGTCTGTTGGCGATGGCGCCTTGCGATCGTGTACGCCGCAACGGCCAGCGCGGCCACAGCCATACCAAGTACGGCCCCCGCTACGAGCCACGTCACCTGATCGAGGAGGGGAGCTGGTGTGGTCATGTGTGGCCTGGGCGGGAATGGACCAATCTCAGGGGGAGCCTCGCGGGCGAAGGCATCGGTCGCAGAGAAGACGGCCACCGTCACGATGGTGGCCACGGCGATGAGGAAACGACGGGTTGGATGTGTCATGACAGTCCTCCTTGTCAGGGATCCAGCGTTCGTTGATCCGCCGTCAGCCTCGCGTTCGGGCAAATGGTGCGCTGTCGTCTGGGCGACAGTCGGCGAGATTCGCTTGGTGGACCGCCGCGTTCGCCGCGGGATGGGCGGCAGCGGTGTGGCCTCAGGAGGACGGGGGTGAGCCGCCGATGTGTAGCGTGACGTGGTGACCGTCGCCCCGCCAGTGCCCGCGGACTACCCGGGCTGCCCGGTCACGGTCACCGAGGCGATCGCGCGCGGCCGCACGCTGGTCCCGCCTCGCTGGGGGCTGTGGGGCGTCTTCTGGGCACTTATCGCCACCGTCTTCATCGGTGCCGGCGTCGGCGGGATGCTGTACTTCGCGGACGCCCCGCTCGCCGCGCAGGTCCTGATAGGCACCACCACCCCGTGGCTGGCGCTGGCCGGCTGGCCGATCATCGCCACCCGGTGGCGCGGCAACGGCCCGGTCATCGACCTCGGGTTGAGCCTGACGTGGCGCGACGCCGGCTGGGGTGCGCTGGGCGGATTGGCGGCCATCGTCTGCGCCGCGACCGCCGCTGCCATCACTACGCACTTCGCGCCCGACCTCAGTTCCACGGCCGGTGATGCCGGCGACGAGCTCGTCCAGGACGGCAACCGGTTCGTCGTGGTGGTGTTCGCCTTGGTGGTGATGGTCTTCGCGCCGATAGTGGAGGAGCTGTTCTTCCGAGGACTGTTCTTCGCCGCGCTCCGCAAGCGAGGCTTCAGCGCTCTCGTCACGGTGCTGATCTCCGGTGTGGTCTTCGCCGGTTTCCACTTCGAGCCGGTCCGCTTCTTCGTCCTTCTCCCCACCGGCCTGATCCTCGGCCTCGTGCGGGCGAAGACCGGTTCGACGGGTGCTTCGATGCTCGCCCATGGGCTCGTGAACGCCCCGGGGGCCCTTCTCTTCCTCCTCGGCACCCCCGGGATGTCACCATAGGGACATGTCGGTGACGCCAGGCGGCCCCTCAGTCCCTCCTCGGGGTCGCGTTCTCGTCGTTGACGACGACGCGGCGCTGTCAGAGATGCTCGGCATCGTCCTGCGCGGTGAGGGCTTCGAGCCGGTCTTCTGCGGGGATGGTGCGGAGGCGCTGAACGCGTTCCGCGAGTCCAAGCCCGACCTCGTCCTGCTCGACCTGATGCTGCCCGGCCGTGACGGCATCGACGTGTGCCGGGCCATCCGCGCTGAGTCCGGCACGCCCATCGTCATGCTCACGGCCAAGAGCGACACGATCGACGTCGTCGTCGGGCTTGAGTCCGGGGCGGATGACTACGTCGTCAAGCCGTTCAAGCCGAAGGAACTGGTGGCGCGCATCCGCGCGCGCATCCGTCGCAACGACGAGGCGCCCGCTCAGGTCCTCATCGTCGGTGATCTCGAGATCGACGTCACCGGCCATACGGTGAAGCGCTCGGGTGAGGTGCTGTCTTTGACGCCGTTGGAGTTCGACCTGCTCGTGTGCCTGGCCCGCAAGCCCGGCCAGGTCTTCACGCGCGAAGTCCTGCTGCAGGAGGTCTGGGGCTACCGCCACGCGGCCGATACCCGCCTGGTCAATGTGCACGTGCAGCGCCTGCGCGCCAAGGTCGAGCGCGATCCCGAGCGCCCGGACGTGGTCCTGACCGTTCGAGGCGTCGGCTACAAGGCGGGCCCGGCGTAGTCGCTGGAATGCAATGACCGGCTTCCTCCGCAGGCTCTCCGACGTGCTGCTCGCCATACCTCGGGCGATCGGACGGGTCTGGCGTCGGTCGCTGTGGCTGCGCGTGACGCTGACGACCCTGCTGCTGTCGCTGGTGGTGGTCGGGGTCCTCGGCTTCTCGCTGCTGTCACGCGTCACGTCCGGCCTCCTCAACGCCAAGGAACGCATCTCCGTCGGGGAGGCCTCGGCGGGGCTTGGCGAGGCCCAACGCATCCTCGACGCGGCTGACACCGGGCCGTCCACCCCGTCGCCGTCGCGCCTTGTCGACAGCGTCGTCAGCGCGCTCGCCACCCAGGCCGGCTCGCCATCGACTTTCGACGTCCTCTTGCTGTCGTCGCAGCCGAGCAGCGACGCGCCCGAGCGCGGCACGAACCTCGTTGCGGAATCCAGCGTCCCGGCTGACCTGCGCAAGGCTGTCGTCGACTCGCAGCGGCAGTCATGGACCTACACGCAGATCCAGTTCCTCGACGGTCGAACCGCGCCAGGCCTGATCGTTGGTGCTCCCATGCTGGTGCCCACGGTCGGTCCGTACGAGCTGTATTACCTGTTCCCGCTCGGACAGGAGCAGTCGACTCTCGACCTCGTTCGCAGTTCGGTCGTCGGTGTAGGCCTGCTGCTGGTCCTGTTGCTGGCCTTCGTGGCGTGGATCGTCACTCGACAAGTCGTCGTCCCGGTCCGCGCGGCATCGCAGACCGCGGCGCGCCTGGCCGAGGGGAACCTGTCGGAGCGGATGAAAGTCAAAGGCACCGATGACCTCGCCCGCCTTGCCACGTCGTTCAACGAGATGGCTGTCAGCCTCGCGCGGCAGATCCGCCAACTGGAGGAGCTCTCGCGCGTTCAGCAGCGTTTCGTGTCCGACGTCTCGCACGAGCTGCGCACGCCTCTCACGACGATCCGCATGGCGGCCGACGTCGTCTACGACGACCGCGACCAGCTCGACGCCCCCACCTCGCGCGCCGTGGAGCTGCTCCAGAACCAACTCGACCGTTTCGAGGAGCTCCTCGTCGACCTGCTGGAGATCTCCCGTTTCGATGCGGGCGCGGCAGTGCTCGACGCCGAGCGCATCGACCTGGTCATTCTGGTACAGCGCGCGATGGAGGCCGCAACGTCGCTTGCCTCCCGCAACGGCATCGAGCTGCGCCTGCGCCCCATGGACGGAACCTGCGTCGTCGAATGCGATCCGCGGCGCGTGCATCGCATCGTGCGCAACCTCATCGAGAACGCCATCGAGCATGGCAATGCACGTGGTGTCGACGTCGTGATGGCGATCAACGAGGAGGCCGTCGCCGTCACGGTCCGCGACTACGGCGTGGGTCTGCGCCCCGGCGAGTCTGCTCTGGTATTCAACCGTTTCTGGCGTGCCGACCCGGCGCGAGCCCGTACGACCGGGGGCACGGGCCTCGGGCTGGCGATCGCGCTCGAGGACGCCCGCCTTCACGGCGGCTGGCTCGAGGCGTGGGGCGAGCCCGGGACCGGCGCCTGCTTCCGACTCACTTTGCCGTGCGACCGCAAGGTCGGCTTCCGGGAGTCGCCCCTTCCGTTGCCGCCGGTCGACGAGCTCGACGTCGCGTTCGACAAGCCGGTCCGCGCCATAGAGGAGCTTGGGGAGACGCCGACGACCGCCGCCGGAACCTTCGTGATCAACGCGGGGGACCCGTCATGACGGTGAGTCCATTCCGAGTCGGGTTGCTGCTTGCGAGTGCGGGTCTGCTCGCGGCGTGCTCGGCAGTGCCCACGTCGTTGATTGCGCAGGTCCCGACCCAGGGTGCGATCCAGCAGGGCGAGCAGGTGGGCGTCGACCGCGAGGACCAGTTCATCCGCGTCATCGCGCGCGGGCCACGCGAGGGGATGACCGAGAGCCAGGTCGTCCAGGGTTTCCTGGATGCGTCGGCGTCCTTCGACGACAGCCACGCGGTGGCGCGCCAGTTCCTGACCCCTGACGCGAGTGCCTCCTGGGACACCGACGGCGGCGTCGCGGTCTACGACGGGGCCCCTGCGCTGCAGGAACTTGGCCAGACCGTCGTGATGACCGCCACGCAGTCAGGGACCATCGCCACGAACGGGCGGTTCGCCCTGGCAGCGCCGAACAGCGAACTCAAGCAGGTGTTCGGGCTGGTCAAGGCCAATGGGGAGTGGCGGATCAACTCCGTGCCGCAGGGCCTGATGCTCTCCCAGTCCGACGTTGATCGCGCCTTCCGGAGCTTCGCGGTGTACTTCTTCAACCCGGAGTTCGACACCCTCGTGCCCGACGCACGGATGGTCCCGGTCATCGGCTCGGGCCTGGCCACGACCCTGGTGCGACGCCTGGTTGCTGGTCCCAGCGACTGGCTGCTGCCGGCCGTGCGCACCGGATTCCCGGACGCCGTCAAGCTGAACATCGACTCGGTCCCGATCGAGGCGGGCGTCGCCAAGGTCGACCTGACCGCCAACGCCCGCAAGGCCGACGACCGGACGCGGCAGGCGATCTCGCAGCAGATCGTCTGGACCCTGAAGCAGCTTCCCGACGTCCAGGCCGTCGAGATCACCGCAGCCGGGCAGCCGCTGATCGTTCCCGGCGCCGCGTCGCCGCAGCCTCGCGACGCGTGGCCGGCGGTCGACCCCAACGGGATGCCGGCCGGCTCCTCGGGCTACGCCACGCGTCCGGACGGAGTCGTCCGACTGATCCCAGCGGGCGTCCGCCCGGTGCCGGGCAGCGCCGGCTCAGGCGCCAAGTCACTGGTCGACATCGCCATCTCGCTGGACTCCGAGACCGTCGCCGGTATCGACCCTGAGGGAGCGGTGTGGAAGGGCCGGCTGGCGGAGGGCGCGCCGCTCATTCGGATCAGGGAGGCCGGCTCTCCGACTGGGCTGGCATTCGACCGCTCCGGCTCCGTGTGGATGGTCGATGGATCTCTTGGCCTGATCTCGGTCGATGGCGACGGCAGTTACGCGCCGATCGCGGTCGAGGGACTGTCGGATCGCGCCAGCCTGATCGGCGCATTCCCGTCGCGCGACGGAACCCGGGCCGCGCTGATCGTGCGCAACGGTCCCCGAACCGGCCTGCTGCTGGCGAGGATCGTCCGCACCCTCGGCGGTGGCGCGAGCATCACCATCGACGCCCCGATCCGCATCGAGTCCCGTCTCGTCGAGGTGGTGGACGTCGCGTGGTCGGGTGCTGACTCTCTTTCCGTGCTCGGAAGCGAGAGCGCGGGGTCGCTCCAGGTGTTCGAAGTGGACCTGGCCCGCGGGTCGTCGGTCACGCGCGGTACGCCCGAGGCGCCCATCAGCCTTGCCGCGGCGCCGGGGCTGCCCAGCCTGGTCGGCGCGGCGGACGGCCTGGTGTACGAGTCGGTCGGCGGCTCATGGACCGAGCGGGTTCGCGGCTCCTCGCCGGCCTACCCGGGCTGATCCCGGCGTATCGAGTCCCGCGGCCGCGATGACGGCGGCGCAGTCCGGCTCGAAGCCCGCGAAGCGCAAGGCACGGATGGCCTCGGCCAGCGTTGCACCGGACGTCATGACGTCGTCGACGACGATCACCGGCAGCCGCTTCGGGAGGCCGAGGTCGCCCGGTGACGGTCGAGCAACGAAGGCGCCGTCGAGTTCGCGCAGTCGCGCCGGGCGAGTGAGGTTCTTCGCCGCCGGGTAGTCGTGCTCACGGGCGAGTATCCGCAGTGCGGGAACGACCAAGCCGCGGCGATGCAGGTCGATCACCGCGTGCCGCACGATCAGCCCCAGTGCGTCGAAACCGCGCTCGGGCCGTCGGTGCCCGGGCACCCGTGCGAGGAAGCCCGCGGACTTGCCCTGACTTGCGAGGATCGCGGCGACGACGTCCGCAAGAAGGACAGCAAGGGGCCGCGCCAGACTCCGCTGGCCGTCCTTGTAGGCCAGCACCAACGTCCGCACGGTGCCGGCGTACGGCGAACCCGCCCATGCGTTCGTGGCCGCGCGTGGGACGGGCAGAAGTACAGCGGGTCGTTGACACGCCTTGAGGCAGGCGTCGCAGAAGTCGCGGCCCACGACGCCGCAACCGACGCAGGCACGGCCGAGGACCACGTCGGCGAGGTCGTGCAGGGCGTCGGACAGGAGCACTGTTCAAACGTGCCGGTTCGCCGGGGACACGTAGGAACGGATGGACCGTTGGTGCATGGCGGACCGGCACGGCGCCGGGATGTGGACGCCGGCGTCGTCAGGTGGGAAGCGACGTCAGGCCCTGCGCCAGCCCGACGACGACGGCCTCGGCCCGGGACTTCGCCTGCAGCTTCTCCAGGATGCTGCGGACGTGGTTCTTGACCGTGTTCTCGCTGATCCCGAGTTCCACGGCGATGACCTTGTTGGACTCGCCGCGGGCGAGGTGAGCGAGCACGTCGAGCTCGCGCGGCGTGAGAGCCGGTCCCAGATAGTGCGCCTCGGCTCGCCGGGCCGCGGTCGCCAGGTCGCCTGGAACCAGGTCGCCGATCCAGGAGTCGCGACGCTCTCCGCGTTGCGGCTTGTGCTTGCGGAGCACGACGTCCGGGATGCGGAAGCCCACGCGCCGGGCGGCCCGGCGGGAGGCCTCGTTGCCGACGTACGCGTACCAGGTGATGACCTCGATGTTGAGGCTCGAGAACGCCCAGGTGCAGATCAGCCGCAGCGCCCGGGTGGAGTGGCCGTGTCCCCGTGCCCAGGGAGCCAGCATGAACCCGACCTCGGCGCCGCCGGCACCGTCCGGGCGTAGGTCGAAGTTGCCGCACCACCGATCCGCGGGCGGCACCGTGACCGTCCACAGGGGCGCCGCCCACCACTGGTCGAGGGGCACGCGGGTCGCTAGCCAGCCCTCCGCGTCGCTCAGGCTGTAGGGGACGGGGATCGTCGTCCACATCTGGGACTGGGGGTCCTGGCAGGCCGCCGTGATGTCCTCGGCGTCGTCCATGCGGGGCGGTCGCAGCGAGATGACGCCGTCACTGAGGACCGGCGGCGTCGGCGGGGCTCCGGACGGCATGGGAAGCAGTGTGGCACCTGAGCGGTGGGCCGGTAGTGGATCCGGTCAGGGGCCGTACGATGGGGGCTCGGCCTCCGGCCGATCTCGTTCGCATGCCTCGCGGCGTGCTCGTGTGCCAAGGGAAAGGTCTCACCGCTGTGGGAGTGCTCGACAAGATCCTTCGCGCCGGCGAAGGCAAGATCCTCCGCAAGCTCGACGGCATCGCCAAGGCCGTCAACGCGATCGAGGAGGACCTCGTCGACCTGACGGACGCCGAACTGCGCGCCCTGACCGACGAGTACAAGAAGCGCTACAGCGAGGGCGAGACGCTCGACGACCTGCTGCCTGAGGCGTTCGCGACCGTCCGCGAGGCGGCCAAGCGCACGCTGGGCCAGCGGCACTACGACGTCCAGGTCATGGGAGGCGGCGCCCTGCACCTCGGCAACATCGCCGAGATGCGCACCGGTGAGGGCAAGACCCTCGTCGCGACCCTGCCTGCCTACCTGAACGCCCTGTCTGGCGAAGGCGTCCACGTCGTCACCGTCAACGACTACCTCGCCGAGCGTGACTCGGAGTGGATGGGCCGCATCCATCGATTCCTCGGGCTCGAGGTCGGCGTGATCCTCTCGGACATGACCCCTGCCGAGCGTCGCGTCCAGTACGCCGCCGACATCACCTACGGCACCAACAACGAGTTCGGCTTCGACTACTTGCGCGACAACATGGCGTGGTCGAGCGAGGAGCTCGTGCAGCGCGGTCACGCCTACGCCGTCGTCGACGAGGTCGACTCGATCCTCATCGACGAGGCACGCACGCCGCTCATCATCAGCGGCCCGGCAGACCAGGCCGCCAACTGGTACCAGGAGTTCGCGCGCATCGCCAACACGCTCAAGCGCGACCAGGACTACGAGGTCGACGAGAAGAAGAAGACCATCGGCGTCCTCGAGGAGGCGATCGACAAGGTCGAGGACCAGATCGGCATCGACAACCTCTACGACACCGTCAACACCCCGCTCGTCGGGTTCCTCAACAACGCCATCCGCGCGAAGGAGCTGTTCAAGCGCGACCGCGACTACGTCGTCATGGACGGCGAGGTCCTCATCGTCGATGAGCACACCGGCCGCATCCTGCACGGTCGCCGGTACAACGAGGGCCTGCACCAGTCGATCGAGGCGAAGGAGGGCGTCGAGGTCCAGGCCGAGAACCAGACCCTCGCGACCATCACGCTGCAGAACTTCTTCCGCCTGTACAAGAAGCTGTCGGGCATGACCGGTACCGCCATGACCGAGGCCGCGGAGTTCAACCAGATCTACAACCTCGGCGTCGTGCCGATCCCGACCAACCGGCCGATGGTGCGTCTCGACAACGCGGACCTCGTCTACCGGACCGAGGAATCGAAGTACAACGCGGTCGTCGAGGACATCGTGGACCGGCATGAGAAGGGCCAGCCCATCCTCGTGGGCACCACCAGCGTGGAGAAGTCCGAGCACCTGTCGCGGCTGCTCAAGCAGAACGGCGTGCCGCACGAGGTCCTCAACGCCAAGCACCACCACCGCGAGGCCGCCATCGTCGCGCAGGCCGGACGCAAGGGCGCTGTCACCGTCGCCACCAACATGGCCGGCCGAGGCACCGACATCATCCTGGGGGGCAACCCCGAGTTCATGGCCGACGCGGCACTCCAGCAGCAGGGCCTGTCGCCGGCCGAGACTCCCGAGGACTACGAGTCCGCATGGCCGGAGCAGTTGGCCAAGCAGAAGGCGTCCGTCGCGACCGAGCACGAGGAGGTCACCGGGCTCGGCGGCCTGTACGTTCTCGCGACCGAGCGCCACGAGTCCCGTCGCATCGACAACCAGCTGCGCGGCCGCTCGGGCCGTCAGGGCGACCCCGGCGAGTCGCAGTTCTACCTGTCGCTCGAGGACGACCTCATGCGGCTGTTCAAGTCCGACATGGTCGACGCCTTCCTCCGCCGCTTCAACGTTCCTGACGACGTGCCGATCGAGGCCAAGATGGTCACCAACGCCATCAGGTCGGCCCAGTCGCAGGTCGAGGCGCAGAACTTCGAGATCCGCAAGGACGTCCTGAAGTACGACGACGTCCTCAACCGCCAGCGCCTGGTGATCTACGACGAGCGCCGCCGAGTGCTCGAGGGCGAGGACATCGAGGAGCAGGTCCGCACGTTCATCGCCGACACCGTCGACGGGTATGTCCGCGCGGCGACATCCGAGGGCTACCCCGAGTCATGGGACCTCGAGCAGCTCTGGACTGCCCTGAAGCAGCTGTACCCGGTGGGCGTCACGATCGAGGAGCTCGAGGACGAATCCGGTGGCGGTCGCGCCGGGCTGAGCTCGGACTTCCTGGCCACTCAGCTCGTCGACGACGCGCAGGAGGCGTACAACCGACGTGAGGTCGAGCTCGGCGACGAGGTCACCCGCGAGCTCGAGCGCCGAGTCATCTTGTCCGTGCTGGACCGCAAGTGGCGCGAGCACCTCTACGAGATGGACTACCTGCGCGACGGCATCGGCCTGCGGGCGATGGCCCAGCGCGATCCGCTGATCGAATACCAGCGCGAGGGCTTCGACCTGTTCACGGCCATGATGGACGGCATCAAGGAGGAGACGGTCGGGTTCCTGTTCAACCTCGAGGTGGAGGTTGCCCCGCCGGTGTCCGAGGAGGCCGCCGCGGCGGTCGAGGAGCTGACGGACGCGACGTCGAGCGGTGCCGCTGCAGCGCTTGCCGCGGCCGTGGCGTCGGGTTCCCGCGAGGCGCAGACCGCGGCGAAGGCCGAGGGCGGCGCGGCGATCATGGCCAAGGGCCTGGGTCCGGCACGTCCACAGCACCTGGAGTACAGCGCACCCAGCGAGTCCGGCGGCGTGACGCGCGGGGAGATGGAGTTCGAGGGCGACGGCATCGTCGAGGTCGACCCCAACGCATCCCGCGCCGAGCGTCGACGTGCGGAGCGGGCGAACCGCAAGAAGCGCTAACCGCAAGAAGCGCTGACCGCAAGAAGCGCTGACCGCAAGAAGCGCTGACCGGACGAGGCCGAGCTGCCGAAACGCCGCCCCCGCCGGCGTCATTCGTGGTTGCAGTCCGCTGCTACTGGGTCAGTCGTGGCTGCACGGCGTCCGAATTGTCCAGCCACGAGTGACGCCGGAGGGTGCGGCGAACAGCCAGGACTGACGCCGGAGGGTGCGGCGAACAGCCAGGACTGACGCCGGAGGGTGCGGCGAGCAGCCACGAGTGACGCAGCAGCGGCAATAGCGGTGGGCGTCAGCCAAGAGTCACGGTGACGGGTCAGGGGGAGGGGAGCACCACCACGAGGTCGCCGACCTTGAGGAAGTCGTAGACCACCTTCGCGGCCTTCTCGGAAAGGCGCACGCAGCCGCCGCGAGCGATCGCGAGCCCAAGCTGCTTCGTCGAGTGCATCGCCTTGCCGTTGTAGTACCGAGGGATGGCGTGGAAGCCGATGGCCGACTTCGTGTCCGGACCGTAGGTGAACCGGTTCATCCAGTTGAAGGTCACCTTGCTGTTGGGGTTGTAGGCCTTCGGCGACTTGGAGAACACGTGGTAGGTCCCCTTGGCGGGCCGGTCGAAACGGCCGACCACGGGATAGCGGGCCACCACCTGGTTTTCCTTGTCGATCAGCCACACCGTCATCAGTGCCTTGTCGTAGACGATGCGCTTGCCGAAGTGAGCGGGGTCGCGGGGAAAGTCCGGGACGTTCTTGGCCTTGTGGATGCGCGAAGCCACGACCGGCGACTTGTGCTTGACCGTCTTGACCGCGACGGTTGAGTCGTCGACGGTTCCCGTGGCCGGAGCCGCGACCGCGGACGTGCCGACGCGCGTCTCGGCCGTTGCTACCGCCGGGATGGTCCATGCGGCCACCACCGCCAGACCGATGGCTCCCAACAGGGCAGCGACGGCGATCCGCCCGGGCGTCAGGCCGGCCGGAAGGGCACGCTGCTGCTCGGGCGGGGAAGCCATGCCCCAAGAGTCCCTTACGTCACACCAGTCACAGGGTCGGCACGCCGACACGCGGACGGGGATTTCTGACCGGTCAGCGCAGGTCGATGGCGGTGGCAAGCCACCGACCGCCGGTGGCCTCGAGCCGGATGGCGATGGCCTGGGCGCGGTCGGTGCCCACCAGGACCGCGGACGCCTCGATGATCCCGGGGGCCACCGGGCAGATCCGCACGGCTCGCACGGTGCGCAGCCGGGTGACCCCGCGCTGGGCACGGGCCGACGGATGCCGCGCCACATAACTGGCGCGCAGGCTCAGCCGCGAGAGTTCAGAGCGCGACACCCAGCGCGTCAACTGCGCCGGGGGCCGCTCTCCGACGGAGACCTCGGCGATGGCCCGCGCCAGCTGGGACACCCACCTGCCCGGGTCCGGCAGGTCGGCGAGCTCTTCCGGGGTGAGCTCGCCTCCCACAATCCGCAGGTCGACGGGCACGGGTGGCACCGCAGGAACTCCCGGAGCCACCTCCCAGTCGAGGGCGAGCGGGAGTTGCTCGGGGGTCGCGCGGCCGGCCTGAGGGACCAGCTGAAGGTCGGGTCGACCGTTGGCGGCGACCCCCTCTGTCTGGTCATCTGAGGGGGTGGTCATCGAGGTGGCAGGGGTATTCACGGCACAGTCCTTGTCTGGCCGGCCGAAGCCGGCGGGTGAGCGCGCCGGGGGGATCGCGGGCCATCGGGGCTCATACCCGCCGATGAAATGTCGTTTGCTTACGTTTGCCTTTGTATGGCATCAGTAGATGCCCAGTCAAGGCTCGATCGGTACCGGTGGATCGTGCGCTCGCGACAGCGGTATTCCCGGCCCAAGGAATCCCCAAACCTCGCTCCCTAGTCTGCGGTGGAAGGGACCGGCCCTTGACCGGTCAAGAGCATCACTATTCGTAGAAGCGCACGTAACCTGTCCCGTCAAGAGGCTTTGGTCAGGGGACCTTCGCTTCAGGGGTTCGATTCCAGGGGGGGATCAGTAATGTCAATAGGGGCAGTCATGGATCACGACACCGACGTCGAAGTCGAGGTCGAGGTAATCACGCGTGTGCTCGTCGTCGACGACCACCGCACGTTCGCCGAACTGTTGGGCCGCGCGCTTGACGCCGAGGCCGACCTCAGCTGCGTGGGGTACGCCCCAAACGCGGCGGAGGCGCACGAGATGGTGAAGGTGCTCAAGCCCGACATCGTCCTGATGGACCTCGAGATGCCTGAGCAGGACGGCATCTCGGCGACGGCGGAGATGACGAAGGCGCACCCCAACCTGAAGGTGCTGATCCTCACTGCCCACGCGGGCGAGCGCGAGATGGCCCGGGCCGGCGCTGCCGGCGCCTCGGGCTTCCTCGCCAAGGACGGCTCCCTCACCGACGTGCTCGAGGCACTGCGCAATGCCCGTCGAGGCAGTCTCATCCTGCCGCCGTCGGTCGTTGCCGGCTTCGCCAGCCGTTCGACCAACTGGGAGCCCGCTGCCGATCCCGGCCTCACCCCGCGTGAGCTCGAGGTGCTGCAGCTCCTGGGCCAGGGTCTGGACCCGCGCACGATCTCCAAGCAGATCGGCGTCAGCCTGCACACCTGCCGCGGTTACGTGAAGAGCATCCTGGCGAAGCTCGACGCGCACTCGCAGCTTGAGGCTGTGGTCGTTGCCACGCGCAACGGCCTGATCTCGGTCGGCGACCGGCCGTGAGCCTCGGGTCCGACATCCTCGGGCCCGAGTCCAGCGCAGGATCCAACCGTGCGCTTCGGCGCGCGCTGGCCTGGTACATCCTGTGGAGCGCTCTCGTGCTGGCCGTGGTCATCGTGGGAGTCGTCCTGATCAGTGGTGCCATCGCGCGATCTGAGGCAACGCGAGACGCGGAGCGGACGGCCAGGGCGATCGCGTCGTACATCGTCACGCCGCTGGCCACCAAGGAGTTCCGGGCGGCACAGCCGGAGGCCCTCCAGGCGATGCAGGACGCGCTGTCGGCTCGGTCGCAGGACGGCTCACTTGCTCACGTGAAGGTGTGGGCGGACGTCGGTGGCGGCAAGGGGCAGGTGCTCTACGCGGACGAGCCGCAGATCATCGGCAACACCTACGACATGGAGGGCAACGAGTACGGGCTCTTCGGCACCGGGAACATCATCACGAGTGTCTCGGACCTTCAGAAGGCCGAGAACGTCAGTGAG
This sequence comes from Actinomycetes bacterium, assembly GCA_037130755.1. Classification (GTDB taxonomy): domain Bacteria; phylum Actinomycetota; class Actinomycetes; order S36-B12; family S36-B12; genus UBA10649. The sequence goes on from JBAXSI010000033.1 coordinate 14,129, forward strand.
CGCTCCGCCGGTGAGCTCGTCGAGGTGTACGCCGGCATCATCGACCAGACCAACCAGCCCCTCCTCTTCGAGGGCTACATCTCAACCGCTGCCCTCGAGGACGACACCGCGCAGTTGCGCAAGGACCTGCTGCCCCTGACTTTGGGCGCGCTCCTCGTTCTCTTCCTCGCCACGTTGCCCCTGGCCATCTCGCTTGCGCGGCGCGTGGACCGCCAGCAGTCCGAACGGCGCCGACTGCTGAAGAACGCCGTCGATTCCTCGGACCTCGAGCGACGACGTATCGCCCAGGACCTCCATGACGGAGTCATCCAGGACCTCGCCGGCGTGGGCATCTCCTTGTCCTCGATGTCCCGGCGGCTCGACGCCGATGCCGACTGGAAGGGCCAGCTCGACGAGGCCGGCAGCATCGTGCGCCGCGACGTATCGTCCCTGCGCACACTGATGACGGACATCTACCCTCCGGATCTCGACGATCGTGGGCTCGCCGAGGCGGTGCGAGAACTTCTTGAGCAGCAGGCGTTCTCTCATATGGGAATCTCGCTCGACGTCGACGAGCCGCTCACTCCGTCCCCGACTACTGCGCGGCTCGCCTTCCGGGTCATTCGCGAGTCGCTGCGCAATATCGTCAAGCACGCCAAGGCGGAGCACGTGCACGTCACCCTTGCGCAGGCCGATGGGTTCTTGAACCTCGAGGTGCGCGACGACGGCGTCGGCTTCGATCCGGCCAACTCCGCGAAGGAGGGTCACCTCGGCCTGCGACTGGTGCAGGAGACGGTCGCCGATGTAGGCGGACGGCTGACGCTCACGTCGTCGCCCGGCAATGGCGCGCACGTGGAGTGCTCGTTGCCGCTGTAACAACCCATTTGCCCGAAGTGTCACCTCGGGCGCGGGTCTTAGGTCCCTTGCTTCCCGCATCTTGGGGGGTAGCGATCTCAATTTTGGGGTTGGCGAGAGGTGAGACCGCCCTGACTGAATAGCCCTACTGCTACGGGGACTCTCAGTACGACGGCACCGGACCAACTGCTGCCGCGTGAATCTTCGAAGCACACCGGCCTCCACGGGGGATGTCGGCGCTGGGACCACTTAAAGGGGAACTCGCAATGAGTAATCGAACGTCAACCACTCCCGCCCTCCTCAGGGCGTCGACGTATGGCCCGCGTGGCCGAGGTCGCCTTCTGAACTTCCTGCTCGTTCTCCTGCTGCTGCCGCTGACCGCGGCCGGCATCGTCGCGACCGCGTCTCCGGCCAGCGCCGCCGCCGCGGTCTCCGGCGTTGTCGATCCGCAGAACGGCTTCCCGATCTGGTACGAGGACGCCGCCGGCGGTCGCGTGGAGCAGTGTCTCAACGCTGCCGACGCGAACTGCCCGCCGCTGCTTGCAGCGCCCGGTGTCTTCGACCCGGCCCAGCCGGTGGTCTTCCCCACCAACTTCCCCCCCGAGGTCTTCTACACCTTCGCTGATGCGAGCATCCCCACCGCGGGCTGCGCGGCCTCCAACATCGCCGCCGGCAACATGACGATGCGCATCGCCGTCGAAGGCGCCTTCCTCGGTGGCAATCCCAGCCCGACGGATCGCATGACCTTCGGCCGCATCCGCGTCAAGGGCACGGGCCTGTGCCCCAACACCACCTACACCTTCCAGGAGCCCTTCGGCACCCTGAGCCTCCCCACCAATGATCTCGGCGCCATCATCGCGACCGTTGGCACGACCAACGTCGGCTGCGTCCCGACCCCGGGCCTGCCCTGCGACTTCTCGCTCGCGACCGGCAGCCCGGTCTTCGGCACCGCTGCCAACGGCGGCTTCCTCAAGTGGGACACCGGCGCTCCGGCCGGCTACCTCGGTGACCCGGCCGTCCCGCACACCATCACCGGTGGCACCAACGGCAACGTGTTCACCATCGAGGACCCGACTGGCGAGAATGCCGCGTCGACCAACCAGTTCCTGGTCGGCGGCAAGGTCGCCGGTTCGCTGCAGGCTTCCCTGAACCCGACCGACTTCGGCGCTGTCGTCGACGGCACCACCGGCGCTCCGAAGACCATCACCGTGACCAACGTCGATCAGGCGGCCGTCACCCTCGGCGCGGCAACCTTCACCGGTGCCAACGCGGCTGACTTCGTCAACGCCGGCACCGGCACCTGCGCCGTCGGCACCGTCCTCAACCGCGACCAGACCTGCACCTACGACGTGTCCCTCGCCCCGCCCGCGGCAGCAGTCGCCGGCCCGGTGACGGCCACCCTGCAGGTCGCCTCGACCGGTGGCGTGCGCTCGCCGCTCAACGTCACGCTGAACGGCTCGGCCAAGACCGCCGCCCAGGCGGCGACCATCTCGCTGAACGCCCCCTCGGTGGCCTTCGGCAACGTCCGCGTCCGTGAGACCAGCCCGACCCAGCACATCATCGTGACCAACACCGGAACCTCGGCTCTGACCGTCACCGACGTGCTGTTCGACCAGAATACGGTCCCTCAGTACGACAACTACCGCATGATCCTCGACACCTGCCTCACCAACGGCTCGGTCGCTCCCGGTGGCACCTGCACCATCGACCTCCAGATGGCACCGCTGGTCCCTGGGGCTCACCCGACGGCAGTCATCATTCGCTCCAACAACTCGGGCGGCGAGCTCTCCGTCCCGCTTACCGGCACCGGCTTCGGCGGCCTCGGCGCGGTGGCGACCACGTTCACCACGCTCAACGACGGCTTCCCGGACTGGTACATGGACGACCAGGGTTCCAAGCTCGCGCAGTGCGTCAACCCCGCAGATCCTTACTGCGTGGTGCTGCCTGACGCGTTCTACAACCCGGCACTGCCGATCGCCTTCCCGTCCAACTGGCCGGTGGAGTTCTTCTACCACGTGGCCACGTCGGACAACATCGCCATCGGTGACACCACCTGCGGCGCTGGCACCGGCAAGGCGTTCATGCGGTCCGGCATCGAGGGCGCCTTCCCGCCCGCGGGCCCGGTCGCTGGCACCCAGCTCGTGTTCGGCCGCATCCGGTTCTTCGTCAGCGGTGGCGGCCTGTGCCCGAACACTGACTACGTGTTCACGAACCCCTACGGCGCTGACCGCTTCACGATGGACGCCGCTGGTGGCCTGCGTCGCAAGGACGCCACCAGTGACGTCGGCTGCCTCATCGGCGCCGTCGGGACCTGCGACTTCTCGCTGGCCCTGTCGAGCCCCGTCGCTGGCAGCACCCTCCGCTGGGATCCGGCCGTCGTGCCGGCAGCCCCCGCGGGCTACCAGGGCGATGCCAAGACCCTGCACAAGGTCGTCGGCGCTGCGTACTCACCTGATGGTGTGACGCCCGCCAACTACTTCGAGATCAAGCGTGCAGACAACGGCCTCGTCGTCGGCAAGACCGACCTGTTCACCGTCATGGGCAAGTACCTCGGCCCGCTGGAGGCTGCACCCGCAGCGATCAACTTCTCCACGATCGCTCAGGGCTCGACCTCTCCGGTGCTCAGCTCGGTGATCACCAACACCGGCATCAACCCGGTCACGATCGCCTCGGTCACCAAGACCGGTGTCGATGCGGCCCAGTTCACCGTCAACGGCGGCACGTGCGTCGGTGCGATCCTCGCTCCGAACGCCACCTGCACCGTGTCGGCGTCTGTCGCACCGACCGTCGCTGGTCCGCTCTCGGCCCAGCTCCTGCTGAACAACAACAGCTACAACAGCACGATCGCCGTGGCGCTCTCCGCCGTCGGCGGTGCACCGGGCGCCACGCCTCTGGTGAGCTTCGCCCCGCGCTCGGTTGCCTTCGGCACCCTGCACGACGGCCAGGCCAGCCAGGTCGAGACGGTCACGGTGAGCAATGCGGGTGGTCAGGCTGGCCTGGTCATCCACAGTGTGACCATCACCGGCGCCAACGCCGCTGACTACCACATCGTCAAGAACAACTGCCCGACGGATCTGGCCCCGGCCGTGATCCCGATCGACGGCTCCTGCACGGTTGACGTGGCCTTCGCGGCCTCGGCTCCGGGAGCCCGGGCCGGCGCCCTGACGATCAACTCCAACGCACCGGGCGTCACCAGCTCGGCAATCCTGTCCGGCACCGGCGTCGCCGCCGGCCCGGCCCAGGCTGCTGCTCTGGATCCGCGCAACGGCTTCCCGGCCTGGTTCCAGGACGGCAATGGCAACCGCGTGGAGCCCTGCCTGGAGAACACCGGAAAGTGCCTCCTGCTTGCGGATGCCGGCTTCAACCCGAACCTGCCGGTGTCGTTCCCGACGAACTTCCCCGTCGAGTTCTTCTACTCGGTCGCCGATTCCCAGCAGATCGTGACGCCTGGCTGCCCCGCAGCTGGCATCCCGGCTGGCACGGCGGTCATGCGGATGGCTCTCGAGGGTTCGTTCGCCAACGGCACGCCGATCGCCGGTGACCAGATCACCTTCGCTCGGCAGCGCGTCACCGTCGTCGGTGGCCTGTGCCCGAATGCCCCGTACACGTTCGTCTCCCCGTGGGGTCCCTTCACGGTGACGACCGACGCCAATGGCAGCATCAAGCCGGCGGCCGGGACAGTCGACACTCCGGTCGCGACCTCGGCGGCGTTCTCCAACGGCTTCCCGCGCTGGAACCCGAACCAGGGTGCCGTCGCCACGGCCGGCTACCTCGGTGAGCCCGCCACGCTGCACGCCATCACGGGCGGCACGTACGTGCCGGTCGGCTCCGGTGGAGCGCAGCAGGCGTTCATCATCAAGGACTCCGCGGGCAACGAAGTGACGAGGACCTCGCAGTTCTTCGTCGCGGGCAAGGCCGCTGGTCCCCTCCAGGGCAGCACCTACGCGCTCGACTTCGGCAACGCCAATGTCAACACGACGACGGCTCCGAAGACGGTGACCATCACCAACGTGGGTGTGGCAACGACCATCACCGCTCGCTCGATCACTGGCCTGAACCCGGGCGACTACTCGATCAGCGGTGGCTCCTGCACGGTGAACTCGGCCCTTGCGGCTGATCGCACCTGCACGATCCAGGTGGCCTTCCGTCCGACGACGATCGGTACCCGTGCGGCCCAGCTCCGGATCACTCCGGCCTCGGGTGCGGACATCGTGGTCTCGCTCACCGGCGTTGGTAACGGCGTCGCTGCACCGGCCATCACGGCCACCCCCGGCACGCTCGCCTTCGGGACGCGCAACGCCGGGACGAGCACTGTGCTCTCGACCGTGATCCGCAACTCCGGTTCGGCGAACCTGATCGTCAGCGCCACGACGATCAACGGCGCTCAGGCTGGCGACTACACCGTCGTCGCAGCTCCGACGACTCCGTGCCCGGCCACCCGGCCGTTCACGTTGACGCCGGGCACCAGCTGCTCCCTGGCTGTGTCCTTCAGCCCCAAGGGCAACGGGTCTCGCGTCGGCAACCTCGCGATCACGCAGAACACCAGCGCGCCGACGACGAACGTGTCGCTGTCGGGCACGGGCGTGGTCTCAACGTTCACGATGTCGCCTTCTCCGGTCAGCTTCGGCACGGTCAAGCTGGGCAGCACCGGTTCGTCGACGATCAGCGTGCGGAACTCGGGCACGATCGCCTTCACGCTGACCAGTGCGAACATCGTCACTGCAGCACCGGCCGGGACCTTCAGCTTCGCGGGCCCGGGCTGCCTCAACACCGTCCTCGCATCCGGCAAGTCGTGCATCATCACGGTGAGCTTCAAGCCAGCGACGGCGGGCAATTACACCGGGACCCTCCAGGTCGTCGGTGACTCGACAACCATTCCAAGCCCGGTGTCGAACTCCCTGAGCGGCACCGGCAAGTAGGTAACCCAGCAAGTCCGGAAGGCCCCGCTGCCCGTCCCCCTCGGGACAGCGGGGCCTTCCGCATGCTCCGGAGGTTTGACCTCCGGTCGTCGTGGGAAGGACACCGTCATGGATCAACGCGACGGAGTCTGGCTGGAGGCGGCCGCTGCCGCTCAGGAGGCCGCGGACACCGAGCTCCGGCTTGACGCCTTCGAGGTCTACCAGGCCGAGGCGGCCCGATCCCGGCTCACTGACCGGATCGGGTGGGCGACGGTGACGCTGCACTGCGGCACCGTCCTCGTGGGCGAGGTGGGCAGGGGACAGTCGCCCGCGCCCGAGGGAACGCTGCTGGTGCGCCGCTCTGACAGTTCGGTGATCGTGGTGCCGGTGAGCGCCGTGGCCGGCGTGGTCGGCTCGTCAGCCGGCCTGCGCGACGAGGGCGAACTGCCGGTGTCGCTCGCCAGCGTGCTGCGCGAGTGCTGGGCGACCCGGGCGTCCGTGCGCCTGCTGCTTCCGGAGGGGCAGTGGACGGCGGGAACCATCGTCTTCGTCGGCGCCGACCACGTCGAACTCCACCGCGAGGACGAGAACGTGGCCATTCCCTACGCGGCCGTGCAAGCGTGGAATCTAGGCGATCGATTCGCCGGCTGACGTACGACTACTCGTCGCTTCCGAACGGATGAGTCTTGACGAACTCGCGCGTGTCGGCGTACTTGCGGGCGATGAACTCCTCCAGCGCCGATGACTCCACCCGCCACTGACCGCGACCGCCGATCTTGATCGCTGGCAGGTCGCCGCTGCGGACGAGCGCGTAGGTCTGCGCCGCGGAGATGTTGAGGGTCTCGGCGACGTCGGCGAGCGTGAGGAATCGCGGTGCCACGACGCGATCGTCCCAAATCACACGCCGTTGCGCTGCAGGCAGGGCCGCCTGTGGACAGTCGTTCGACGAATTCGCTGGATCGGGTGATCCTGTCAGGGGCGCCGCCGTGGCGCCGTTAGGCGATCACAGGGGCTGGATGTGGCAGGCGGTCAGGCGAGTCGACGATCGGCGGGCCCAGGTGGCGACGGTCGGCGTCGCCTGGCCTCGGCGCGCGTCGGTGATGCCCGACTGTGGCTCGGGATCGCGCTGGTGGTGGCGTCGGTCGTCATCGGCGTAGGCGTGATGAGCGCCGATCGCGACACCGTCACCGTCCTTCGGGCCACGCGAGATCTGTCCGTCGGTGCCACGCCATCGGGCCTCGATCGGGTCGTGATGAGCCGCGCTGCCGCCGGCGATGCCTACCTCACGCAGGAGCCGGTCGGAGCCGTGCTCCAGTGGCCGGTGCGCGCCGGCGAGCTTGTGCCCCGGGCCGCGCTCGGTACTCCACCTCGCGTGGCCTCTCGTCAGGTGACCGTCGCGGTCGACCCGCTCCATGCCCCCGTCGGCCTCCAGGCCGGCGATCACGTCGACGTGTGGGCGTCGCCGTCCACGTCGTCGCGGGATGCGATCCCGCCGCGTCAGGTCGTCGCAGACGCGCGGGTGGCATCGGTCTCGGCCGACGCGGTCGGCATCGGTGGCGAGGTCGCGGTGGTGCTCGACCTGGGCGTTGGCGAGGTGTTGTCGGTCATCGAGGCCGTGCGCAATGGCGTCGTCGATCTCGTCTCGGTCCCGGTCAGCAGCTAGAGCGCTGCAGCGATACGCTCGTGATCTCCGTCCTCCTTGCGGTGCCGGATGTGGCCGACGAGGCCGACCTCGTCGTGCAATCGGGTGCTCTCGGCATTCGCGTCGTTCGACGATGCGTCGACGCAGTCGACCTGTTCGCGGCGGCAGCTGCTGACCGCGACAGTGCCGTCGTCGTCTCCGCCGGACTGCCCCGCCTCGAACGTGACGCTGTCGAGCGGATGTCCGCCGGCAGGATCGTCGTTGGGCTGGCATCGGCGCCGGCGGACGAGGAGCGGCTGCGCGGCCTCGGTGTCGAGGCGGTGATTCGCCGGTCACAGACAGCGGGGCAGACGCTGGCCGCGCTGCGCCTCGTGCTCGCCCAGGAGCAGGCCGCCGGCGTCTGGAGCACCCGCGTGTGGGCTGAAGGCTCGGGTGCCGTCGGCGAATCCGAGAGCGGCGCTGGCGCTGAGGGGAGGCTGACTGACGCTGAGCCGTCCCTGGGGTGCGTCGTGGCCGTCTGGGGCCCGGTCGGCGCACCGGGTCGCACCACGGTCGCCCTCGGTGTTGCTGAAGCCCTCGCCGAGGCCGGTCACGTGGTGGGGCTGGTCGACGCCGACACGTACGGCCCGTCGATCGCACTCGCGCTCGGACTCGTCGACGACGCCAGCGGGCTCTCGGTGGCCTGCCGGCACGCCGACAACGCGACCCTCTCGACCGCCGCCCTGCTCGGAGCCGGACACCGGGTGCGCGAGGGCTGGTTCGTCGTGGGCGGCCTCGGACGTCCGGACCGGTGGGCGGACCTGCGACCCACGGCCCTCGACCGCGTGTGGACCCAGTGCCGCACGGCCTTCGACGTGACCGTCATCGACACCGGGTTCTGCCTCGAGGGTGATGACGGCACTGCCTGGGCATCGCGGCGCAACGCGGCCGCCGTTAGCGCCCTGGCCGGTGCCGACCGCGTGCTTGCCGTGGCCGACGCCAGCGCGCTCGGTGCAGCACGGCTGGTGGCCAGCTGGTCGGCGGTGACGGCGGCAGCACCGCTCGCCGACTTCCGTGTTGTCCAGAACCGAAGCGGCAGGCGGTTCCGCGAGCACGCCGACCGATGGTCCGACGGCATCCGCGGGCTGGGGATCGCGGCTCCGATCCATCCGGTCCCGCTCGATGTGCGCGCGGCCGAACGCTGCTGGTCGCGGGGGCGTTCCCTGGGGGAGCGGGCCCGGTATTCCCCGCTACGGAGAGCGCTGAGCGCCGTAGCCGAGACCGCCGTGTCAAGATAGCCGGAGGGGACCTGCCACCGGGCTGTCCGGTTCGTCACGGGGTTCCGAGGGGAGGTCGTCATGCCCAGTCGCATGTCGGCTCTCGACGCCTCCTTCTTGTTCATGGAGGATGCCTCCACGCCCATGCACGCCGGTGGCGTAGCCATCTTCCAGCCGCCGCCGGGAGGCTTCGACCACGAGCGGCTCGTGCGACTCATCAAGCAGCGGCTGCCGTTCGTCCCGCGCTATCGCATGCGCGTGCGCGAGGTGCCGTTCGGCGTCGCGCGGCCGGTGTGGGTCGACGACGAGCACTTCGATGTGACGTACCACGTGCGCCGCTCTGCCCTTCCGAAGCCGGGCTCCCGCGAACAGCTGAACGAGCTCGTGGCCAGGCTCCTGAGCCGACCCCTGGACCGCTCGCGTCCGCTGTGGGAGATGTACCTCGTCGAGGGCCTCGCCGACGGCTGCTTCGCGATCGTGAGCAAGAGCCATCAGGCCCTCGTCGACGGCATCTCCGCCGTCGACATCGCCCAGGTCATGCTGGACCCATTCGAGGAACCGACGAACGTCGCCGGCGACGCGTGGCGCCCGCGCCCGGAGCCCACCGACGTCGAGTTGCTGTCGCAGGCGTTCACCGAGCTGGCCACCCGGCCGACCCGCGCCGTCGAGGCGGTCAAGGGCACGGTCAACGACGTGTCGAAGACGGCCACCAGGGTGGGCGCACGTGCCGTCGACATGGTCAATGCGGCTCTCGCCATCGCGCGGCCCACCGCGTCCAGCCCGCTCAACGTCCCAATCGGCGAACAGCGTCGATTCGCCACCGTCGACCTTCGACTCGATGACCTGAAGAAGGTCCGTGCCTCGCTCGGCGGCACCGTCAACGACACCGTGCTGGCAGTCGTCGCGGGAGCCCTTCGCTCGTGGCTGCTGGCGCGTGGCGCGACTGCAGCGCAGGGCGACAGCATCAAGGCGCTGCTGCCGGTGAGTATCGCCGTACCGTCGGCGGCGTCCGGCGAGGCTGGTGGAAACCGGGTGTCCGGCACGCTGGTCGAACTGCCGGTGGGCGAGCCCGATCCAGCCGTGCGCCTGCAGCAGATCAGCTACCAGCTCGCCCAGCTCGAGGAGGGCGGCCACTTCGTCGGTGCCGAGGCGATCGTCAACATCGCCGGCTTCGGGCCGCCGACCCTGCATGCGCTCGGTGCGCGCGTCAGCTCGACGCTGACCAGCAAGGTCTACAACCTCGTCATCACGAACGTGCCGGGTCCGCAGCGGCCGCTGTACGCCGCAGGCTCGCGCATGGTGGCCGCGTACCCCGTCGTGCCGCTGACCAAGAACCAGGCACTGAGCATCGGATTGATCTCCTACGACGGCGGGGTCTACTTCGGCCTGTACGCCGACCGCGACGCCCTGCCCGACATCGACATCCTCGTCGCGTGCCTGAACGAGTCGATGGACGAACTGCTGGCGCGCACGGAGAAGTCGCGCCGTACTCTGCGCGCGGTTCCCACCAAGTCGGCCCCGAAGAAGAAGGCCCAGGGGACGGCATGACCAAGGGCGCCGCCCGACCTGTTCGCCGCGCCCTCGTGCTCGGCGGCGGGGGAGTGCTGGGCGGCACCTGGGCCGTCGGTGCCCTTGCCGCCATGGAGCAGCAGTTCGGCTTCAAGGCCGCGGACGTCGACCTCATCGTCGGCACGTCGGCGGGGTCGGTCATCGCGGCGCTCCTCGCGGCAGGCGTGGACGTTCCGCAACTCGAAGAGCAGTACGGCGATCGACCGGTCACGTCCGGGCCGCTGGCCGGCTACTCCTTCGACCCCGTGCAGGCGACCGGTGGCAAGCGCCCGGGCATGCCCAAGCTGCTCGGCCCAGGTTCGCCGCGGCTGATCGGCACCAGCCTTCGCCACCTCGGCCAGATGCCCGCCACCGCAGTGCTCTCGGCCTTCATGCCCGAGGGCACGAAGTCGCTCGAGCGGGTCGGCCACCTGATCGACGCCGTGACTCCCATGGGCGAGTGGTCGCCGCACCGCGGTGTGTGGGTCGTCGCGATGGACTACGAGGATGGCCGCCGCGTCGTGTTCGGCCGCCCAGGTGCTCGCGTCGCTCCGCTGTCCAGTGCGGTCATGGCCTCGTGCGCCATCCCCGGCTGGTTCGCCCCGGTGACCATCGAGGGCAAGCAGTACGTCGACGGTGGGGCTATCTCCGCAACGTCCATCGACGTCGTCGCTCACGCGGGAATGGACGAGGTCTACGTGGTGGCGCCGATGGTGTCGTTCGCGATGGATCGCCCCACGTCGGTGTCGGCGCGTCTGGAACGGCGCTGGCGTGTGGAGGTCACCAAGGCCGCGCGGCGAGAGGCGGCGATCGTGCGCGCCGCAGGGGCCACGGTGCGGATGCTCGGGCCGGGCCCTGAGGACCTTGCGGCCATCGGCGCGAATCTCATGGACGACGACCGTCGCGTGCACGTTCTGGAGACCTCGCTGCGCACCAGCAGCGCGGCGTGGCTTGAAGCCGACGAGGTGTCGGCAGCCGGCTGACTCAGCCCTTGGCGAGCCATTCGGTGCCGACCAGCTGCTCCTTCTCCAGGTAGCGGGTGGTCTCGTCGGAGGCCACCTTCTCGATCTTCCCGCCGACGAACGGCACGCTCGCCTTGAACGCACCCTCGGTGACCATCGTGGTCCCGTCGCCGCCGGGGCTCAGCGTCAGCGTGGCGGAGAAGGACATCGGGGCGCCGAAGTCGACGCTGGTCGTACCCGTGCGCGAGCCGCCAGCCGCCGCGGCACCCCACACCTGGGTCTCGGTCACCGTCAGGGTGTCGCCCACGAAGGGCTTGGCCACGCTCGGCAGGTTCGCCGGGAGGATGCGCGTGGAGGTCAGGGTGAAGCCGTCCTCGCCGTCGTCGGTGACGTCGACCGTGGTCTCCATCGACCCGGTGCGTTCGCACTTGGACGTGATGAACGCCGGGTCGCTGAGCATCGCCCACACGGTCGATGGATCGGCCACATAGGTCTGCTCGAAACGGAATTTGGTTGCCACGCTGCGTCCCCTCGGTGCCGGCCCTGACCGGGCCTGGTCTGGCCTCAACGTCCAAGCAGGACCATGGGTCCGCGGGGCGCCTCCGCACTGGAGCGCTCATCATGGCACGGGGGCCCGTGCGGAGGGCTAACGTAGCCACGAGCCGCACAACGGAGTGCAGCTTTGGGACCGTGACCCGGTCCCAGTGTCGTGTGAAGAGGCGATCACGTGGCGTCATTCCCGTCCCACCAGGACAACCCCGCTCACCCCGGGCCGGAGCAACTGGCGGCCATCTCCGACCCGCGGGTCCGCGTGCTGTGCACGCGCTTCTACCGCGACCTCGCCGATGAGGACCTCCCGACGCATCCGCTGGCCTTCGTCGAGCAGGCCGTGCGCTCGCTGATCGAGGTCGGCGCCATGCGCGCTCCGGGCTCGGCGATCGTCAAGGGCACGACGCCGGAGGAGCTGAGCGTCGACTCCGTGCTCTCGGTCATCACCGACGACATGCCGTTCCTGGTCGACTCCGTCACGAACCAACTGGCGCTGGAGAACCGCGCCGTGCACCTGGTCGTCCACCCGCAGCTCGTCGTGCGCCGCGACGCCGACGGCAACCTCCTGGAGATCCTCGACCTCGACGTCGACGACCCGCGCCCGATAGACGCGATCTGCGAGTCGTGGATGTGGATCGAGATCGCCCACAACTTCCGCGCCGACGACCTCAGCGAGGTCGTAGGACCGGTGCACGACGTCCTGGCCGACGTCCGGGTCGCCGTCGAGGACTGGAAGGCGATGCGGTCCCGCGCGGTCATCCTGGCCGAGGAGATCACGGCGGCACCGCCGGTCGGCCTGTCCGAGGAGATGGTGTCGTCCGCCGTCGACCTCCTGCGCTGGCTGGCCGACGACAACCTCACCTTCCTCGGATATCGCGAGTACGAGCTCGCGCAGTGGCAGGGTGAGGACGTCCTCCTGCCCGTGACCGGCACTGGCCTGGGCATCCTGCGCCCGGAGGCGCCGGGCGAGGACACCGCGTCGCACAGCTTCGCCACGCTCCCGCCGGCGGTGCGCGAGCTCGCGCGCGAGCCGAAGCTGCTCGTCCTCACCAAGGCCAACGCCCGCTCGACCGTCCATCGGTCCGTGTACCTGGACTACATCGGCGTGAAGAAGTTCGACGCGCAGGGCAACGTGATCGGCGAGCGCCGGTTCCTCGGCCTGTACTCGTCCAGTGCGTACACGCAGAGCATCCTCGACATCCCGATCCTTCGTAACAAGTACGAGCACCTGATCGAGGCGCTCGACTTCGCGGCGGGCTCGCACAACGCCAAGGACCTGCTGCAGTTCTTCGAGACGTACCCGCGCGATGAGCTCTTCCAGACCAGCGACGCGATGCTCGTCGACATCGCCGAGTCAGTCCTTCACCTGCAGGAGCGGCGCCACACCAAGCTCTACCTGCGACCCGACGACTACGGCCGCTTCATGTCGTGCCTGGTCTACCTGCCGCGTGACCGATACAACACGGCTGTTCGCGTGCGGGTCGAGAAGCTGCTGATGGAGGCGTTCGGCGGCATCGCCTGCGACTACACCGCACGCGTCTCGGAGTCCGTGCTCGCTCGCCTGCACTACGTCATCCGTGTTCCCGAAGGCCAGGGACTGCCCCATGTCGACCTCCCAACCCTCGAGGACGAGGTTGCGGAGGCCACCCGCAGCTGGGAGGACCAGTTCATGGGCGCGCTCGTGACGCGCGTCGGCGAGCAGGCCGCGCGTCCGCTGCTGCGCTCGCATGCGACCTCGTTCCCCGAGGCCTACAAGGAGGACTTCGCGCCTGCGCGGGCCGTCAACGACGTCCTCGTCATCGACGCACTCGAGCCGGGTGAGCTCTCGCTGGAGATCTATGAGCCGCCGAACAGCGGCCGCCGCGATCTGCGGCTGAAGGTCACGCGCGTGGGTCCGGCGATGTCCCTGTCACGCGTGCTGCCGATCCTCCAGTCGATGGGCGTAGATGTTGTCGACGAGTACCCGTACGAGATCCAGCGGGTCATGCAGGAGCCCGCGTGGATCCTGGACTTCGGCATGCTCCTGCCCGATCTCGAGATCCCCGATCACGCATCCCTGGCCGAGCGGTTCGAGGAGGCCTTCGCGGTCGCCTGGGACGGTCGCTGCGGCGTGGACGGGTTCAACGCGCTGGTCGTCAAGTCGGGTCTGCGCTGGCGACAGGCCCTGGTGCTGCGTGCCTACGCGCGCTACATGCGGCAGGTCGGCTCGACTTTCAGCCAGAAGTACCTCGAGGACGTCATCATCGGCAACGCCGACATCACGCGACTGCTGGTGCAGTTGTTCGAGACGCGATTCGCACCCGGCGACTTCGACGGTCGTCCCCAGGCCGTGGCCGACGTCGTGGCTCACATCGAGGCGGCATTGAATGACGTCGCCAGCCTCGACCAGGACCGCATCCTGCGCACCTTCCTCGCGCTGATCCAGGCCACGCTGCGCACGAACTTCTTCCAGGTCGACGACGACGGCATCGACCGGTCGTCGGTGGCGTTCAAATTCGACCCGCGGTCCATCCCCGACCTGCCGCTGCCCAAGCCGCAGTTCGAGATCTGGGTGTATGCGCCGCGCGTCGAGGGCGTGCACCTGCGGTTCGGCGCGGTCGCGCGCGGCGGGCTGCGCTGGAGTGACCGTCAGGAGGACTTCCGCACCGAGGTGCTGGGCCTGGTCAAGGCGCAGGAGGTGAAGAACGCTGTCATCGTCCCGGTGGGCGCCAAGGGCGGCTTCTACGCCAAGCAGCTGCCCGACCCCAGCATCGACCGAGAGGCGTGGCTGGCGGAGGGCAAGGAGGCCTACAGCGAGTTCATCCGATCGATGCTCGACATCACCGACAACCTCGTCGACGGCGTTGTGGTCCCGGCTCGCGACGTCGTCCGCTACGACGGCGACGACACGTACCTCGTCGTCGCGGCCGACAAGGGCACCGCCACGTTCTCCGACCTCGCCAACTCCGTGGCGGCCGAGTACGGCTTCTGGCTCGGCGACGCGTTCGCGTCGGGCGGCTCCGTCGGCTACGACCACAAGGCGATGGGCATCACGGCACGCGGTGCATGGGAGTCGGTCAAGCGCCACTTCCGCGAGCTCGATCTAGACACGCAGGAGCAGGACTTCACCGTCGTTGGCGTCGGCGACATGAGCGGCGACGTGTTCGGCAACGGCATGCTCCTGAGCAACCACATCCGCCTCGTTGTCGCGTTCGACCACCGGCACGTCTTCATCGACCCGACTCCGGACGCGCACTCGTCGTTCAACGAGCGGCGCCGGCTGTTCGACCTGCCACGTTCGTCGTGGGCGGACTACGACGCCAGTCTCATCTCCGAGGGCGGCGGCGTGTTCTCGCGCGCAGCCAAGTCGATCGACCTGACGCCGCAGATGCGCGACGCTCTCGGCATCGTCGCCGACGTCCACTCCATGACGCCGGAGGAACTGATCCGCGCGGCCCTCAAGGCTCCGGTCGACCTGCTGTGGAACGGCGGCATCGGCACGTACGTCAAGTCACAGCGTGAGATCAACGCCGACGTCGGCGACAAGGCCAACGACCGCATCCGCATCAACGGCAACGACCTGCGCTGCCGCGTGATCGGCGAGGGCGGCAACCTCGGCATGACGCAGTTGGGCCGCGTCGAGGCCGCGGAGCACGGCGTGCGCCTCAATACAGACGCCATCGACAACTCGGCGGGCGTCGACACGTCCGACCACGAGGTCAACATCAAGATCCTTCTCGACGGCCTGATCCGTCGCGGCGGCCTGCCCATGGACGAGCGCAACGCGCTGCTCGCCTCGATGACCGATGTCATTGCCGAGCAGGTGCTCGAGGACAACTACGGGCAGAACGTGGTGCTGGGCAATGCTCGCGCCGGCGCGCAGGGAATGCTGACGGTGCACCAGCGGATGATCCAGCACTTGGAGCGGCTCGGCCTGCTCGACCGGGCCATCGAGTTCCTGCCCGACGACGAGGAGATCCGGCTCCGCAGGCACGCGGGTGTCGGCCTGACGTCACCGGAACTGGCCGTCCTGCTGGCGTACTCCAAGATCTGGCTGACCAAGGAGCTCAACGAGTCGTCCATCGCGTCGGAGGCCTTCTTCGGCGGGGCACTCGTCAGCTACTTCCCGCCGAACCTGAGCGAGCGCTTCGGTGCAGTACTGCACGAGCATCCGCTGCGCACGCAGATCATCAGCACCGTCACGTGCAACAGCCTGCTCAACATCGCCGGAATCACGTTCGTATTCCGGGCGATCGAGGAAACGGGCGCAAGCGCCGTCGAGGTCGTGCGGGCCGCGTCGGCCGCGATGGAGATCTTCGACATCGCCGGGATCTGGGAGCGCATCAACGACCAGGACAACCTCATCCCGACAACAGCGCAGACCGCGCTGCACCTGGAGAACCGTCGCCTGCTCGACCGGGCGACTCGCTGGTTCCTCCAGACGCGAGGTGGCCTGCTCGACGTGCAGGCGGAGATCGACAACTTCTGCTCGGTGGTCACCGACACGGCCCAGGCGGTCCCGTCGGCGCTGCTGGGCAAGGAGCGCGAGCGCTTCGAGCGGCTCACTCAGCGGTTCATCTCGGCGGGTGCGCCCGGGGAGTTGGCGCGCAGCGCAGCGTCGGCGCTGGATGTGTACGCCCTGCTCGACATCGTCGACGTGTGCGCGCGCGCAGGGGAGGTGCCAGGCAGCGTTATTCCTCTCTACTTCGCGATCTCGGAGCGTTACGACATCGACCGCACCCTGGTGCGCATCACCGGCCTGCCGCGCGACGACCGCTGGAGCTCACTTGCCCGGCATGCACTGCGCAGCGACCTCTACGCCGTCGTTGCGGGCCTCACCGCGCGCGTGCTCAGCTCGACATCCGCTGACCTGGCACCCCTCGACCGACTTCAGCAGTGGGAGGCCGCGCACGCGGAGGGTGTCGCCCGCGCGAAGTCGACGCTGGCCGAGATCGACGCGGTGGAGGAGCCGGACCTGGCGACGCTGTCAGTAGCTCTGCGCTCGATGCGCAACCTGGTCGCCCAGGGCCTCACGTCGGCCGCGTCAGAGACCTAGGACGCGAGGGGACTGCGGATGCTGGACTCGGCGGTGGCCTTCGTCCCGTCGCACGACCTTGCTCGTTCGCGCGCGTTCTACGAGGGCGTGCTCGGTCTCGAGGTCGTCGACGTCAGTGACTTCGCGATCGTCATGAGGTCCGGGCACACCACGATTCGCGTGACCGCCGTCGATGGCTGGTCGCCCCAGCCGTTCACGGTCTTGGGCTGGACGGTGCCCGACATCGAGGTCGAAGTGTCCGCTCTGACTGAGGCGGGCGTCCGCTTTCGCCACTACGACGGCATGGGGCAGGACGAGCGGGGTGTATGGACGACGCCCGGTGGCGACAAGGTCGCCTGGCTGGTCGATCCGGACGGGAGCCTGCTGTCGCTGACGGAGCCCGCGCACCCCTGACCCCTTCCGCCGAGAGGCAGGCCCTGGTCGTCAAAAGGCCGGTTTGGGGCCCGCGGCACGACCGTAGGCTGCCTCTCGGCGTAGGGGGTGTCGAACCTCGCCTGCGGCCTGCTGCGAATCCCTTGCAGGAGGCCGGGTCCGAGGGAATGGCCGCATTCGCCGGGGCGTTAGGGTCAGCATCCGGCCATCCCGGCCGACTTGTGTCCTGACCGTCCAGGAGTACCCGTGAGCCTGCCGCCCCTCGTCGAACCGGCCGAGAGCCTGACCATCGAAGAGGTCCGTCGCTACAGCCGTCACCTCATCATCCCCGACGTCGGCATGGCCGGGCAGAAGCGGCTGAAGAACGCCAAGGTGCTGTGCGTGGGTGCCGGTGGCCTCGGCAGCCCGACGCTGATGTACCTCGCTGCCGCCGGCGTGGGCACGCTCGGCATCGTCGAGTTCGACGTCGTCGACGAGAGCAACCTGCAGCGGCAGATCATCCACGGCCACAGCGACATCGGCCGATCCAAGGCCGAGAGCGCGCGCGACAGCGTCCGCGAGATCAACCCGCTCGTGCAGGTGAACCTGCACGAGGAGCGCCTGGACTCCAGCAACGTCATGGAGCTGTTCGCGCAGTACGACCTGATCGTCGACGGCACCGACAACTTCGCGACCCGCTACCTCGTCAACGACGCGTGCGTGCTGCTGGGCAAGCCGTACGTGTGGGGATCGATCTACCGATTCGACGGCCAGGCCAGCGTGTTCTGGGCCGAGTACGGACCGTGCTACCGCTGCCTCTACCCCGAGCCTCCGCCGCCGGGAATGGTGCCGTCGTGCGCTGAGGGCGGTGTGCTCGGCGTGCTGTGCGCGTCGATCGGCTCGATCCAGGTGACCGAGGCGATCAAGATGCTGACGGGCATCGGCGACACGCTCCTGGGCCGGCTCATGGTTTACGACGCACTCGAGATGACGTACCGACAGGTGAGGATCCGCAAGGACCCGAACTGCGCGGTGTGCGGCGAGAACGCCACGGTGACCGAACTGATCGACTATGAGGCGTTCTGCGGAACGATCTCCGACGAAGCGGCCGAGGCCGCGAAGGACTCGACGATCTCGGTCGTGCAGTTGAAGGACATGCTCGACGCCCGCGAGGCGGGAGAGATCGACTTCGTGCTGATCGACGTGCGCGAGCCCAACGAGTTCGAGATCGTCAGCATCGACGGAGCCGTCCTCATTCCCAAGGGTGAGTTCCTCGACGGTTCGGCTCTGGAGAAGTTGCCCAGCGACAAGCAGATCGTCCTGCACTGCAAGGTGGGCGGCCGGTCGGCCGAGGCCCTCGCCGTGGTCAAGGGCGCCGGCTTCTCGGACGCGATCCACGTCGGCGGCGGCATCAACGCCTGGGTCCACCAGATCGAGCCGGACAAGCCCTCGTACTGACGGATCTATTTCGTCGCAAAAAGGCCCGTTTGACCTAGGCTTTGTTCCGGGACGCACTGGCCGGCCCAGGGATGGGGTGGGTGATGGGTCGCGGCGTTTCGGGGAGCAATCCACGGTGGCCGTTTCTCCTGATGG
>JBAXSI010000034.1:0-32229 GCA_037130755.1 Actinomycetes bacterium
CAGACCGGCGTAGTCGCTGCGGCGTGGCAGGACCCGCTGCCGCAGGATCGGAATTACGGCGTCGGCGATCACTTGGTGCTGACGAACTCGTTCTCGCTGACGAAGACCCGCACCCGACCGCTCACATGCGCCATGGAGTCGGCAGCAGTGGCCTTCCCTATCTCACTGGCGTACGCCGAGTCGAAGTCAGCGCGCGAGTCGAACCACAGTTCGGAGACCCCGTCGAAGCCCGCCTCGTCATATCCCTCGTCAACGACGTTGAGGACGACCTTCCGCACGTCGGGAAGCCCACTTGCCAGGGGCACATGCTCATCGAGCCACCACGACACGAACTCCTCGTGGCTCATGTCCGCTCGGCGCGTGAGCATGATCATCGCCTTGATCATCGGCAGTCTCCTGATACTCGGTTCAGCTTGGCTTCTTGACGCGGGCGTTGGGGCGACCACCGGCGCTGAGCACCAGCGCGATCATGAGCTCGTCCGGGCGGGGGGCATCCGGGATCGCGATGTCGACGGCATCCATGTCGTCGAACACCCAGCGGTCGTCCTTGTTGCCGATCGGCATGGTGATGGAGGCTCCGGGTCCACCCACCTTCTTCGTGCCCGGGATGATGTCGGTCCCTCCTCCGATCGCCGCACGCACCGGCGCGCCGAAGCGAGGGTGCAGGACGGCAGCGGTGTGCTCGCGATCGCCGTCGATGCCCACGATCGCGCCCTTGCCATAGCCGCGCACCTGAGCGGGAGTCAGGCCCACAGCGGCCAGCGCGGCAAGCGCCCGCTCGACCAGCAGCGCGGCGGCCTCGGCACCCAGGGCCTCCAGCACTGCCAGATCGTCGACGCGACCGCGACCGGCCAGCGGATTGCGCACCACCACGGCCGCGATGGCGACGGTGGTTGGCGGGTCGACCGGGGCTGCCGCCTCGCGAAGCGTCTCCTGCACGGTCGTCACTATCGCGCGCACATCGTCCATCGTGGTCCTTCTCTCAGGCGCCGATCACAGCGTCGACGGGCTGGTACATGGTGGTGCGTTGCTGAAGCTCTCGGCCGATCGGATCGGTGATCGCCAGGAAGCCGTCGAGGTCCAGGCCCTGGCCGTGCGCAGCCCCCGCGGCGCGGGAGATGTTCTCGTCCATCAGGGTGCCGCCGAGGTCGTTGACGCCGGCTTGCAGGAGTTGCTGCGCGCCCTGTGCCCCGAGCTTGACCCACGAGGCCTGCACGCTGTCGATGGTGCCGTGGTAGCCGATGCGCCCGACCGCATGCATGAGCACGACCTCACGCCAGGTGGGACCGCGCCGGGCGCCGCGCTTCAAGTAGATCGGCGACGCCATGTGCACGAAGGGCAGCGGGATGAACTCGGTGAATCCACCGGTGCGCTTTTGCAGGTCGCGGGTGCGCACGATGTGCCGGGCCCAGTGCACGGGCTGCTCGACGCTGCCGAACATGATGGTGACGTTGGAGCGCAGGCCGACCGAGTGCGCGACCTCGTGCGCCTCGAGCCACTCGCTGGTGGTGACCTTGTCGGGGCAGATGACCGCGCGGATGCTGTCGTCAAGGATCTCCGCGGCCGTGCCGGGGAGCGATCCGAGCCCGGCCTCCTTGAGCCGACCGAGATACGAGTCCAACGGCTCGCCCAGCCGGCGTGCGCCCTCGGTGACCTCCAGCGCCGTGAACCCGTGCACGTGCATCTCCGGCACCGCGGCCTTGACCGCAGCCAGCACGCGCAGGTAGTAGTCACCGTCGAAGTCCGGATGGATCCCGCCCTGGAGGCAGACCTCGGTGGCTCCCAGCGCCCACGCCTCGCGGACGCGGTCGGCGATCTCGTCGTCCGTGAGCAGGTACGGCTTGCCGCGCAGGTTCAAGGAGGCCGGCCCCTTCGAGAAGCCGCAGAACGTGCATCGGAACGTGCACACGTTGGTGTAGTTGATGTTTCGGTTGCGGACGAAGGTCACCACGTCACCGTTGGCGGCGCGGCGCAGGTCGTCGGCGAACTCCGCGATGGCGTTGACCTCCCGCCCCCTCGCGGTGAACAAGGTGACAAGCTCGTCGACTCCCGGCTCCTGGCCCTGCTGCACGCCGGTCAGCACTTCGGACACCGCGCTGGACGCCGAGGCCGCCCCCGGCACGATCACCGGCGGGATCCGGTCCGCGCCCGAGTACCACGCAGTGGAGCGACGACCGATCTGGACGACCTCCGCACCAGTGCCGACATTCGCAGCGGCCTCGTAGCGCTCAGGGAACGACGCCCCTGGATCGTCGCGACCCAGGCCCTCTGCGTCGGAACGGTCGAGCACGGCGAACCGAACATTGTCGTCGAGCCACCGCGACGCGTCGAGCGCGAACTCCGGGTAGATCGTCAAGCGCGGAACCAAGGCCAGCCCGCGCGACTCGGTGACCGCACGCAGGTCGGCGATGTGCGGCCATGGCCGTTCGGGATTCACATGATCGGCGGTGACCGGCGAGATCCCGCCGAAGTCATCGATACCTGCATCGAGGAGCACCCCGGCGTCGTCGATGAGATTCGGCGGCGCCTGGACGTGGACATCCGGCGGCAGGATGGCGCGGGCGAGCGTGATCGCATCGACGAGGTCCTCGACCGAGCATGCGGGATGGTCGCGCATGAGCGTGCCCGGCTTGGGCACGAAGTTCTGGACGATGACCTCCTGCACGTGCCCCCAGCGAGCGTGCGCGGAAGCGATCGCCTCGAGAGCGACGACACGGTCCGAGCGGGACTCCCCGATGCCGACGAGGACGCCCGTGGTGAACGGGATGGCCAGTTCTCCCGCCCAGTTGAGAGTTGCCAGGCGACGCTCAGGGTCCTTGTCCGGGGCGCCCCGATGGGCCGGCAGATCGGCATTCAAGGACTCGATCATCATCCCCTGGCTCGGCGCGACCCGCCGGAGCACGGCCAGGTCCTCGCGGCCAATCGCCCCGGCGTTGACATGCGGCAGGAGTCCGGTCTCGTCGAGCACCGCCTGGGCGGCGTGGCTGACGTAGTCGACGGTAGAGGCGTAGCCGTGCTCGTCGAGCCACTCACGGGCCACCGAGTATCGATCCTCGGGCGCCTCACCGAGGGTGAACAGCGCCTCGTGGCAGCCCTGCTCCGCGCCCGCCCGTGCGATCGCCAGGACGTCCGCCAGCGGCATGAACGGCGACTCCAGATGGGCCGGGGACTGGGCGAAGGTGCAGTAACCACAGCGATCCCGGCACAGCATCGTGAGGGGGAGGAAGACCTTGGGCGAGTACGTGATGCGGCGCACGTTCGCGATCACGCACCCTCCTCGTGGCTTGGGGCAGTCATCGTTGCATACCGACCCTGACGGACCGCTGCCAACGCCCCACGAACGGCCGCCGCCGACCCCTGCTGGCCATGAGGCGTTCTGCAAGACTTTGCGTGAAACTGATCACAATCGGGCAGATTTGTTTGGTCTACACACAAATCTGAGACATAATCGTGATGTCAATCGGGAGATCCTCGAAAGACAGGACCAACACAACGGGAGTGATCCTCCGTGAAACCCTTTGCGAGAGTCTTCGCGAACATGTTCGACCACGGCGACCTCGACACCGAGGCCAACCGTCGTCGGCAGATCCATCAGGAGTGGGACCGTCAGCGGGCGAACGCCCTGACCCCCGCCGAGCGCAGCGAGATCGACGCGATCTTCAGCCGCCACCTGTAGTCGAATCCGCCCACCTTTAGGGCAATCCCCCAAGCGAAGCCCCCTCCGCCCGGAGGGGGCTTCGTCATGTCGGGGTCCCTGCGGTGAACGCTCAGGCGGAGGCCGGGTCGAAGGTCGCCGTCACGGGCGCGTGGTCGCTCCAGCGCTCGTCATAGCTGGCTGCCCTCCCCACCACGACCGAGCGGCATCGGGCAGCGAGGTCGATGGTGGCCAGCGCGTAGTCGATGCGCCAACCGCCGTCGGTGTCGAAACTGCGTCCGCGCCACGACCACCACGTGTAGGGCCCCGGACCCTCGCCACCGTGCGCCCGACCGAGGTCGACCCAGTGCCGATCCAGCCAGCCGTCGAAGTACGCCCGCTCGTCCGCCAGGAAGCCGGCCCTGCCGCGGTTGCCTCGCCAGTTCTTCAGGTCGACCGCACGGTGCGCGACGTTCAGGTCGCCGCAGACGAGCACTCCTCCCCCGCGACGTCGGGCCGCCAGGCGCAAGCTCGCCATGCGCTTGTCCATCGCAGCAAGGAAGCGGTACTTGTCGTCCTGTTTGGGTGTGTCCGCCTCACCGGTGTGGACGTAGGCCGAGACGACCGTGACCGGTCCCGAGGGGCCGGCACAGTCCACCTCCAGCCAGCGACCCTGGCCGTCGAGCCCGGCGGTCTTCGTGTCGACCCGGATGGCGGTCGGCTGCTCGCGCGTGAGCACCGCGACACCAGCCCGACCCAGTTGGGGCGCGGGTGCATGCGCCACATGCCAGTCACCGAGAGCCGACTCGCGAAGGACCTCGTGCAACTGCTCATGCGTCGCGCGGATCTCCTGCAGGCAGATCACATCGGCGTCCGCAGCCTCCAGCCATGCCAGCCCGCCGCGCCGGCTGGCCGCCCGGATGCCGTTGACGTTCGCGGTGACGACTGACCACGACTTCCTGCGTGCCGCCACCCCTAGGTGGTCTTCAGCTGGAACTCAATGCCGACCCACTGATCGTTGAGGCCTGTCCCGAGGGTGTAGCCGTAGCGGCCCAGCTCGTTGATCTCGAACGTCAGCGAGAACGTGCCGTCCTCCTGGACCGTCGTGGTGACGTCACCGACGGGCGCGAACGAGCCTGAGCCCTTCTTGTCGGTGGCTGCGAAGCGCTTGAGGGTCAGCACGGTGCCCGGCACGACCTCCTTGGGAGCCGTGCCGCTGATCTTGACGGGCGTGCCGGCCTTCGCCTTGCTGGTCGACAACGTCGCCGTGCCGCCCCAGCCAACGACGTTCGCGGTCTTCGTGAAGCCGGCCTTCGTCAGCTGCTTGGAGGTCAGGGTGACCGCCGAGGCGGATCCCTTCGGCGTGCCCGTGGCCGTGCCGGTCGTCGTGAACTGGAACTGGAACCCGACGAACTCCGGCGACGTGCCGGTCGTGGAGTAGCCGACGCGATATCCGTACAGGCCCGGGAAGCCGAGCTGGAAGTGCATCGAGTAGGTGCGATCGGACTTCACGACGGTGGTGATGTTGAGTTCCTTGAAGGTCCCGGTGCCTGTCGTGGTCGTGGGCATGAACCGCGACATGGTCAGCAGTTGCCCGGGCGAGGTGAAGGCCGGCGCCTTGCCGTTGATGATGACGTCGGCCCAAGGGGCGGCGCTGTTGGTCGGCAGTGACGCCGTGCCGCCTCCGCCCCAACCGGTGAGGTTCGGCTTCTCAGGGAAGCCCGCGTCGGTGAGTTGCTGCGAGGTGAGGGCGATGACCTTGTCCGTCGGGGCGGCCGGTGACGCTGCGAGGGCGCTCGGAGCGGCGAGCAGCAGGGCGGCTGGCATAAGAACCGCAGCGACGATGGTGCGGCGGGCGGTCGTGGTGGTCATGGAACTCTCCTCTCGGCGGCCGGCGGCTGCCGACCCGAACCCTTCAGGTACGACGCTAGACGCCAACACCCCAGTCCGTCTCAGCCGCCACGCGGAGGGCGTTCGCGGCGATCGTGAGGGCGGGGTTCTGGGCGGCCGAGGACGGGAAGAAGGCCGAGTCGACGACGAACAGGTTGGGGATGTCATGAGAGCGGCACCCCGGGTCGAGCACGCTGGTCGCAGGATCCTGCCCGGCCACGGCCGTGCCGCACATATGGCTGTTCATGTCGATGGTGAACCGCTGCTCGAAGATGCTGACGTATCCGGCCGTGCGCAGCGCCTTCTTCGCCTTCGCCAGCAGGGCCTCATGCCGGTCGTAGTTCGTCCGGCGCCACGAGATCTGGATGCGACCCTCGGCATTCACGGTGACCCGGTTGTGCACCGAGGGCAGGTCCTCGCTCATCACGACCCACTCGATGCTCCGGTCCGCGATGCGATCCAGCATGGGGCGCGGCACACGAGTCGCGTGCGACTTCATCATCGAGCCCTGCACCTTGCCGATCAGCTGCATGGCGCCGCCGGGGTACCCATCGCCAAGATCGTGGTACCAGTCGTTGACGGCGAGTGTCTTCTGGAAGACGACGTCGTTGCGGCGTCGCGGGTCGACAGCCGCGATGTGCGTGTTGTTGTGCACCATGTAGTTGCGTCCGACGAGCCCGCTGGAGTTGGCCAGGCCGGTCGGGTTCGCCCCGGTTCGGCTGCCGAGCAGGAGTGCGGCGGAGTTGGCTGCACCGGCCGCGAGGACCGCCACCCCCGCCTCCACCACGAGCGGCTCTCCGTCGACGTCGCCGACCAGTCGCCGCACGCGGCCCTGGGCGTCGAGCTCGATCGAACGGATGCGGGCGCCGGTGAGCAGCCGAACGCTGCCACCCGCGACAGCCGGCCCGAGTGCGCACGTCTCCGCGTCCGACTTCGCGCCGAGCCGGCACGGGAAGCCGTCGCACGTCTGGCAGCGCACGCAGGTGCCGCCCGGACGCAGGTCGACACCCATGGACGTGGCCGCCGGATGCAGGCCCTGCTGCTCGAGCCGGGCCATCGTCTCCAGGATGTACGGCTCATGGGGAAGGGCGGGATAGGGGAACGGCCGACTCCGCCATGGCTCGGTTGGGTCCTGGCCCATCGCCCCATGGACGCGGTACAGCGTCTCGGCCTGAACGTAGTAGGGCTCGATGTCGGCGTATGCGAACGGCCACGCGGGCGAGACCCCTGACGGGTACTCCGTCTCGGTGAAGTCGCGCTCGCGAAACCTGGGCAGGCTGGCGCCGTAGACCTTCGTGTTGCCGCCCACCACGTAATGCACCCCGGGATGGAACTCGTTGCCGTCGTCGTCCACCCAGGTCTCCGCGGGCTTGTACCGCCGATCGAGGAACACCGCCTGAGGCGACCAGTTCTCCGGCTCCCGCGGCAGGACGTGACCGCGCTCAACCACGAGGGTGTCGATGCCTCGTTGCGCCAGTCCCCAGGCCAGTGTTCCGCCACCCATGCCGCTGCCGACGATGACGACGTGCGCGGACTCGGTGATCACGTCCGTACCGTATCCCGTGACTACAGCGGACCCAGGAGGTTCAGTCGGAGTGCGCGAGAGCGGCGCCCCCTGGTGCTCCACTCGCTGCGACAGCCTCGACGAGGTCAGGGTGCGTGACCAGGGCGGTGACGCACAGCGGGTCGATCTTCCCGGCGAGGATCATGCGATCGATCTCCTCTAGGGCCTCGTTAGTCGACCATCCTGGCTTGTAGGGCCGCGAGCTGGTCAGCGCGTCGAAGATGTCCGCGACACTGACGATGCGCGCCTCGAGCGGCACGGCGTCCCCGACAAGGCCGCGCGGGTAGCCCGACCCGTCGAGGGCTTCGTGATGGAACTCCACGACGTTGCGAAGCACGTCGGGCCGAGGCCACTCGTCCGGTGCCGACGCGATCGCCGCCTCGACGATCTCCCGGCCACGCGTGCTGTGCGTCTGCATGAAGCGCCATTCGTCGGCGTCGAGCCGACCCGGATTGCGCAGGATCTCGTCGCGCATGAGGAACTGCCCGACGTCGTGGAAGGGCGCGTACCTGAGCACAGCCTGCGAGAAATCGTCGTCGAGATTGAGTGCCGGCTTCAGAGCCTTCACGATGATCCTGACGTAGCCAGCGACGCGCTCGAGGTGAGCACCAGCGCGCAGGTCGCGAACCTCGACGGCCTCGAAGTCCGAAGGGAGGTCGCTGGGCCAACTGCCCTCGGGAAGGTCGTACGCGAGAGCGGCGGCACCGACGCGGGCGTAGAGGCGCAGTTGGCGTTCGGCGGCGGGATTCTCGACGAGGTCGGCGGGCACGACGTACGTGACCGCGCCGACGACCGAGCCACCCCGGTACGCCGGGACGCTGATCTCGCGCCCGTCGCTCGCTGGGCGCGACTCGGTCGTGGCACTCAGCTCGTAGGCGTTGTTGCCCAGTTCACTGCGAGTGACGACCAGGCTGGGCCCCGAGGATCCGCCGGACGGGCCGTCAATGCGGACGACGCTCGCTTCCGGCACCGATGTGACGAGCCGATCCTGCAGGAAGCCTGCATACGCCATGAGGGTGTCAGCAGGGTCACGAGGCTTGGACGCCAACACGATCACCCCCAACTGCTTCGAGTCGTGTCACGTGCGCACTTTACTTGCTGGGAGCGGCCTGCGGGTCAGGTCGACCGCGTGTTCGAGGCTCTATCCGAGCTCTAAGGTCGTGATCCCGAAGACCCGCTTCAGAGGGAGGCCGGGGTCTCCGCCACGGTACATGCGGGCCGTCTCGAATCCCGGTTGCATGCCGTTCGCCTGCACGAGGAACGTGGCAGCGGCGTTCGGCTCAGGAACGTCGACGATGAGCGTCGACCCCTCAGGGAGGCGAGCGGCCACCGCGTCGAGGAGTCCTTCTGCGATCTGCGGGTCGTCGGCGAAGAGCGGGCCGATCTTGGTGCCCTGCCGGCAGGCGCGCGCCACGGCGTACCCGCGCAGCTCCCCATTCACGCGAGCAGCGAGGGCGATCACGTCGCGCTGGGCGAGCCACGCGGCAAGGAACTTCTGGCGAGGACCGCCGAACAGCGGCTCGTCGTACTCGCGTATCTCCTCGACCTCCGCGATCGGACGACAGTCCAGCGCCGAGGACCGTCGGCCAGACACGCGTCCGCTGTAGCGGATGTTGCGATGCGCCAGCACGAAGCCTGAGTCTGCGTACGCCGCCTGCATGGCCACCACGCCGTCGAGCCCGGCGACCCTTCCGTCCAGCCTTTCGACTGCGGCGTCCCAGAGCCGCATGCCTATGCCCATGCCACGAAAGCGCTCCGCGACGATGAAGAGGCCGAGGAAGCCGTACCGGTCTCCGTACCGGATCGCAGCCACGCAACCGACGGGCGTGCCGTCGAGGTCAGCGACGAGGAAGCCTTCGGGGTCGGCTTCGTAGAAGCACGCGGCGTCGTGGCGGCCGGGGTTCCACCCCTCGCGCGCCGCCTCGCCAATGGCGAACGGCACCTCAGCCTTCGTCATCGTTCGGATGACCACACCTGCTTCGTCGACCATGACCCACCTCCTCGGCTGCACGCTAGCCAACATGTCCCGAAGGCACCGAGCGCCTCGAGGCCGGTCTGGTGGTTCGTGGCCGGGTACTTTCAGTCCGTGGAGTCCAGCCCGTTTGAGGCCAAGGCCGACGTCTCGATCAACGGGCAGTCGATTCCCGCCGATGCCTGGAACGAGCAGGTCGCCCTACTGGCCAACCAGCTGGTCGGAGTCGGAGTCCTCGCGGTCGATGCCACGCCATCGGTCAAGACCGCTATCGCGGTGCTCGCCGGCATGACCTGCGGCGTTCCGGTCGTGCCTCTCAGCCCTGATGCGGGGCCACGTGAACGCGACCACGTCCTCGGCGACTGCGGTGCCGATGCCCTACTCAAGGACGGCAACGTCTCGCCACTGCGGTCGTCGAGTGGACGTGCCCCGACCAGCGCCCTCATCCTCTACACCAGCGGCACGACCGGACCGCCGAAGGGCGTGCCGATCAGCACGGGGTCGATCATCGCCTGCATCGACGGACTTGCGGACGCTTGGGGGTGGACCGCCGACGACACGCTCGTGCACGGGCTCCCGCTGCACCACGTGCATGGCCTGGTCCTCGGTGTCCTCGGCCCGCTTCTCGTCGGCTCACGACTCGTGCACACCGGGCGGCCCACCGCCGAGGCCTATGCGGCAGCGCACGGCTCCCTCTACTTCGGCGTCCCGACCGTGTGGGGGCGTGTTGCCGCGACGCCATCGGCGGCGCGGGCGTTGCGCAGCGCAAGACTGCTCGTCTCGGGCAGCGCCGCGCTCCCTCGCACCGTGTTCGCCGACCTGCTCGACCTGGCCGGACAGGCGCCAGTCGAGCGCTACGGCATGACCGAGACGCTCATCACGGTCAGCGCGCGAGCCGACGAACCGCGCGTGCAAGGCACGGTCGGGCGGGCGATCTCGGGCGTGCGCACCAGGCTGGTCGGCGAGGACGGCGCATCCGCGCCGTCGGACGGCGAGAGCCTCGGTGAACTCCAGGTCGAGGGCCCCGGCGTCTTCGGCGGCTACCTGAACCGACCCGACGCGACTGCGGCGGCGTTCACGCCGGATGGCTGGTTCCGCACTGGTGACATTGCCCGCATCGACGCCGGGGGGCTGCACCGCCTCGTCGGGCGGGCGTCCACGGACCTGATCAAGACCGGCGGCTACCGCGTCGGGGCCGGCGAGGTCGAGGACGCGCTCCTCAGCCATCCTGCAGTCGCCGAGGCGGCCGTTGTCGGGCTCGCTGACGATGACCTCGGCCAGTGCATCGTGGCGTTCGTGGTCGCGTCCGACTGCACTGAGGCTGACCTAATCGAGCATGTGGCCACGGAACTCTCCTGGCACAAGCGGCCTCGCCACGTCAGGTTTGTCGAAGCACTGCCCCGCAATGCCATGGGCAAGGTCGAGAAGGCGCGCCTCGAGTAGCCCTGCGCGCCTAAAATGACACCATCGACAAACTTGGGGGGCGACATGCACGGCGTCCGGACCAGCAAGCGCACACTGACCCGAACCTTTGGCCTCGCAGCGGGCGGGGCAGCAGCGCTGCTGATGCTTACCGGCTGCCTGAGCATCAACGCGGACCTGTCCATCAACGCCGACGCCAAGGGCACCGGCACGTTCGGCATCAGCCTCCAGAAGCAGGCCGCGAAGCTGATGGGCATGAACGACCTGGCTGCGTTCAAGTCCGGGATCAAGGATGACCCTGCCGCGGGCGCCGGCGACATGCTCGCGAACGCCAAGTGCGACCCATCGGAGACCTCCGACGCCTTCGTGCTGACGTGCAGCTTCTCCGACGCAGAGTTCACCAAGGCAGACGAACTGTGGACGATCAACAAGGCGAACAACCAGATCGTCTTCGCTATGAAGAACGCTCCTTCAGCGGGCGCTGGCGGAACCACCGATTCCAGCCAGCTCACCGACCTCCTCGGCGGCGGATCGCTGGGAGACGTCACCGTGAACGTCACATTCCCCGGCCCGATCCAGTCGCTCACCGGCAAGGGGGCCACGAAGACCTCCGACACCACGGCGACGGTCACAGGCGCGATGACCGACAGCTTCGATGTGACGATCACCAGCGCGACCTCCTCCGGCCCGCGCGTCGGGCTGATCATCGGCCTCGTCGTCGGGCTGCTCCTGCTGGTGGCGATCGTCGTGGGACTCATCGTGTTCCTCGTGCACCGCAGCAACAAGAACAAGGCCGCTGAGGCAGCCGCCGTGGCTGCCGTGACCGAGGCCTATGGCGTTGCCGGCGGCGAGGTCGTGGTCGCGGAGGTCGCCGGCGATGGCACGCCCGTCGCGGCAGCAGCCGTCGTCGACGTGCCCGTTGACGCGACAGCCGCACCGACCGAGGTCATCGAGGCAGTCACTGAGGCTCCCGCCGAAGCGGCTGTCGATGCGGTAGCCGAGGCGCCCACCGAGGTCGTCGAGGTCATCGAACAGGGCATCGACCCGACGCCACCGACGCCACCGACGCCACCGACGCCGTAGGACCTACCGGATTGCCGCCACCACGGCGGTGAGCACCGGTGCGACGATCAGCGCGGGCAGCAGGTCGCCCACGGCAACCTGCCTGATACCGAGCAGGCGAAGTCCCACTCCGAGCAGCAGTACGCCGCCGGTTGCCGTGATTGACGCGATCAGGGCTGCTGACATGAGCGACCCCAGCGCAAGACTCAGCAGGGTCAGCAGTCCCTGCCACACGCCCACCGAGAGTGCGGACGCGGCCACGCCCCAACCCAGCGACGCCGCGAACGCCAGTGAGGCGAAGCCGTCGAGCGTCGCCTTGAGGGCCAGTTGGTCGATTCCGCGACCGAGCCCATCGCTGAGCGAGCCGAGGATGGCCAGGGGGCCGATGCAGAAGACAAGGGACGCATCGACGAAGCCCTCGACGAAGGTGGTCGTCGACTCCTTCGTGCCGCGGACGAGCTTGCGCTGCAACCAACCGCCGACCGACTCGAGCCGATCCTCGATGCGCAGCAGCGATCCGGCGATGCCGCCAATGACGAGCGCGCCGAGGACGATCAGCAGCGTGCCACCGCTGCCGACCGCCTCCTGGTATGCGGGATCGGTGAGGGATGCGACGTTGAGTGCGCCGATGACCAGGGTGACAAGGCCGAGGGCGTCGGTGACCGTCCTTCGCGTGCGCTCGGGAAGCCGATGGCCGATGAGGACGCCGAGCGCCGAGCCGAGCAGGATCGCGACGACGTTGATCACCGTGCCAAGCCCGCGCATCCGGCCCCTTCCGCTCGGCGCAGCGTAGCGACCCGTCGGCGGCGGCCCTTCGTGCCGGACCTCAGGCAAGCATCGACGGGTGAGCCAGGCTCCGTGACCGCTCGTTCTCTGCGGTCGCCCACGACTTCACCGCGGCTGTCGCCTCGATCGCGACGAACGTGATCTCGGCACCCGCGGACAGGGTGCTGATTCGGTCGAGATCGACGCTGGCGACGACGCCGACGACCGGATAGCCGCCCGTCAGCGCGCCATCCGGCCCGAGGACGATCGCCTCGGCATCCGGGGTCAGCTGGATCGCTCCGGGCACGACCGGGAAGCTGTCCACCGACTCGGTGGGTGCGAGCCACCCCGTCGAGCGCAGACGGACACCGGAGCGGGCCATGCGCCGCACAACCCACGGGCGCGCGAGGAACGGCTCGGCCCGGTCGACGTCGGTGACGACGATCCGAAGCGGGCCGCTTGGCGGCCGGACCGGCCGGTGGAACCAGCCCACACGATCCTCAGGCAGTTCAGCCGCATCGCCGAGAAGCGGGTCCCCTACCGTGAACGCCGCACCGCCGAGGTGCGAGAACGTGTCCACCGAGCACGAGGCGAGAGTGCGGTCAGGCCGCCATCCGGAAACTGCGACATAGACCGGTCCGACTCCATCCGGGATGACGGTCACGCCGGCACCGGCTGGCACTCGCACGACCGCACCGACTGCGGTTCGACGGCCATCGATGCTCACTTGCGCGGGCCCGGTCACGACGAGCACCAGGTCCGTGGCGGCGCGCAGGTCCATCTCCCCGGCGAGGACCTCGATGGTAGGCGTGGAGCCATCGACGACGCCGCAGAGCAGCGCGCATGCACGCTCGTAGCGAGCCCGATGCCAGGCGCCGGCCACGGGAACGCCGACATCAGTGAAGCCAGGGCGGCCGCCGTCCTGGGCGGTCGCGATTCCGGTGCGCGTGATGGTTGCCAGCAGTCCGGTCACCTCGCCGACTCCCGGAACCGGATGCGGTCGTCAGGTGCAAGCAGCGCCGGTATCGAACGCCCCACGTCGAACAGGACCGCGTCCGTCCGCCCGATCAGGTGCCAGCCGCCAGGCATGCTCGCCGGATAGACGGCACTCATCCCCGCAGCGATGGCAACGCTTCCCGGCGGAACCACGACCCGCGGATCGGCTCGCCGCGGCAGCCGCGACCAGTCTGCGCGGAGCGGGATGTCAGGCATGAGGTAGCCGAAACCCGGCGCGAAGCCCATCATCGCCACCAGCCATGCCTGAGCCGTGTGGGCCTGCACGAGCGCATCGACGTCGAGCCCGAGTGCCTGTGCGGCCTCGGCGAGGTCCGGTCCGTCGTAATGCACGTCGATCTCGATCTGCTGACCCACCTCACGACCTGCCGCGGACGTGCCGGATGGGCTCGCCAACGCGGCCGACACCTCGTTCAGGAGACCGCCGTCCGGTGCTGCCGACTCGACCATGACCGTGCGCATCCCGCAGCGAACTCGTCGGTCGGGCAGGGCCGACTTGAGCTGGCGGTACACCTCGGCTCGGCCGTCCACGTCTTCACATGTGACGAGGATCGCGCGGTCCCCGAACCAGGCGGCCGCAGCGGCCCTCGTCATGGATGCGGTCCGACCGGCAGCACCCTGACCCCGAGATCCTCAAGCGCTGCACGGACCATCCGCGCATGCTCGACGGCGCCGGGGGTGTCGCCGTGCAGGCACAGGCTGTCGGCCTCGATCACGATCGCTGCCCCGTTGATCGTCTCCACCGGCAGCCCCTGTGCGATCGCCAAGGCCTGCGTGCGGATGCGATCGCCGTCCGTGAGCACGGCACCTGGCTGCGACCGGGACGCGAGCGCACCCGTCAAGATGTAGGCGCGATCGGCGAAGCCCTCTCGCACGAAGTCCACGCCGCGTGCCTGAGCCTCCACCTCGAGGAGGGAGCCCGACAGGCCGACGACAAGCAACCCCTCGGGACCGATCCGATCCTGTGCGGTGATCACGGCCTCGACAAGGGCCCGCGCGATCGCTGCGTCCGACGCCGCATCGTTGTACAGGCCTCCGTGCGCCTTGACGTGTCGAAGCGGGGTGCCATTCCGGCCGCAGGCGCTCGCGACGAGAAGGATCTGCTCGACGACGTCCGTAATGAGTTCGTCCACGGCGACGGCGTGAGCGAACGACACCCGCCCGAAGCCCTCCCGGTCGCGATAGGACGGGTGCGCCCCGACGGCACACCCAGCCTGGACCGCGAGCCGCACGGTCTCGTCGAGCACTAGGCCGCCGCCTGCATGTGCGCCGGTTGCGACATTGGCCGACGTGACCAGGGCAAGGAGCGCCCTGTCGTCGCCGCACTCCTCGCCGACGTCCGCGTTCAGGTCGATGTCCCGCACCACGCCGTCGAGTCTAGGTTCGCGCGAAGGTACCGTTCTCGCATGGGCGAGGATTCCGCGAGTGTGATGACTATCGAGGTCTGGGCCGACGTCGTGTGCCCGTGGTGCCGACTCGGGAAGGCCTACCTCGATGAGGCCCTCACGCAGTTCGATCGCGCGGAACGAGTGGAGATCATCTGGCGGAGCTTCGAACTCGATCCCTCCGCCCCGGCCGTCCGTCCCGGATCGCTCACGGAGCACCTCGTCGAGAAGCTCGGGCGAAGCGAGCAGCAGATCCAGGAGCTGAACGAGATGATCCGCGAG
Organism: Actinomycetes bacterium; assembly: GCA_037130755.1. GTDB lineage: Bacteria > Actinomycetota > Actinomycetes > S36-B12 > S36-B12 > UBA10649. The sequence continues at coordinate 14,991 of JBAXSI010000034.1, forward strand.
CGCGGGGCCGCCGTCGGGGTGGACTTCCGTTTCGAAGATGCCACGAGCGGCAACACCTTCGACGCGCACCGCCTCCTGCACCTCGCCAAGGACCGGGGCTTGCAGCAGGAACTCGCAGATGCGTTGTACCAGGCGTACTTCACCGATGGCCTGCCGATCGGAGACAAGGACGCACTGGCGGCCGTGGCCGTCGCGACAGGACTCGACGAGCACGAGGTGACATCGGTTCTCAAAGGCGATCGCTACGCAGACGCGGTGCGTGCTGACGAGGCCGAGGCGCGCTCACTGCAGGTCACCGGTGTTCCGTTCTTCGTGTTCGACCGCAGGGTGGCGGCCGGCGGCGCTCAGCCCCCCGACGTGCTGCTGGCCGGTCTCGAGCAGGCGTGGGCCGCACGCTCAGAGTGATCGTCGTCTTTGGCTACTTCTTCTCCGTGTAGAAGCGAAGCTCGGTCGGCTCCTTCAGCAGGCCAGCGAGGGCAGCGTTTCCGCTGGTGACGTGGTCGGACTTCATATGGTCGTTCCAGTCCGCGCGGGAGCGGAACTTCTCGAAGACGAACCACGTATCGGGCTCGGTGTCCGAGACCAACAGCTCCATGGAGACGTTACCCGGCTCGTTGCGGGTGGCAGCAAGCAGTTCACGCAGGTGGTACTCGGCCTCACCCGCCAGTTCCATGCGCGGCTTGATGACGGCGACGAGGTAGAGCGGCTCATCCGGGGTGGACGTCATCGGGGTCCTTTCGACGTCCCGCGAAACTAACACAGCCGACGAGACAGCAAAGCGAACGTCAGCAGTTCGCTTACACCCACTGCGGGCTGCTCACGTCCGTCGGTCGGCCGTACAGATAGCCCTGGCCGCGATCGCAGCCCAGTTTCTTCAGCAGGTCGGCCTGCCTCGTCGTCTCGACACCCTCCGCCACCACGGAGAAGCCGAGCTCGTGCGAGACCTGGATCAACGCACTCACGATGGCGGTCTTGCGCTCGTCAATCCCGATCTCGTCAGTGAAGGACCGGTCGATCTTGACCACGTTCACGGGGAAGTGCGTCAGCCACGACAGGCTCGAATAACCGGTTCCGAAGTCGTCGAGGTAGATGCCGACGCCCTCGCGGCTCAAGGCGGTCAGCTCACGTGCCGACCGCGCCGGCTCCTTCAGCAACGACGTCTCCGTGACCTCGACCGCGAGAAGGCGGGGATCGACGCCCGCCGAGTCGACCTGCGCAAGGAGGTAGTCAGCGAATCCCTCGTCACGAAGCTGCGAGGGACTCACGTTCACCGAGACCGTGATGTCGCGACCCATCAGGGTCCAGGCCTTCAACTGCGAGATCGCCTGGCGAAGGACCCAGGCACCCATCGGGATGATCAAGCCGCTGGTCTCCGCTGCCGGGACGAACGCACCGGGCTCGAGCAGTTCACCGTCGCGACCGGGCATGCGCACAAGCGCTTCAGCACCTATGACGGAACTGTCGCTCAGGGCGACGATGGGCTGGTAGAACAGGACGAGGCTCTCCGAGTCGATCGATCGACGCAGATCATGCTGAAGGGCGACCGCGTAGCGGTACCGGTCGTCGACGGACTTCTCGTAGATCTCGATCCGGCCGCGACCGTTGTCCTTGGCGATACATCGCGAGGTCCGCCCGGCGAAGCACCTCGTCGGCCGTAAGTGTCGGGTCCTCGACGATCGCCACGCCGATGCTGATCGAGGGCCGATACGTCTGGTCTCCCTCGACCCACGGCACGCTGACTTTCTCGAGCAGTCGCATCGCCATCTGGACTGCCGAGGCAACGTCTGCGATGCCCTCCCCCAGAGCCACGAACTCATCACCGCCAAGCCGAGCGACCGTGTCCTCCGGCCGGAGGGCGGCCTGCATGCGACGAGCCACCTCCACCAGCAGGAGGTCGCCCGCCTGATGGCCCTGGGTGTCGTTGACGTCCTTGAATCGATCAAGGTCGCAGAACAGCACCGCAAGGACGCCGTTCTGCCGGTGCAGCCGCATCAGCGCCGAACTCAGACGGTCCTGCAGGGCGCGGCGGTTCGGCAGCCCAGTGACAGCGTCGCGGAGTGCCTGGTTGGACAACGCCTCCTCCGCACGCCTGCGCGCGGTGAAGTCCTCGAACTGCACGACGATCTCGGTGTCCGCCGCCTCACTCGGTGCTCCCACCGTGGCGGCGCTCATCAACGTCCACACGGTCTGGCCGTCCAGTGACAGCATGCGCACCTCCCGCTGCCGCACGCTGCCGGAGGGCCGGGGACCTCGACCCCGCTGGGCCTCGGCCAGTACCCCGCGGGCCGAGGCGGCATCGTCCGGGTGCACGTGCTCCATGAGCACACACGAGTCCATCTGGCCGACCTCAGCTCCCATGAGGGCGCACATCGCGGAATTCGCGGCAAGCATCTGTATCTCGCCATCGGGATGGATGGATACGCGAAGCGCAGGCGTCGGCGAAAGCTCGAACACCGCCCGCAGAAGGCCGGCCTGCTTTCGCTCGCGCTCCAGAAGCCGAACGAGGTCCGTGGTGTCGGTGGCGATTCCGCCGACGCCCCAGACGCTGCCGTCGCTGCGACGCAGTGGGAACTTCGAACTGCTGTACGTGCGCACTTCGCCCGACGCCGCCGGCGCGATCTCCTCCACCATGATCGGAGCGGCCGCATCCATCACCTCAAGGTCATGTTCGAGGAAGGCCGCTGCTGCCTCGGGCGGGAAGAGTTCCGGATCCGTCGAGCCGACGGTCTGCTCGACGGACAGACCCGTCTGCTCGCGCCAGGCCTCATTGACCAACACGTAGCGTCCTGTGCCTGCAGCGTCACCCTCGTACGACTTGGCGAAGACCAGTGCCTGCGAGCCGTCGACAACCTCGCGGAGAAGCAACGACGACTCCTTGAGGGCAGTCATCGACGCCAACCGGGAGTCCCTCAGCACGGCAAGCAGCAGCAACGTCAGGGCCACGACGATGCTGAACAGCTGCACCGCGATGAGGCGGTCTAAGGGCGATGACGACGCGTTGGAGAAGGCTCCCATGCCGACGGCGGTAGAGGTTGCAGCGAACCACGCGAGTGCGGCGGTGACGGGCGCCACCGCCTGAACCCCGAGCCGAACGGCGATCCACAACGGACCCAGCACGACGAGGTACGGGTATCCGACGAGTCCGGGGTTGGCAGGATCGATGACCCGGAACATGAAGTAGGCAATTGCCGCCGTCAGCACCGCGACGATCGTGAACTCCGTTACGTGGGCCCACCGCCAACGGCTCGGTCGATGGAGCGTGATGACCGCCGGGGCGATGCACACGATCCCGAAGACGTCGTCGATCCCCCAGGACCGCAGGGCATGTGAGAACTGGTCCAAGCCCGGCTCGACGATCTGCAGCAGCAGGCCCGCGAGCAATCCCGAGGCGAACCCGACCGCGGCCGAGACGAGGACCAGGAGCAGGACGTCCTGCGGACGGGCGAGCCGGTCCGCTCCGAGCCCTCGGATGATGTAGATGAGAACCCAGATCTCGATCCCGATGAGCGCCGCGAGCGGGAGGACGACCCTGGGTGGGTCGCCGTCGATCAGGAAACGTGCACTCACGCCGACGACCGACGACACCGCGAGAAGCCAGGCGGCGCGCGGATCCAGGCGAAGGCCCAGCCCGACGATCAGGCCGGAGATGATCCCGAGAATGAGTTCCTCGGACAGGCCGATGAGGCTCTCCGGCGCCAGGAGCGGCAGGAAGAAGAACGCCGCGACCGTCAGTGCCGCCCCGGCCAGCGCATCCCGCCAGGGGAGATCAAGGCGCGGGGTAGGCACGGACGGCTCCTTGCGCAGCATGCCTGACCCCCCCCCACGTCGAAAACAGACAATACCGGCGCAACGGGGCCGAGTCGCCTCGTCACATGCGCGTAACGCGTCTTCACTACGATTCGCAGGCACTCCGAAGGCCCTGCTGGTCCCACGAGGAAGGACGCCCATGCGCAAGCTGCTCATCGCCAACCGCGGCGAGATCGCCATCCGCGCGGCCCGCGCAGCCCGCGAGCTGGGCATCACCTCAGTGGCCATCTACTCCGCCGAGGATCGCAGCGCCCTGCACCGGCTCATCGCCGACGAGGCCTACCAGATCGGCGAGGCAGGCCACCCCGTACGTACCTACCTCGACATCCCCGCCATCATTGACACGGCGCTTCGCGCCGGTGCCGATGCCGTGTACCCCGGGTATGGATTCCTGTCGGAGTCCGCAGTGTTCGCGCAGGCCGTGATCGACGCCGGACTGACCTGGGTCGGCCCCACACCGGAGACGCTCATGCTCACCGGCGACAAGGTCCGCGGCCGCGAGTCGGCAACCAGGGCCGGGGTTCCCGTCCTCGGTGCCTCTGGGCCGGTCGCCTCGCTTCAGGAGGCACTGGAGGTCGCCGATGCAATCGGCTACCCCGTCTTCATCAAGGCCTCCGGCGGTGGCGGTGGTCGCGGGCTGCGCCGAGTCGACGACGCCGAGGCCGCGACGCTGGTCTTCGATGCCGCGCGACGCGAGGCAGCCGCGGCTTTCGGCGACGACACGCTCTTCGTCGAGCAGGCCGTCATCCGGCCACGTCACGTGGAGGTCCAGGTCCTCGCCGACGGCGAGGGCAACGTGGTCCACCTCTATGAGCGCGACTGCTCCGTCCAACGACGGCACCAGAAGGTCGTCGAGATCGCCCCAGCGCCGGGCCTGCCCCGCGAGCTGATCGACCGCCTCTGCACCGATGCGGTCGCGTTCGCCCACGAGGTGAACTACAAGGCCGCGGGCACTGTCGAGTTCCTCGTCTGGACTGATCCCGACGCGAAGGCGCCCTCGCACGCCGCTGGCTACGGATACGCGTTCATCGAGATGAACCCCCGCATCCAGGTCGAGCACACCGTCACCGAGGAGGTCACCGGAATCGACCTCGTGCTCTCGCAACTGCGCATCGCCCGCGGGGAGTCACTCGCCGACCTGGGCATCGCGCAGGAGAACATCTCGGTGCAGCGCAGCGCCATCCAGTGCCGGCTCACGACCGAGGACCCCGCTGATGACTTCCGGCCGTCTACCGGAACGATCGTGTTCTACCGCTCCCCGGGTGGCCCGGGCGTCCGACTCGACGGCGCCACGTACGGCGGCGCTGACGTCACCCCGTTCTACGACTCGCTGCTGGTGAAGCTCACGACGAGCGGGGCGGACTTCACCAGCGCGGCGCGCCGCGCCCGCCGTGCACTGAGCGAGTTCCAGGTGCGCGGTGTCTCCACGAACGTCAGCTTCCTGCGCGCGCTTCTGAGCGATCCTGACTTCCTGTCCGGAGACCTCACCACCGCGTTCCTTGACGAGCACCCCGAACTGGTGTCGGCACAGCCCGGCTCCACCCTGGGCGCCGCATCCGGCCTGCTGGTCCGCCTGGCCGAGGTCACCGTCAACCGGCCCAACGGCGAGCCGAGGACGACGGTCCGGGAACCGGCCGAGCTCCTGCCGGCCGGGCTCGCACCTGCGACTGACCCCGGCGCGACGGCCAAGCAGGTGCTGGACACGGCTGGACCCGAAGCGCTGGCAGCGTGGCTGCGCGACCTCGGCCCCGTCGCCGTCACGGACACGACGTTGCGCGACGCCCACCAGTCACTGCTCGCCACTCGGGTGCGCACCCGGGACCTCGTGGCCGGCGCTGCCGCTCAGGCCGCCCTGCTGCCCGGGCTGTTCAGCCTCGAGTGCTGGGGCGGCGCGACGTTCGATGCCGCACTGCGCTTCCTCGGCGACGACCCGTGGGACCGACTTGCGCAACTCCGTGAGGCTGCGCCCGGCGTGATGACGCAGATGCTGATCCGCGGCCGCAACGCACTGGGCTACGCGCCCTACCCCGACGATGTCATCACCGCCTTCGTCGCCGAGGCGCGCGAGCGCGGCATGGACGTGTTCCGGGTCTTCGACGCCCTCAACAGTGTCGACAAGACCCGACCGGTCATCGATGCCGTCCGCGAGCATTCCGGCTATGCGGAGGGCGCCATCTGCTACACGGCCGACGTCCTCGACCCGGGTGAGACCGTCTACACGCTCGACTACTACCTCCGTGTCGCCGACGACTATGTCCGAGCAGGCGCCCATGGCCTGGCGATCAAGGACATGGCCGGACTCCTGCGCCCCCCGGCCGCGCGGGTCCTCGTCGAGGCGTTGCGGTCGCGCTTCGACGTTCCGGTGCGGCTCCACACACACGACACCGCGGGCGGCCAGTTGGCCACGTACCTCGCAGCGATCGATGCGGGCGTCGACGGCGTGGACTGCGCATCGGCACCGATGGCGTCGGGCGGCAGCCAGCCCAGCCTGGGCGCGCTGCTCGCGGCGATGGCGCACTCGGATCGGGATCCATCAGCGCTCGGCGGCCTTGCCCTCGCCGATGCCGCGAGCCTCGAGCCGTACTGGAATGCGGTGCGCGACCTGTACGCGCCGTTCGAGGCAGGCCAGCGCTCGCCCGCGACGAGCGTCTACCGCCACGAGGTTCCCGGCGGCCAGCTGTCGAACCTGCGCGCCCAGGCCGATGCCCTCGGCGTCGGCTCGCGCTTCAGCGAAGTGCTCTACGCCTATCACGAAGCAAACATTCTTCTCGGCCGTCCCGTGAAGGTGACCCCCAGCAGCAAGGTCGTCGGCGACCTCGCCGTGTGGATGGTTGCGGCCGGAGTGAGCAAGGACGAACTGCTCGCGGAGCCGTCCCGTCATGACCTCCCGGCGTCGGTGATCGCCTTCCTCCAGGGCCAGCTCGGCATTCCCGAGGGTGGCTTCCTGGAGCCGTTCACCAGCGAGGTGCTTGCGGGCAAGCCACCGCTCAAGGATGCGACCTTCAACGACCAGGACCGTGCCAACCTCGCCAATCCCCTGACCCGGCAGGCGGCGCTCACCCGCTTGATGCTGCCAGCGGAGGCGAAGTCGTTCGAGGCAGCTCGCACCACCTACGGCGACGTGTCGGTGCTCCCCACGCACGCCTACCTCTACGGCCTGCAGGCCGGGATCACCGAGGTGATCGACGTCTCCCCGGGGCGCCAGATGTTCGTCGCGCTCGACGCCATCGGTGACATCGACGAGACCGGACGGCGCAGCGTCCACCTGCGCGCCAACGGCGAGCCGATCGTGCTGCGCGTCGTCGACGAGCGCGCACCCAAGTCCGCGACGGCGCACCCCAAGGCCGAGGCCGGCAACCCGGCGCACCTCGGCGCATCCGTCCCCGGCGTGATCAGCGTGGTCGTCAAGGCCGGTGACCAGGTGCAGGCAGGCGACAAGGTCGCGATCATCGAGGCGATGAAGATGGAATCGGCCGTGACGGCAGGTACAGCCGGTACGGTCGACACCGTGCATGTCAAGGACAAGTCCCAGGTGGAGCCCGGCGACCTCGTCGTCACGCTGACCCCGGCGCCGCCGGCATGACCACCACCGGGGGCTACACGTCCGAGCAGCTGGCCGCGCAGGCACAGGCGTGCGAGCTGAGCAGATTCACGATCGACGACGCCGTGCACCTTGGCCTCCTCGCCACGGAGCGGGCGACCTCTGCCTCGTTGCCGATCGTCATCGAGGTTCGACACCTCGGGCGCCTGGCCTACCGCGTCGCCCTTCCCGGATCGCTGCCCGACTCCGACGACTGGATCCAGCGCAAGACCCGAGTCGTCGAGCGCTACCTGCAGTCGACGATCGCCGTTCGCGTGCGCCACGAGGAGAAGGGCACGACCTTCAACGAGGCGACGGGCCTGAGTGAGCTCGAGTACGCCGCGCACGGCGGCGGCTGCCCCGTCGTCGTCACGGGAGTCGGCGTCGTGGGCGGCTTCTACGCCTCTGGCTTGCCCCAGGTGGCCGACCACGAGTTCCTCGTTGCCTGCCTCACTGACTTCAAGGCGACCCAGTCCTCCTAGCTCACAGGCTGAAGCCGGGCGGCTGCGCCAGCTCCGGATGCGCCGCGTCGAAGGCGCGCACGTTCGCCAGGGTCCGCAGCCACTCGTAGTAGAGCTCCTTGGCGGACAGCAGTTCGATGCCCTCCTCAGCGAGCCGCTGAAGTCCGAAGCCATGAGCCGCTCCGGCCGAGAACACCGCATCCCGTACGACGACCACGCGCAGGCCCGCCGCGGACCAGCCCAGTGCCGAATGCGCCACGCACACATCGGTCTCCATGCCGACCAGCACGACGGTCCCCCGCCCATGAACGCGCACCGCCGTATCGATCTCAGGGTTGTCGCCCGCGCCGAATACGGTCTTCTCGAACACAGGCGTCGCCGCCGGAAGGTGTCGGGCGACCGCAGGGGCGGTCGACCCGTTGGTCGCCGCGTCCTCCTCGGTCACCACGATCGGGACACACAACGCGGCGGCCACGCCGCATACCCACCCGGTCCTGTCGTGGGCCGCTGTCTGCGCGGCGCGATCAACGTCGCCGCGATGAGGGCCGTAGAAGCCCGGCTGGGAATCAATGACCACCAGGACGCAGTCGTCGACGTCGATGTGCGGCATCGGCTTCAGTGCGTCCGCGTGCGCTCGACGTGCTCGCTCAGTCGCGCAACGAGGGTCTCATGGTCACAGTCCTCCTGCAGCGCCTCGCGCATGATGTCGGCCTGCGTCTTCGGGGCGAGCCCGCCGACCGGCTGGTCGCGGTCGAGGTTCGTCGGGAAGGCGTACCCTTCCGCGCTCGCCGCGACGACGTTGTCGACTTCGCGCCAGTCCCAGCCCTCCGACACGTGCGCCTTGCGAAGGTCGTCGTAGATGGACGCCACCACAAGTTCGCGATCGACCGACTCCATCGCACGGCCGAACGGCGAGGACACCTGCAGCAGGTTGGCCATCCGCCTGACGTCCGACGTGTGGTTGGTACCGGCAGCATGGAAGAGCGCTGGGTTGAAGAAGACGATGTCGCCCTTGCTCAGGGCCAACTGCACGTAGCTCGACTCGAAGTACTCCCGGAACTCGGGGAGTCGCCATGCCAGATAGCCCAGCGCGTACTTCTGCGAATGCGGCAGGTACAGCGTCGGGCCACTGGCGATCGGCATGTCGCAGTGCGCGACTGCGCCCTGCAGGGTGAGCACTGGCGAGAGTCGGTGCACATGATCAGGGAACTGCTCGGCGATCTCGTTCGACTGGAACCCCAGGTGGTAGTCGCGGTGAACTGCCTGAGCGGCACCACCCGGGTTGACGACATTGACCTGCGACGTGACCTGGTACGCGGGCCCGAGCCACGCGTGCGAGGTGAGCGCGATGATGTCGTTGGCGTAGTACTTCACGAAAAGGTCCGGGGCCCGCACCGCCAGCTTCTCCAGCGCATTCCAGATCCGGTCGTTCGCACCGGGCTTGCCGAAGTGGTCACCGGCCGGTCCGCCCGAGGCATGCTGCTCGGCGATGATCTCGTCGAAGACCCCGGAGACAGCATCCACGACCGACGCGTCTTCGAACGCTCCGGAGAAGACCGCGATGCCTGGCCCTTCCAGCAGCACATCGGCGATCTCGGCCTCAAGCACCCGCCGTCTCTCGGGCTCGCGGATTGACTCGGCCAGGGCGGCAGCTCGGTAGACGACGACGCCGTCGACGATCTCCGCAGCGTGCGGGTAGCGCGACGCGTCCGAAGCTGCCTCGGTTATCTCGACGAGGTCCGCGAGACGGCAGTCGTCAACTGATAGCCACATGCGCGGATTGTGTCAGGCGCGGGTGAGCGGGAGCCGTGGATCGACATCCTGATCAGCCCAGGTCTGGCGCACCCAGGCATGCGATGGGTCATCGCAGATCCGCCACGCGCGCTCGGGCCCGGGACCGGCCATCACGTTCAGGTAGTACATGTCGTAGCCGGGGGCCGCGATCGACGGGCCGTGCCAGCCGTGCGGGATAAGGACCGCATCGCCGGTGCGGACCTCGGCAAGGACGTCGATCGGTCGCTCATCGGTGCCGTAGACGCGCTGGTAGGCCATCCCGGGTCCATCGGGTCCGTCGGCCACTTCGAAGTAGTAGATCTCCTCGAGCGCGGTCTCGCCGTCGCGCTCCTCGTCGTGCTTGTGCGGTGGGTAGGAAGACCAGTTGCCTCCTGGCGTGAGCACCTCGCAGGCAATCAGTCGATCGGCCTCGAAGGTGTCGGGCGTGCAGAAGTTGTTGACCTGGCGCGAGCACGAACCAGCTCCGCGCAACTCGACGGACACGTCGGATGCGGCCACGTAGCGGAACGGCAGTTCCCGGCCTGACCGCGATGCCGGCAGCGCGAAGCGTCCGCCCTCGTCGCTGGAGACCATGGCCGCGCGACCGGCCCCGATGTAGGCGAAGTCGGTGACGCCGCTGAAGACGCTCTCGCGCCCCTGCAGCTCGGCCTCCTCGGTGCCGCAATGCACGATGAAGGATCCGGCGAGTGGCAGGACGATCAGCTCGTTGGCCTGCGAGTCGAAGGACATGGCATCGCCAGGTCCGAGCTCCACGACGCGAAGGCCACTCCATCCCCACCCGGCGTTGTGCGGCGTGATGTCGACCTTCACGGGGCTGTCCGAGGACGGGTCAGCCCTCCTCACGAACACGCTCTCGCCCATTCCCTTCCCTCCCTGTGGCTCGAGGGACCACGATGCCCCAAAATGCCGGCGGTTTCGACCCGGGCGCATCTGGCGCTCAGGATCTGGCTAGATCCGGATGTCAATACATTCATGCAACCAGTCATTTGGCGTACCCTGAACCCATGACGCTGGACATGGTCATCGACAGGCGCAGCCCGATCCCCCTGTACTACCAACTGTCCCAGCAGTTGGAGCAGGCGATCGACCGTGGCGACCTGAAGCCCGGCGACCGGATCGACACCGAGGTGGAGATCTCCGAGCGCTACGGGCTCAGCCGACCGACCGTGCGCCAGGCGATCCAGGAGCTCGTGACCAAGGGCATGCTCGTGCGCCGCAGGGGCGTGGGCACGCAGGTGGTGGGCGGCCATGTGCGCCGGCAGGTGGAGCTGACCAGCCTGTACGACGACCTCGTCAGCTCCGACCATCGACCCTCGACCAAGGTGCTGTCGCTCGCGACCGAGGCGGCCGACGCCAACGTCTCCAAGGAGCTCAACGTCCCGACGGGCACCGACGTCGTCCACCTTGAGCGCCTCCGCCTCGACGCCGGCCAGCCGTTGGCCATCATGCGCAACTGGCTGCCGGCGGACGCCGTCGACCTGACCACGGCGGAACTCGAGACCACTGGCCTGTACGACGTTCTGCGTCGCTCCGGAGTCCACATCCGTGTGGCGAACCAGCGCATCGGGGCGACGGGGGCCACGCCAGCCGAGGCGCGGGCGCTCAAGGTCAAGGCCGGTGCACCGCTGGTCACGATGGAGCGGGTGTCGTTCGACCACAGCGGCCGCGCAGTCGAGTACGCCAGGCACTCCTACCGCTCGGACCGCTACCAGTTCGAGACCACGCTCGTCGCAAGGTGACCTCGCGCTCTGCCTACTTGTCGGGATTAGGCAGGAGGATGTCGCGAACGAGTGACTCGAGGTCGTTGTTGGCCTGCAGGAACTGCCGCAGCGTACGCGTGGTCGCCCCGTAGGCGGTGAACTCCTCAGGGGTCATGCCGTCCTCGTCGTACGCCTTGCGGAACTCGGCGAAGTTGTCGTAGAGATCGTCGACGATGCGCGGGTCGACCGGATCGTCGAGCCGATGCGTGGGCTCGATTCCGCTCGCGTTGAGCCGCTTCTGCCATCCGAACGGCGGGGAGATCACCACGTTGCCACCGATGAACTGGCTCCAGTGCATGTGATTGCGGAAGGCTGCGGACAGCAGGCGCGTGCGGTAGCCCCGCTGCTGGTAGATCTGGTACGCCTTCTTGAAGACGGCGACACCGGCCCACTCCGTGATGCCCGGGTCGACGGTGATCTGGTCCTTCTCCGCCGACACGCGCATCCAGTCGTCGGTGCGTCCGACCATGATCGTGCACACCGGTCCCATGGTGCTCACATCGAGACCCTCGGCCTCGCGACGGCGAAGGCCGCGTTCGACGGCCTCGGCAACCGCGATCGCTTGGGGCAACGTGAACGACACCGTCGCATTGATGCTCACGCCGCGATAGGTCGCCTCCTCGAAGGCTGCCGCACCGGCAGTCGTGACGGGGATCTTGACGATCATGTTCGGGGCGAGGGTGCTGAACTCGACCGCCTGCTCGACAAGTGCGTCGGTGTCGCGGTAGTGGCGCGGGTCAGTCTGGATGGACAGGCGGCCATTGACGCCGTTGTGCTTCTCGAAGGCGGGCAGCAGCAACTCGGCCGCCTCGACCGACAGCCGCTTGACCATGGCCCAGCCGATGTCGTCCTCGGTCGCCGTCGGATTCTCAGCGGCGTACTCGAGAATCCGTCCCTTCCACGTCGGCAGGTCCGCCTTGAGGGCCGACAGGGCGATGACCGGATTGCAGGTCGCACCGACCGCGCCCCAGCCGATCGCCTGCGCGAGCTCGAGCGGATCAGCCGAGTCGTTCCACAGGCACGTGGGACTGTCCTGGGTCATCTGGAGCAGTGGTGAGGCGGTCATCGGTTCCTCGCTGTGCGATAGGGAGCCCGTTCGGGCAGGGTCAGGACTGGGTCGGGAAGCCGAGGTTGATGCCACCGTGGCTGGGATCGAGCCAGCGGCTGGTGATGACCTTGCCCCGGGTGAAGAAGTGGACGCCCTCGGTGCCGTGGGCGTGGGTGTCGCCGAAGAGCGACGCCTTCCAGCCGCCGAACGAGTAGTAGGCCATCGGTACGGGGATCGGCACGTTGACGCCGATCATGCCGACCTCGATCTCGTTCTGGAACCGGCGCGCGGCTCCGCCGTCGTTGGTGAAGATCGCAGTGCCGTTGCCGTACGGGTGATCGTTGATGAGCTGGACGCCGGCCTCGTACGACGGGACCCGGACGACGGACAGGACCGGTCCGAAGATCTCGTCGGTGTAGATCGTCATGTCGGTGGTGACGTGGTCGAAGAGCGTCGGCAGCAGCCAGAAGCCGCCCTCGTCGCCGTCGACGTCGATGTCACGTCCGTCCACCACCAGCGTTGCGCCGGCGGCTGCACCCGCGTCGACGTAGGACTTGACCTTGTCGCGGTGGACGCCGGTGACCAGCGGGCCCATGTCGGTGCCACGGCGGCCGTCGCCGGTCTTCAACGACGGCATGCGCTCGGCGATCTTCGCGACCAGCTCATCGCCGATCGGATCGACGGCCAGGACCACGGAGATGGCCATGCACCGCTCGCCGGCCGAGCCGAACCCGGCGTTGACCGCCTGATCAGCGGCGAGGTCGAGGTCAGCATCCGGCAGCACCAGCATGTGGTTCTTCGCTCCGCCGAGGGCCTGCACCCGCTTGCCGTTCGCGGTGCCAGTCGCGTAGATGTACTGCGCGATCGGGGTCGAGCCGACGAACGAGATGCTCTTGACGTCCTTGTTCTCCAGCAGCGCGTCGACCGCCTCCTTGTCGCCGTGCACGACATTGAAGACACCGTCCGGAAGCCCCGCCTGCTTCCACATCTCGGCGATCAGCATGATCGCGGACGGGTCCTTCTCGCTTGGCTTGACGATGACCGTGTTGCCGGTGGCAATGGCGACCGGGAAGAACCACATCGGCACCATCGCCGGGAAGTTGAACGGCGAGATGATGCCCACGACACCGAGTGGCTGGCGGATCGAGTACACGTCGACACCCGTCGAGACGCCCTCGGAGAAGCCGCCCTTCATCAGGTGCGGGATTCCGCAGGCGAACTCCACGACTTCCTGGCCGCGCGTCACCTCACCGAGCGCGTCCGACAGCACCTTGCCGTGCTCCTCGGTGATGAGAGCGGCGACCTTCTCCTTGTTCGCGTTCAGGATCTCGCGGAAGGCAAACAGCACCTGCGCACGCTTCGTCAGCGATGCATCACGCCACTCCGGGAACGCCGCCTTCGCCACCGCGACGGCCTCGTCAAGCGTGGCCTTCGACGCGAAGTCGACCTGCTTGGTCACCTTGCCGGTAGCCGGGTCGAAGACATCGCCACTGCGGTCGGCAGCGCCGTCCCAGAGCCGACCATTGATCCAGTGCGTGACGCGAGAAGTCATGTGCTGTTCCTTCATTCGATTTCGAGTGGATGGTGCGCTGATTATTGAGCAGGCTTCCACAGGAGGCGTTGGTGCGCCTTCCCAGCCATGAGTTCGTCCTGTGCCTGCACGACCTCAGGTCGATCCGTCACCTGCGGCACGCCGACCTCCCAGAAGGAGCCGCCCTCGCTCCACTGATGCACGGCCACGTCAGTCACGATCACGTGTACGCCTGGCTGGCCGTGGGAACTTCGAAGCGTGGTCTCGAGTTCCGCGAGTCCCGACACGACCACCGCCTCTGCGCCCATCCCTCGGGCCACGGCGGCGAAGTCGATCTGCTGCGGATGCGGATGGTCGGCGTCCGCGAGCATCGTCTTGAAGGATGCGGCGCCGTGCCCGAGTTGCAGGCGCTCGATGACGTTGAAGCCGCCGTTGTCGCAGACGATGAGCGTCATGGACGTACCGACGAGGACGGCGCTGTAGATGTCCATCGGCAGCATCATGAAAGAGCCGTCGCCGAGCATGCCGTAGACGGTCGATCCCGGGTGTGCGACCGCGCGCTCCATGGCCGCTCCCCAGGTGCCGCTGATCTCGTAGCCCATGCAGGAGAAGCCGTACTCGCAGTCGAACGTCGCGACCGCCTTGCTGCGCCAGTTCATGACGATCTCGCCGGCAAGGCCGCCGGAGGACACGACCACGTAGTCGTCGGCCGTGGCGACCTCGTTGACGACGCCGATGACCTGCGCGTACGTGGGGCGATCAGTGCCGGTGCGCACCTGACGGGCATCCAGATCAGCGTTCTGAGCCCGGGCCGACTCCTGGGCGCCAACCAGCCAGGCTGCCGGCGCCGTCCAGTCACCCAGGGCGTCCGTCAGCTCGGCGATCGTCTCGCGCGCGTCGCCGACGACGGGGATGCCGCCGCGCTTGATGGCGTCGTAGCGGCCCACGTTGATGCTCACCAACTGGGTGTCGGGGTTCTTGAAGACGGTGCCCGACTCCGTCGTGAAGTCCTGAAGGCGGGTGCCGACCGCAAGGACGACGTCAGGGTTCCACGCGATCTCCTGAGCGGAGCGCTCACCGAAGACCCCGATCGGTCCGGCGTAGTTCGGGTCGTCGACCGTCAGGGAGGATTTGCCCGCGACCGTCTCCATCACCGGGATCCCATGCCGGTGCGCGAACTCGGCGAGCTCGGCCTCCGCCAGCGAGTAGTGGACCCCGCCGCCGGCGATGATCAGCGGCTGCTGCGCAGAACGCAGCACCGAGGCGGCGTCGAGGATCTCGTCCCGCGACGGGCGCTGGCGTCGGATGCGATGCACGACCGGGACGAAGAATTCCTCGGGCCAGTCGAAGGCCTGCGCCTGCACGTCCTGGGGAAGGGCGATGGTCGCCGGCCCGCAGTCGGCGGGGTCCAGGAGCACGCCGATGGCCTGCGGAAGGCTGCTGAGGATCTGCGAGGGGACCGTGATGCGGTCCCAGTAGCGACTCACCGATCGGAGCGCGTCGTTCACCGTGGTGCTGGGTGCACTGAAGTGCTCGACCTGCTGGAGCACCGGGTCGGGCTCGCGCGACTGGAAGGTGTCGCCGGGGAGGAGCAGCAGCGGCAGTCGGTTGGCCATCGCGACGCCCGCCGCCGTCACCGTGTTCAGCGCCCCAGGGCCGATCGACGTGGTCACGCCCATCACCTGGCGGCGGCGGGCCGCCTTCGCGTAGCCGACGGCGGCCAACGCCATGCCCTGCTCGTTCTGGCCGCGGATGGTGCGGATCTCGGCGCGGTGCCGCTCAAGGGCCTCGCCGAGGCCGAGCGCGTTGCCGTGGCCGAAGATCGCGTATATGCCTGGGATGAGCGGCTTGACCTCGCCGGTGCGGTCGTCCTCGATCTGCTGGGCGATGAGGAAGCGCACGATCGCCTCGGCCGTGGTCAGTCGCATCGTCGACATGGAGCGAAGCGTAGCCGTCCCGCTGTCTAAAGGTCAATATGTCATTACATTTGACGGACGTCGGCTGCCGCTGCCCGGCAGATCGGCGCAGCAGGAGTCCAGTACCGTCTGATTCCCGTTCCCAGGAGGCCCCCATGAGTGCAGCCAAGACGTCCCGCGGCATCGCCGTCGTGACGGGCGCCAGCAGCGGCATCGGCAGGGCGAGCGCACTCGCTCTGGCCGCCGAGGGCTTCGACGTGGTCGCGTGCGCTCGCCGGGTCGATCGCCTCGCCGAGCTCGCCTCGTCGAACCCGTCGATCACCGCCTGGCCGCTGGACGTGACCGATCAGGCCAGCGTCGACGCACTTGCGGTCCATGTGGGCGGAGCCGACGTGACCGTGCTGGTCGCCAACGCCGGCGGAGCGTTCGACGCCGCCACGATCGCGGGCGCCGACCTCGACAGCTGGCAGCAGGCACATGAGGTCAACGTCCTGGGAACGGTGCGCACAGTGCGCGCGCTCCTCCCCCACCTGATTGCTTCGGGCCGCGGCCTCATCGTGCTGATGGGGTCGACGGCGGGACTGATCACGTACGAGAACGGCGGCAGTTACACGGCTGCGAAGCACGCGGTGCACGCGATCGCCGGCACGCTCCGCCTGGAGCTCAGCGGTCAGCCAGTCCGCGTCTGCGAACTGGCGCCCGGGATGGTGCGCACCGACGAGTTCGCCGTGAACCGCTTCGCTGGAGACGAGGACAAGGCGGCCAAGGTCTACGAGGGCGTGGCCGATCCGCTGACCGCCGCAGACATCGCCGATGCCGTGGCGTGGGTCGCCACGCGCGCGTCGCACGTCAACGTCGACCTCATGGTGCTGCGGCCGGTGGCACAGGCGGCGCAGCACAAGGTGCACCGGGTACTTCCGCCGTCGTCCTAGCCGACGACGCGGCCGACGCCGCTGAAGCGGTCGTTGTACCAGGGGCCGAGGAAGTCGATGAGCTGCACGCCGGCGCTGGGGTTGGAGGCGCTGACCATCTTGCCGTTGCCGACGTAGATGCCGACGTGGTGCGCACCGCTGCCGAAGTAGAAGACAAGATCACCGGATTGAATCTCGCTTACCGGAACGTGCCTGGTGGTGTCGAACTGCGCGTAGCTCAGGTGCGGCAGCGAGATACCTGCCTGGCGATAGGCGGCCATCGTCAGCCCGGAGCAGTCGAACGCGCTAGGCCCGGCCGCGGCCGCGACGTAGCTGTCGCCCACCTGGGCAAGCGCGTACTGGACCGCCAGCATCGCCTTGGTGCCACCGGAGAAGCCACCGCCGGACGCACTCGGACCGCTGTCCTGCCC
>JBAXSI010000035.1:0-31328 GCA_037130755.1 Actinomycetes bacterium
GCGCAGGGCGTAGCGGTCCAGCGCCATGGTGAGAAGAAGGATCATCAGGAGAGTGAGGCCGTAGGCGGTCGCTGCCACCCGCTCCGCCTCACGGTCGCCGAAAGCCTCAGTGATGAGCGTTGTAGGGAACGGCAGGAACACCACGAACAGCAGGAGCAGGAGGTTCAGCCGCAGGAAGACCGGATCGACGCGAACGAGCTCGTCGGTGAGCGCCGTGTGCGCGATCCAGGCAGCACCGATCGTCAGGAAGCTCACGACGTAGCCGACGT
The DNA here is from genome assembly GCA_037130755.1 of Actinomycetes bacterium. Lineage (GTDB taxonomy): Bacteria > Actinomycetota > Actinomycetes > S36-B12 > S36-B12 > UBA10649. The sequence continues at coordinate 270 of JBAXSI010000035.1, forward strand.
AGGTGGGCCAAGCACTGAAGAGTTCCTGGAGCGGGGTACCGCCAGGCTTGACTGCTATGTCCAGGACCAAGAGCGTGATGGCGATGGCGTAGACGCCGTCGCTGAACGCCTCCATTCGCGTCTTGCCGAACAGGCCGCGACGGGGCTCCGTTCCGTCAAGTTGCGTCACAAGAACCTCTACTCCTCGGGCTTGGTGGCGTCCGTGAGGTCCTGCTCGACGATCGCCCTCAGTTGGTCCAGGTCCTCGTCCTGCGGTCCGAGCAGCGGCCAGATGCGCCGGAAGAGCAGCTGCTGCGCATGGAAGCCGAGGTTCGTGGTGAGGTGGAAGTTCGGATCCAGCAACTGCGGCGGAATGGGCCATCCCTTCGCCTTGGCCGTCTGGATGAGTCCAGGGATGGCGACCTTGCCCAGGTTGCTCAGTGTCCGATCGCTGGCCTCCCAGTCGATCTGCCATTGAGGCACCGGGTTGGCGCGCGGGACGCCCCACTCGTCGGGGTCCGTCGGCGTCTCGCGGCTGAAGACGTAGTCGATCGGCTTGGCTGCCTTGTCGCGCTCGGTGAAGGCGTCCCCGATATCCCAGAGCGCGCGCATCGTCGCGAGCAGCGAGGTGTGGCGGTGCTCGTCGTTGTAGACCGAGCCGGGCTCCACCCACGGCGAGACGACGATGGCCGGCACGCGGTACCCGGAACGATCGAAGCGGAATCCACACTGTCCGGCAGGGGCTGCCTTGTCCGGAGCAGGGACAGAGCCGGGAGGCACATGGTCGAAAGTGCCGCCGGGCTCATCCCAGCCGATCAGCAAAGTCGTGTTCCACAGGTTCGCACCGTCAGGTGACCGCATGCCGCGGTAGGCGTCGAAGATCCGTTGCAGGAAGGCGTCACCGGCGAGGATCGATGAGGGCACGTCAACGTCAAGGGCAAGGCCCTTGACTAACGCAGCACCCGCCGCAGGGTGGTAATCGCCGTGTCCTACCAGCAGATTCGGCTCGATCAGCGCGAAGTCCGGGAGGTTGCCTGATGTGGCGTCCTTCTCGAACTCGCTGAACGGCACGAAGTTGGTGGCGAAGCGCTCGTGCAACTGCGGCCAGTGGATCAGGCCGGTCAGCGAGGCGCCCGTGTCGCCCTCGACGTAGACCTTCCAGGTGCGGCCGTGCGCCTCCAGTCGGTTGAAGATGGTCTCCGCGGTGTTGTCGTGGACCCAGTGACTGAGCGGCGTATTGGTCGTGCCGCCGGTCGGCAGCGGGGTGCATGTGCCTGCCGTCCAGAAGGACCGGTTCATGAATGTCTGGGACGGCACCTCGCAGAACCAGTGGTCGAACACCCCGAACTCGCGGGCGAGACCGTTCAGCACGGGCACCTGCTCCGGGGTGAAGCACTGCATGATCTGCGCGTACTCGGCGTAGGTCGGCTGACGGCCCATCTCGTAGGTGAAGAAGGAGATGTAGTCGGCCACGAAGCCGTCCATCGTCGGGATGGCGCCCTCGGCTGGGGCGTTGAAGGGGGCCTTGATGTCGTCTCCACCGGCAAAGCGGTTCAGCTCGTCCAGAATGCCGAATAGCTGGGTGTTCGTGTGGGCGTACTCCTCACCCGAGTCCGGGTTCGGCGCGTCCATATTGTCGCCGACGTACGCAGCAACTCGGCCAGTGCCATCCGGCGGTTGATGCTCAGCCCACTCTGGGACGGGATTGCTCAGTTCGCTGCCGAGCACGCCGTCGAACGTCTTGCCGTCGCCGGGTCCGTACAGGTGGCCCAGGAGGTTGTCCAGGGATCGGTTCTCGAAGATGACGAGAACCACGTGATCCATCGCGTGCGAACGATCGTGTGCAGTCACGGCGACTCCCTTTGCGGTAGTGCGGCAACGCTAGTCGTTTCACTCATGGCTGGCGGTGGGAACCGTCGGCTCCTGCGCGCCCTCCGGTTCAAAGCACCAAGGAAATAGATGTGGGCACCCCTGAAGGGATGCCCACATCTATGGCGGTGGCGGTGGGATTTGAACCCACGGTGAGGTTGCCCCCACACGCGCTTTCGAGGCGCGCTCCTTTGGCCGCTCGGACACGCCACCGCGGAAGAGGTTACAGGCCTCGCGCCGGTGGTCGGAATCAGGCTCGGGAGCGGGTACGGAAGGCGGGAGCCAGCGCCACGACGACCAGCAGCACGGGCACGAGCATCGCAAAGGCCCAACGCAGGCTGGACATGTCCGCGACCAGTCCGATGAGGGGCGCGCCCAGGACGAAGCCGACGTAGTTGAAGACATTCACGCGGGCGATCGCCACGCCGGTGCCCATCTCGTCGTGCTGGGCTGCCGCCGTGAACGCGAGCGGGATGACGGGCGCCAGCCCCGCCCCGAGGATGCCGAAGGCGATCAGGCCCCACGCCTCACTCGGGGCGACCGCGATGAGGATCGCCGCAACGACGCCGACGGATGCGCCAATGCGCACGAGCAGGACGGGTCCGCGGGCCATGACGCCGCGGTCGACGAACGTGCGCGCGATCAGCATCGTCAGCGCGTAGACCGCGTAGGCGAGCGCTGCCACGGATTCGGAGGACCCGAGCGCCTTCGTCAGATAGACCGCGCTCCAGTTGGAGGCGGCCGAGTCGGCGATGTAGACCGCGGCAAGGGCGATGCCGATGACCACGATGGGTCGCCACGGCACGTGGGGCTTGATGGCGCTCGGGTGCTCGGGCGACACGTCGTCGACCTGGCCACTGAGTTCAACGCGGCCCCGCAGCAGCCACCGCCCGACCACGAGCTGCACCGGTATGACGATCGCGGCGACGATGACGAAGAACCAGCCCAGGGGCAAGGACGTTCCGGCCGTGATGGCCGCCATGCCGGCGCCGACGATCGAAGCGAGGCTGAACACGGCGAAGAACGAGCCGACGAGACTGCGTCCGTATTTCACCTCGACCGCGACCGCCTGGGCGTTCATGGTGGCGTCGACGGCGCCGAGCGCGAAGCCGATGAGGCACAAGGACGCGACGAGGAGCGGCATCGTGGGGCTGAAGCCGACGAGCACGAGCGCGATGGGGGTCAGCGGCCCGAGGACCCGGAGCACCGAGGCGCTGCCGAAACGGGAGATTAGGGACCCAGCGACGATGCTGCCCACTCCCGCGACGATCGGGACGAGGCCGAGCAGCAGGGCAAGCGAGCCTTCGGTGAGCGAGAACCGCTCCTGGATCGTCGGCACGCGCGTCACGAGCGCGGCGAAGCACAGGCCCTGGCTTGCATAGGCCCACGACCCCGCCAGCCGAGCGTGCGCATAGGGGTGTGCCACGGGCGCGACTATCCCACCCGACGGGCCGTCATGGCCGATAAAGCGACGACCCCGGTCCGCGTGGCGAGACGCTGACCGGGGCCACCATCCTCGCCACGAGGGCGAGGACCGCGGAGGTTACGGGATTTGAACCCGTGAGGGGTTGCCCCCAACACGCTTTCCAAGCGTGCGCACTAGGCCACTATGCGAAACCTCCGCCGAGGAGGCTATCGCCCTCGATTCCGCCGCTCAGCGCCCGCCCCGTACAGTTGTTCCGACCCCTCGTGCGGCGTCATCGCGTGAACCTCCCCAGGGCCGGAAGGCAGCAAGGATAAGCGTGCTCTGGCGGGTGTGCGGGGGGTCCCTTTTGTCTGTGCCGGCTTTCCTGTCGGCCGTCTCGTCGGTCGTGCCCCCGCACTAGGGTGGCGGTCGTGTCCATGGCCCTCTACCGCACCTACCGCCCGGCGCGGCTGGACGACGTTGTGGGACAGGAGCACGTCACGGGCCCGCTGCGCCGCGCACTCGAGAACGACCGGGTGCACCACGCCTACCTCTTCTCCGGACCCCGCGGCTGCGGCAAGACTTCGACAGCTCGCATCCTCGCCCGTTCGCTGAACTGCGAGCAGGGCCCGACCGCCGACCCGTGCGGCGTCTGCCAGAGCTGCGTCGACCTCGCCCCGACGGGTGCCGGGTCGATCGATGTCATTGAGCTGGATGCCGCGAGCCACGGTGGTGTCGACGACACCCGGGAGCTTCGTGAGCGGGCCATGTTCGCGCCGGCGGCGTCGCGGTACAAGGTCTACATCATCGACGAGGCCCACATGGTCTCGAACGCTGGCTTCAACTCGCTGCTCAAGCTCGTGGAGGAGCCGCCGCCACACGTGCGGTTCATCTTCGCGACCACGGAGCCGGAGAAGGTGCTGCCGACCATCCGCTCGCGCACGCACAACTACACGTTCCGACTCGTGTCGGCCCGAGTCCTGCAGCAGCACCTGGCCAATGTGTGCGCTGCTGAAGGCGTTCCCGCCGAGCCCGCGGCGCTGGCGCTCGTCGCGCGCGCAGGAGCGGGAAGCGTCCGCGACAGCCTGTCGGTGCTGGGGCAGGTCATCTCGGGCTCGGGTGCCGAGGGCGTCACATATCTTGAGGCGGTCGCCCAGCTCGGCATGACCGATGCGACCCTCCTTGACGCGACCATCGACGCACTCGCCGCGCATGACGGTGCTGCCCTGTTCTCCGTCGTCGACCAGGTGATCGACGCCGGTCACGATCCACGCCGGTTCGTCACCGACCTCCTCGAGCGGTTCCGCAATCTCATCGTGCTGCACAACGTGCCCAACGCTGAGGAGCTCGGACTCATCGACGCTCCCGAGGATCAGGTCGCGCGCGAGGTGGCGCAGGCGAAGCGGTTCGGTCCGTCGGAGTTGACGCGCGCTGCCGACGTCGTCAGCAACTCACTGAGCGAACTGCGCGGCGCCACCGCTCCGCGCCTGCACCTGGAGCTCATGGTTGCGCGGCTCCTCCTGCCGGCGTCCGACACCGACGAAGCCGCGATTCGGGCACGCCTGGACCAGCTTGAGCGGCGCATGTCCTCGGGAGTCGCGCTGGGGCACATGCCCGAGCAGTCGGACATCCAACCGACCGTGATGCTCGACCTGCCGCAGCACGTGGACGCGCCCTCGGCGTCGCCACCGCCGCCTGCACCGCCGAAGAAGCTCTCGGAGGTGGCCCCCACGACCGCTGCTCCGGCAGCAGAGTCCCCTGCGGACGCTCCCGTTGTAGAGACTGCAGCACCGGCGGCTCCGCGCGTTGCGCCTACACCGGCACCGCCGGAACCGTCCGCCCCCAAGTCGGCGCCGCCGAGGCGCCCGGGCTCGGGTGGAGCACCACAGCCGGCGGCCGACGCCGCACCCGCAGCGCGCGCTCCGCTTCCGTCGGCGGACGTGTCCCTCGACCAATTCGTGTCGATGTGGCCGGCCGTGCTTGAAGGCATGAAGGGGATGTCCAGGGTCGGATGGATGGCCTTCAACCCGTCGACCCCGGTGTCCCTCGCCGACGGCGTGCTGGCCGTTGCAGTCACCGACAGCGGCAAGGTCAACCACATCAAGTCGAGCGGTCACGACGAGCGGCTCCGCCTTTGCGTCATGGACGTTCTCAAGGCCGATGTGAAGATCGACACCGTCCTCGACCCGACGCGCGCAAGTGCCGCACCAACTGATCGTGCGGACGCCCGGATGACGGCTCCGGCGGCACCAGACGGCGATGCGCCGAGTCCCGATGATGCCGATATTGATGCGGTTACCGGCGTGGACCTCGCCGTGCGCGAACTCGGCGGAATCCAGATCGGGGAGATCGAGCACTGATGTACGAGGGCATCATTCAAGACCTCATCGACGAACTGGGGCGACTGCCCGGCGTTGGCCCGAAGGGCGCGCAGCGGATCGCGTTCTACATCCTCGCCCAGGATTCAGCTGATGTGATGCGGCTTGCCAACGCGCTCCGCGAGGTCAAGGAGAAGGTGCGGTTCTGCATCATCTGCGGCAACGTGTCCGAGGAGGACGAGTGCCGCATCTGCCGTGACCCCCGACGCGATCGCAGCATCCTGTGCGTCGTCGAGGAGCCCAAGGACGTCCTGGCGATCGAGAAGACCCGCGAGTTCAAGGGCCGCTATCACGTGCTCGGCGGAGCGATCAGCCCCATCGACGGCGTCGGCCCCGATGATCTGCGCATCCGCGAACTCGTCGCCAGGCTGGCCGACGGCTCCATCACCGAGGTCATCCTCGCGACCGACCCCAACCTCGAGGGCGAGGCCACGGCCACCTACCTCGCCCGGATGATCGTCCCCCTGGGCGTCGCCGTCTCCCGACTCGCCAGCGGACTGCCGGTCGGAGGGGACCTGGAGTACGCCGACGAGGTCACGCTCGGCAGGGCGTTCGAGGGCCGTCGACGCGTCGAGGGCTGAAAAGCCGCGTGTAAACGCGGTCATGGCGGCCGGTAGGATTCATGGTCGTGTCCCTCATCGTGCAGAAGTACGGCGGTTCCAGCGTCGCTGATGCAGCCAGCATCAAGCGGGTAGCGCGACGGATCGTCGACACCAAGAAGGCCGGCCACGACGTGGTCGTGGTCGTCTCCGCGATGGGCGATTCCACCGACGAACTCCTCGACCTCGCGGAGCAGGTCTCCCCGCTGCCCCCCGCTCGCGAACTCGACATGCTTCTCACTGCCGGTGAGCGGATCTCGATGGCGCTGGTCGCCATGGCGATCTCCGACCTCGGCGCGGAGGCCCGCTCCTACACCGGATCGCAGGCCGGCCTGATCACCGACTCCAAGCACGGCGCGGCCCGCATCATCGACGTCACCCCGGGTCGCATCCAGGCGGCGCTGGAGGAGGGGGCGATCCCGATCGTCGCCGGCTTCCAGGGCGTGGCGCAGGACACCAAGGACATCACGACGCTCGGCCGCGGCGGCTCCGACACCACCGCCGTGGCTTTGGCCGCAGCACTCGACGCCGAGGTCTGCGAGATCTACACCGACGTCGACGGCGTGTTCAGCGCCGACCCGCGCGTCGTGCCGTCCGCGCGTCAGGTCCCGTACATCACGTACGAGGAGATGCTCGAGCTCGCGGCCGTCGGTGCGAAGGTTCTCCATCTTCGGTGCGTGGAGTACGCACGCCGTTTCAACCTCCCCATCCATGTGCGCTCGTCGTTCTCGCAGCGCACCGGAACCATGGTCATGTCACCCGAAGCCATCGCAGCAGTTATCGCAGAAGGACAAGCAATGGAACAGCCGATCATCTCCGGCGTGGCCGCCGACGTGAACGATGCGAAGATCACGGTGGTCGGCGTCGCTGACAAGCCGGGCGAGGCGGCGGCCATCTTCAAGGCGCTTGCCAATGCCGGCATCAACGTCGACATGATCGTCCAGAACGTGTCCGCGGCGTCCACTGGTCGCACCGACCTGACCTTCACGTGCCCGCAGGGCTCCGCCCAGGCCGCGATGAAGGCTCTCGACTCGCAGCGCGGCACGATCGGCTTCGAGACGCTGCGTTTCGACGACCAGATCGCCAAGGTGTCCCTCGTGGGCGCCGGCATGCGCTCGCACCCGGGCGTCTCAGCAACCTTCTTCGAGGCGCTGGCTGACGCGAGCATCAACGTGGAGATGATCTCGACCTCCGAGATCCGCATCTCCGTCGTCACCCGCGTCGACGACGCGCAGCGCGCGGTTCAGGCCCTGCACACCGCATTCGGCCTTGATGCCGATGGCGAGGCTGTCGTGTACGGAGGAACGGGTCGATGAGCCGCATCGATGGCGCCGCTGCTGCGGGGCTCGCTTCGCTCACTCCTCGCGACGGTCGCAGGAAGCCAGTCGTCGCCGTTGTGGGCGCCACCGGTCAGGTGGGTGGTGTCATGCGCCGCCTTCTCGACGAGCGAGACTTCCCGCTTGAGCAGGTGCGCTACTTCGCATCGGCGCGATCCGCAGGGACGACGCTGCCGTGGCGCGGCACCCAGATCGTTGTGGAGGATGCCGCCGAGGCGGACGTGTCGGGCATCGACATCGCCCTGTTCTCCGCAGGTGGTGCGACCTCCAAGGCGATCGCCGGCCGCTATGCAGCCGCGGGCGCGGTCGTGATCGACAACTCATCGGCGTGGCGCATGGATCCCGATGTGCCGCTGATCGTCAGCGAGGTCAACCCGCACGCGATCGCGGAGATGCGCAAGGGGATCATCGCGAACCCGAACTGCACGACCATGGCGGCGATGCCCGTCCTCAAGCCGCTGCACGTCGAGGCGGGACTGCGCAGGCTGATCGTCACCACGTTCCAAGCGGTGTCCGGCAGCGGGCTCACCGGCGTGGAGGAACTCGAGTCGCAGGTGCGTGCGGTGATCGACCAGGACATCGCGGCGCTCACGCACGACGGATCGGCTGTCGACTTCCCCGCGCCGAAGAAGTACGTGCGGCCGATAGCGTTCGACGTCGTCCCGCTCGCGGGCAGCGTCGTCGACGATGGCTCATTCGAGACCGACGAGGAGCAAAAGCTCCGCAACGAGAGCCGCAAGATCCTCGAGATCCCAGACCTGCCCGTCTCGGGCACCTGTGTGCGCGTGCCGGTGTTCACCGGCCACTCCCTGTCGATCAACGCGGAGTTCGACCGGCCCATCTCGGTCGCGCGGGCGACGGAGATCCTCGCCGACGCGATGGGCGTGGAGTTGTCCGAGGTGCCGACGCCGCTTCAGGCGGCCGGAGCCGATCCGTCGTTCGTCGGTCGCATCCGTCAGGACCAGACGGTGCCGGACGGACGTGGCCTCGTGTTCTTCGTCAGCAACGACAACCTGCGCAAGGGCGCCGCGCTCAATGCCGTGCAGATCGCCGAGTTGGTCGCTGCCGGCCTGTAGGCGCCTGGCTTCAAGCGGCACCACCGGAAGCGGTGCGCGCAGCGCAGGCTGCTGCCTAGACTCGGCGGGATGACGGAGCCTGTCGATCACCGTGCCGTAGCAGTAGCGACGTATAACCGCTGTTGGGACCTCTTGGAGGCCGACGAGCGCACCATCGACGATGACGTGGAGTTGCTGACCAACGCCTTCGCGTCACGTCATCACTGGCAGATCGTCGGCGGGGCACCTCAGGCCATCACCGCGGACTGGATGATCAGCAGGGCGGCATGCGAGGTCGGTAACCCCGACCTCGCCGTTGCCTTCGCCCAGCGCGCCTTCGACGGCGTCCAGTCGGGAACGCATCCGGCGTGGCTGCGTGCCAGCGTCTTCGAAGGGCTCGGTCGTGCGCATGCCGTCAGTGGACAGGCGACGCTGCGTGACCAGTACGTCAGCCTTGCGTGGCTGGTGCTCGAGCAGGAGACCGATCCGGAGAACCGCGCCGTCATCGCAGAGCAGTTGCAGACAGTCCCGGTCGTCGCCGACTGACTCCGCGCCGTCGGATCAGTGGGTGGGCTTGAGGGGCGCGGCCTGCCGCGGGTCGAGCATCGTCAGGAGCATCCGACTCGGCTCGTTGGCCACCACGCTGTGCGGCAGCCGGGACGGCAGGTGGATGACGTCGCCGGGCGCGAGAGTGACAGTCTCGCCAGAGGCGGAGACCTCGAGACTGCCGTCCAACGTCTGAAGGAGGACTGGCACCGCAGCCGTGTGCTCGGAGAGCTCCTGTCCGGTGGCGAAGGAGAACAGGACCAGTCGCGCGCCCTCGCCCTTCAGCACGGTTCGCGAGACGGTGCTCTCGGGCGCATGGTCGACCAGCTCGGAGATGTTCGCGAGGTAGGTCATGCTCGGGTCGTCACTCATGCGGGGCCTCCTTCGGCTTGCGGAGGACGCTGACGGCGAAGTCGGCGTCCGAGTGCCATGGTCGCAGGTCCCACGTCGCGAATCGATGCTCGAGCGTGAAGCCGGCGGCCGCGAGATGTGCGTCGAACGCGTTCATGTCGTAGCGGTCGGTGTGGAATCCAACGATCGCGAAGCCATCCGGAACCAGGTGGTCGAACACCCGTCGCAGGACCGTTACCTCGGTCTCGGGTGCGACGAAGGCCATGACGTTGCCCGCGATCACGGCGGCGTCGAACGGGTCGGCCTGACCGGCTGCCGCGAGATCCAAGGTCGACAGGTCGCCGACCAGCCACAGGGGACCCGGGTGATCAACCTGTGCTGCCTCGATCAGCTCCGGGTCCACATCGACGCCCACCACGTGATGTCCGCGCTCGTGCAGAACAGCGCCGATGCGACCGGGTCCGCAGCCTGCGTCGAGTATGCGCGAGTGCGGCGGCACCATGGCATCGACGAGGCGGGCCTCGCCACCGAGGTCGGTGCCCTCGGCGGCCATGGTGCGGAAGCGCTCGATGTAGCGCTGCGAGTGGCCGTCGTCGGTGTCGGTGAACCAGCGTGGGGAAGTCGTCACGGTCGTGACGCTACTGCAGGCTCGGCAGGAGGCGTCAGGAGTACGGGTCCTCGGGTACGTCCCGCTTGGGATAGATCTGCTTGAAGACGGTGGTCGTGGTACTCGTGACGGTCTCGTTGGTGGGCTCGAAGACGGACTGCTCGACCTGGGTCAGCTCCTCCGAGTTCTCGCCGGCAGGCAGGTCCAGGCCCGGGCTAGCCATGCCCGCGAGCATCTTGTTCGTGAAGTCGACGCCGAGTTGGGCGAGCTGGCAGAGGTTCGAGCCGGAGACGTCAAGTGAGACGTGCGCCTTCTGCTTGAGCTGGACGTGGAGGAGGGCTCCGTCGTCGGTCCCCGCCACGGTCATGGGGAACGTCCCTCCGTGGAAGACTCCCTCGCCGACGCGGGCCCATTGGTCGTTCTCGTCCTTCGCCCAGCATCCGCCTACTCCGGTGCCAACGATGCGAAGGCGCTTGGCGTCGGGGCTGGTGATCTTGTGGTCCTTGACGACGAGCGTGATGAGGCCGGTGTCGAAGTCGCTCGTCTGGCCCTCAGGTCCCGATGTCTGGAACCGAATCCGCAGCAGGTACTTCTCCACTGGGCATAGCTTGTCCTTGCCACGTGCGAGGTCGCGGGCGTTGGTTACCTGATAGGCGACGTCCTTCTGGAAGGTCGTCGGCTCGGCGCCGATGGCCGCGAGGAACTGGGCCGCCTTCAAGAAGCAGGTGATGTCGTTCTTGGTCGTGCGGCAGGCGTGCTTGTTGTACTGGTCATAGGCGTCCTTGGCCACCTTGTTCATGCTCGTGCGCGCCTTGTCGATCACGGACTGGTCAGCGCCGATGAGCTCCAGTTTGGCCGCGATCCCCATCCAGTCGGGAATGGAGGTGGCGGCGCCGTCTGCACCGGAGTCCCCCCACGACTGGGTGATCGACACGGCGTTGGCCATCGCCGAGGTTGCGACATCGTCGAATCCGAGCGCCTGTGCCCTCTGGGCGATGCCGATCTCGGTCCGTACCTGCTCGGGAAGCTTCAACCCGTGACTGTCGAAACCCTGGCAGGTCGTGCCGGCACGGAATCCGATGCGCGTGCTCGAGGGCGTCCAGGTCGCTTCGGTCGCCAACTGCATGAGGTAGTCGTGAGCGCCGGTGGTGTCACCCTCGTCGAGGTAGGACTGGACGTTGTCGATGTTCTCCTTCGCAGATTCGCTGAGAGGCTCGGTGCATGGATTGCCCTTCGTGTCGACGAGGACGATGGCCGCGAGCGACTGCGCTGACGCGCTGCCGGCACGTCGCGGCTTCCTCTTGCCGTTCGGCACCATGACCTGCGCCGCAGCCGAGAGGTTAAGCCGTGACGTGAACGTGGCCGTGCAGACCTGGTCCGCGGGTCGGGCCTGTACAGGAGCGGCGTCAACAATGACGGTCATGGGCAGGAGTAGGCAGGCGAGCAGGGCGACGCGCTTCATGGCAACCCCCAAGGAGCCGAACCGACTCGGTCAGCATCCCCCACACGGCTGCCCTGTTTCCTGTTGTGTGGACGGCGGCGACTGCTAGGTCGTGGTCGCGCGGTGGAGGAGCTGAAGCAGTTCCTCGTACTCGCCGATGGCGTAGGCGCTGTCGCCGGCTCGTAGCACGGACTGGCGTCGCGGCGGGTGCTCGAGGAGACCCTGTTCGCCCTCTCGGTTGATGGCGACGATGCGGGCGCGCACCCCGAGTTCCTCCATGACGACGCCGTCCAGGCCACCCCCTGGTCGAACGGGGACGCGGGCAGCCATGAACGGGGTGGATCCGACGTAGAACGTGCCAAGGATGTCCAGGCCCAGTGCGGCGCCCACGAACCAGGGCGCGGCGAGTTCGGATGGGGAGCGGGCGACGCCGACCTTGAGGGCACGGTCCACGCCGCGGGCCAGGCTGTGGGAGTAGTTGCGCATGACCACCGGGACGTCGGAATCGCCGAGCACGTCGCGGACCGACAGCCCGGTCTCGATGTTGAGGAGATCGTCGCTCGTCAGGATCGCCACTCCGGCGGACTGCTCGAGGCTCACCGAGGACTGCGTCTCGCGAAGCGTGGCGTCGCCGATGAGGACCGGAACCCCGATGGCGGTCATCTGCGGGATGAGCCGCTGGCCGGCACCGCCGTCCACGACGACCACCTCGTAGCCGTCGGCGCGCAGGTCGGTGGCGACCTTGCTGCCGATCGAGCCGAGGCCCACGACCACGATGTGGTCGCGCATTCGGACCATGCGCTGCTTGCCCAGCGACTGGGCCAGCCGCCGGGAGACGAGGGTGTTGGTCAGCAATGCGGTCGACAACGTCACGAGGATCGCGCCGATGACGATGAGGAAGACCGCCCAGAGGCGGAGCATCGGGACCTGGTCGCGGAAGTAGAAGTCACCGAACCCGACGGTGGCGAGCGTCTCGGCCGTGAAGTAGATGGCGTCCAACGGGTTCATGCGCGTGCCGTCGGGCTCCTCGTACAGGCTCGTCAGCACGATCACGGATATGAGGGCGAGCCCGATGAGCACGCCGAAGGCGATCCGGAATGGCCGATCGACCGCATCGGCGATCGCGGCGAAGACCTCTCGGAAGCGGCGGCGGAAGGTGGGGCCCGGAAGCGTGCCCTGATGGATCTGCGGGTCCAGGCCCGCGCCCAGATATTCGGACCACATCCCGATGAACGTCACTGAGTCGCCCGGCTCGACCATCTCGTCGCGACCGGGGCAGGCCGTGGGTGCTGCTTCGCCCTTGCGGCGCAAGGCAATCGGGGCGAGGTCCCCCCAGAGCCCGCGCAGGCTGCCCGGACGCGAGACCTGCACGGTGTCGACGACGAAGTCCTCGCCGCCCATGGGTACCACATGTGTCGTCCGGTTGAGGACGGCCTCGACGAACGCACTGGATGCTCGATCGGCGACGTCGATCACCGCGCCCGGCGTGGCGATGGCGTGCAGCGCTCGGCCGACTGCGGAGTTGGCCATCTGCACGACGATGCGGACGTCAGGGGAGATCTCGCGCACGAGCATGGCGGTCTCGATGTTCCGCAAGTCGTCGTCTTTGACGCACACGACCGCACGGGCGGCGGCAACGTTGGCCTCGATCAGGGTCTCCCGGCTGCGCCCGGATGCGCGGAGGTAGTCAACGCCCCAGTGCCGGAAGGCGTTCACCGCGACCGTGCTCGCCTCGGGGTCGACCACGACCACGTGCTGTCCAGCGTTCACGAGCTGGCGGATCACCCGGCGGGCCAGACCGTGGTAGCCGAACACCACCACGTGGTCGCTCACGGCCTCCATGCTCGGACCTTACTGAAGTCGAGTGCCTCAAGGTGGCCAGTGAAAGGGCGAATGCGGCGGCTAGGCGGGAAGGGGATACCCGAGCTCGGCGTAGTCGCGGGCATAGGCCTCCGCGACCAGCGCGCGCAGTTCTGGTGTGTAGTACTCGCCGACCTTGCTGCTCGCCGCCGTGGAATTGCGGCAGAAGTACTGCTCCTCCAGCCCGGGCGTCGAGGTCAGCTCGGCCACTTGCGACCACGACGCGTCCAACTCCTCGAGGTGGATCACGGCGTCGTACTCGACGATTCCCAGTCCGACCTGGTCGGCCTGACGTCGCCAGTGCGAGTCCTGCTCTCGCGAGGTCTGCGACGCCACGACGTCGAGGAACTCGGCGAAGGTGATGTCGCCTGCCTCGATGTCGCGTCCCGTACGCTGCTTCAGGACCTCGACCACGGCGATGCTCTGCTTGAGACCCTGCCTGATCTTCTCCAGGTACGCGGACAGCACTCGCGAAGCCGGGTCACGAACGACGGTGAAGCGTCGGTAGTCCGGTGAAGTGAGGACGGTCTCGAGTAAGTCGGCCGGCAACTGGAACGGCTTCACGAACGGCGTGGCACGGAGTCGGTCGTGCGGGAACTCCTGGACGCGGCTGACAAGGCCAGGTCCCATCCGGGAGGCCTCCATGCCACCGAGCGTCGCCTTCATCGTGCCGCAGCCGGCCTTGGGTACCTCGACATAGACGTACCGGTTCACCAGGGAGATGTGCGTGTGCAGGTTGACCGAGCGCCAGCCCATGGACTTCACGTACGCGGCGGTCACCTGGCCCAGTTCGGCAGGCTTGGGGCGCCGATCCGGAACGCTCACGGTGCCTCCTGCCGAAGGTGTAGGTCTGTCAGAGGCTGCCCGGCTTGCCCCGTGCCTGTTCGGTGGGAGCGAGAGGCATCTCTCGCTCCCACCTCATGGTCGGGGTGGCGGGATTCGAACCCACGGCCTCTTCGTCCCGAACGAAGCGCGCTACCAAGCTGCGCCACACCCCGAAGGCCTTGCGGAGTCTAACGGAGCGCCAGCGACGAGGACCCACGGGGGGATTGCCGCTCCGCGGCCCGCGGACTCTGGTTAGGTCTCCAGCAGGGAGCACCCGCTGGGCCGTTGGAGGCAGCCGTGTCGTTGGAGGATTTCCCCCGCTATCCGCTGATGTTCGGGTCGAGCCCGGTGCACCCGCTGCCGCGGCTTTCGGAGCACCTCGGCGGGGCGCAGATCTGGGCCAAGCGGGAGGACTGCAACAGCGGCCTGGCCTACGGCGGGAACAAGACCCGCAAGCTTGAGTACCTCGTGCCAGACGCCCTTGCGCAGGGTGCCGACACCCTGGTGTCGATCGGCGGCGTGCAGTCCAATCACACGCGTCAGGTCGCTGCGGTCGCCGCGAAACTGGGCATGAAGGCGGTCCTCGTCCAGGAGAAGTGGGTGGACTGGGACGACCCGGTCAACGACAAGGTCGGGAACATCCTCCTGTCGCGGATCATGGGCGCCGAGGTGCGGCTGGACCCCTCAGGCTTCGACATCGGATTCCGCGACAGCTGGAATCGGGCTCTCGAGGACGTGGTCGCGCGCGGCGGCACCCCCTACGCGATCCCTGCCGGTGCGTCGGACCATCGACTCGGCGGCCTCGGCTTCGCCAACTGGGCCTACGAGGTGCAGCAGCAGGAGCGCGACATGGGCGTCTTCTTCGACACGATCGTCGTGTGCAGCGTCACCGGCAGCACGCAAGCGGGGATGATCGCCGGCTTCGCAGGTCAGGACCGACCGCGCCGGGTGATCGGGATCGACGGGTCAGCAAAACTCGAGGCAACGCGTGATCAGGTGGCCAGGATCGCCCGCAACACCGCTGCCCTGATTGATCTCGGTCGCGAGCTCGATGACGACGAGATCATCGTGCTGGAGGGCTGGGCCGGTGACTACTACGGCATCCCGGTGGACTCGACCATGGAAGCGATCCGGCTGACGGGCCGGCTGGAGGGGATGATCATCGACCCTGTTTACGAGGGCAAGTCGATGGCCGGGCTGATCGATCTCGTGACGAACGGAGAGATCGCGAAGGACTGCACCGTCTTGTACGCACACCTGGGCGGCCAGCCGGCCCTGAACGCCTACTCCGGGTTGTTCCCGGGCTGACGGACGGCTGACTCCGCGCTAGTGGCGTCTGCCGTCCGCGGGCCGCATGAAGTGGTGCAGCTTGCCGGGCTTGAGGTGACGTGCGCGCTCGAACGACCACCACTTCGCGGTGCCCCCGGTGAAAGGGTTCGGCGCGGGTGCGGAGACGCTGGCGGGCACGGTCGCCGGTCCGGGCCCGGATGTGTCGGCCGCCTGGGCGACGGCAGGTGTCGCAGTGGCGAGCAGGGCAGCGCATAGCCCCGTGGCGGCGAGCTGGTGTAACCGTTTCATGAGACTCCCTGTCGTGGTTCACCGAATAGTGGGTGATCGCGATCTCGAGCGCCATCAGGTTTCGGACGTTTCGACGTTATCTTCGGGACAAAGAAACCGGCCAATTCGCAACGGTTTCGTTGTGCGGGTAAACAGCAGGCAAACTGTTCCCAGTGCGGGCTCTGGGTCTCACCTGGACATTGCGGACGAATGGCCCCGGCGTGAGCGTGGACGCAGGCAAGCGAACGGTTAAGTGGTAGGAGCCCTCGGGTCGCGCCGCATCTTGGGCGGGTTAAGTCCGTGTTGTGAGCGTCAGGAGCGTTGCCTCCGGCCGGCACGCGAAACGGACGGGTGCGTAGGGCGAAGTGCCGAGCCCCGCGGACACGTGCAGCGCCGAATCGCCATGCGCCGACAGTCCCTTGGCCCGCTTGCGGTCGATATCGCAGTTGGTGACCAGTGCCCCGACGCCCGGGATGCACAGTTGCCCGCCATGCGTGTGCCCGGCGAGGATGAGGTCCGCGCCATCACCTGCCATGCCGTCGAGGATCCGCAGGTACGGGGCATGCGTGATGCCTAACGCCAGGTCTGCCTGTGCATCGAACGGGCCGGCCACCTCGTCGTAGCGATCGCGACTGATGTGCGGATCGTCGACACCTCGCACGTCGACCTCGCGGCCGTCGATCTTCATGGTCGCGCGGGCGTTGCCGAGATCGAGCCACCCGTTTGTGGTCAGTCCATCGACGAGGTCGCCCCACGGGAGCATCCCGCGACTGGGTTCGAGTTGGGACGGTCCGGCGAAGTAGCGAGCGGGGTTGATCGGCTTGGGTGCGTAGTAGTCGTTGCTGCCCAGGACGAAGGCGCCGGGCACCTCGAACAGTGGATCGAGTGCGTCGAGCACGTGCGGAACGGCATCCATGTGCGAGATGAAGTCACCGGTGACCACGACGGCGTCCGGTCGAAGGTCGCGCAGCGAGCCGACCCAGGCAGCCTTGCGGGACTGGCCCGGGACGAGGTGCAGGTCCGAGAGATGGAGGATCCTCAGGTCGCGCTGCCCGCGTGGCAGCACTGGGGTCGTGACGCGGCGAAGCGTGTACTGGTCGCACTCCCAACGCGCATATGCCAGGCCGGCGACGCCAGCGGCCGCAGTGCCCAGAGCAAGGGCGGTCGCCGTACGCATGGGCACATGGTCGCAGACGTAGGGGAGAATGCCCATATGAGTGCTTTGAAAGACACCCTGCAGTCGGATCTCACCAGCGCCATCAAGTCACGGGACGAGCTCACTGCGGCGACGATCCGCATGGTGCTCACCGCGATCACGAACGAGGAGGTCGCCGGCAAGGAGGCCCGTCAGCTCAGCGACGACGACGTCCTGACGGTGCTCGGCCGGGAGGCCAAGAAGCGCCGCGAGTCCGCGGAGGCGTACGACGCTGCAGCGCGCCCCGAACTGGCCGCGCGCGAGCGCGACGAACTGGGCGTGATCGCCCGCTACCTGCCTCAGCAGATGGGGGACGATGAGGTGCAGACGATCGTGGATGCAGCCGTCGCCGAGGTCGCCGCGTCAGGTGCCACTGGTGGACAGGCGATGGGCGCGGTGATGAAGCTCGTCCAGCCTCAACTGAAGGGTCGCGCAGACGGCGGAGTTGTCGCCGCGAAGGTGAAGTCGGCGCTCGGTCTCAGCTAGCCGTTCGCCGGCGGCGCGCTGGCGGCCGGTGCCGGTGCGGCTGGTTGCGCGGGATCGGCAGGTGGTGCCGCGGGCGCTGCCGGTTGTCCCGTGGTGTCCGACGGAACCGGGCTGGTATCGGCCGGCGACGGAGCGGAGTTGTCGAATGTCGGGGGCTTCGGAGTCGCCGGCTTGTTGGTGTTGCTCGATGGCGCCGGTGGCACGTACGTGTAGGCGTTGGGATCCTTGGTCGTCAGGTTGAACTTGTTCCTGACGTCGAAGGGAACAGGTTCGGTCCCGGCGACGATGGTCTCCATCGTGTCGTGCCAGATCGGCCCGGGCAGCGTGCCGCCGAACACCTGCGGGTAGAAGGTGCCGTTGATCGTCACGTTCTTCATCGGGTACGCGAAGCCACCCCGCGGGTCGCCGACCCAGACAGCCGCGGCGATGTCCGGCGTGTAGCCGCAGAACCACACGGCAGCTGACTCGTTGGTGGTGCCCGTCTTTCCAGCGGCCTGTCGCAGGTCGAGTGCCTCGCCCTGGCCGGTGCGGCCGGGGATGGATCCGTCGACGACCCCATTGAGCATCACGGTCACGGTGTCGGCGACCTCGCGCTTGACCACCTTCTTGCAGTCTGCGCTGGGGACCGGGACGTTCTTGCCGTCGCGGTCGCGGATCTCGAGGATGACGACGGGCTTGCAGTAGAGGCCGTGCGCGGCGAACGTGGCGTACGCATTTGCCATCGCCAGCGGCGTCACCTCCATAGTGCCCAGGGTGAACGAGGGGACGCGAAGGAGCGGGTTGCCATTGCCCAGGTAGACGCCCATCGACTCGGCTATGTCAGCCGGCCGGCACACGCCGATCCGTTCCTCGATGGTCATGAAGTATGTGTTGGTCGAGTACGCGGTCGCGCGTGCCATGTCGAACGTCCCCGATCCGGTTGAGTTGCGAACCGTGACCGGGGCGAAAGCCTTGCCAGTAGTGCAGTTCTTGAAGTTCGTGAACGTCTTCGGGCTGTATGCCGGGACGAACTCAAATGGCGACACACCGGCTTCGATGGCCGCGGCGAGCGTGAAGATCTTGAAGGTGGATCCCGCCTGCATGCCAAGCGTGCCGCCCATGCCCGTGCCGACGTTGTAGTTGTACGTCGTCTTGCCGCGCCCGGACGTACCCCAGTCGCGGTTCTGCGTCATCGCGAGCACGTTGCCGGTGCCGGGCTGGACGATGCTGATGGCCGCGGCCCGCCTGCTCGGGTCGTTCGTGGGGATGTACTTGGTGACGGTGGCGAACGCGGCGCTCTGCGACTTGGGGTCGAGGGTCGTGCGGATCGTGTACCCGCCGCGACGGAGGAATGCCTCGCGCTCCTCGGGGGTGGCGCCGAAGACCGGATCGCGGCGGATTGTCTCGAGGACGTAGTCGCAGAAGAACGGCGCATACGAGGATGTGCAGCCGTTTGTCGTGAGTGACGGGTTGAGCATGGCCGACATCGGCGTCAGCTCTGCCCGATCAGCCTCGTCGTTCGTGATGTATCCGAGCTCGGCCATTCGGCGAAGGACAACGTTGCGCCGCTCGGTGCTCAGCTCGGGATTGCGCAGCGGGTCGAATGCCGTTGGCTGCTGGACGATGCCGGCGAGGGTGGCGGCTTCGGCGAGGGACAGCTCGGCTGCCGGCTTGGAGAAGTACCGGCGCGATGCCGCCTCGACGCCGTAGGCGCCCGAGCCGAAGTACGCGATGTTGAGGTAGCGCTCGAGGATCTCGCCCTTGGTGAAGATCTTCTCCAGGCCCAGCGCGTACCGTACCTCGCGAAGCTTTCGTGTGGAGCTCTTGCCGCGCGCGGCGTCGAGCTCGTTCGCATTGGTGGCCTGGTTGACCAGGACGTTCTTGACGTACTGCATTGTCAGCGTCGAGCTGCCCTGCTGGACGCCGCCGGACTTGGCGTTGGTCGCCAGCGATCGCATGATGCCGCGGAGGTCGACGCCGTGGTGGTCGAGGAAGCGCGAGTCCTCGATGGCGACGGTCGCTTGCCGCATCAGCGGGGAGATGCTCGTCAGTGGGACCTCGACGCGGTTTTGGTAGAACAGCGAGGCGAGGACGGATCCGTCGGACGCGAGGATCAAGGACCGCTGCGGCAGCGGCGGGGTGCTCAGGGAGTCCGGGAGGCTTTCGAAGCTCTTGACCACGTCACGGGTGACCACTCCGACGCCGCCCACGAACGGGGTCACCATCAGGCCGAGGAGCAGGCCGGCCACGACGGCGGCAACGCCGATCCCGCCGATGCGGGCGAGGATCCCGATCGGCCCTGGCCGGTCACCCGGCGGCCTGTGCATGCTCATCAGACGTTCAGGGTAAGCCGGGTGGTTCCCTGGGGCCCCATTGGACGCACCCTCAGGTGAGGGAGTCTTGCCCCGTACCTCCGCACGCATAGTTCCATAGAACTATGTTGGGATAGTTCTATATAGCCTTTCTGTCCGATGGGACAGAGCGTAACGTCCGCCGACACGTGGGTCAGGTGACAAGCGAGGAGCCAGCATGACTTTTGACACCGATTGGGCAGCCCAGGCGTCGTGCCGGACCACGGATCCGGACTCGCTGTTCGTTCAGGGGGCGGCACAGAATCGGGCAAAAGCCATCTGCGTCGGCTGCACGGTCCGCACCGAGTGCCTGGCTGACGCGCTCGACAATCGCGTTGAGTTCGGTGTCTGGGGCGGCATGACCGAGCGGGAGCGTCGCGCCCTGCTGCGTCGTCGTCCCAACGTCACCTCGTGGCGTCACCTGCTCCAGACGGCGCAGGACGAGTACGAGCGCCAGCACATCCTGACGGCGCCGGCAGAGCGCGCCAGCTAGTTCCCGCTGGCCATCAGGTCGCCCACCATCCGCAGGCCTTCGAGGTCGTGGACGTCCTCGGCGAGCGCGGGGACGGACGCGACCGGGACCCCTGGGTGCGCTGCGGTGAATCGTTCGGCCAGATGTCGCTGACGTGCGGCGAGGCTCAGCCGCTGGGCGTGCAGTCGCAGTAACGCCGCGGTGAGTCGCTGGGCGTCGGCCTGGGCAGGAGTGGACTCCACGGAGAGCTCGTCAAGCGTCTGCGCGCCGGCGGCCGCCTGCTCGCTGGACAGTTCCGGATCGTCGACCTCCTGCACCCTGTTGAGCACCAGGCCTGCCAGCGGCATCTCGTCGGTGCGCAGGCGCTCCACGAAGTACGCCGCCTCGCGCAGGGCGTCCCGTTCCGGCGCGGCCACGACGACGAATGAGGTGCCGGAGTCCTTGAGTAGTTCGTAGGTCGCGTCGGCCCGCTCACGGAAGCCGCCGAACGTGGTGTCGATGGCGGCGACGAACGTGCCGACGTCGGTGAGGACCTGGGCGCCGAGGATCTTGTTCAGGACGCTGGTGAACATCCCGAAGCCCATCGCCGCCAGCCGACCCAGGCCGCGTCCGGCGCCCCGGGCGGGTGCGGTCAGGATGCGGATGAAGCGGCCGTCGAGGAACGAGCCGAGTCGGGCCGGGGCATCGAGGAAGTCGAGAGCGCTTCGCGACGGCGGCGTGTCGACGACGATGAGGTCCCAGGTCCCCTCGTCCTTCGCGCGCACGCGCAGCTGGCCGAGCTTCTCCATGGCCATGTACTCCTGCGTGCCGGCGAACGACGACGAGAGTGTCTGATAGAACGGATTGCTCAGGATCTGCTGGGCGCGTGCGGGATCCGCGTGCGACTCGACGACCTCGTCGAAGGTCCGCTTCATGTCGAGCATCATCGCGAAGAGCGAGCCCGAGCCATCAGGTGCGCAGACGCCGGGCACCTGCCGTGGCGTGTTGTCCAGCGACGACAGGCCCATGGCCTGGGCCAGTCGCTTCGCCGGGTCGATCGTGAGGACGCAGACGTCGCGGCCCATCTCGGCGGCGCGCAGGCCGAGGGCAGCGGCGGTAGTCGTCTTGCCGACGCCGCCGGCGCCGGTGCACACGATGATGTGGAGGGTCTCGTCGCCGAGGATGCGGTCGATGTCGAGTTCGGGCGCGCTGGTGAACGGAGTCATCCGACACCCGCCTCGGTCAGCAGTTCCGCGAGCTCGTACAGGCCGCCGAGATCGATGCCGCCCGCGAGCAACGGCAACGTGATGGTGTGCAGCGACTGGCCCTCGAGACGTTCGAACTCACGCCGTTCCAGCGCGACGCGTTGGGCGTGGTCGGACGCCTCGCGTAGCAGGGCCGGGACGATCTCGTCCTCGTGCGCACCCAGGCCGCCCTTTGTGAGGGCCGATCGGATCTTCTTTGCCGGCAGGGTTCCAGCGAGGGCTGCCTGGAGCTGGGCGTCGGAGAGCAGTGGCGGCCGCGTCATGTTCACGATGACCCCGCCGACCGGAAGGCTGTGCGCGCGCAGCTCGGCGATGCCGTCGATCGTCTCCTGGACGGGCATCTCCTCGAGCAGGGTGACCAGGTGCACGACCGTCTGCGGCGACGCGATGACGTTCATGACGAGGTCGGCGTGCTTGCGGATCGGGCCGGCTTTCGCCAGCCCCGACACCTCGGAGTTGACGTTGAGGAACTTGGTAATCCGGCCCGTGGGCGGAGCATCGATGATCACCGAGTCGTACGCGTTGGCGTCCTTCTTGTCCTTGCGGCGCACGACCTCGACGGCCTTGCCGGTGAGCAGCACGTCGCGAAGGCCGGGAGCGATGGTGGTGACGAAGTCGATGGCGCCCATCTTGCGCAGCGCCGATCCGGCACGACGCAGGTTGTAGAACGACTCGAGGTAGTCGAGCAGGGCCTCCTCGGCGTCGATGGCCAGGGCCCAGACCTCACCGCCCCCGGGAGCGACGGCGACCCGGCGCTCCTCGTACGGCAGGGGCGGGGTGTCGAAGAGCTGGGCGATGCCCTGCCGCCCCTCGACCTCGATCAGCAGCGTGCGGCGACGATTGCGGGCGAGGGCCAATGCCATGGCCGCGGCGACGGTGGTCTTGCCCGTTCCGCCCTTGCCCGAGACCACGTGCAGGCTCACGCCCGGCCACAGCCGGCCGGACTGCTGATCGTCGGCCACGGGTTCCACCCTAAGCCGCTGCCCGGGGACCGGCTGACCGAGACGAACCAGACGGCTAGGGTCGCTCCATGACCACGTGGGAGTACGCCACCGTTCCGCTGCTCGTCCATGCGACCAAGCAGATCCTCGACACCTGGGGAGAGGACGGCTGGGAGCTTCTCCAGGTCGTGCCCGGCCCCAACCCGGAGAACATGGTGGCCTACCTCAAGCGACCGAAGGGGAACAGCTGATCATGGCAACTGTCGAAGAGCGCCTGGCCGCGATGGGGCTCACCGTCCACGAGGTCGTCCCGCCAGTCGCCGCCTATGTCCCCGCGGTCGTGAGCGGCCGCTACGTCTTCACCTCCGGGCAGTTGCCGTTCATCGACGGCAAGCTCGCCGAGACCGGCAAGGTCGGTGGCGCGGTCACGGCGGAGCGCGCCACGGAGCTGGCGGCGATCTGCGCACTGAACGCGATCGCCGCGGTGAAGTCGGTGGTGCCGCTGGAGTCGGTTGTGCGCGTAGTGAAGGTCGTCGGGTTCGTCGCGAGTGAGCCGGACTTCACCGGCCAGCCGGGCGTGATCAACGGCGCCAGCAACCTGCTGCTCGAGGCGTTCGGCGAGGCCGGGGCCCACGCACGTTCGGCGGTTGGCGTCGCGGTGCTGCCGCTCGATGCGCCCGTCGAGGTCGAGCTCATCGTCGAGGTGGCCGACTAGCAGTGGTCGGCGAGGCACGGGCTGCGTCGACCGTCATCCTGCTGCGTGATGCAGCCGATGGCATCGAGACGTACCTCATGCGTCGTGCCACGACGATGGCGTTTGCGCCGCGCATGCACGTGTATCCCGGCGGACGCGTCGACGAGTCCGACTATGCGGCGCCGATCGACTTCACCGTCGCGGCGGACCAGGTGGCCGCGCTTGCGCACCGAGCGAGCACAGATGAGGCCGGGTTGGTGGCGCTGTACTCATGCGCGATCCGGGAGATCCAGGAGGAGGTCGGCATCACCCTCGTCGATGCGACCCTCGACGGCAGGCTCGTGGTCGACCCCGCTGCGCTGCCCATCGCCGACCACTGGGTGACACCTGAGCTCGAGCCGAAGCGCTACGACGTGCGGTTCTTCGTCGCGGTGGTTCCAGACGGGCAGGATGCCGAACTGACGACGACAGAGGCCGACGGTGCCTTCTGGGTTTCGCCCGCTGAGGCACTTCGCGCCAGGGCAGCCGGCGACATGGCGATGCTGCCACCGACGGAGGCCACCTTGCGCTACCTCTCCGGGTTCGCCCTGGCGCACGACGTGCTGTTGGACGCGGCCCACCGCCCCGTCGTGCCGCTCCTGCCGCGTCGCCTCGTCGGCAGCGACGGCGTCGCTCGCTGGGCCATGGTGCATGACCGCACGGGCGAGGTACTGATCGAGGACATCGAAGCCCCGCACACGCGCGAGACCGACGGGCTGACGTTTCCGGATCACCTGTCATGAGTGGGCATGTGCTTCCGCTGCGGGGCTCCACGCAGGCGTGGGCGAGTGGACAGGTCACGCCCTCTGCGCGTTGCGTGCTGGCGCCGAATGCCTCGCCCTGGACGCTGGACGGCACGAACACCTGGGTCATTACCGCACCGAGCAGTGACCTCGCTGTCATCGTCGACCCCGGCCCCGATGACGAGGCGCACCTCGACGCGATTGCCGTCGCCCTTGATGAGGGCGGACTGCAAGCGCACGTCATCCTCTTGACGCATGGTCACATCGACCATGCCGAGGGGGCGCGAGCGTTGGGCGAGCGACTCCGCGTACCGGTGCGCGCGCTGGACCCCGCGCAGCGACTCGGCGAGGAAGGGCTCGGCGGCGGCGACGTCGTCGATGTCGGGGAGTGGCGCATCGACGTGATCGCGACGCCGGGCCACAGCGCCGACAGTCTGTGCTTCGACGTCGTGCACGACTCATCCGTGCTGACCGGAGACACCGTGCTTGGTCGCGGCTCCTCGCTGGTCGCATGGCCCGACGGCCGGCTGGGTGACTACCTCGACAGCCTCGATCGGCTGCGTCAACAGTGCGCGTCCGCCGATCGGCTGCTGCCCGGGCATGGGCCGGTCCTCTCCGATCCCACGGCCGTCATCGATGCGTACGTCGCGCACCGACGTGCGCGGCTCGCCGAGGTTCGCGAGGTTGTGGCTGGCGGTGTCACCGATGCCAAGGCGATCGTCGCGGTGGTCTATGCGGACGTGCCGCGCGAGGTGTGGCCTGCGGCAGAACTCACGGTGCGAGCCCAACTCGCCTACCTAACCGCCGAGAGCCAGTGAACGGTCGTGAAACTGGCCAGGAAAGTCCAGTTGGACGACCGATGCCTGCCTCTCGGCGGGGGTGGGGGCCTTAGCGGGCGCGGCGACCGAGTCGCTCGACGTCGAGGATGAGGACCTGACGGGACTCCAGCCGGATCCAGCCGCGCTGGGCGAAGTCGGCGAGCGCCTTGTTGACGGTCTCGCGGGACGCGCCGACCAGCTGGGCGAGCTCCTCCTGCGTCATGTCATGCGTGACCATGAGGCCCTCGGGCGTGACGGTGCCGAACTTCTCACCGAGGTCCATCAGGGCCTTGGCGACGCGGCCGGGAACGTCGGAGAACACCAGGTCGGCCATCGCCTCGTTGGTGCGACGCAGTCGACGCGCGAGCGCCTGGAGCAGTGACGCGGCCACCTCGGGGCGTCCGGTCAGCCACGGCTTGAGCTGTTCATGCCCGAGCCCGACGACGACGGCATCGGTGAGTGCAGTGGCAGTGGAGGTGCGCTGGCCGGGGTCGAACAGGCTCAACTCGCCGAACATCTCGCCGGGGCCGAGGACACCGAGCAGGGACTCGCGGCCGTCGTTCGAGGTCTGGCCGAGCTTGACCTTGCCCTCGAGGATGACGTACATCCGATCGCCCGGCTCGCCCTCCTGGAAGAGGACCTCGCCCTTGGCGATCGCCGTCTCCTTCAGCGACGCGCGGAGCGCGGCGGCGCCCTCCGCGTCGAGAGCGGTGAACAGGGGGGCCTGCATGAACGCGTCTTCCACGTCACTTCCTCTGGCTGCGGGATTGCTACGGGCATTCTGTCGTATGGGCCTTGGGCGTCAAGAACGTGTTCCGCCATAAGCGCATACCCTGTGCCCATGGCCCCCGAAAGCCCCGTCGCGCTCAAGAGACGAGCCCGCAAGATGGTGGTTGTCCTCGGGGACACCTACCCCGACGCGCACTGCGAACTGGACTTCACAACCCCGCTGGAACTCCTGATCGCCACCGTCCTCTCCGCCCAGTGCACCGACCAGCGGGTCAACGCGGTCACGCCGGCGCTCTTCGCCCGCTACCCCGATGCGGCCGCCTACGCGGCCGCCGACCGCGGCGAGCTCGAGGTTCTGATCACGCCGACAGGCTTCTTCCGCCAGAAGGCTGCCACGATCCAGTCGATCGGCCAGCAGCTGTGCGATCGCTACGGGGGCGAGGTGCCGCGGAAGCAGAAGGACCTCGTGACTCTGCCGGGGGTCGGGCGCAAGACGGCCAACGTCGTCCTCGGCGACGCGTTCGGCGTGCCGGGCATCACCGTCGACACGCACCTGGGTCGCCTTGCGCGCCGATTCGGGTGGACGACGAATGAGGACCCGGAAAAGGTGGAGATCGACCTGCAGGAACTGTTCGCGCGCAAGGACTGGACGACGATGTCGCACCGCGTCATCTGGCACGGCCGTCGCCGTTGCCATGCCCGACGGCCCGCGTGCGGTGCCTGCCCGATCGCGCATTGGTGCCCGGCGTTCGGCGAGGGCCCGACCGACACGGCCGAGGCCGCCAAGCTCGTCCGCGACTCAGGGCGTGGCTGATGATTCCCTGGTCGCGCGTCGGAGTGACGTATCCCGAGCGGGTGGCGTTGCTGCCGACGTGGCTTGCGGACGTTGCGCATGCCGTCGATGCCATGACCGCCGAGGACGTCACTCGGTACGTTCCTCCGCATGGCGAGGGCCGGCACTCGGCCGTCCTCATCTTGTTCAGTGACGACCACGACGTGCTGCTCATCCAGCGCGCCAGCACGATGCGCTCGCATGCCGGACAGCCAGCGTTCCCGGGGGGCGCACTCGACGATGACGACGAGGACGCAGCAGCGGCAGCACTGCGTGAGGCGCAGGAGGAGACCGGCCTGGACCCTGCGGGCGTTGTCGTGTTCGGCGCCCTACCCGACCTATGGGTGCACGTGACCAACTACGTCGTAACGCCGATTCTCGGGTGGTGGCGCGAGCCGTCGCCGGTGTGGGCGCAGGATCCGGAGGAGGTCGAGAGCGTGCATCGCGTGCCGATCGCCAACCTCGTGGATCCGGCAAACCGGTGCCGCATCCTGCACCCGTCCGGCTTCGTCGGGCCGGGCTTCGAAGTCGAGGGCATGCTCGTGTGGGGCTTCACCGGTGGCATCCTGTCCACTCTTCTGGACACAATGGGTTGGTCTGTCCCGTGGGACGAGTCGCGAATCGTCCCGCTGGACTGACAGGGGATGGGGGCAGTGAACCTCGTTGATTGGGTTCTTCTCGGCGCGATCGTCGTCTTCGCGCTGATCGGCTGGCGACGCGGTTTCGTCGCCGGTCTGTTCTCGTTCGTCGGCTTCCTGGGTGCCGGACTCCTCGTCGCGCTGATCTTGCCGAAGTTCGTCGAGGGCACCGACTGGAGTCCACTGACTCGGGGACTGCTGATCGGCGCGGCGATCCTCGTCGCCTCGCTGACAGGCCAGTTCGTCGCGGGGACGTTCGGGGACCGCATCAGCGACTCGCTGGTCTGGCGCCCTGCGCGGGTCCTCGATCATGTCGGCGGCGCCATCCTCAACCTCGTGGTCCTCGCCGTGGTCACGTGGATGGTGGCCACCGTCGCGGGCTACCTGCCGGCCAGCTCGGTCACCGACCAGATCTCGCAGTCGACGATGGTGACGTCCATCGAGGGACTGGTGCCGCCGCAGACGCAGTCTGTCTTCAGCGGACTCGAGGGCGTCCTCAAGACGACGAGCGTGCCGACCATCCTCGGCGACCTTCAGACGCTGAACGGGCCGGAGGTGGCCGAGCCGTCCCTGACGTCGCTGACTCCCGCCGTCCGTGCTGCAGGTCAGTCGGTCGTTCGCGTCTTCGGCAACGCCACCGAATGCGGTACGCAGGTCAGCGGATCCGGTTTCGTCATCTCGCCGCATCGCATCGTGACCAACGCCCACGTCGTCGCGGGCGTCAACAGCCCCAAGGTCCAGATTCAGCGCGAGGGCCAGGGCATCAAGGCGACGGTGGTGTACTTCAACCCGGAGACCGACATCGCGGTGCTGTACGTGCCGAGCGTGTTCTCCGAACCGCTGCCGCTGGCGAAGGCGAAGGCCGCCACGGGCGATCCGGCGGCTGCTGCCGGCTTCCCCCACTCTGGTCCCTACGCCCTGGAGCCAGTGCGCGTGCGCACATCGGTCAACTCCTTCGGCCAGGACATCTACGGGAGCACCGGGCAGATGCGCGACGTCTATCTCGTCCGCGGCAGTGTGCAGAAGGGAATGTCGGGTGGCCCGCTGCTCGCCCCTGACGGCACGGTGCTGGGCCTGATCTTCGGATCGGACCCCACACAGCAGACGACGGGTTACGCCATTGCCGACACCGAACTCGTCAAGGTCATCGATGAGACGCGCAACCTCAAGAAGCGAGTCGACACCGACTCCTGCGCGATCCGCGACTAGTCATCGTCGGACGCACTGACGGCTTGCAGTTCGGTCAGCGACGCACGCACCAGCCCCACGTCCACGCAGCCCGGGACTGCTGACCTCTCGAGCAGTCCGAGTGCGCTCGCTGCAACAGTTCGGGCCCCGACGTCGTTGCCGCGGGCGCGGTGCGTGAGAGCGGCACCCCACTTGGCGAGGGCCTGCCATGCGTCGCGCTCGTCGACAGGGGCCTGGCGCCACCGCATCTCGAAGACCTCGTGCGCGTGGAAGGGCAAGCCGCGGTCGAGGTAGTCGAGCCCCTCGCACCATGCCTCGTCGTCGGAGATGACCGCACGTGGCGCGACGCCGGGCACTGCGAGCGCGGGGTCCGCGTCGTGGGGAAGCGGGCGGCCGAGCGCGTCGCGCGCACGCTCAGGGCTCATGGTCGGTCGAGCGCCTCGAGCCAGGTCAGCAGCGCAGCGGTGAACTCCGCGGACGCCTCCTCGTGCGGGAAGTGCCCCGACTCGAAGTCGACGCGCTGGTAGTCGCCGCGGACGTACTCCTCGCTGCCGTCGACGGAGGCCGGCAGCACCATCGGGTCGTGCGCTCCGTGCATCTGCAGGACGCTGCGCTGGATCGGCGCCTCCATCAGCGACATGAACGACAGTCCGTCGGGCCGCAGTATCGACCGGACTGCCCAGCGGTGGTACTCCACGGAGGTGTGGGCGGTGGGCCAGCGCATGAAGGCGCTGCGGAACGCACTCGACGCCTCGTCGTCGAGCCACGCGCCGTCATGCGACCACGACGTGATGAGGTCCGCGACGCGCTGGCCGTCGTGCGATGTCAGCGACCGCTCCGGGACGAACGGCAACTGGAAGCCCATCGCGTAGTTCATCGCGGCACGCTGCCGGCCGTTGCGCAGGATCGCCTTGCGCAGCACGCGGGGATGCGGCATCGACACCGGCGCGATCGCACGCACGGTCTCGGGCTCAAGCACTGCTGTCGACCAGCCGACGAGTCCACCCCAGCCGTGGCCGACGATGACTGCGTTCGGCTCGCCCAGGCAGCGGATCACGCCGGCAACGTCAGCGGACAGTGTGCGCGGGTCGTAGCCGTCCGGCGGGTGGTCCGAGCCGCCGTAGCCGCGCAGGTCCATCGCGATGGCGCGGTAGCCCGCTTCGGCGAGCGCGGTCAACTGACGACGCCAGGTCCACCAGAACGTCGGGAAGCCGTGCAGCAGCACGACTGCGGGTCCCTCGCCGATGTCGACGACGTGGAAGCGCGCACCGTTCGCGGGCACGTCCCGGTGCGTCCAGGGTCCCGAGGCACGGATGGCGGCATCGGGATCGATCAGCGGCACGCCCTACAGGCCGTTGGACGGCGGCGTGAACGCCGCCCGTGCGTCGGCGACGGCCCGCGGGTCCATGATGTCGTCGGCCGTGTCCGCAGCGGATGACGCGACATCGGAGACAGCGTCGACAGCATTGCCGGCCTTGGCCTCGAGCGAGTCGGGCAACGGCTTGCCGGACAGGATCGCCTTGGTCTTCTCGAACTCGGCCATCGCGAGGTTCGGCGGCTTGGCCTCCTCGATCTTCTTGCGTGCGAGCAGCCCGGTGATCGTGCCGATGATGAGCAGCAGGACGGCCACGATGAGGAATGCCACCCAGGGCATGAGGCCCATCTGCACCAGGCCCAGAGCAAGAGTGACCAGCAGGAACAAGGTCGCGAAGCCCGCGATGATCGCGGTGGCCACGCCCAGGCCCGCTCCCATGCCGGCGTTCTGGCCGCTGGAGCCCAGTTCGGTCTTGGCGAGCGCGGCTTGCGCGGTCGCCAGACGCTTGGCGTCAGCGATCGTCTTCTCGACGAGGGCCTTGATGGACGGATCAGGCTGAGGGGGCACGGCTACCTCCGGGTGGTCAGGTACGTCAGGCTATCGGGCGTCCGGGGCCTCGTACACGTCCGGGATTCCGTCCTTGTCATAGTCGGCCTCCTCGCGTGCGTAGACCTCCGCGTAGTGCCGGTTGCGCGCGAAGATCGCGATTGACGCCAGCAGGGCTGCGATGACGGATGCGACGAGGATCGCGACCTTGCCCGAACTCAGTCGTAGCGGGTCCGTCTCGTAGGCGAGCTCGTCGATCAGCAGGGCGACCGTGAAGCCGATCCCGGCGAGCAGCCCGATGGCGGTCACGTCGCGCCACGCGATGTCCGGGCTCAGGCTGGCACGCGTGAAGCGCGCCGTCACCCACGACAGCGACACCACACCGATCGGCTTGCCGACCACCAGGCCGATGATGATGCCGATCGCCACGGGGTTCTTCAGGGAGTCGACGAGGCCGACGCTTCGCACGTCCACGCCAGCAGAGAAGAAGGCGAAGAGCGGGACGCAGATGCCTGCGCTGATCGGGTGCAGGAGGTGCTCCATGCGATCGGTCGGCGCCTTCGCCTCGCCGGGGTCGGTCCGCACGCGGGTGAGCAGCCCGAACACGACGCCGGCGATAGTGGCGTGCACGCCGCTCCCGTGCATGAAGTACCAGCCGAGCAGGACGAGCGGCACGTAGAGGAACGGGGTGTGGATGCGCTTGTGCTGCGCCCACGCGTAGACCGCGAATGTCGCCACCGCCGCGAGGAACCACGTCAGATAGAAGTGGTCGGAGTAGAAGATCGCGATGACGGTGATCGCGCCGAGGTCGTCGACCACGGCGAGCGTCAGCAGGAACGCGCGCAGCGCGACGGGCAGTCGTCGTCCGACCACCGCGAGCACGGCAAGCGCGAACGCGATGTCCGTGGCCATCGGGATGCCCCAGCCCTTGGGGGAGCCGCCCGACATCGTGAGGTTCACGACGACGAAGAGCACCGCTGGCAGGATCATCCCGCCGAGCGCCGCCGCCACCGGGACCACGGCTTGAGCCGGCTTGCTCA
>JBAXSI010000036.1:0-28915 GCA_037130755.1 Actinomycetes bacterium
CGCTGCAGTGGACTGACTAGCTGTCGATGCGGCCGGCGATGAAGTCCTCGACGGCGTCGCGCGCCTCGCTGTCGGAGTACTGGACCGGCGGCGACTTCATGAAGTAGCTGGACGCCGACAGGATCGGACCGCCGATGCCACGGTCCTTGGCAATCATCGCGGCGCGGACGGCGTCGATGATCACGCCGGCACTGTTGGGCGAGTCCCAGACCTCGAGCTTGTACTCAAGGTTCAGCGGGGCGTCACCGAATGCGCGGCCCTCGAGTCGCACGAACGCCCACTTGCGATCATCGAGCCAGGCGATGTAGTCGCTGGGCCCAATGTGCACGTTGCGGGCGCCCATGTCGTGCGAGGCCACCTGCGAGGTGACCGACTGCGTCTTGGAGATCTTCTTGGACTCCAAGCGGTCGCGCTCGAGCATGTTCTTGAAGTCCATGTTGCCGCCGACGTTCAACTGGTACGTGCGGTCGAGGATGACTCCGCGGTCCTCGAACAGCTTGGCCATGACCCGGTGCGTGATGGTCGCGCCGACCTGGCTCTTGATGTCGTCACCCACGATCGGCAGGCCGGCGTCCTCGAACTTCTTTGCCCATTCGGGTGTGCCGGCGATGAACACCGGCAGGGCGTTGACGAAGCCGCAGCCGGCGTCGATGGCGCACTGGGCGTAGAACTTCGCGGCTTCCTCCGAGCCGACCGGCAGGTAGCACACGAGGATGTCGACCTCGGCCGCCTTCAGCGCAGCGACGACGTCGACCGGCTGCTCGTCGGACTCGACGATGGTCTCGCG
This sequence comes from Actinomycetes bacterium, assembly GCA_037130755.1. GTDB lineage: Bacteria > Actinomycetota > Actinomycetes > S36-B12 > S36-B12 > UBA10649. The sequence continues at coordinate 788 of JBAXSI010000036.1, forward strand.
GTAGTACTTGCCGAGACCGTCGAGGGTGTGACCGCGCTGGACGGTGATCCCCGTCGGCGGCACGTCGCAGAACTTCAGCGTGTTGTTCTCCGAAGCGTTGATCGCCTCAGCGAGGTCGAGACCGACCTTCTTGCCGTCCACGTCGAACGCGGCGACGAACTGCACGTCGCGGACGTGGTACTCGCCGAACTGAACGTGCATGAGGCCAGGGACGAAGCCGGACGGGTCGGCATCCTTGTAGTACTCGACGCCCTGGACGAGCGAGGAGGCGCAGTTGCCGACGCCGACAACGGCCACGCGAATCGAACCCATTTACTGCTCCTTCGTTGGGGGGGTGCTGGACTTCGTGGGGGAGATCTCAGAGGACTCGTTCTGGATGAGCTCGTTGAGCCAGCGCACCTCGCGCTCGGCGCCGTCGAGCCCGTGCTGCTGAAGCTGCAGGGTGTAGGCGTCCATGCGCTCGCGGCTGCGGCTGAGCGACTCGCGCAGGTTGTCGACGCGCTCCTCGAGTCGGGACCGTCGTCCCTCGAGGATCCGCAGCCGGGCCCGCGACTCGGTACGGCCGAAGAAGGCCATGTGGGCGGCGAAGCCCTCGTCCTCCCAGGCCTCGGGGCCGGGCGTGTTCGCCCAGTCCGAGAAGAGCTCCTTGCCGTCGGCCGTGATGGCGTAGACGACGCGGGCGCGTCGGGCGGAGAGTGCAGGGGCGGACGAGTCGATCGCCGGGGTGACTTCGACCTCCTCGATGAGCACCTTGGCCTGCAGACGGCGAAGGCACGGGTACAGCGAGCCGTACGAGAGGGCGCGGAACGGGCCGAGGACGGCGGTCAGCCGCTTGCGCAGCTCATAGCCGTGCAGGGGGCCGTCCGAGAGCACGCCGAGGACGGCGAACTCGAGCACGTCATGCCGCTTGGCCATGCCAGACCTCCTCGTATGCCGGTGGGATAACTCGCATCAACATATCAAGTCGATATATCGACGTCAAGAGGGGTCGGTTACGTACACTTGGCGACCATGGCGGCGCCGCGCAAGACGGCCATCCGCGGGACGATCGCCCGCGGACAGTCAGCCGCGCCCCGGCGGTCGGCCCAGGGCCCGTTGCCGCCCGCCGAGCCGGTTGCCAACCCTGAGCGGCCTCGAGGCGTCGTCGATCACGCCCTGCAACGCCGGGCCGCCCTCATCCGGCTGTTCACCGGCGGCCAGCTGACGTCGGATCTGTGCGACGCGGACCCCTACCTGCTGAGGGCCGCCAAGCACCACGGTGAGCCCGCGGCGGGCAGGTGCCCGGCGTGCCGCGACACCGGGCTGATGACCGTCACCTACGTCTACGGCGACGAACTGGGCCCGTACTCCGGACGGATCCGCGCGACCGGCGAACTGCCCGCGATGTCCCACAAGTTCGGTTCGTTCTCGGTTTACGTCGTCGAGGTGTGCCAGCGCTGCCACTGGAACTTCCTGCTGACCACCTACGTCCTAGGCGACGGCGTGCCGCGGCGGGCTCTGCCCACGCCGCGTGATCTTCTTGACTAGTCGGGTCACGCCGGACCCGGCGCCCTTCCCCGACCTCGAGGATCCTCGTGCCCGAAAGTCGATCGCCCCGATCGAAGTCCACGGCGTCCCGTAGCCGCGCCAAGGCCGCGCCGCCGAAGCGGCACTGGCTGCGCAACACCATCCTCGTTCTCGTCGTGCTCGCTGCCATCGGCGTCGCCGTCTTCGTCGTGCTCGTCGCTCGCACGACCGTCCCGGCGCCGAACGACCTCGCGACGGCGCAGGCGACCATCGTGTACTGGTCCGACGGCAAGACCGAGATGGGCCGACTCGGGGATGAAACCCGGCGCAGCGTTGCCCTCGACCAGATCCCGGTCGACGTTCAGCGCGCCGTCCTGTCCGCAGAGGATCGCTCGTTCTACGAGCACGGTGGCGTCTCGCCGCTGGGCGTCGGACGCGCGCTGATCAACAACGTCACCGGCGGCTCTACCCAGGGCGGCTCGACGATCACGCAGCAGTACGCCAAGAACGCCTTCCTGACGCAGGAGCGTTCATGGAACCGAAAGATCAAGGAAGCACTGCTTGCATTCAAGCTCGAGACCGTCGTCTCCAAGGACGAGATCCTCGGCAACTACCTCAACACCATCTACTTCGGCCGCGGCGCATACGGAATCGAGGCGGCTTCGATCGCCTACTTCGGCGTACCCGTGAGCGAGCTCGATGTCGCGCAAGGAGCGGTCCTGGCCGCGATCATCAAGTCGCCCAGCGGCCTCGCGCCGGAAGACGGCACCGGACCGCTGGCGGCGCGGTGGAACTACGTGCTCGACGGAATGGTCGACCAGGGCTGGCTGAAGCCCAAGCAGCGCAAGAACCTGGAGTTCCCCAAGATCAAGAAGCTGAAGGCGCACGACCGGCTCGGCGGGCAGAACGGCTTCATGATGACGATGATCGAGGACGAGCTGCTCCAACTCGGCTTCGACGACAACGAGATCCAGGGCAGCGGCATGCGCATCACGTCGACGTTCGACAAGAACGCCGAGAAGGCAGCCATCGCTGCGGTCAAGAAGGCTGGTCCCTCGAGTGGCACCGCAGGACTGCGCATCGGCATCGCTGCGGTGCGGCCGGGAACAGGGGAGGTCGTCGCGATCTACGGCGGCAAGAACTTCATTGACGATCAGATCAACAACGCCACCCGCTCGTTCGCGCAGGCGGGCTCGACGTTCAAGCCCTTCGCCCTTGCTGCCGCAACGGAGAAGGAAGTGCCGCTCAGCTCGATGTGGAACGGCGACTCTCCGGCCACTGTCGACGGCTACACGTTCAACAACTACAGCAACAAGTCGTACGGGCCGGTGAACCTCCTGCAGGCGACCGAGAACAGCATCAACTCGGCCTACGTCGAGATGGAGTCGAGCATCGGCGTGAAGTCCGTGGCCGACGCCGCGATGCGCGCGGGCGTGCCGGCGAGCACACCCGGCATGAACCTGAAGAACCTCGACCTCACTTTCGTCCTCGGCACCGCATCGCCCTCGGGACTCGACATGGCGTCGGCCTATGCGACGTTCGCCGCGCGCGGCACGCACTCGCAGACCACGGTCATCAAGAAGGTCATCGGCCCGAACGAGGGCCTGCTGTACGAATACGCGCCGAAGACCAACTCGGCATTCGACAAGCCGGTGGCCGACACGGTCACCTACGCGCTGACCCAGGTCGTGCAGAAGGGCACCGGTTTCGCAGCACAGGCGTTGCGCCGACCGGCCGCCGCCAAGACCGGCACGACCGACGACAACAAGAGCGCCTGGTTCGTCGGCTACACGCCGCAACTGGCGACCGCGGTGCTCATGGCCAAGGAGGCGTCCGACGGGACGCCCATCTCCATGTCGGGCACCGGCGGCTTGGCCACGGTGACCGGTGGCTCGTTCCCGGCAGCCATCTGGACCTCGTTCATGTCCGCCGCCCTGCAAGGCCGCCCCGTCAAGGCGTTCGCGCCGCCGCCGGACGGGTCGATCCCGCCGGCCAACTGCCCGATCACGTGGGACGGAGTCAGCGACGTGCCCTCCGGCTGCCCGACGCCAGCGGTGAACGAGTTCGTTCCCGAGCCGAGCCCCACGGATACACTTCCGACCGATTCGCCGACTGCCGTGGCCCCGACGCCGGAGACCACGCCGAGCCAGCCGCCGGACGGATCAGTGTTCAGCCCGACGGCCGCACCCCCGGCCAGCCAGGCGCCACCGACCGGGGAAGGCAGACCACAGTGACCGAAGGCGGGCCCGTCGGCGTCCAGGCCGCCGAGCCCGCTGATTCCCTCCGCCCGACTGCGGTGGTGGAGCCGGTGCGCGAGGACCCGATCGTCGCGGCGAGCGTGGGCGCGATCGGCGGGCCGATGGGCCGATGGGCCAAGATCGGCGCCTCGTGGTGGAACCCCCTGCGCATCGTCATCGCGCTCGCGGCGTTCGGCTACATCATCGGCTTCTGGCTCGACATGGGCTGCCGCAACGAGTTGTGGAAGTCGCCCGAGCGGTACGAGCACCTCTGCTACACCGACATCGCCCCGCTGTACTCCCTGCGCGGTTTCGCCGACAACCTGATTCCGTACCTGCAGTCCGGGGGGCATCAGTATCTGGAGTACCCGGTGCTCACCGGTGCCTTCATGGAGGTGGCCGCCCTCATCACGACGGGCCTGGACCGGATGCGCGGCGGGGTCGACACGCTGACGACCTTCTTCGACGTCAACGTGGTGCTGCTGTTCATCCCACTGGCGATCGCGGTCGCGGCGACCGCGCTGACGGTCCGGAGGCGGCCGTGGGACGCCGCCATGGTGGCGCTGGCTCCGACCATGATCCTGGCGGCCACCGTCAACTGGGACCTGCTTCCGCTCGCGTTCGGCGGCGTGGCCATCCTGCTGTGGTCGAGCAAGCACCCGTTCGCGTCCGGAATCCTGTTGGGCCTCGCGGTCGCAGCCAAGTTCTACCCCGTGCTGTTCCTTGTCGGCTTCCTGCTGCTGACCATTCGGGCGGGCACGTGGAGGGCGTTCGCACGGCTCGTGGCCGGAACGGCCGTCGCGTGGCTGGTCGTGAACGTGCCCGTCGCCCTCGCCAACTACGAAGGCTGGGTGACCTTCTACCGCTTCAGCAGCACCAGGGGCGTCGACTTCGGCTCAATCTGGTTCGCATGGACCGAGGTGGGGCTCCAGGGTGTCTCGCCCGAACTGCTGAACCAGGTAGCGACCGGCAGCTTCCTTGCGTTGTGCGTGGGCATCGGCTGGGTCGTGCTGTCGGCGCCGCGCCGGCCACGACTGGCCTCGGTGCTGTTCCTCGTGATCGCCGCCTTCGTCCTGACCAACAAGGTCTACTCGCCGCAGTACTCGCTGTGGCTGGTGCCACTGGCCGCCATGGCCCGGCCACGCTGGCGCGACTTCCTCATCTGGCAGGTGGGCGAGGTCATCTACTTCGCCGGCATCTGGTGGTTCCTCGTCGGATACGGAATCGAGGGCACCAAGGGCCTCACCGGGCAGCAGTACGCCGCCGCGACCTTCGTCCACGTGGCAGCGACGCTGTACTTCGCGGTGATGGTCATCCGCGACATCTACAACCCGTCGAAGGACCCGATCCGCAGCGACGGCTTCGGCGCTGACGAGGACGACCCGGGCGGTGGCGTGTTCGATCGGGCGCCCGATCGCATCACGCTAGGCCGAGGACCGCATCAAACCGCGACGTCGTCAGCCGAACCTCCGCACGAAGCGGATCTCCTACCGCAGGGATGACGCAGCCCTTGGGCAGCCAGATCATCGAGGTGTGCTGGTGCGGCGGCTCGGCGAACCAACGCTTCTTGCCCGCCCAGACGAACGGTGACAGCGCTCGACCTGCGGCATCGAGTGCGCCGGTGCCTGCCGTCACCACCCGCTGGCGCACCGTGGCCGCAGGCGTGGGGGCGGCGAGGCCGATGCCGTGCGCCGTGCCGCCGGAGACGACCACGAGGGTGCCGTCCTTGGGCCCGGTGCGCTGGCGGTAGCCGACGTGCGTGCCGCTGGGCAGCGGATGCACGGCGAGCACCGTGCCCGCGGGAACGAAGGCGCCGCGATCGCCCAGCCACAGCCGCGTGCCGATGCGCGGGCGCAGCATCACGTCAGGCACGGCTCGGACCACGGCCGCCAGGTCCGCGTCGTCGAGGTGGGACACCCATACCCGACTGGCCGGGGAGTTGTGTCCTGACCAGACCTCGGTCTCGGCCTGCCACAGCCCGGCCCATCGGGTGACCTCGCGCACGCGGGCGCTGCCGAGTGCGGCGCGCTTGGGCTCGACCTCGTCCGCGGGCTGCGCGATCGGCATGTGCAGCGCGAGTCCCTCGACGAGCACCTTGCCCATGGCGAACGCCTTGCGGACGTCCGCGTCGGCGAGGGCGCTGAGCAGCCCGGCCTCGTCGAGTCCGAAGCGATGCATCGAGGTCTGCGCCTCGAGGACGACGCGGACAGAACCCGGACCGTCGGCCAGCGCAAGCAGGGCCTCCTTGGACGCGACCGTGCGGATCACTCGCCCTGCGTGCAGGCGCTGGCCCAGCCGCCACCAGGCGTCGGCCGCGAACGCGTCACGCGGCTCGAACGGCTCGAGCACGATGATGTCGTACGTGCCCAGCTCGGCGACCTCGTCGACCTCGAAGATGGTGCCGACGGCCACCGTGTCTGCGCCGATGCGCAGGCACTCCTCAGCAAGGACCCGCTGCCCGACGCCGTAGCCGTTGCCCTTGACGACGGGCACGATGGGTGCCCCGGCCCCGCGCAGGACGGAGTCGACGACCTCGTCGATGTGCCTGCGCCACCGCTGTGCGTCGATCGTGACGGCGAATGCCATGTGGGCCCCTAGCCTCGTCGGGATTGATACGCCTGGAAACCCTTGGCCCACAACGGCCGCAGGATGTAGTCCCACTCGCCGGCGTACTCCTGTGCGAAGCCACCGGTGCCCACCTTGAACTGCACCAGTCCGTACAGGTGGTTTGCCGGGTCGAGGGTGTCGGAGATGCCGCGGAGGTCGTAGATGTGGCAGCCGGCGGCGTGGGCGTCGCTGATCATCCGCCACTGCAGGGCGTTGGACGGTCGCACATCGCGGTCGGCGGTCGTCGAGGCACCGTAGGAATACCAGGCATGCGTGCCGACGCGGATCATGATCGTGGCGGCGGCGAGGTGCCCGTCGAAGTGTGCGCAGTACAGCGACATCCGCTGCTCGCGCGAGTTCAGTCCGTCCCACATGCGCTCGAAGTACGACAGGGGCCGCGGGTTGAAGTGGTCGCGCTGCGCGGTCTCCACATACACCGAGTGGAACTGTGCGAGGTCCTCGCGCGTGCCTTGGGTGACGACCACGCCGGCCTTGTCTGCCTTGCGGATGTTGCGGCGCCACAACTGATTGAAGCCCGTGAACACCTCGTCGAGGGTGCGGTCCGCGAGGGGAACCTGGAAGACGTAGCGCGGCTGGAAGTCGCCGAAGCCGGCGCCCGTCGACTCCTGCTGGAGCCAGCCCGCCGCGCGCAGCCGTTCGACGACCTTGGCGCCCGGCCCGGAGTGCCAGTCGGCGAGCACCTCGCTGATGCGCTGCGGAGGGTTCGGATTGTCCCCGCTCCACTCGGCCATCGCGGCTTTGATCGTGTCGGCCTGCCAGCGGCGAAGGGTGACCGGCGGACCCATCTTCACCTGGAAGGCTCCCTTGCTCCGGCAGTGCTCGAGGAGGGGCGCGAGCCAGTCGTCGAGAGTCAGGTGCGGATGCTCGTGACGCAGCCAGTCGATGTCCGGGCCCTCGGGCAGGTAGGCGAGCGATCGCTGCGGCAGCTTCGGCACCGGCCGGAACAGCACCAGTCCTGCGCCGATCAGCCGAGAGGACTCGAACCAGCCGATCGACTCGCTGCGCCAGCCGAGTTTGATTGGGCCCCACTCGGGCAGTTGCAGGAAGGACACGGACTCGCGACCGGCGACCCACTCGGCGTGCTGGGCAGCTGTGATGGTCCGCACGGTGACACTCACGCGGCACCCTCAGGATCGACGAGGTCGATGACGACGGGCGCATGGTCGGACGCGCCCTTGCCCTTGCGGGCCTCCCGGTCAATCCAGGTGTCCTGCACGAGGCTCGCGAACGGCGCGTTGGCGTAGACGAGGTCGATCCGCATGCCCCAGCCCCGGTGGAAGGCGCCGTTGCGGTAGTCCCAGAACGTGTACGGCTCGCCCTTGAGTGCCCGCGGCATGACGTCGACGAGGTCGCCGGCGCGCAGGTCGGCCAGCGCGGAGCGCTCGGCGGCGCTCACGTGAGTGGAGTCGGCGAACTGCGCGATGTCCCATACGTCGGTGTCGGCCGGCGCCACGTTGAAGTCGCCGATGATGGCGAAGGGCTGTGCGGGGTCGGCAGCGAGCTCGGAGGCAGCGGTCGCGCGAAGCGCCTTGAACCACTCGAGCTTGTATGCGTAGTGCTCGTGCTCGATCTCGCGGCCGTTGGGGACGTAGACGCTCCACAGCCGGACGCCTCCGCAGGTGGCGCCCACGGCCCGGGTCTCCACGACGTCCTCGTACGGCGGCTGGCCGGACAGGTCGAGGGTGACGTCGGCCAGGCCCACGCGGCTCAGCACAGCCACGCCGTTCCACCGGCCGTTCCCGTGCGCGATTGCCTCATACCCGAGTGCCTGGATCGGCAGGTGCGGGAAGTCGTCGGACGTGCACTTGAGCTCTTGGAGCGCCACGACGTCGGGCTGTGCTGACTCCAGCCACTCCAGCACCCGGGGCAGGCGGGCACCGATCGAGTTCACGTTCCAGGTGGCGATCCGCACTCGCTCACCCTAACGGCGGCGCTCGGTCGGTCAGGCCACCGCGAGGCCCAGTTCCATAGACGAGGCAGTGGCGGGGCGGAAGCGGGTGCGGCGGCCTGTGGAGGACGGCCGATTTCTCCGCGCGAGGGGTCCGCAGGTAGTCTTCGTGGGCAGCCGTCGGGGTCCGTCCCCGGGCAGCACGCGAAACACCCTCCTGTCACGGATCGACCGTGGCCGTTTAGTCCGAAGGAGGTGGGTTGTTTTCATGCGTCATTACGAGGTCATGATCATTCTGGACCCCGACCTGGAAGAGAAGACCATCGCTCCCAGCCTGGAGACGTTCCTCAACGTCGTCCGCGCTGACGGGGGCTCCGTCAACCAGATCGATATCTGGGGCCGCCGCCGCCTGGCCTATGAGATCAACCACAAGGCCGAGGGCATCTACGCCGTCATCGATCTGACCGCGACTGTCGACGCCGTCAAGGAGCTCGATCGCCAGCTGTCGCTCAACGAGGCCGTCATGCGCACCAAGGTGACGCGCCCCCTCGAGACCAAGGCCGCGGCGGGAGCCGAGTAGTGGCCGCGGGCGACGTCAACATCACGGTGGTGGGCAACCTCGTTGCCGATCCCGAGCTGCGCTTCACCCCAAGCGGCGCGGCTGTCGCGAACTTCCGAGTGGCCTCCACTCCCCGCATTCTCGACAAGACGACCAATGAGTGGAAGGACGGCGAGTCCCTCTTCATCACCTGCAACGTCTGGCGGCAGTACGCCGAGAACGTTGCAGAGTCGCTCACCAAGGGCATGCGCGTCATCGTCACGGGTCGGCTCAAGCAACGCTCGTACGAGACTCGCGAGGGCGAGAAGCGCACGGTCGTCGAGATGGACGTGGATGACGTAGGCCCGGCGCTGAAGAGCGCTACCGCCAAGGTCAATCGCGTTCAGCGTGACGGCGGCGGGTTCGGCGGCGGTGGCGGTGGCGGCGCAGCAGCCGCAGGATCGTCCGACGACCCGTGGGCATCTGGTTCATCGGCCGGCGGAGCCGGCTTCGACGAGCCCCCCTTCTAGGCAGCAGACAACCCCACAGACATTGGGTGCCGCAGGGCACCAACCTGACAGGAGCACGACAGATGGCACGGGACAACAAGAACACCGAAAAGAAGCAGTCCTCGCGCAGCAACAGCAAGGACAAGATCGTCAAGGCGAAGGCCTGCGCGTTCTGCAAGGACGGCGTCAAGGGCATCGACTACAAGGACACGAACCTGCTCCGCAAGTTCATCTCCGATCGCGGCAAGATCCGCGCTCGCCGCGTGACGGGCAACTGCACGCAGCACCAGCGCGACATCGCCATGGCCGTGAAGAACGCCCGCGAGGTGGCACTTCTCCCCTACACCTCAACCGCGCGCTGATCCGCCGGAACGAAAGAACAGGACAACCGATGAAACTCATCCTCACCCAGGACGTCTCAGGTCTGGGCGCCCCCGGCGACGTCGTCGAGGTCAAGGACGGCTACGGCCGCAACTACCTGCTCCCCCGTGGCTTCGCGATCAACTGGACGCGCGGCGGCGAGAAGCAGGTCACCCAGATCAAGCGTGCCCGCAAGGTGCGCGAGGTCCGCGACCTCAGCCACGCCAACGAGATCAAGCAGGCCCTTGAGGCCAAGACGATCACGCTGACTGCCCGCGCCGGTGACGGCGGCCGACTCTTCGGCTCCATCACCACGGCCGATGTCGCCGACGCCGTCAAGGCTGCGGGCGGCCCGGTCCTCGACAAGCGCAAGGTGTCGCTCTCGGCGCCGATCAAGACCGTGGGCAAGCACGCCGCCTCGGTCGAGATCCACCCGGATGTCACCGCGACAGTGACCGTCGAGGTCGTTGCAAGCTGACCCTCGATTCGCCACAGTAGGGACACGCCCGTCGGGGTGTGTCCCTACTGCTTCTTGGGGCGATGACCGAGGAGGGGTCATGGGTTTCGGAGAGTCGATCAGGACGGTCTTCGGCAACTACGCGTCGTTCAGCGGTCGGGCACGGCGCTCCGAGCTGTGGTGGTGGGTGCTCTTCGTCGTCATCGTGAGCGCGGTGCTTGCGGTCATCGACACGCTGCTCGGCTGGCGGTTCGGCGGCACGACCGTCACGACTACCGTCAACGGCGTCACGACGAACACCCCCGGTCCGAAGGCTGGGGGTGTGCTGGAGGGCATCTGGGCCCTGGTCATCCTGCTCCCGGGGATCTCCGTGGCGGTGCGACGGCTGCATGACACGGGCAAGAGCGGCTGGTGGTGGTGGCTGAACATCATCTGCTGCATCGGCGGGCTCATCCTGCTGATCTTCTACATCCAGAAGTCGGAGCCGGCGGAGAACAAGTACGGGCCCGTTCCCGCGTGAGTAGCGCGGCACGCTAGACCTCGAGGGGCCTGTCGCCCCGGGCGGTTCATGGCAGGCTAGGCCCATGGATCCGGTGACCAGCGTGCGCACCTGCTTCACCAAGTACGCCACCTTCGACGGGCGGGCCACCCGTTCGGAGTTCTGGTGGTTCTATCTGTTCACGGTGATCGTCATCGGGGTGCTGTACGTGTTCCCGTTCTTCTTCAGCGTCCTGGCGGCCGCGACACGCGACTCCGGGATCGCCCCGCTGTTCAGCATCATGTCCCTGATCAGCAACCTGGCGCTGTTCGCTGCCTCAGTCGCCGTGGCGATCCCACTCCTCGCCGTCGGCTGTCGGCGCCTGCACGATCGAGGCCAGTCCGGCTGGCTTCAGATGCTCCTGCTGGTGCCGTGCGGGAGCATCGTCCTGATCGTCTTCTGGATCCTCGAGGGCACTCCTGGGGTCAACGGCTTCGGTCCGCCGTCGACCTGATCGCCCGATTGTGCGCGCCTGAGTGGAAAGCGGCCCCACGTTGGCGAACAATGTGGGCATCTGCCCGCTCCGGAGGAGTCAGCCATGTCGTTCGGTGAGTCTGTAAAGACCTGCATCAACAAGTACGCGACGTTCGATGGCCGGGCCACGCGCTCGGAATTCTGGTGGTTCTACCTGTTCACCGCCATCATCGGCTTCATTGCCTACCTGCCCGGCTACATCTTCATGATCGCCGGCGGAGCCAACACCCCTCAGGGCGAGACGCCCGGCTTCTTGTTCTGGCTGGGCGTGATCCTGCTGATCATCGGCGGCCTGCTTGTCCTCGCGCTGTTCATCCCCCTGCTTGCCGTGGGCTGTCGGCGCCTGCATGATCGCGGCCAGTCCGGCTGGCTGCAGCTGCTGCTCGTCGTCCCGTGCGGCAACATCGTCCTGCTGATCTTCTGGATCATGGAGGGCACCCCGGGCGACAACGCCTATGGACCAAAGCCGGCATAGCCGACATTGACGGGTAGAGGGGCCGCGGCTGTGCCGCGGCCCCTCGCTCGTTGTTCACCGGCCCGCCACGCGCGACTTTGCCTGAAGTGCGTGCATTCAGGCAGCGACGGGCGAACAATGACGCTCGGATGCCCGCGCAGCAGCATGGGCTTCAGCGGAGGAGGGGTTATGGGTTTCGGTGAGGCACTCCAAAAGGGCATGTCGAACATCGGCAACTTCGAGGGGCGGGCAACTCGTCCGGAGTTCTGGTGGTTCGTGCTGGGCGTGTGGATCGTCGAATTCGTGGTCGTGCTGCTAGTCAGCGCGGTCTTCCGCGGTGGCTTTGGCAGCTTCCTCACGTTCGTGATCTGGGTGGTCGCCTTCCTGGCGATCCTGTCCGTCGCCATCCGGCGCCTGCACGACGTAGGCCAGAGCGGCTGGATGGCCATCTTGTGGTTCATCCCCTGCGTGTTCTTGATTCCGCTCTACTTCGCGATCCAGCCGAGCCAGGGCCCGAACCAGTTCGGGCCGCCGCCGGCCTGATCGCCTACTCCTTCGAATCGAGCAGACCGCTGACGACACCGTCGGCGGCCTGCTCGATCATTGTGAGCACGGCTTCGAAACCCTCTGGTCCGCCGTAGTACGGGTCCGGCACGTCGAGGTCCGGGTGCGGCTCGGCTAGCTGGGACAGGTTCGGGTCGTAGGAGCGCATCATGCGGAGCTGCGGCTCCTGGCCGCTGCGGGCGATCAGCCTCTGCAGGTCGGCGTAGTTGGCCTCGTCCATGGCCAGCACCAGGTCGATCTCGGCGAACCAGTTCGGGGTGATCTGGCGGGCGGTGTGGTCGTGCTCGTAGCCGTGGGCGTCCAGGACGGCCAGGGAACGGGGGTCGGCTCCCTGCCCGAGGTGCCAGTCGCCGGTGCCAGCGGAGTCGACGACCACTTGGTCGGCCAGTCCGGCCGCCGCCAGCCGCTGGCGCAGCACGGCCTCGCCGATGGGTGAGCGGCAGATGTTGCCCAGGCACACGACGGTGATCCGGTAGGGCTGAGCGTTGGTCGAGAGCGAGGTCATGACCGGAAGGCTAGCGAGCGACTCAACATACTTTTCATCCACAGGCGTGGGACCGCGTAGTACCCGCTCCCACGAGGGAATCTTCGCAGGAAAAACAGTTGAATCCACAACCTATCCCCACGTCGCGAGCAGGTCGAAGGCCACCTTTCCTCATGTTTTCCACAGGGTTGTCCACAGCCCCGATAGACACCCGCCGAGGTCCTCCGTACGTTACGAGGGCGTGCTCGATCAGGGCCGTCAGACCCCGGGTGTAAGCAGGTGGTCGTGGACGAGATCGCGGACCGAGTACGCGTCATGGTGAAGGGGGATCGGTGAGCGTCGCTGAACTGCACGTGGCCAACGACGCCCCCGGCCCGGACCGGACTCCCCCCAACGACGTCGCCGCAGAGCAGTCCGTCCTCGGCGCCATGCTGCTGTCCAAGGACGCCATCGCCGACGTCGTCGAGGTCCTGCGTGAGGGCGACTTCTACCGCCCGGCGCACCAGGTCATCTACGGCACGATCCTCGATCTCTACGGCCGGGGCGAGCCCGCCGACGCGGTCACCGTCGCCGCCGATCTGACCCGCATCGGGGAGCTCAACCGGGTCGGCGGTGCTCCGTACCTGCACACCCTCGTGTCGATGGTGCCCACCGCGGCGAACGCCGGTTACTACGGCCGCATCGTCCGTGAGAACGCGATCCTGCGCCGGCTCGTCGAGGCGGGCACCCGCATCGTGCAGATGGGCTACGCCGGCACCGGCGACGTCGACATGATGGTCGACCGCGCTCAGGCCGAGGTCTACGACGTCACCGACCGTCGCACGAGCGAGGACTACGCGCCGTTGCGCGATCTCATGGGCGACACCCTCAACGAGATCGAGGCCATCTCCAACCGTGGCGGCGAGATGGTCGGGGTCCCCACCGGGTTCGCCGATCTCGACGCGCTCACCAACGGCCTTCACCCCGGCCAGCTCATCATCGTCGCGGCCAGGCCGGCTATCGGCAAGGCGCTGGCGCTCGAGACCCCCATCGCCACACCTCATGGCTGGACGACGATGGGTGACCTGCAGGTGGGCGACTTCGTCATCGGCGACGACGGGCGCCCGTGCCGGGTCTCCGGCGTCACGCCGTTGTGGGAGCACCGTCCGTGCTTCCGGGTGACCTTCTCCGACGGCACGTCGATCGTCGCGGATGCCGAGCACGAATGGCTGACAGACACCCGGGCGTCACGCAAGTCGGCGCAGGCAACCGCGGCGCAGTACAGCGGATCTCGCCGCCAGCGCACGTTCGCGCAGGTCCGCACCACACGCGAGCTCGCCGAAACGGTGCGGTGCGCCACGAAGGACCGAAGGCTGAATCACTCGGTCACGAATGCCAAGCCACTTGAGCTTCCCGAGCGTCAACTTGCCATTCCGCCGTACGTGCTCGGTGTGTGGCTCGGTGACGGCACGTCGGCAGCAGCGCACTTCACCTCGGCGGATCCTGAGATCGCAGCGCACGTCGAAGCCGAAGGCATCGACGCGCCGTATCTCGGGAATCTCCGCTACGGGCTTAGACTTCCGGGCGGGTCAGTCCAGGCGATCTTGAGTTCGATGGGCGTGCTCGGCAACAAGCACATCCCAGCCGACTACCTGCGCGCTTCGGAGCGGCAGCGCCGCGACCTGCTCGCGGGACTCCTCGACACTGACGGCACGGTGACCGCGAACGGGAATGTGCAGTTCACCACGACCTCGAAGGTCCTCGCAGATGGCGTGTACGAGCTCATCGTCAGCCTCGGCTACCGGTGCTTAGTCAGTCCCAAGGCGGTCAAGGGTCGGACGGCGTCGTCGTCGATCGCCTTCAACCTGAACTTCTCGACGCACGACCAGGTGTTCCGGCTGCATCGCAAGGAGATCGCGCACAAGGAGCGCACGCGGCACATGTCCGATGCTCGTCGTAGGTCGCGCTTCATCGTGAGCGTCGAGCGAGTGGCCAGCGTCCCAGTCCGCTGCATCGAAGTAGACAATCCCTCGCATATGTACCTCGCTGGCAAGGCCATGGTCCCCACCCATAACAGCACGCTGGGCGTAGACATCGCTCGGTCGGCGTCGATCAAGCACGGCCTCACCAGCGTCATCTTCTCGCTCGAGATGAGCCGCAACGAGATCGTCATGCGCCTGCTCTCAGCAGAAGCGCAGGTGCCGTTGCACCACATGCGCGCGGGCACGATGAGTGACGCGGACTGGACGAAGCTGGCCGGCAAGATGGGCTCGGTCAGCGACGCGCCGCTGTTCATCGATGACTCGCCAAACATGACGCTCATGGAGATCCGGGCGAAGTGCCGACGCCTCAAGCAGCGTCACGACCTTCGCCTCGTCGTCGTCGACTACCTGCAGCTCATGACCAGCGGCAAGCGCGTCGAGAGCCGCCAGCAGGAGGTCTCGGAGTTCTCCCGATCGCTGAAGCTGCTCGCCAAGGAACTCGGCGTGCCCGTCATCGCCATCAGCCAGCTGAACCGTGGTCCCGAGCAGCGCGTCGACAAGAAGCCGATGCTCTCCGACCTTCGCGAGTCGGGGTGCCTGCCGGCCACGACGCGAATCATGCGCGCGGACAACGGCGTCGAGGTCACGCTCGGCGACCTCTTCGCTGCGGGCGTGACCGACATCCCGGTGTGGGCCCTCGATGACTCGCTCCGGTACGTGCCCAGCACGATGACGCACGTCTTCTCGACGGGGCGGAAGGAGGTCTTCCGGGTCCGCACCGCGAGCGGTCGGATCCTTGAGGCAACGGCCAATCACCCCATGCTCACCTACACCGGCTGGAAGCCCTTGGGGGAGTTGCCCGTTGGCTCTCGCCTGGCCATTCCGCGGCACGTACCAGCGCCGCAGAGCGAGGTCAGCGACTGGACTGATGAGCGTGTCATCGTCCTTGCGCACATGATCGGTGATGGCTCGATGCTGGCCCGCCAGTCGATCCGCTACGCGACGAAGGATCCCGCCAACATCGAGGTCATGGCCGAGTCGACCGCGCGGGCTTTCGACATCCGCGTCAGCCGTGACGAGTACGCGGCCGCCCGCTGCACCACGCTCAGGTTCACGAGCGTGCGGCCGGTCACCCACGGGGTCCGTAACCCCGTCGCCGCGTGGCTGGACGACTTGGGGCTGTTCGACAAGCGAAGTCACGAGAAGTTCGTCCCCGAGCCGGTGTTCTCCCTCCCCAAGCGTCAGATTGCTCTGTTCCTGCGGCACCTCTGGGCAACTGACGGCTCGATCACCATGAACTCGACGGGACGCGGCGGACGTGTCTACTACTCCACCACCAGCCGCCGCCTGGCTGACGATGTCGCCCGGCTGCTGTTGCGCTTCGGCCTGAACGCTCGGATCCGGGTGGCACGCAAGAGCGGCTACCGCGACGGCTACCACGTCGACGTCTCCGGGGCTGCGGACCAGAAGGTGTTCCTGCGTCGTATTGGCGCACATGGTGAGCGCGGTCTCACGGGTACTCGACTGCTGGCCGTCCTCGAGACCGTCCACGAGAACACCAACCGCGACACCATTCCGCGCGACGTCTGGTCCGACGTCCGCAACGTCATCGCGAGCAAGGGAATGACTCACCGCGAGTTCGCGTCGGCAATGGGCACGCAGTTCTGCGGCAGCACCATGTGGAAGCGCTCCCCGAGCCGGGAGCGACTGGCGCGAGTGGCGCAGGTCCTCGATGACGCTGATCTCCAGATGGTCGCGACCAACGACGTTTACTGGGACGAGATCGTCAGAGTGGAGAGCGTGGGCGAGCAGGAGGTCTTCGACGCGACCGTGCTCGGGCGGCACAATTTCATCGCCGATGGCGTGGTGGTGCACAACTCGCTGGAGCAGGACGCGGACATGGTGGTGCTCCTGCACCGCGAGGACGCCTACGAACGCGAGTCGCCGCGAGCTGGTGAGGCGGACTTCATCGTGGCCAAGCACCGCAACGGCCCGACGTCGACGGTGACGGTTGCCTTCCAAGGCCACTACTCGCGCTTCGTCGACATGGCTCAGACATAGCCCTGTCGACGCGCAACCCTTAGCAGGACTCCCGCTATCTTGGGCTCGTGTCCTTCTCCGATTTCATAACTCAGGTGCCCCCGGGGGTGCGCCTGTTGCTGGCCTTGGCGATCACCATCGGTGTCTCGCTGGCATGCGTGAAGTTCTTCCACAATCGGATGATCCACTTCGACGACAAGAACCGGGAGGCGGCCGACAAGGCAAGGGCGGAGGCGGAAGCGCGAGAGGAGGCTGAGGAGCCGCCCATCTCCCCTAGGTATGAGGGCCCTCCCGAGACCTTCTATCTCGCTCAGCGAGTCCTCGGGCTGACCGCGACCGGGTTCGTGTTCCTGCTGGCCTTCACCCTCGCCAACTTCTGGGGCAATGCCAATGCCGCCCGCACGGCCACCGTTGACGAGGCCAGCATGTTTGCCCGGGCGGTCGCACTCTCCGCATCGATCCCCGCCGACCAGGGCGGCGATCAACTGCGAGCCGGCCTGAAGCAGTACGGCCGTGATGTCCAAGTCGTTCAGTGGCCGTTCCTGATGCGCGCGGACTCCGATGCCGCTAACAACGCACAGGTGCTGGCGAGCAGTGCCGTGGGAAAGGCGACCCTCGAGGCAGGACGGGCAGGTGCCAGCAAGCTGCCGGAGTGGGGCCTGCTCACCGATTCCCTCAAGGACATGACCGCAGACGCAACGACGCGAGTCACTCAATTGCCGGGGCCCTTCGTCCCGGCGATCATCTGGGTGATTGCCATGCTTGGCCTGGTGAACCTCAGCCTGAGTGCGGCTTTCCAACCGTCGCGGATAGGGCCGAATCTCTTCTTGATTGGCATCATGGCGGGCATCACGGGCCTGCTGATCTTCCTCGTGGTGGAGACGAGCAACCCGTTCGTCGGTGGCGGCGCCGTGACGATCCCAAGCCTCGGCTAGGCAATCCCCTGCTCCAGCGGCTCGGATAGCAACCACTCCGGAGGAGGTGCGCGATGGCGCCTGACGCAGCACGGCGAGCACACCCGGGCTGGTACGGCGCCGTCATGTCGACGGGTGTGCTGTCGGTCCTCGCGCACAACGAGCGGGTGATCTGGGGAGCCGAGTGGCTGGACTGGCTCGCGGTCGCGCTCCTGCTGATCACCACCGTGCTGGCGATCGTGCTCGCGCCTCGATACGCACGACCGATGATGCGGTCCGGTGCGGCCCACGACCTGCTGGATGATCCGGACACCGGCTCGATGCTGGCTACCGTGCCCGCCGGGATCCTGCTCCTTGCCGCGGCTTGGGGCACTGTCGGGCCGCTGGTGATCCCCGAAGGAGCCGCGCTGACGATCGACGCCGTCTTCACGGTGATCGGCGCGATTCTGGCCCTGTGGGTGGGGATGATGTGGGCGACTTCCACTGGCCGCGGGTCGAAGGGGCTCGCCGGTGTCAACGGCAGCTGGCTGATCCCTCCGGTCTGCACGATGCTCGTGGCTGCGGCGATCGCACCGTTGGTGATTCCCAACCCCGGAATCGGCAAGGCGCTGCTGCTCGTGGGGTACGGATTCCTCGGTGCGGGCCTGGTGATGTTCATCGTGATGCTGGCGCTGCTCGTGGCGAGACTGATCTTCAATCCGGATCTGCCCAGCCAGCTTGCTCCGTCGATGTGGGTGCCCCTCGCGCCCGCCGGGATCATCGGTGTGGCGGCGATCCGACTCACGCAGGGAGCCGTCGGCGTGGGCGTCGCGGACCCGGCCACGGTGGACGTGGCTGCGGCAGTGGCCGCCCTCGGCTTCGGATTCGGCCTGTGGTGGGCGCTCTTCGCCGCACTGGACCTCGCGCGCATGCGCCGGACGGGAACCCTGACCTTCCAGCCGGGCTGGTGGGCGTTCGTGTTCCCACCCGCGGCGCTGCTGCTGTCGCTCCTTGGCATCGAGGAGCTCTTCCAGGACGATCACCTGAAATGGGTCAGTGCCCCGTTGTGCCTTGCCTTGCTGGGACTTTGGGGCTACCTCGTGGTGAAGTCGGTGCCGCGCGTCAGGTCTTGAGCTGACCGCGCACGATGCTCGTCGCACTGTGCCCGGCCTGCCCGTCGAAGTGCTCGAGACTGACGTCGACGACAGGGAACCGGGTGGGATCAAGGCCCGTGGGCAGGCTGAACGTGGCCGGTCCACCGGGGCGCAGAGTCCCGATCGCGACCATCGTGGTCGTGTCCGGCGTGGCCATCCACACCTCGTAGTACCCGTCACCGGGTGCGGGCAGTCCGGGGACCTCCACCGTCAGGGCGCTCGTCCCGTCCGTGGACTGGACCTTGGCGCTGCCCGTCACGCCGGAGTTGTCGATGGGATCGAGCGTTCCAGCGGCCACGAGTTGCTGCTGCTGCTGCGTGGTTCCGGTCAGAGCGGTGACCAGTCCTGCACCGACGAGGAGGCCCACGACGGCGGCGCTCGCTGCTACCAGCCACATTCGAGGCCGGCGGCGCGCACGGGCCTCGTCCAAAGAGGTGACGGTGGTGTCGAGGCCCGAGCCGAGCTCGGCGGTGATGCCGGCCCACACGGATTCCGGTGGCGAGACTGGACGGTCTCCCGGCTCGATCGACCTCGCCGTGCCGACCACGGCCGCCAACTGGTCCACGCGACTTTGGCACCGCAGGCAGGTGGCCAGGTGCGCCTCGTCCTCCGGACGTGCTGACTCACCGAGGGCGATCAACGCCAGCTCGTCATCATCACAGTGCGACACCATCCACCTCCAATCTCAAGCGAAGTCGTTCGAGTGAACGACGGATATGACTCTTGACCGTTCCGAGCGGCAGGTCTAGAACACTGGCGATCTGTCCGTGGGTCAGATCCTGGAAGAAGGCCAGTTCGATGATCCGTTTCTGCGGATCGCCGAGCCGGTCAATCTCGTCGGCGAGCAAGACCCGATCGATCACCACGTCGGCTCCGGGACCGTCCTCGTCGTCGAGTGAGGCCACCGCGACGGCGTTGACCCTGCGGGATTCTCGTGACCGCTCTTCCCAGTGGTCGGCAACCCTGCGTCTGGTGATAGTCAGCAGCCAGCCCGGCAGTGAGCCCTTTCCCGGATCGAAACTGGTCCGTCCGCGCCACGCTGCCACGAAGACCGCCTGGGTGACATCAGCGGCGTCTGCCTCATTTCCTATGTTGCGCAGGGCCGCGGTGTATACCAACGATGACCACCGCTGGTAGGCCTCCGCGAGGGCAGACTCATCGTCGGATCCGAACCGACGTGCAAGGTCGGCGTCGTCGGTCACTCTCCACCCCTGAGGCTCGGTTGCCACTCGCGACGGTGCAGCGAGGGATCGCCCGCCAGTATGCGTCATCGCCCTCCCGACGTCACGCCGCTGGCGGGTGGATCCCGCCGGATACTCCCTATTCGCCGGGAAGCCGGCATTCGGATGCAGTTTGAGCAGAAAAAGAAGAAGTTGAAGAATTTCTGGCGCGATTGCATCCAGCGACGGCTCCTGGCCCGAAGTAGTGGCATAACCGTCCACTGGGGGCGGACCACGACGAAAGGCTCATCATGATCCGCAAAAACACGACCCGAGTGGCTGCGCTCGGCGCCGCCGCGCTCATCGGCGCCACGGCGTTGATCTCTGCTCCCGCCGCTTCGGCTGCCAATGACGGCACCGCGTCGCTGGCCACGGTGCTCAACGTCGGCAAGGCCAAGTTCGATAGCAACGATAAGGACTTCGACGTCCTGACCAAGGCCATCGAGGCGGTGCTCGCCAACAAGCCCAACTCAGCTGTCAAGGTGCTTGCCGACGGCAACACCGCGGTGACCGCGTTCATCCCGACCGACCGGGCCTTCAAGAATCTCGCTTCGGTGCTGTCGAACAAGAAGGTCAACACCGAGGCCGGTGCGTTCAAGGTCGTTGCAGGCCTCGGCATCGACACGGTTGAGTCCGTGCTGCTGTACCACGTTGTCCCTGGTGCGACGATCATGTCTGGCGACGCGCTGAAGGCCAATGGCGCCAAGTTGAAGACCGCCCTCGCAGACAAGGTCATCCGCGTCCGTGTCACCAGCGCACCGGCAATCATCCTCGGCGACTACAACCCGAAGCTGGCGAACCCGCGCGTGAACCTGGATCAGGTTGACATCAACAAGGGAAACAAGCAGGTCGCACACGGCATCAACGCCGTCCTCCTGCCCACCAAGTAGTCCGTCGGACTGCTCGTCGGCCCCCGCTTCCCCCGGCGGGGGCCGACGAGCGCCGCGGCAAGGGGGTCGGCCGCGGACCCGCTTCGCTCGGTCAGGTGGGGCGTTGGGGACGACGCCGTACGCGTTCGCCGGACTGCCGGGCCGCCAGACGGCGTGCTGCTGCCGCGCGGTGCAGGCGCGGGACGACGAGCAGGACGTAGGCCGTCGACACGAGGCCGAGTCCGATGACGATGAGAGCCGGGGCGGCCGAGAACTGGGTCGGGATCTCCGGGTCGGAGAACCCCGAGGCGACCGCCAGCCCCGCGAAGAGAACCGCGCCGAAGGCCGCCACTGCGGGTCCAGCCCATAGACGGAACGGTCGATGCCGCTCGTTGGTGCGTCGCAGTTTCAGCAGAGCAGCGGACGCGATCGCGAAGATCGACGCCTCCAGCGCTGCGCCGACGGCGACGAGGAGCAGCCACCGGCCGGTGGCGAAGACGAGCGCGCCGACGACAGCGGACACGGCCGCCAGGACGACGACGGCAAGCCATGGCACCGCTCGCATATTCAGCTTCGCGAACGAACGGGGCAGGTTGCCTTCGCGTGCGGCCGCATAGACGAAGCGTGATGCGACCAGGAAGCCGCCGTTGAAGGTGTTGATCGCCGTCAGGATCGTCGCGGCGAGCATCCAGATCTCGCCGACCTGCCCCAGCGCGGCCTGCCCGAGGAGCAGTTGCGGGTAGGCGCTGCCATGCGCGACGTCCTTGGGGACGAGGTGATCGAGTCCGAGCGCGAACGCTGTGGCGGCAAGCCAGATGAGTACGGGGCCGATGAACAGGGCTCGGGTGATGACGCTGGGCTGGCGCGCCTCCTCCGCCGTCGTGGTGACCCACTCGAAGGCGGCGAACAGGAAGAGGGCGAACGCGATGGCCTGGAATCCGGAGAGGGCACCGTTGCCGAAGACGGCGAACGGGGTCTGCGGAACCAAGCCGGGCTTGGTGAGCGCCACGATCGACAAGAGCACGGTGCCGGCGAGCACCGTGTAGGTGACGATCGACTGGACGCGGCCGGCCATGACGATGCCGCGCAGGTTCAGCGCGGTGGCGATCGCCAGGAGTACCAGGATCCACACGTACGCAAGGGCAGGCGGTTCACCGAGGACGTGCTGGATGGCGGCGCCGATCAGGAAGGCGTCGGCCGCGATCACGAGGATCACCGTGCTCATGTACGTCAGCGTGATGATGAGCGCGGCGCGCACGCCGAACGCGCTGGCGATGTACAGCCGCACGCCCGCGGCGGTCGGCCACATTCCGTTGAGTTCGCTAAAGACCCCTGACACGACGAACGCGAGCAGTCCACCAATGAGGATCGCCAGCCAGGCGCTCGACCCCGCTGCGAACGTGGCCACAGATACGACGCCGATGAAGTTGATCGCCGCGAACGCCAGGCCCGCGGAAGTGGCCGTCGCCGTGACCGTGCCTATCGAACGCCTCAGGTGGTGGGGGTGGTGCGCCAGTCCCGTCGGGGATTCGCCCTCGCTCACACGTCCGGCCAGATGACGTAGCTGATCGCGTCAAGCCGCATGATGTCCTCCTGCGACCCGCGCACCTGTATCTCGCCGCGCAGGTACTTGGGCATCGGGTTGATGTCGCCCCAGAACATGTCGCAGAACGTCTCGGAGTCGGTCGTTACGACGATGTCCGGCACTCCCGGATGACCCTTGCCGGTGCTGACGATCTCGCCGGCCTGCACGTCCATGCTGAACAGGTCGCCGGAGTCGGAGCAGACGAAGTGCAGCAGCCTCGTCCAGTCCCGCTGCATCTTGCGCAGTCGCTCGTTCGAGTTGCAGCTGACGGTGTAGTCCGCCAACGCCTCGTCGAGTTCGTCCCAGTTGGCCATGCGGGTTCAGCCTCCCTGCGGCTGTCGTTGCGGTCGACGGCGAACCCGAGTCGGCTCCGCATCCGCGGGACCGTCGCCGCCGCGCACGGCGTCGATCGACTCGTCGAGTGCTGTCAGGAGCAGGTCGATCTCGTCGGCTCCGACGACGAGCGAGGGCATCAGGCGCATGACCGAAGGCTCGTTGCCGCTGTAGATAGCGAGGACGCCGCGCTGCGAGAGCTGGTACGACATCCGAGGACCATGTGAGTCCTCGCGGTACTTCACGCCGGTCATGAGACCACGCCCGCGCGTCTCGGCGATCATGTCGGGGTGGCGCACGCCCAAGTCCGCCAGTCCGGCCAGCAGCCGGTCGCCCATGGCCGCCGCGTTGTCGACGAGCCCCTCCTCCTCGATGACCTCGAGGGTGGCGAGCGCGATGGCGCAGGCGAGGTCGGATCCGCCGAAGGTCGACAGGTGGATGAACGGATGCGGGATGAGGAACTCGCGCATCTCCTCGGTGTAGATCGTCGCCGAGATCGCGGCCAGCGAACCGCCCAGCGACTTGGCGACGGTCATGACGTCGGGCACGACGTCCTCGTGCTGGGAGGCGAACCAACGACCGGTGCGCCCCATGCCCGTCTGGATCTCGTCGAAGATCAGTCGGGCCCCGACACTGTCGCACGCCTCGCGCGCTGCGGTGAGATAGCCGTCGGGCGGCACGACGATGCCACCCTCGCCCTGGATCGGCTCGATGATGACGGCTGCGGTGCGATCGTCCACGGCCTGCCGTAGAGCGGTCGCGTCCCCGAACGGAACGAACGCGAACTCCGGGATCAGGGGCTCGAACGGCTCGCGAAACGCGTCGCGACCGCCGGCGGACAGCGCGAATCCCGTGTGGCCGTGGTACCCGTTGACCGTCGAGACGATTCTCGGTCTACGGGTCGCGCCGCGGGCGAGCTTCAGCGCGAAGTCGACGGCCTCGCCCCCGCCGGTGCCGAACGTCGTGCAGGACAGGTCACCTGGGGAGAGTTCGGCAAGCCGCTCGGCGAGACGAGCCTTCTGCGCGCTGCACAGCAGGAAGTTGCCGTGGTCGAGGTGGTCGAGCGCGTCCTTCGCAGCGGCCACGACCTTCGGGTGCCGACGGCCCACGTTGAACGACCCCGCGGAGGTGAAGCAGTCCAGGAAGCGGCGCCCATCGACGTCCCACACCCAGGCACCGGATCGCTCGCCTTCGACGAGGTCCAGGCCCGCGGTGCGCATGACGCGCACCTTCTGCGGGTTGAGGTAGGTGCCGAAGTCGGCGAGGGCGGCTGCGCGCTGCCCCTCTCCGTCAGGGATCGCGAGGTCGGTCACACGCACATGATGTCGGACGGCATGCGGCCCACGCCGGTTATCGCGCCAGCGGTAGCCAGGTCAGCACCTTCTGGATCTGGATGTCCCAGTAGTCCCAGTCGTGGTCACCGGGACCGAAATCCACCGTGACGTCCAGGCCCCGCTCGCGCGCGGTCCCGACCACGTGCTCGTTGGCCCGGTAGAGGAAGTCCTCGGTCCCGCACGAGACGTACAGCGGCGGAATGGCGGTGGGGTCGCAGGACTCGATGAGGTGCACGAGATCGTTGACGGTGCCGGGGATGGGAGTCGGCCCGAACACCCGGGTCATCAGGGCGGCGAAGAGGGGATCGTCTGCGTGCCCGGTGTTGCTGATCATGAGGGCGCCCGAGAGGCTCGCGGCCGCGCCGAAGCGCCACGGCTCACGCAGTGCCCACTTCAGCGCCCCGTACCCGCCCATCGACAGCCCCGCGACGAAGGTGTCCTCGGGCCGGCTCGAGACCCGGAAGAACTGCTGGACCAGCCCGGGCAGCTCCTGCGACAGGAAGGTCCAGAACGGCAGTCCGGAGTTCTCGTCGGTGTAGAAGGACTTGTGCACCTGGGGCATGACCACGGCGATCCCGAGCGGCGCGATGTAGCGCTCGATCGACGTGCGACGTGACCAGATGGTGTCGTCGTCACTCAGCCCGTGCAGCAGGTACAGCACCGGCGGTGCGGACGTTCCGTGCGCTCCGTGCATACCGATCTGCGTCTCGGTGGCTTGCGGCAGGATCACCGTCATCGACGTCGACAGCCCCAGGACGTCGGAGAAGAACTCGCACCGCAGCAGTGCCATGGACCGCCCCTCGACTAGATGCGCTCGACGTCGCCGTTCGCGTTGGACTCCAAAGCCGCGGCGAACACGCGGTGGGCCATGAGCGCCTCCTCAGGACGAGCGGTCCCGAAGCGGTCGCCGAGCTCACCGACGCGCTCGGCGAAGTACGCCGCCCACATCTGCAGCAGTGCGTCGAGGAAGCCGAACTCGAAGATCCCGCCAGTCACTACCGGCCAGGCCGACGTATGGCCCGGTTGGAGCTCCTCCCACACCTGCTCGCCGTCGCGACGCGAGAACCGCTGCAAAGTGGCCGGGCTGCGCGTGGTGAACCGCACACCGCCTTCCATGCCGAGGGCCTCGAACGCCCAGGAGTTCATCTGCCCTGGGGCGATGCGTCGGGTTTCCCACAGCATCGAGAACCTGCGGGCTGCGTCAGCCGCCGACGAGGGCACGCGCAGTGCGAGCAGCGCGTTGTCCCACGTGTCGCACCGCACCATGGTGCCGTCCGGGCCAGGGCGCTCGGTGACGACGTCATCGAGCATCGCGTAGACAGTCTCGGGGAGGTAGCCCAGGCGCAGCGGGACGTGGGCGACATGCACACCGAGGTCGCCCATGACGCCGATCGCGCCGCACGTCTCGACGCGCCGCTTCCAGTTGATGCCCTTCGTACGGTCGATGTCGGACGAGTGCGAGAACGACGAGCGCACGTCGAGGATGTCACCGAGCGCACCGGACTTGGCGTACGTGTACGCGCGCAACGCCCCCGGGTAGAAGGGGAACTCGCTGGACACCCGGACGAATGCGTCGGACCCATCGATCGCGGCGACGATGCGCTCGGCTGCTGCGAGGTCGATGCCGAACGGCTTCTCTCCGAGGAAGTCCTTGCCAGCCTGTGCGGTCGCGACGTAGATCTCCTCATGAAGGTTGTGCGGGACGGCGATGTACAGGACGTCGATGGAGTCGTCGTCGACCAGGGCGCGCCAGTCATCCGTCAACGTCGTGACGGACGGGACGCGCGAGAACCAGTCGCGTGCTGCCGGGCTCGGGTCAGCGACGGCGACGACCGACGGCATGGCCGGGTGGTCGACGAGCTGGTTCCACCGGCCGCACACGACGGCGAGCTCGCGGCCCATCAGGCCGCCGCCGATGACCCCAATCCGTACCGGCTGCGATGCGCTCATGAGGCAGCGAGGATCTCGCTGGCCTTCGCGGCATCGGCGCCGTCATGCAGCATGGCCATGAGTGCGCGCGTCAGTCCAGCGGGATTCTCGTGCTGGATCACGTTGCGGCCGTAGACGATTCCCGCGGCACCCTGCTCGAGCACGACCTGGGTGCGACGGAAGAGCTCGTCATCGGGAACTTTCCCGCCGCCGCGGACCAGTACCGGGATGCTTCCGGCGATGCGGACGACCTCGTGGTAGTCGGTCGGGTCCTCGGTTGGGTCGGCCTTGATGATGTCGGCGCCGAGTTCGACGGCCTGCCGCACGAGCGGGACGATCTTCTCGAGGTCGCCGTTGACGCCGTAGCCGCCGGTGCGCGTTGCCTGCATGACGAGCGGCTCCACCATGAGCGGCATGCCGTACTTCTCACAGTCGGCCTTCGCGGCGAGGATCGAGCGGATGCAGGACTCCTTGACGGCGGGCTGGTCGGGCAGGTCGAAGAGGTTCACCACGACGCACGCGGCGTCGCGCTTGACGCCGGCGAGCGCGGGCTCGGGGATGATCAGGTCGAACATGTAGTCCGGCAGCGGCGCGCCGTAGACGTTGGCGATGTCTGTCCGCAGGACAAGCGCCGGTCGCTCGCGTCCGCCAAGGCCCTGCAGGATGCGGCTCTGCCCGATCGTCATCTGGATCGCATCGGGCGCGGCGTCGACGAGCACTTCCACGGCGGACTGCAGATCCTCGATTCCGGACAGGAAGCTGGCCTCACCGAAGAAGCCATGATCGACTGCGATGTCGAAGCAGCGCCCCGACTTCGGATTAAACAGGCGACGCATGCGGGCTGAGACGTCAGACATCAAGACTCCTGGTTGTGGCGGTCAGTCGCCCGTGATGGGGCGATGCTCAGTAACGTAACCGTCCGGAGCGGCGCACACCACAAGGAGGGTCATGTCACAGCAGATCCTCGTCGGAGTCGACTGCGGGACAACCTCGATCAAGGCACTGGCCGTCTCGCTGTCCGGCGAGGTGCTCGCACTGGCGTCCCGACCCACGCCGTGGCGCCACCACGGGCCCAATTCGGACATCGACCCGCGGGTCCTTGCCGACACCGCGATCGCGGTGTGTGCCGAGGCGGCGGGGTCGGTGCCGGGCGGAGTGGAGGTCGTCGGCATCGGGACGACGGGCATCGCCGAGGCGGGCATCCTGCTCGACTCGCACGGCGAGCCGTGCGCCCCCACGCTCGCGTGGTTCGACCCGCGTGGCGAGGCGGGGCCGATCAAGGAGGTCGTGTCCCGACGGGACTTCCAGCGGGCGACCGGCCGCCGGCTGAACTCCAAGCCGTCCTTCGCGAAGATCGTGTGGCTGCAGCGCAACATCCCCACCGCGTCGAATGCCGTGCGGCACCTGTGCGTCGCCGAGTGGATCGTCCGTGCCCTTGGCGGTGAGGAGGTGTCGGAGGCCTCACTCACGTCGCGCACCGGCCTGATGGAACTGGCGACCCGGCAGTCGTACGCCGTGGCCAACGAGGTCGTCGGCGACTTCCTGCCGAAGCGGAAGGTGTGGGCCGGCGAGTCGGCTGGGACGGCGACGGGTGACATCCCGGCTGTCCTGCGCGGAGCGGTCGTGTCCGTCGCCGGTCTCGATCACCAGGCCGCGATGCTCGTGCTCGGTGGCGCCCGAGAAGGCGCGCTGTTCGACTCGCTCGGCACCGCCGAGGCGCTGATGCGCACGGTGCGCCCGCTGTCCGCCGACGACGTCGAGCGGATGACCGACCACGACATCGACGTGGACTGGTCGGTCGTGCCGGACCACCAGGTCCTTCTTGCCGGCCGCGTGACCGGCCTGACGCTCGAGCGCGTCTCGGCAATGCTGGGGGCCACGGATCGTGAGACCCGGCGAGTCCTGGGCGAGGCAGCCCTCGCCGCATCGCGTGACGAGACAGCGCCCCGCCTCGTCGACATCAGCAACGACTCGGTCACGCTTTCGGGCATCACCGATGGCATCAACCCGGGGCTGGTGTGGCGCTGTGCAGTGGAGGACCTCACCGACTACGCGGGAGCGTCTCTCGACCTCATGGCCGAGATTGCCGGGCCGCCCACGGCCGCAGTCCTGATTGGCGGTTGGAGTCGCAATCCGATGGTCGCGGACGCGAAGCGGCGTCAGTTGGGCGAGT
>JBAXSI010000037.1:0-28793 GCA_037130755.1 Actinomycetes bacterium
CCCCTGCTGCGCCCGCCCCGGCTCCCACGACCATCAAGCCCGACCCGCCGAACGACGAGTTCACCGCGATCGGCGCCGATGTCGGCTACGAATCGACGACCCAGGGGCCGCTGAAGTCCGGTGAGGCTCGCGTCGTCGGGCTGAACGGACTTCCGCCCGAGGCGACAACGGCGCTGGTCCTCGTCACGACGCGCGACTCGAACAAGAAGGCCTGGCTGCGCCTCGGTCCCGCCGGCACGAAGGGCAAGGGCGCGGGCGCGACGTTCCAATTCCCGAAGAAACGGGCGCGGTCAGCCGTGATGGTCGTGCCCGTCGCCGGGGGTCAGGTGCAGCTCGCGGCCACCAACAAGGCTTCCGTCCAAGTGCGCGTCGAGCTCCTGGGCTACGCGGTGAACCAGTACCCGATCAAGATCCGAGCCGTGCACCCCGCGCGGGTGGCCGACGTCAAGATGAAGGCCAGCGAGGTCGTGCCCATCCAGGTCGCCGGCGTCAGCACCGTGCCGAAGAAGGCGAAGTGGATCGCGGGTGTCGTCCTGCAGGTGCAGACCCGGACCAAGGGCGCGGGCGGTGGCAGCCTCAAGGCGTACCCATCGGACGGGTCACCGCCCGGCACCAGGTCGGCCCCGATCATCTCCAAGCAGTGGCACACCTCCCTTCTCGTGGCGAAGGTCGGTGCGGACGGCAGGGTCCTGCTCAGCCCGACCATCAAGTCCCGGGCGAAGGTCTCGATCGTGGGCTTCATCCACCGCTAGTGCCGGTCGGTGTGTCGGGGACCCTCCCTAGGATGCGTGGGTGAGCGACGCCCAGATGACCTTCAACGTGGGCAGTTCACCAGCGGTCGACCGCCTCGTCAGCGACCTCAACCCCTCGCAGCGGGCCGCCGTTGAGCACCGCGGGGGGCCGTTGCTCATCGTGGCCGGCGCAGGATCGGGCAAGACCCGCGTCCTGACCCGTCGCATCGCCCACCTCCTGGCCACCAAGGACGCCGAGCCGGGCCAGATCCTCGCGATCACGTTCACGAACAAGGCAGCCGGCGAGATGAAGGAGCGGGTGGCCGAGCTCGTCGGCGGCCGCGCGCGCGTGATGTGGGTGTCGACGTTTCACAGCGCCTGCGTGCGAATCCTGCGCGCCGAGGCCCCCCGGCTGGGCATGAGCAAGACGTTCACCATCTACGACCAGGCCGATTCGCTGCGCCTGATGACCATGGTGCTGCGCGATCTCGACCTCGACCCGAAGAAGTACACGCCGCGGTCCTTCCTCGGGCAGGTGTCGAACCAGAAGAACGAGCTGATCGACCACGAGACCTACTCCAGCCGTACCGCGAACCACATGGAGGAGATGCTCGCCGAGGCGTACGGGGAGTACCAGCGCCGCCTGCGCCGGGCGAACGCGTTCGACTTCGACGACCTGATCTCCTCGACGGTCGCGGTGCTGCAGTTGTTCCCCGATGTTGCCGAGCACTATCGGCGACGATTCCGGCACGTGCTCGTCGACGAGTACCAGGACACCAACCACGCGCAGTACGTCCTCATCAAGGAACTCGTCGGACCCGAAACCCCCGACCTGCCCCCGGGCCAGTTGTGTGTCGTTGGTGACGCCGACCAGTCGATCTACGCGTTCCGCGGCGCGACCATCCGCAACATCGAGGAGTTCGAGCGCGACTACCCCAACGCGACCACGGTCGTGCTGGAGCAGAACTACCGGTCCACGCAGACGATCCTCACCGCCGCCAATGCGGTGATCGCGCGCAATCAGAGCCGTCGTGAGAAGCGACTCTGGACCGATGCGGGTGCAGGCGACCCGATCGTCGCCTACGTGGCCGACGACGAGCACGACGAGGCCTCGTTCATCGCCAACGAGATCGACCGGCTCACCGACGACGAGGGCTTCCAGCCGTCGGACGTGGCGGTGTTCTACCGCACCAACGCCCAGTCGAGGTCGATCGAGGAGATCTTCATCCGCGTCGGGCTTCCGTACAAGGTCGTTGGCGGTACCCGCTTCTACGAGCGGCGCGAGGTGCGCGACGCGATCGCCTACCTGCGTGCACTCGCCAACCCCGACGACGAGGTCTCGCTGCGCCGCATCCTCAACGTCCCCAAGCGCGGGATCGGCGACCGGGCCGAGGCCATGGTCGAGGCCTTCGGGCAGCGCGAGCGCATCGGCTTCGCGGCGGCGCTGGAGCGGGCGGCCGAGGCGCCCGGGATCGCCACGCGATCGCTGACCAGCATCGAGGCCTTCACGACGATGATGAGCGACCTGCGCACGATCGTCGAGGCCGGCGCTGACGCCGCGACCGTGCTGCAGGCCGTGTTCGAGCAGAGCGGCTACCTCGCCGAGCTCCAGGCATCCACCGATCCCCAGGACGAGACGCGGGTGGAGAACCTCGCCGAGCTGGAGTCAGTCGCCCAGGAGTTCGCCAACGAGAACCCGGAGGGGACACTGGGTGACTTCCTCGAGCGGGTGTCTCTCGTGGCGGACTCCGACGAGCTCCCCGACGCCGATGGCTCGGGCGGGATGGTCACGCTGATGACCTTGCACACCGCCAAGGGCCTGGAGTTCCCGGTCGTGTTCCTCACCGGCATGGAGGACGGCGTCTTCCCGCACATGCGCTCTCTCGGCGACCCCCGCGAGCTGGAGGAGGAGCGCCGTCTGGCGTACGTCGGCATCACGCGAGCTCGCCGCAAGCTGTATGTCAGCCGGTCAGTGATGCGGTCGGCGTGGGGTGCGCCGGCGTTCAACCCGCCGTCGCGCTTCCTGGAGGAGCTTCCCGAGGACGTCATCGACTGGCGGCGCGAGGAGCCGGTCGGCCGCCCCATCTCGTCGGGTGGCTACGGCTCGTCTCCCAGCAGCAGCAGTGCCGCGCTACGTCTCGGTGATCGGATCGTCGGCACCGGGCCGGTGCTCTCGCTGGATCCCGGCGACCGCGTCACGCACCAGAAGTTCGGGCTCGGCACCGTTGTCTCGACGTCCGGCTCCGGAGACAAGACCGAGGCGACGATCGACTTCGGGTCGGCAGGGGTCAAGCGCCTGCTGCTGCGTTACGCCCCGGTCGAGAAGCTGTAGCGGAGTCGCGGCTGCCCCTCCCGGGCGTGCTGTCGATCGAGGTGACACCCTGCGCCAGCATGGTTCCGTCGTGGTCGAGTTGCGCCAGCGCCGTCGAGATCTCATGGACGACGCGGCGGTCGACCGGCAGCGACATGTGCCCCACGCCCCGCATGAACACGTTGCGGGAACGCAGATCAGCATGGTCGATCCGAGCGTTGCGCTGGGGGATGACCAGCTGGTCGAGGTCGGACCAGAAGGCGATGAAGCGCGTGCGGCAGCCGGGCGCGCTCTCCTTGAGCGACTCGATCAGGTCGCTGGTGGGTCGCATCTGCTGGATCACCGGCCACGGCACGAAGCGCGCCGGGACTGTGCCGTTGTGCGGTGTGCCCAGAGTGCAGACGGTGTGGACGTGGCGGTCGCCACCCAGTTTCTGGACGTAGTAGCGAGCGACGAGGCCACCCATCGAGTGGCCGATGATGTGCACCCGCTCGTAGCCGGTCTGCTCGCAGACGTCGTCGATGAGGGTGCCCAGGCGCTGGGCCACCTCGGTGATGTCGTCCGTGAACGGGGAGTAGTTGAGGGCGTACATCCTGCCGAAGCCGCGGTTGCGCAGAGCGCGGCGAAGCAGCGTGAAGATGCTGCGGTTGTCGACGACGCCGTGGATCAGGATGATCGGCGTTCCCGCCGCCTCCACGTCACCGACGATCAGCCCGCGCTGGACGGGGGACAGGTGGGAGACGCCGAGGTGCGAGGCCTCGTCCAGCCGATCCTCGATCAGCCCCCAGGGGTAGAGCGCCAGGTGCAGCGTCACCCACACGCCCTCGACTGCGAGGCCCATCACGCCGGCAGGCGACAGCAGTGCGCGGCGGGCGTCGTCGGCCGCGTGCAGCGTTCGTTCAAAGATCGACGACATGGCTCAGTAGCCCAGGGAGAACCCGGCCCCGAGATCCTCGGGGCGATACGTGCGGAAGGCGATGTGCGTCTCGGTGCTGATGATGCCCTCGAGAGCGCCGATCTGGTCGGTGACCACACCGGCCACGTCCTCGATGTCGCTCACCTCGATGACGGCCACGATGTCGAGCTGGCCCGTCACCGAGTACACGGTGCGCGCCTGAGGGAGCCGGGCGATCTGTGATCCCACGTCATTGACGCGATCGGGCTCGACAGTGATGAAGCACAGGGCGGTCACCATGACTTCAGGGTAACCCTGGTACCGGACAACGCGGCCTCACGCCTTGCGGATGGCGTGCTGGGCGAGGCCGAACTCGAACACCTGCTCGCCAACTATCTGAAGCTGGCGCACGACGTCCTGGTCGCTGCGGGCTGCATCCACGCCGATCTTGCCGCTGGCGTCGTTGATGGCACAGCCGAGGGGAGTGGGCCAGCCGCGCAGGGAGTGGACGATCTGGCGTAACTGATTCAGGGTGCCCACGGCGGTCTGCCAGCCGTGCGCCACGGCGATGCAGCCCACGGCGCGGTCGTGCAGGTAGGGGCGGTCGTCCGTGCGAAGGTCCTCGCAGTAGTCGAGAGCGTTCTTGATCATTCCGCTGAACGAGCCGTGGTAGCCGGGGGTGGCTACCAGAAGGCCGTCGCATCTGCGCAGTGCATCGACCAGGCGCGCGGCCTCGGGGCTGCGGTCGGTGGTCTCGGTGTCGTAGATCGGCAGCATCAGGTCGCGTCCGGTGATGAACTCGATCTCGGCGCCCCGCTCCTGCACTGCTTCCACCGCTATCCGAAGCGCTCGCTCGGACGCGGCCAGCGGCGTGGTGCTGCCACCGAGCGCAAGGATGCGGACGGAGCCGGCCGGGGAGGTCACGCACCGAAGTCTGTCACCCACGGCCGAGCGGTAGTCTGCGGGCATAGCGTCGATGGAGGGATGATCATGTCGGCACCCATTCGCGTAGTCGTGGCCAAGCCCGGGCTTGATGGCCACGACCGCGGTGCCAAGGTCGTGGCACGGGCCCTGCGGGACGCCGGCATCGAGGTGGTCTACACCGGGCTCCATCAGACCCCTGCGCAGATCGTCGACGCGGCCATCCAGGAGGACGCCGACATCATCGGCCTGTCCGTTCTGTCCGGCGCCCACCTGACCCTGTTTGCCGAGGTCATGAATCTGCTGACGGCCAAGGACGCCACCGACATCGTCGTGTTCGGGGGCGGCATCATTCCCGACGACGACATCCCGGTGCTGGAGCAGATGGGCGTCGCCAAGATCTTCACGCCCGGGACGCCGACACACGAGATCGTCCAGTGGGTGCAAGATCACATCCAGCGTGACTGATGTAACCGTTTCCGCGCTCGCGACAGTCACTAGGCTCACCGAACGCTCATCGCGAAGGAGTACGCGTGGATCTTTACGAGTACCAGGCCAAGCACCTCTTCGGGAAGCACGGCGTCCCGGTGACGGCGGGCGAGGTCTGCACCACCCCTGATGCCGCTCATGAGGCGACCCGCAAGATCGGGTCTGCCGTGGTCGTCAAGGCGCAGGTGAAAGTCGGCGGACGAGGCAAGGCAGGCGGCGTCAAGCTGGCCGCCGATCCCGCGGAGGCCAAGGACCGTGCCACTGACATTCTCGGCATGGACATCAAGGGCCACACGGTCTACAAGGTCCTCGTCACCGAGGCGTCGGACATCGCCGACGAGTACTACATCTCCTTCCTGCTCGACCGCGCCAACCGCGCCTACCTGGCCATGGCCAGCGTGGCCGGCGGCGTCGACATCGAGGAGGTCGCGGCCACGCGACCCGACGAGCTGGCCATGATCCGCGTCGACGCCCTCGAGGGCTGCACGCCGGAGAAGGCGCAGGAGATCGTGGACGCGGCCGGGTTCCCTGAGGCCACGAAGGCGCAGATCGTCGAGATCCTCCAGAAGCTGTGGCGCGTGCTCATCGAGGAGGACGCCACGCTGGTCGAGGTCAACCCGCTCGTGCTCACGCCCACCGGCGTCGTCCTCGCGCTCGACGGCAAGGTCACGATCGACGACAACGCGCACTACCGCCACGCCTCGCATGCGGACTTCGTGGATCGCGACAACACCGATCCGATCGAGCTGCGTGCCAAGGAGTTCGACCTCAACTACGTGAAGTTGTCCGGCGAGGTCGGCATCGTCGGCAACGGTGCGGGCCTTGTCATGAGCACTCTCGACGTCGTGGCCTACGCCGGTGAGGAGTTCGGTGGCATCAAGCCGGCGAACTTCCTCGACATCGGCGGTGGCGCGA
Organism: Actinomycetes bacterium; assembly: GCA_037130755.1. GTDB lineage: Bacteria > Actinomycetota > Actinomycetes > S36-B12 > S36-B12 > UBA10649. The sequence goes on from JBAXSI010000037.1 coordinate 6,263, forward strand.
GTGCCGACGTCATGGCCAACGGCCTCGACATCGTGTTGAACGACCCGGAGGTCGAGGCGGTCTTCGTCAACGTCTTCGGCGGCATCACCTCGTGCGACGCTGTGGCGAACGGCATCGTGCAGGCGATGGAGATGCTGGAGGCGAAGGGCGAGGAAGTCACCAAGCCCATCGTGTGCCGCATCGACGGAAACAACGCCGAGGAGGGCCGACGGATCCTCATCGAGCGCGAGCACGACCTCATCGAGATTGTCGACACCATGGATGGCGCCGCGCGCCGAGTTGCCGAGCTGGCAGCCGCGCGCAAGGCCGGGAAGTAAGGGCACCGCGATGGCGATCTGGCTGGACGGGAACTCCCGCATCCTCGTGCAGGGGATGACGGGCTCCGAGGGCACGAAGCACACCCGGCGCATGGTCGCGTCGGGTGCGCAGATCGTGGCCGGCGTGACGCCGGGCAAGGGTGGCCAAGAAGTCGACGGCATCCCGGTGTTCGACGACGTCCCCAATGCGCTCGATGCAACAGGCGCGAACGTGGCCGTGGTCTTCGTGCCGCCGCGCTTCGCGAAGGCAGCCGTCGAGGAGTCGGTCGATGCCGGCCTGCCCCTGGTTGTCGTGATCACCGAGGGCATCCCCGTGCACGACACCGCGCAGTTCTTCCAGTACGCGGTCAATGCCGGCACGACGCGGATCATCGGCCCGAACTGCCCGGGCATCATCACTCCCGGCCAGTCGAACGCAGGCATCATTCCGGCGGACATCACCAAGCCGGGCCGCATCGGTCTGGTCTCGAAGTCCGGAACGCTGACCTACCAGATGATGTACGAGCTGCGCGACATTGGCTTCTCCACATGCGTGGGCATCGGTGGCGACCCGATCATCGGCACCACGCACATCGACTGCCTCGCGGCGTTCCAGGACGATCCCGAGACTGACGCCATCGTGATGATCGGCGAGATCGGCGGAGACGCTGAGGAGCGCGCCGCTGCGTTCATCAAGGACAACGTCACCAAGCCGGTCGTCGGCTACGTCGCGGGGTTCACTGCTCCCGAAGGCAAGACGATGGGCCACGCTGGCGCCATCGTGTCCGGCTCGGCGGGTACCGCGGCGGCAAAGCAAGAGGCCCTGGAGGCCGTTGGCGTGAAGGTCGGCAAGACGCCATCCGAGGCTGCGCGCATCATGCGCGAACTGATGTCCTGACCGACGTCCTGACTGACGTCACTAGCCGAGCGTCAGCGCGACAACTGCCACCAAGGCCACGACCACGCCACTGACCTGCACCCGGTTCATCCGCTCGTGCAGGATGAACCGCGCAAGGAGCACGGTCGCGGCGGGGTAGAGCGAGCCGATCACGGAGACGATGGCGAGAAGGCCGCGCTGAGACGCCAGCTGGAACACACCGTTGGCCATCGCGTCGAGGACGCCTGCGGACATGGCCAGTCGCCAGGGGAAGCCACGGGCGGGCACGCGGCGGATGAAGACCGCGACGATGAGGATCATCCCGATGCTGGTTATCCATCGCCCGAGGGTCGCGGTCCAGATGCCCGCTGATGCCGGGGACAGGCCCAACGAGACCAGGTACAGGCCGATGGCCACGCCGGATGCGACGGCGTAGAGCAAGGCGGCCATCGGGGTGCGCTCGTGCGGGTGGCCGGATTCGCGACTGACGAGGAACACCGCAACGGCGGCGCCACCCATGCCGAGGATTGCCAGCGCCGTGAGGCTCTCGCCTCGTCCGACCCCGACGAGGACGGGCACCAGTCCCGACATCACCGCGGTGATCGGCGACACGATCCCCATCGGACCGCGAGTCAGCGCCGCATAGAGCAACCACATTGCCGTGCCCCCGATGATGCCGGCCGCGATGGCGTACGGGATCACCTGGGCGGTCAGGTCTCCCTTGATGACGAAGGTCGCCAGGAAAGTCAGCAGGATCGCACCGGTCGGGTACGAGACCGACAGGACCTGAGCAGTGCCGGCCCGGCGGGCCGCCAGGCCCCCGACGAAGTCGGCCACGCCCCACGAGACGCTCGAGACCAATGCCAGGAGAGCCCCCACGTCCGGCAGCATAGGCTCGCGCCGTGCCGGCGACGTGGACGTGGGTCATCGTTGGCCTGGTCGCTGTCCCCGTGCTGCTGTACGGCTTCTCGAAGACGGCGATGCCCGTGGCGGGCGTCCTGGCCGGACCCGTCCTCGCCGTTGTGCTCGGGCCGACCGTCGCCACCGGGTTCATGGTTCCGCTGCTCATCCTCGGTGACCTCTTCGGGCTGTTCTACTTCCGGCAGCATGGCGACTGGCGCCTCATCCGCCGGTTGGTGCCCGGCGTTCTGCTCGGCTTCCTGCTGACCGCGGTGCTCTTCAAGCTCCTCGACACGCACACCCTCGGGCGGATCATCGGCTTGCTGATTCTCGCTTCCGTGGCGCTAGAGGTCTGGCGGCAGCGCACCGAGAGCATTGATGACGAACTCGAGCCCATGACCAACAAGGCGGCGATCGTCTTCTTCGGGACCCTCGCCGGCATGACGACGATGGCGGCCAACGCCGGCGGGACGGCCATGACGCTGTACCTGGTCAAGATGCGGGTGTCGATGCTGGCCTTCATGGGCACGGCCACGTGGTTCTTCTTCATCATCAACCTGTTGAAGGTCCCGATCATCGGTGGGCTGGGCTTCATCACGCGCGAGACGCTCATGGCCGACCTCTTCTTCGCGCCGCTCATCGTGATCGGGGCCTTCATCGGCATCTTCACCTTCCGGCGGATGAACGAAAGGCTCTTCGTGTCGATTGCGCTATCCCTCAGCACCGTCGCTGCGCTCTGGCTGATCATCCACGGATGACGCGACTGGCTGGTTGACTTCGACCATGACGGCACTCAATCCCGAAGTCCTTGCTGGTCGAGTCGTCATGGTGAGTGGTGGCACCCAGGGGGTCGGAGCAGCTGTCGCGCGAACGGCGGCGGCGTGCGGCGCTGAAGGCGTCGTCGTCACCGGGCGCAGGCCGGAAGTCGCGGAGTCGCTGATCGACGAACTTGACCTGCTGGGCACGCAGCCGCTGTTCGTTCGCGCGGACGTGTCCGATGTTTCGCAGGCCCTGGAGTCCGTGGCGTCCGCGGTCGAGGAGTTCGGCCGGGTCGATTGCGTGGTCAACGCGGCTGGCCTTGTCGATCGGGGTTCGCTGCTCGACACCACCCCCGAGCTGTTCGACCGGCATGTGGCCATCAATCTGCGTGGGCCGTTCTTCATCATGCAGGCCGCGGTCAAGGACATGCTTCGTCGCGACGCTCCCGGGACGATCGTCAACGTCATCACTCTGACGCAGCACGCTGGGCAGCCCTTCTTGGCACCGTATGCGGCGGCGAAGGGCGGTCTTGCCACGCTCACCCGCAACGCTGCTCATGCGCACCGGTGGGATCGCATCAGGATCAACGGCCTCAACATCGGCTGGACCGCTACGGAGGGCGAGGACCGGATCCAGCGCTCGTATCACGGTGCTGGCGATGGGTGGCTCGACGAGGCGGCCGCCCGCCTACCCGCTGGCCGCCTCGCTGATCCGGCGCAGATTGCCGACATGGTCGTCTACCTGCTCTCGGATGCATCAGGGATCGTCACCGGCTCGGTGATCGACTGGGACCAGAACGTCATAGGCGCCTTGGACTGACCCGGGCGCGTGGCGTTCCCCGATCCGCGTGGGCGAACCTGCGATTCTGTGAGGGTGACCGCGCCGACGATGACGCCTGACTCCGACGAGCAGGCGCCGAACGAGTCACGCCGCCGGTCCACGCCGCCGGTGATCACCGACCTGAGAGCGGCGCTGCGTGGTCTCGTGGCGCGAATTCGCGCGGTGCCAGCAGCGGGCCTCGGTCGATCGGCGCTGGTGACGGGCGCTCTCGGGGCACTTTGGGCCGCCGGCATCGGTCTTGCGGTGGCCGCTTTGAGCCTGGTGCTGGTGTGGGTGGCCACACCCGCGTCGGGGCTCGGCCTGACGGAGTCGCTTCGCATCGCGGGCCTGCTGTGGGTCATCGCGCACGGGACCCCGGTCGCGATCGGCTCCGTGACGTACTCGCTCCTGCCGTGGGGTCTCGCGGTCGTCCCCATCCTCTTGCTCGCCTACGCGGGCGGCTGGTCTGCGCGCAGGGCATCGGTGGACTCAGTTCGCGGTCTGGGCGTCCTGATCCTAAGCGCTGCCGTCACGTACAGCGTGCTCGCAGCGGTCATCGCCGAGTTGAGTGCGCGCTCGACGGCTTCGGTCTCGTGGCCGTGGGCAGCAATACACGCTGGGCTCCTCGCCGTGCTCGCCTTCGGTTGGGGCGCGGCGCGCTCATGCCGTGAGATCGTTGCCCAACTGGTGCCTGCGTGGCTGTCGGCCATGCTGCGGGGCGGCGCCGTTGGCGCCATCACCATCCTTGGCTTCGGTGCTGTCGCCGCCGCGGCGGCCCTGACGGTGCGCGTCGACGACGCGATCACGATGGCGCAGTCGCTGCACGCGGGCATGTGGGGCGGGCTCGGCCTGCTTCTGCTCGGTGTGGCCTACGTCCCGGTCGTCATCGTCTGGTCGAGCGCGTACGTCATCGGTGCGGGCTTCGCCATCGGCCCAGCCGTGGTCGTATCGCCCTTCATCCCGGTCACCGCGCCGACGCAGTTGCCGCCGTTCCCCGTCCTTGCCGCCGTTCCCCAGTCCGCGACGCCGGTAGCGTGGGCACTGCCGATCCTCGGTGTTGTCGCTGGTGTCGTTGTCGGCATCTCGATCGCACGCTCGAGTCGTGCAGAGGGCAGGCTGACGCGCATGGTGCTGGCCTTCGGGGCTGCGGCCTTCTCAGGGCTTGCGTTGATGGTGGTCTCGAGCCTCGCCGACGGTGCACTCGGTGACGTCCGACTGGCTCACCTCGGGCCTTCTCCGACCACCGTGGGCGTCCTGGTCTTCGTCCTTGTCCTGCTCGGGGCGGTCCCCAGCGCCGTCGTGCCGTCACCTCCCGCCAGGGCGCAACTGGCCATTGCGGAGCCGGTCGCCGTCGCCGAGGATGGGAACCAGACGGACGACCAGGCCGACCGGACCCGCGCGGACCTCCCGGTCCTGCTCGACCCACTCAGCGAGTGAACACCGATCCGAGAGGACATCCACATGTCTGACCTTCCCGCGATGCCCCCGCCCCCGCCCGAGGGTGCCGGTCGCCGCATCGACGTCGGTGCAGCGATCTCCTGGGCGTTCGACCGGTTCAAGGCGAATGCGGCTGCGTTCGTCGGCCTGGCCGCCGTCGTCACGGTCGTGTACGTGCTCCAGGGCATCGGGACCAATCCGCTCCGCAACATCCTCGTGGACTGCTCGAACCCGGAGACTCCCGGTCAGCTCAACGCCTGCACGGCCGCCATGGGGGCCTACGCGATCGCCGCGATCGTGATCGGCCTGGTCTTCGCCGTCGTTGCGTTCATCGCGCAGATCGGCGTGCAGCGTGCTGCGATCCGCAGCACTCAGGGCATCGCGCCGAGCTTCTCGCAGATGCTCACCACCCAGCACCTGCTGAAGTACTTCCTCTTCATGCTCGTCTTCGGTCTGCTGGGGTTCATCGGGCTCTTCCTGTGCATCCTTCCCGGGCTCATCGTCTTCTTCCTGCTCCAGCTCGGCCCCTACTACGTCCTCGACAAGGGCTACGGCGTCGGCGAGGCCATCAAGGCGAGCTACGCGGCCGTCAGCAAGAACATCGGCCCGGCGCTGATCATGACCGTGATCAACGTCCTGGTGCAGATCCTCGGCGGCTTCTTCTACGGCCTGCTGACGCTGGTGACGCTCCCGTTCGCATGCCTGTTCACGGCGCACATGTACCGGCAGTTCAACAACGAGCCGGTGGTCTGACGCCACGGTCTGCGACTCGGGGCCCGTCGATAGGGTTCACGTGTGACCGCTTGCCTCGTGGTGCTTGCCTCGGGATCCGGCACACTCCTGCAGGCCCTGATGGATGCCTGCGACGACGGTCGAGTGGATGCCGAGATCGTCGCGGTGGGCAGCGACGTCGCCGACTGCACAGCCGTTGAGCGGGCCCAGGCTGCTGGCATCCTGACCTTCGTCAGCGCGCCTGCGGACTTCAGCTCTCGGGAGCAGTGGAATGCGGCAATGACCGAGTTGGTGGGAGCCGCGTCGCCCGACCTCGTCGTGAGCGCCGGGTTCATGCGGATCCTTGGTCCCGAGTTCATCGATGCCTTTCCGGGCCGCATCATCAATACCCACCCTGCCCTCCTGCCTGCCTTCCCCGGCGCCCACGCAGTGCGAGACGCCCTCGCCTGCGGGGTCAAGGTGACCGGCTGCACCGTCCACGTGGTCGACCAGGGCGTCGACACCGGTCCGATCCTGGCCCAGCGGGCGGTGGCGATCCGCGACGACGACGACGAGGAATCCCTGCACGAGCGCATCAAGGCCGAGGAGCGCGAGCTCCTGATCGAAACCGTCTCGAGATGGATCGGAGAGAGCGCGTGAGCGACGACACCAGGCGATCAGTGAAGCGGGCGTTGGTCTCCGTGTATGACAAGACCGGGCTGGAGGAGCTCGCGCGCGGGCTCGCACTGGCGGGGGTCGAGATCGTCTCGACGGGATCGACGGCCAAGACGATCGCCGACGCGGGCATCGCTGTCACTGCCGTGGGCGACGTAACGGGCTTCCCAGAGACGCTCGACGGTCGGGTGAAGACGCTGCACCCGCACATTCACGGCGGCCTGCTTGCCGACCTGCGCAAGGACTCGCATCGTGAGGCACTCGAGGAACTCGGCATCCTCGCGTTCGAGCTCGTGGTCGTCAATCTCTACCCGTTCCAGAACACGGTCGCCTCGGGTGCAGGTGTCGACGAGTGCGTCGAGCAGATCGACATCGGTGGGCCGGCGATGGTGCGGGCATCCGCGAAGAACTATGCCAACGTGGCCATCGTCACCACTACGACGCGTTATGCCGAGGTGCTCGAGTCCGTCGCCCGCGGGGGATTCACGCTCGACGAACGCGCGCTCCTCGCGGCTGAGGCATTCGCGCATACGGCCACGTACGACATCGCCGTGGCGTCGTGGCTCGGCAGTGCGGTCGCCCCCGACGCCGACGGAAACGGCTTCCCGGTCTGGATGGGCGCGGCCTGGAAGCGGGGCGAAGTGCTGCGTTACGGCGAGAACCCGCACCAGCGCGCGGCGGTGTACCTCTCCGCACACCATGAGCCCGCGTTAGCCGGCGCCAAGCAGTTGCAGGGAAAGGAGATGTCCTACAACAACTACCTCGACGCCGAGGCAGCCCGCCGTGCGGCATTCGACCATCTCGAGCCGGCGGTCGCGATCATCAAGCACGCCAACCCGTGCGGTGTCGCCGTGGGGGACGACATCGCCGACGCGTACCGCAAGGCGCACGCCACGGATCCTGTATCGGCCTTCGGTGGAGTCATCGCCACCAATCGCACGGTCACGGCCGAGATGGCCGAGAACATCGGCAGCGTCTTCACCGAGGTGATCGTCGCGCCTGCCTTTGAGCCTAAGGCGCTGGAGGTGCTGTCGGCGAAGAAGAACCTGCGCGTGCTCGAAGTCGCGGGGCCGCACATGGGCACGCACATCGAGTCACGCTCGATCTCCGGTGGGCTGCTCGTCCAGGTCGCTGACGGGATCCAGGCCGAGGGTGACGATCCCGCGGCGTGGACGCTTGTGAGCGGTGAGCCCGCCGATGCTGCGACGCTCCGCGACCTCGAGTTCGCCTGGCGTGCCTGCCGGTCGGTGAAGTCGAACGCCATCCTTCTCGCGAAGGACGGCGCCGCCGTCGGTGTGGGCATGGGGCAGGTCAATCGAGTCGACTCGGCCCGGCTCGCCGTGGACCGTGCTGGTGATCGCGCCGGGGGCTCGGTCGCAGCGTCCGACGCCTTCTTCCCATTCGCCGACGGGCTCGAGGTACTTCTCACCGCCGGTGTCACCGCCGTGGTGCAGCCCGGCGGATCAGTGCGCGACGAGGAAGTGATCGCCGCGGCCCAGTCCGCCGGAGCGACCATGTACCTCACCGGCACTCGTCACTTCTTCCACTAGCCGCATGGCCGCGCTGCTCCAGCACCGAAGCATTCCGATCGTCGCGGCGTTCCTTGGCGGCTGTCTGTCGGCGATGCAGTCTCGGATGAACGGCCAACTCGCCATCTACGTCGGCGACGGCCTCGAGGCGGCGCTGTACAGCTTCGGCTCAGGACTGGTGATCCTGACGATCCTCGTGATCGTCGCACGACCGGTGCGCGAGGGGGTCCTACGAATCCCCGCGGCCGTTCGAGCCGGTGGCCTCCAGTGGTGGCAAGTCCTCGGCGGCATCCTCGGCGGCTACTTCGTGGCCGTCCAGAGCGCCACAGTCCCGGTACTCGGCGTGGCGATCTTCATGGTGGCGGTCGTGGCTGGACAGAGCGGCAACTCGCTGTTCGTCGACCGCGTCGGGCTTGGACCAGCGGGCAAGCAGCCGATCACGACCCAGCGAGTCGTCTCTGCACTGCTGGCGATTGCTGCCGTGGCGCTCGCGGTCTCCGACCGGCTCCGGTCCGGATCGCTGTCGATTGTCGCCGTGCTGTTCGCGCTGAGCGCGGGTGTCCTGATCGCCGTTCAATCCGCGATCAACGGCCGCGTGGCGCGCGAGGCACGGAACCCCATGTCGGCCACCTTCCTGAACTTCCTCCTTGGGACGATCGCCCTCGGAGTGGCGTTCGGGGTCTCCTGGGCCTTCACGGACCTCGATCCGTCGAACCCGACGGGTGCGCCATGGTGGTCATACCTCGGCGGAATGATCGGGATCGTGTTCATTGCCATCGCCGTATGGGTCGTCCCGATCGTCGGCGTTCTGATGTTCGCGCTCTCGACCATCGCGGGCCAGCTCTTCGGGGCGCTGGCGCTCGACCTCGTGGTTCCGACACCCGGGACCGAGGTGGCGTGGAACCTCGTCGCGGGAGTCCTTCTGGCATTCTTCGCGGTCCTCGTGGCCGCGCGACGCCGCCACAGTCACTGACGCGCGGCGCTCTGCAAGAATCCCCGCATGACCGCGACGATCCTCGATGGCAAGGCCACAGCCACTGAAGTCAAGGCAGCGCTCCGCGAGCGCGTGAGCGCCCTGCGCGCCAAGGGCGTGATGCCGGGCCTGGGGACGGTGCTCGTGGGCGATGACCCGGGCAGTCACGCCTACGTGGGGGGCAAGCACAAGGACTGCTCTGAGGTGGGGATCGAGTCGATCCGGGTGGACCTCCCCGCGGACACCACGCAGGAGGAGCTCGACGCGGAGATCCAGCGCCTGAACAACGACCCGATGGTCACCGGCTACATCGTGCAGCTCCCGCTGCCCAAGCACCTCGACGCCAATCGCGTGCTCACGTTGATGGACCCGGACAAGGATGCCGACGGTCTGCATCCCACGAATCTGGGTCGCCTCGTGCTGGGTGAGCCGGCACCCCTGCCGTGCACGCCTCGGGGGATTGTTGCGCTGCTTCGTCGCTATGACGTGGAGCTCAACGGCGCGGAGGTCGTCGTCCTCGGTCGCGGGGTCACCGTCGGACGTCCACTCGGCCTGCTCCTCACCCGCAAGTCCGAGAACTCGACCGTCACGCTCTGCCACACCGGCACCCGGGACCTGGCGAGCCACCTCCGCGGAGCCGACATCATCGTGGCGGCAGCGGGCGTGCCGCACCTGGTCACTGCCGACCTCGTGAAGCCGGGCTGCGCCGTGCTCGACGTCGGAATCACCCGGACCGAGGCCGGCCTGGTGGGGGACGTCGCCCCCGACGTCATGGACGTGGCAGCGTTCGTCGCTCCCATGCCCGGCGGCGTCGGTCCGATGACCCGGGCGATGCTCATCACCAACGTCGTCGAGGCGGCCGAGCGCCGCGCATGAACCGACGGCCGTCCATTCCGCACGTGGGAGGATGAGCGGGTGACGGACGACGCAGCGGTGGGCGCTGAGGGGCAGGCTGCCTCGGTGGTTCCGATCCGCCCGGCCCGGACTCGCAATCGGCTGGCGCAGTGGCCGATCGTCCTCGTACTCGCGGGTGTCGCGGTCGCGATGATCCTGATCGGGCTCGACTACTTCCGACGTGGCTGCGTGGTCCTGTCCGCCAGCGTGCTGCTCGCAGCGTTCCTGCGGATGCTCCTGCCGGAGGCCGACGCTGGGTGGCTCGCGGTGCGGTCGCGGAAGATTGATGTGGTCATCCTGGGGATCCTCGGCGTCGGGCTGACGATCTTCACGTTCTGGGTTCCGCCGCCGAGCTAGTACGCCTACCGTTGCCGTATGGACTACCAGATTCAGATCGTCGAGGTCGCACAACTGGATACGGCCGTCGTCCGCGGGCATGTCGCGCATGACGCCATCGGCCAGTTCCTCGGAAAGGCGTTCGGGGAGGTTCTGGGCGTGGTGGGCGCAGCCGACGTCGCTGGTCCTCCTTTCGCCCGCTACGTGATGACTGATGAGGGGTGGGAGATCGAGGGCGGCTTTCCTGTGCATGCCCCCATCGCTGGGTCGGGTCGAGTGGAGGCGGCCACCCTGCCTGGCGGCATGGTGGCCAGCACCGTTCATGTGGGCTCGTACCTGGAGCTCGGCAAGGCATACGCGGCCATCAAGACGTGGCTCGCCGACAACGGGTACCTGGCGACCGGAGCGCCGTGGGAGGCCTACCTCGACGAGCCGACAGTCGACGCACCGCGCACGCTCGTGGTGAGTCCCTGCACGACGGCGTAGTCGACATCGAACGTCGCTCGCATTGAGGCAGATGAGCAGATCGCCTAGGCGGGAGTCCGGGTCAGACTTTCGAGGTGGGCGTGGATCGACGGGATCGCAGGCTCGCTCTCGGGCTTCATCACCACGCTGCGAAGGATGCGGGCCCGCGCGGCGTCCGGCTCCAGTTGATGGCCCCGCGCCTGCAGTTGCTCGGATGTGGCCGAGTAGAGCGCGATGTGGACCTGCTGCTCCGGCGGGGCGGCGGCAGCAGCATCGAACAGGGCAGCGGATGCGGCATCGACGTATGTCATGGTGCTGCGCCTCGGCAGGTACGTGACGATGTCGAGCTCGGGAGCCTGGTAGGGCGCCAGCGACGAACACTCCGTGAGGAGTGAGTGCCATTCGAGCGCGCCTCGACGTCCAGGGCGCAGCGCCGCGCCGAGTCCGTCCGCTGTCAAGGGCAGGACTTCGAGAGTCAGCCACAGGGCTGCCGCGGCGGCGCCGGAGCGGCTGCATTCGAGGGAGATCTCACCGAGGTGCAGGTCGTCGGAGGTGAAGTACGTGTAGGGGGAGTCGTGTCCGTAGAAGCGACCTACCGCAGGGTCCGCGAAAAGGACTGCGCCGCAGCCATAGGGCTGGAGCCCGTGCTTGTGCGGGTCGATGACCACCGAGTCCGCATCGGAGATAGTCGCGAACGGCGCGCGGGCGACGCCGTCTGTCGAGTCATCGGCGATGAGGGCGAAGAAACCGCCGTAGGCGGCATCGACGTGGACCCGCGCACCGTGCTCGCGGGCGAGGGCGACGACCTCGGGCAGCGGGTCCAGGGCACCGAGCCCGGTCGTGCCGAGCGTGGCCACGACCGTGCCGATGCGCCCAGTGGCGAGGATCGACTCCAGTTCGTCGAGGTCCATCCGTCCTCGTGCGTCCGTCGCGACCGCGATGCCTTCGACCGCCAGTACATGGCACATGCGTGAGTGCGTGTAGTGCGCATCTGCGCTGTAGGCGATCGCCTTGCCCGGGTGGGACTCGCGCGCCACGTACAGCGCCTCCAGATTGGCGATCGTTCCGCTCGATGTCAGGTGACCGAGGTGCTGCGTGAAGCCGAGCATGCTCGCCAGGCGCGAGACGACGTCCTTCTCCATCGCCGCCGTGGCCGGGCCGCCGTCCAGTGCGTGGTTGTTGGGGTTGATCAGCATTGCCGTGACATAGCCGAGAACGGCCGCCGGATGCGGTGGCTTCAGCATCTGGCCGACGTAGTTCGGATGGAAGTACGGGTAGTTGTCGCGGAGGCGGGCGGTGAGCGATTCGAAGGCGATGGCGAGCGCCGCGTCGTCCACCGCGAGGCTCGGATGCTGAGCGAACGCACCGAACTCGGACTGCCAGGCGTCGATGGCCCCGACCGCTTTCGGCAGCCAGGCTGTGAGGTCGGTCACTTCACTCTCCTTCGCTCGCACGGGCCCGCGTGGTCGCTCGGGATGACATGGCGACCCGTTGCGCCCCTAAGGTATCTTGACGTCAAGATTTCTCCCCGCCCCCTGTTCGGAAGGTAGTGGCATGGCGCGCAGCGGCAAGGTCTCAGTGATCGGTGCAGGTTTCTACGGCTCGACGACCGCTCTGCGGCTCGCCGAGTACGACATCTTCGAGACGGTCGTCCTCACCGACGTCGTCGAGGGCAAGCCGGAGGGCCTGGCCCTCGACCTCAACCAGTCGCGCTGGATCGAAGGCTTCGAGACGAAGGTCGTCGGCCAGACGACCGGCCCGAACGGTGAGGGCTACGAGGCCATCACCGGTTCCGAGATCGTGGTCATCACCGCCGGCCTGCCGCGCAAGCCCGGCATGAGCCGCATGGACCTCATCGAGACGAACGCCAAGATCATGCGCTCGGTCGCCGAGAACATCGCCAAGCACGCCCCCGGCGCCGTGATCATCAACGTGGCGAACCCGCTCGACGAGATGACCGCGCTCGCCCAGATCGTCACGGGCTTCCCGCACAAGCGGGTCATCGGCCAGGCCGGCATGCTCGACACCGCCCGCTTCACGCACTTCGTCGCGGAGAAGCTCGACGTGCCTGTCGCGTCCGTCACCACCCTGACCCTCGGCTCGCACGGCGACACGATGGTGCCAGTTGCCTCGGCATGCACGGTCGACGGCAAGCCGCTGTCCGACCTGCTGTCCGCCGGCGAGATCGAGGAGCTGGTCGTGCGCACGCGCAACGGCGGCGCCGAGGTCGTCGCCCTTCTCAAGACCGGATCTGCGTACTACGCGCCGTCCGCCGCAGCGTCGCGCATGGCCAAGGCCGTCCATGAGGATTCGGGTGCGGTCATGCCCGTGTGCGCGTGGGTCGACGGCGAGTACGGCCTGTCCGGTGCGTACCTGGGCGTCGAAGCAGAGATCGGCCGCGAGGGCATCAAGAAGGTCGTCGAGACGCCGCTGACCGACGACGAGAAGGCGCTGCTCGTCGAGGCCTACGAGGCCGTCAAGACCAAGCAGGCCGACGTCAAGGACCTGTGACCACGAGCTTCCCGACCCACCGGACCTGAGGAGAACAGTGAGCAAGATCAAGGTTGCGAACCCCGTCGTCGAACTCGACGGCGACGAGATGACGCGGATCATCTGGCAGTTCATCAAGGACGAGTTGATCCTCAAGTACCTCGACGTCGACCTGAAGTACTACGACCTGGGCATCGAGAGCCGCGACGCCACCGATGACCAGGTGACGATCGACTCCGCTCACGCGATCCAGAGGTACGGCGTCGGCGTCAAGTGCGCGACCATCACGCCCGACGAGGCGCGCGTCGACGAGTTCGGCCTGAAGAAGATGTGGAAGTCGCCGAACGGCACGATCCGCAACATCCTCGGCGGCGTCATCTTCCGTGAGCCCATCATCATCAGCAACATTCCGCGGTTGGTGCCTGGCTGGACGCAGCCGATCGTCGTCGGCCGTCACGCATTCGGCGACCAGTACAAGGCGACGGACTTCAAGGTGCCTTCGGCCGGCACGCTCACGATGACCTTCACGCCTGCTGACGGCTCGGAGCCGATGGAGTTCAACGTCTTCGACTTCCCGGGCGCAGGCGTTGCCATGGGCATGTACAACCTCGACGACTCGATTCGCGACTTCGCTCGTGCTTCCATGCGCTACGGCCTGACGCGCAAATACCCCGTGTACCTGTCGACGAAGAACACGATCCTGAAGGCCTACGACGGCCAGTTCAAGGACATCTTCGCGGACGTCTACGAGACCGAGTTCAAGGCCGAGTTCGAGGCGGCGGGCATCACCTACGAGCACCGTCTCATCGACGACATGGTCGCAGCGGCCATGAAGTGGGACGGTGGCTACGTCTGGGCCTGCAAGAACTACGACGGAGACGTGCAGTCCGACACCGTGGCGCAGGGCTTCGGCTCGCTCGGCCTGATGACGTCGGTTCTGATGACTCCGGACGGCAAGACGGTCGAAGCCGAGGCCGCCCACGGCACGGTGACCCGTCACTACCGCGAACACCAGAAGGGCAACCCGACGTCGACCAACCCGGTCGCGTCGATCTTCGCGTGGACGCAGGGACTGGCCCACCGCGGCATGCTCGACGGCACGCCGGCCGTCACGGAGTTCGCGAAGACGCTCGAGCGCGTCTGCGTCGAGACCGTGGAGGAGGGCAAGATGACCAAGGACCTCGCCCTGCTCATCAGTCGTGATGCGCCGTGGCAGACCACCCAGGAGTTCCTGGCCTCGATCGACGAGAACCTCCACAAGGCGATGGCCTGACCCATCGGGCTGTCTGAGGCGGAAGTGGGCCGGACCCCCAAGTAGGGTCACGGCATGACCTCCGTGTGGGCACCGATCGCGGTCATCGCGGTCCTGATCCTCGTAGGTGGCTGCTTCGTCGCGGCGGAGTTGGCCCTGGTGTCGCTTCGTGACAGCCAGGTGACCCGCCTCGGTCAGGAGAGCGGACCGCGTGGCCGTCGGCTGGTGGCCCTGACGTCCAATCCGAACCGGTTCCTCGCGGCCGCGCAGATCGCCGTCACCCTGGCTGGCTTCATGTCGGCCGCTTTCGGCGAGTCGAAGATCTCCCCGTTCGTCGTGCCCATCGTCGTGGGCTGGGGCCTTAGCCAATCAGCCGCGGAGATCATCGTCCTGATCGTGATCACCTCGATCATCGCCTACTTCTCGCTGGTCATCGGGGAGCTGGTCCCCAAGCGCATCGCGCTGCAGAAGACCGAGCGGATCGCCCTTGTTTCGGCCGCACCCATCGACGTCATCGCCACGATCCTGCGCCCGGTCATCGCCCTGCTCTCGGTTTCGACGGACTTCGTGGTCCGACTTCTCGGCATGGACCCCAAGGCCGGGCGGGATGCGATCAGCGGCGAGGAGCTTCGTGATCTCGTTGCCGCGCACGAGGACCTCACGGCCGAGGAGCGCGAGCTCATCGACGACGTCTTCGAGGCGGGGGACCGCGAGCTTCGCGAGGTCATGGTGCCGCGCACGGAGGTTGACTTCCTCGACGCTTCGATGCCGGTCCGCAAGGCGGTCACAGTCGTCGCTGACCAGCCGCACAGTCGCTACCCCGTGATCCGTGACTCCGCCGACGACGTGATCGGCTTCGTGCACGTGCGTGACCTTCTCAACCCCGAGCTCGCCAATCGCTCGATCCGGGTCGGGGACCTCGCCCGCGAGATCACCTCCTTCCCTGGCAGCAAGGAGGTCCTGCGCACCCTCACAGAGATGCGTCGCCTTCGGCAGCACCTTTCGATCGTGCAGGACGAGTACGGCGGCACGGCGGGCATCGTGACCATGGAGGACCTTGTCGAGGAGCTCATCGGCGACATCCGCGATGAGTACGACGTCGAGCGGGCGCCCGACCGTATTGCCGTGTACGGCGTCACGACCGTCGACGGGCTGCTGAACCTCGATGACTTCGCTGACGAGACCGGCGTGGAACTGCCGGAGGGGCCGTACGAGACGGTCGCCGGATTCGTCATCTCTCGACTCGGGCGGGTGCCCCTGCTGGGCGACGTCGTGTCGGAGGGCGGTCACGCATTCGAGGTGGCCGAACTCGATGGCCGACGGGTGTCGCGCGTCTCGGTGTCCCGGGTTGCGAAGCCTTCTGCGGGTACCGAGGATGCACATGCCGAGGGGTCGTCGGGCCCGCAAAGTGATGCGACACAATGACCGCATGACCCCTGCGCACCCTCGGCCGCCGCGCGTCCTGTCGGGCATCCAGCCCACGGCAGACGCCTTCCACCTCGGCAACTATCTGGGGGCCCTGCGCGAGTGGGTGCGCATGCAGGCCACGCACGACGCCTACTACTGCGTCGTCGACCAGCACGCCATCACGCGCGAGCACGACCCCGAGGTCCTGCGTCGGCGCACCTACGCCTCCTTTGCGCAGCTTCTGGCCGTGGGCCTGGACCCAGAGAGGTCCACCGTCTTCGTGCAGAGCCAGGTGCCTGAGCACAGCCAGCTCGCCTGGGTGCTGCAATGCCAGACCGGATTCGGCGAGGCTGGCCGCATGACCCAGTTCAAGGACAAGTCGCAGAAGGACGGGGCCGGGCGCGTCACCGTGGGCCTGTTCACCTACCCGATCCTGCAGGCGGCCGACATCCTCATCTACCACGCCGATGCGGTCCCGGTAGGCGAGGACCAGCGCCAGCATCTGGAGCTCACGCGCGACCTCGCCCAGCGGTTCAACACCAAGTTCGGCGAGACCCTCACCGTTCCAGAGCCATTCATCGTCAAGGAGACGGCGAAGATCGTCGACCTGCAGGACCCCACCGCCAAGATGAGCAAGTCCGCGCCGACCGGATGCGTGTGGCTGCTCGATGACGACAAGACCTTGACGAAGAAGATCAAGAGCGCGGTGACCGACTCCGAGCGCGACATCATCTTCGATCCCGAGCGCAAGCCAGGGGTGTCGAACCTCCTGACGATCCAGCACGCGCTGACGGGTCGTTCCATCGACGACCTCGTTGCGTCGTACTCCGGCCGCGGCTATGGAGACCTCAAGGGCGACACGGCCGAGATCGTCGTGGAAACCGTGCGCCCGATCCGCGAGCGGGTCAACGAGTTGCTCGCGGATCCCGCTGAGCTGCGCCGCCTGATGACCATCGGCGCGCACAAGGCCCGTGCGGTTGCACGTCAGACGCTGGCCGATGTCTACGAGCGAGTGGGCTTCGTCCCACTGGATGACGCTTGAGCGAGCGAACGCCCACGGGCGGGCACACGCTGGGCGTCGCGATCGAGCTCGCCTCGCCTGCCCGCGAGATCTTGGAGGATGCGCGCGCCCGGTTCGATCCTGCGCCCGTGGAGATCCCGCCGCACGTGACGATCCTCGCCCCTATCGACGTGGACGCCGACGCGATGCCGGCAGTCACCCGCCACCTTGCGGCGGTTGCCCGGGTCACCAGCCCTTTCCGACTCGAGGTCGCGGGGGCGTCGACCTTCCGCCCGGTCACTCCAGTGGTGTTCATTGCGCTCGGCGCCGGGGCAGCCGAGTGCGTCGCGCTCGAGTCGCGCGTGCGATCGGGCGACATGGCGGTCGAGCTTCGCTATCCCTACCACCCGCACGTGACCATTGCCCACGATGTGGCTGACGACGTCCTCGATGACGCACTCGCGCAGTTGTCGGATTTCGAGTTCTCGCAGGACGTCGATCGCATGGGCCTCTACGAGAACGTGGCCGGCCGGTGGGAGCTCGTGCAGGAGTTCGTGTTCGGGGGCTAGCGCCGCCGAATCACTCTGTGTCCGGACCCCTGCCGTCCGGGTCCCGACGACGAAGGCCCGCAGCGACAAGTGATGCGCTGCCGATGGCGACGGCGACGAGGCCCGCACCACCGAGCATGGCCATCGAGACGCTGGCTGGCGCCTTGACGATCACGTTGGCTGCCTTGGAGCGTGTCGACGATTCGGGGGAGCTCGACGAAGAAGGCTCGGGCTCGCCGCTAGGCGAGGACGACGACGAGGATGACGACGAGACGGAAGGCGTCGCGCCTTCCGGCAGCGGGGCCACGAGTTGGCCGATCGGCGTCACCATGCCGCTGTTGGCGAAGCCCCAGTCGAGCAGTTTGCGCGCGGCGAACTCGCTCGACTCGTGGACGCCCATCAGCGCCACGATGAGAGTGGTTCCGTTGCGCGTCGCCATGCCCACGTACGTACGGCCGGCGCGCGACGTGAAGCCCGTCTTGACGCCCGTCATGCCGTGATAGCCGTGCTTGAGGAGTCGGTTGGTCGTGTAGATCGGGTGCGAGGCCTTGCCCGTGCGATCGGGGAACGTCGCTCGCACCGTGCCGGCGTACTTGGCGAAATCGGGACGGAGCATTCCAGCCCGCGCGATCAGTGCCAGGTCGTAGGCGCTCGAGACCTGTCCGGGCGTGTCGAGCCCGTTGGGCGTCTTGGCAACCGTGTCGTTTGCCTGCAGCGTCTTCGCGAGCCGGTTCATCTGCGCGATCGTCTTGCCGACGCCGCCGTTCGCCTCCGCTACCGCGATCGCCGCGTCGTTCGCGCTGGGCAGGAAGACCGCGTACCAGAGCTGATCGAGGGTGTAGCGGCGGCCGGGCTTCAACCCGACCCGCGAGCCGTAGGTGTACGCGGCCGCCTTGCTCGCGCGGATCGTCTGGTCCGGTGAGGTCTGGGGCATGACGGTGAGGGCGGTCAGCATCTTCAGGGTGCTGGCCGGCGGACGCCGCACGTGGGAGCCCTTCTGGGCGAGGACGTCGCCGGTCGTGGCGTCGGCCAGGATCCAGGTTTCCGCGTTCACCTCCGGCAGGGGCTGGGCGCCGAGCAGCAGCGAAACCGTCCGGTGGGGGCTGGCCAGCTTCTCGCCGCCGAGGGTCTGCGCAAGTGCCGGACTGGCCACACCCAGCGTGAGGAGCACCGCACCGGCGAATGCCGCTACGCGCGAGTGTCCACGGTGGAGTCTGCGCATGATTTCCCATGCTAGGCGCGCCGGTAGGCTCAAACCGCTAACCGAGCCCCTTGGAGGACACATGTCGCAGCTGGCCGCGCCAACCGGACTTCTCATCGGCGGTGAGTGGCTCCAGACCGAGGAGAAGCTGCCGGTCATGGATCCGGCCACCTTCACGGTCCTTGCCGAGATCGGCAACGCCTCGGTGAGCGACGGACTCGATGCGGTTGCGGCAGCCCACGACGCGTTCCAGACGTGGTCGGTCACTCCGGCCCGAGTGCGCGCCGAAGTGCTGCGCAAGGCCTTCGAGATCATGACGGCCGAGTTGGAGGTCTGTGCCCGCCTGATCTCGCTGGAGAACGGCAAGGCGTGGCGCGACGCGATGGGGGAGGCCACCTACGCGGCGGAGTTCTTCCGCTGGTTCTCCGAGGAGGCTGCTCGCATCGAAGGTGGCTTCCGCTACTCGCCCGCCCGTGACAAGACGATCATCACCGACCACCGCCCGATGGGTGTGGCATTCATGATCACCCCGTGGAACTTCCCCGCGGCCATGGCCACCCGCAAGCTCGCCCCCGCCCTGGCGGCCGGCTGCACGGCCGTGCTCAAGCCCGCAAGTGAGACTCCGCTGACCGCGCTGTGGATCGGTGAGGTTCTGCAGCGCGCTGGCGCGCCGGCCGGTGTCGTCAACATCATCACGACCAAGCACACCAACGACGTCTCGACGGCGATCCTGTCCGATCCGCGAATCTCGACGCTGTCGTTCACCGGCTCGACCTACGTCGGCAAGATGCTGCTGAAGCAGACCGCCGACCGCGTTCTCCCGTCATCGATGGAGCTCGGCGGCAATGCCCCGTTCATCGTGCTCGAGGGTGCCGACGTCGATGCCGCCATCTCGGGTGCCATGATCGCCAAGATGCGCAACGGCGGTGCCGCCTGCACGGCGGCAAACCGCTTCTACATCCACGAGTCGGTCGCGACCGAGTTCACGACCAAGCTCGAAAGCGCCTTCGCTGCCCTCAAGATCGGTCCCGGGGTCGAGCAGACGAACGACCTGGGCGCCATGGTCTCCGAGAAGGAGCGCGACAAGATCCTCGAGCTGCTGGACACTGCCGCGGCGGAGGGCCTCGACATCAAGCCCGCATCGCAGGCCCCGAAGCTTGGTGCGTTCATCGCCCCGTACGTAGTACGCGATGTGCTGCACGGCTCGACGCTCACCAAGAACGAGGTGTTCGGGCCGGTCGCGCCGATCGTCACGTTCTCTGATGAGGACGAGGGCATCCGGATGGCTAACGACACCGAGTACGGCCTGATCTCCTACGTCTATGCCAAGGACCCGGGCACCGGCGTCAAGGTCGCCCGGCGCATGGAGTCCGGCATGGTGGCGGTCAACCGCGGACTCGCGTCCGATCCGGCCGCGCCGTTCGGCGGGATGAAGGAGTCGGGCCTGGGGCGCGAGGGCGGGTTCGCCGGCATCCACGAGTTCCTCGAGACCCAGTACTTCGCCGTCGACCTGTAACCACCTCCGCCGAAAGGCAGGCTCCGGTCGTCAAAGCACCCCTGCGCAGATGGTTTCGTGACCGGAGCCTGCCTCTCGGCGGGGCGGGGGGGTCAGACCTTGCGGAAGATCAGGGCGCGCTTGACCTCTTGGATGGCCTTGGTGACCTCGATGCCGCGCGGGCAGGCGTCGGTGCAGTTGAAGGTCGTGCGGCAGCGCCACACGCCCTCCTTCTCGTTGAGGATCTCCAGCCGCTGCTCGGCGGCCGCGTCGCGGCTGTCGAAGATGAACCGGTTCGCAGCAACGATCGCGGCGGGCCCGAAGTACTGGCCGTCGGTCCAGTAGACCGGGCAGGACGTCGTGCAGCAGGCGCACAGGATGCACTTGGTGGTGTCGTCGAAGCGCGCGCGCTCCTCGGCGGACTGCAGGCGCTCCTTGCTCGGCTCGTGCCCGGCGGGGATGAGGAACGGCAGCACGGAGCGGTACGCGGAGAAGAACGGCTCCATGTTGACGACGAGGTCCTTCTCCAGCGGCAGGCCCTTGATCGCCTCGACGGTGATCGGCTTGCTGATGTCGAGGTCCTTGACGAGGGTCTTGCACGCCAGCCGGTTGCGGCCGTTGATGCGCATGGCGTCGGACCCGCAGATTCCGTGACCGCACGAGCGGCGGAACGTAAGAGTGCCGTCCTGCTCACCCTTGAGCCGATCGAGTGCCGTCAGTACTCGATCGGTCGGGAACAGTGCGAGGGTGTAGTCCTCCCAGTGCGGCTCAGTGTCGACCTCCGGCTGGAACCGCCGGATGCGGAAGGTGACGTCGGTCGCGACGGGGATGGCCTCGGCGGGGACCTCGACTGCAGCAGTCATCAGTACTTACGCTCCATCGGCTGGTATCGGGTGACGGTCACCGGCTTGTAGTCGAGTTGGATCGTGGCGTCTTCGCCGCTGCCGCGTCGGTACGCCATCGTGTGACGCATGAAGTTGACGTCGTCGCGAGTCGGGTAGTCCTCGCGGGCGTGCCCGCCGCGCGACTCCTTGCGCTCCAAGGCTCCGACCACGACCAGTTCGGCGAGGTCGAGCAGGAAGCCCAGTTCGATCGCTTCGAGCAGGTCAGTGTTGTAGCGCGTGCCCTTGTCCTGGATCGAGACGTTCCGGTAGCGGCGACGCAGTTCCTGCACGTCCGCCAGCGCCTGCTTCAGCGTGGCCTCGGTGCGGTAGACCTGCGCGTTGAGGTCCATCGTCTCCTGCATCGCCTTGCGCAGAACGGCCACGCGCTCGCCGCCGGTGCTGGACCGCAGCTGCTCGACCATTCCGATCGTGAAGCCCTGCGAGTCCTCAGGGAGTTCGACGTGATCGTGGCTGACTGCGTACTCGGCGGCGGCGATCCCGGCCCGACGCCCGAACACGTTGATGTCGAGCAGTGAGTTGGTGCCGAGGCGGTTGGCGCCGTGCACCGAGACGCAGGCGCACTCGCCGGCGGCGTAGAGGCCGGGGACGATGTGCTCGTTGTCGCGGAGCACCTGGGCGCCGACGTTGGTGGGGATGCCCCCCATGGCGTAGTGCGCGGTGGGGAAGACGGGCACGAGCTCGGTGACGGGATCGACGCCGAGGTAGGTGCGCGCGAACTCCGTGATGTCGGGGAGCTTCTCCTCGATCTGCTCCTTGGGCAGGTGCGTGAGGTCGAGGTAGACGTAGTCCTTGTTGGGTCCGGCGCCACGGCCCTCGCGAACCTCCAGCAGCATCGACCTGGAGACCATGTCGCGCGGGGCGAGGTCCTTGATCGACGGTGCGTACCGCTCCATGAAGCGCTCGCCGGAGGCATTGCGCAGGATCCCGCCCTCGCCGCGGGCCCCCTCGGTGAGCAGGACGCCCAGGCCGGCCAGGCCCGTTGGATGGAACTGGTAGAACTCCATGTCCTCCAGCGGAAGGCCCTTGCGGTAGACGATTGCCACACCGTCGCCGGTGAGGGTGTGGGCGTTGGACGTGGTCTTCCAGACCTTCCCGAAGCCGCCGGTCGCGAACACGACTGCCTTCGCCCGGAACAGGTGGATCTCGCCGGTCGCCAACTCGTAGGCCACGACACCGGCCGTCACGGGCTCACCGTCGACCTCGGTCATGATGAGGTCGAGGACGTAGAACTCGTTGTAGAACTCGATGCCCGCCTTGATGCAGTTCTGGTACAGCGTCTGAAGGATCATGTGGCCCGTGCGGTCGGCGGCGTAGCAGGCACGGCGAACGGCGGCCTCGCCGTGGTTGCGGGTGTGCCCGCCGAAGCGACGCTGGTCGATGCGGCCCTCAGGGGTGCGGTTGAACGGCAGGCCCATCTTCTCGAGGTCGAGGACGGCGTCGATGGCCTCCTTGCACATGATCTCGGCGGCGTCCTGGTCGACGAGGTAGTCGCCGCCCTTGACGGTGTCGAAGGTGTGCCACTCCCAGTTGTCCTCTTCGACGTTGGCCAGTGCCGCGCACAT
>JBAXSI010000038.1:0-27026 GCA_037130755.1 Actinomycetes bacterium
GCGCGGTGGCTCATCCCGGGACACGGAACCCCGACGTCTGCACCCCTTGATCGCTTCGACGCCGACCGCCGATACGTCGACGACCTTCTTGCTGGGAGACAGTCGGACGACCCCCGGATCCAGGATCCGGAGAACGCCGGCCTGCACGCGGAGAACCTGCGCCGCGCCGGCCCCGCCTGAATCAGGCGGAGGCGCTCGGCTGCTGCTGGGTGATGCAGTGGATGCCGCCACCGCGGGCGAACAGGGGCCGCGCATCGACCAGCACGATCTCCCGTCCGGGGTACGCCGCACGCATGATGACGGCGGCCCGCTCATCGCCGGGATCGTCGAAGGCGCACAGGATCACCGCATCGTTGATGACGAGGTGGTTGATGTAGGTGTAGTCCACCCAGCCCTCGTCGTCGCGCAGGACATTGGGCGCGGGCACAGGGATGAGGGTGAAGGGATGCTGCTCCAGGGTGGCGCGGACCTCCGTCGAGACGACGAAATCGGGATGCTCAGGGTTGCGCTGGTCATGGAAGAGCACGGTCATCGAGTCGCAGAAGGTGGCCACGATGTCGACGTGCCCGCGGGTTCCGAACTCGTCGTAGTCGCGCGTCAGGCCTCGATCGAACCAGATGACCCGATCGACGCCGAGGGTCCGCTGGAGCTCCGCCTCGACCTGCTCCTGGGTCCAGTCGGGGTTGCGGCCATCGCCGAGTTGGACGGTGCGGGTCACGAGGACCGTTCCCTCTCCGTTGACGTGGATGCCGCCGCCCTCATTGACCATCGGGGACGTCACGACGGGCACGCCGGCGGCGTCGCACACACGTCGGGCGATCTGTGAGTCCTTGCCCCAGGTGGCCCAGGACTGCTGTCCCCAGCCGTTGAACACCCAATCCACACCGGCGACCTGGCCGCCCCTTCCGAGGACGAAGGTCGGGCCCATGTCGCGCATCCACGCGTCGTCAAGAGGGGCCTCGACGATCTCGATCCGATCGTCGAGCAGCGTCGAGGCGATCTCGACGTCAGTCGGGTCCACCACCATCGTGACCGGCTCGAACCTGATGATGGCGTTCGCTACGGCCGCCCAGCACTGCCTCGCCTCGGCCTTCTCCTCCTCGGAGTCGCCGAGGGTGTAGCCCGTCGTGGGGAAGGCCATCCAGATCCGGTCCTGCGGGGCCCACTCCGGGGGCATGCGCCAGTCGATGTCGGTCACGTCGTCTCCTTGCTCACGCCACGTCGAACGGATAATGAACGCCAGTCAGCGACTCGCTGACACTCCACAGCCGGACGGCATCCTGCTGGTTCTTGGCTGCTGCCGAACGGTCGACCAGCCGGGGGTGGCCGCGCTGCTCCATGAAGCCATCGGGCCCGACATAGCTGTTGCCCGGCAGTCCGGCGGCCGTCGCCGCGAAGAGGATGGGCAGCGCTCCCATCTCCGCGCTCTGGGCCAGCACCTTGTTCGCCAGGTCCACGGGCGTCTTCATCCACGACCGGCCGCTCATCTGCGGTCCTACGGCCTGCAGGTTCGTGTTCGCGTAGCCGGGGTGGGCGGCCATCGCGTGGATGGGGATGGAGTTCGCGTCCAGGCGGCGCTGGAGCTCGGACGTGAAGAGGAGGTTCGAGAGCTTGCTCTGGCCGTAGGTGCGCCAGGCGTTGTACTTCCGCTCGCCCATGAGGTCGTCGAAGTCCATGCGACCGAAGCGATGAGCTCCTGAGGACACGTTGACGACCCGGGACCGTGGCCGCGCCACGAGGGCGGGAAGCAGCAGGCCGGTGAGGGCGAAGTGCCCTAGGTGGTTGGTGCCGAACTGCATCTCGAAGCCGTCGGCACTCGTGCGGCGGGGGATGGCCATGACCCCGGCATTGTTGACCAGCAGGTCCAGGCCGTCGGGGTGAGCCGCCGACCAGCTGTTCGCGAAGTCCCGGACCGAGGCAAGATCGGCCAGATCGAGGTGGTCGACCTCCACCGATGCGCCCGGCGCGGCGGCGCGGATCGCCTGAGCGGCGTTCTCGCCCTTGCCGATGTCGCGCACCGCCATGGTCACGACGGCTCCGTGAGCGGCCAGTTCGCGGGTCGTATGGAACCCCAGCCCGGAGTTGGCTCCAGTCACGATCACGGCCCGGCCCGTGAGGTCCGGGATGTCCTGAGCTGTCCACTTCAGTGCGTCGGCCATCTGCCTAGTCAACAGGTCGTGGTCCGGAAGTGCACGGCCACCTCGATTTCGTGCGGCGCGACACGCTCTTGTAGGCTTGCGTGGCTTTGCGCCCCTTTAGCTCATTGGTAGAGCGCTCCCTTGGTAAGGGCGAGGTACCGGGTCCGATTCCCGGAAGGGGCTCGATGGGGCGATAGTTGTCCCATTGCAAGGCGGGGTAGCTCAGTTGGTAGAGCAAGCGGCTCATAATCGCTGTGTCGCCGGTTCAAGTCCGGCCTCCGCTACTCGGCAGCACGACCATCGCGCTCGGCGAGCCCCTTCGCTGAGCAAACCGAAAGAGGAAGACCAGTGGCCAAGGCAACCGACATCCGTCCGAAGATCACGATGGCGTGCGAGGACTGCAAGCACCGCAACTACATCACCAAGAAGAACCGTCGCAACGATCCTGACCGGCTCGAGGCGAAGAAGTTCTGCCCGAACTGCAAGAAGCACACGAACCACAAGGAAACCCGCTAGCGGGCGATTCAGCGGCATTCGATGGCCCTGAATCCTGAGTTCGTAGGGCGGGTCTACCCGCCAAGTACTCCCTACCTCGTCGGCAGGGAG
Organism: Actinomycetes bacterium; assembly: GCA_037130755.1. Classification (GTDB taxonomy): domain Bacteria; phylum Actinomycetota; class Actinomycetes; order S36-B12; family S36-B12; genus UBA10649. The sequence goes on from JBAXSI010000038.1 coordinate 2,745, forward strand.
AAGGTCCGCGAGTTCGCGGACGCTATTGGCGACTCCAATCCCGCGTACCACGATGTCGACGCCGCCCGCGCCCTTGGCCACGCGGACCTCGTCGCACCCCCCACCTTCGCGATCGTGATGTCGATGAAGGCCAGCCACGCGGTCATCCTCGACCCGGAGCTGGGGCTGGACTACTCACGAGTGGTCCACGGGGAGCAGAGCTTCACCTACGTCCGCCCGATCGTCGCCGGCGACGAACTCGTGGTCACGACGAGCATCGAGAACATCCGGACGATGGCGGGCAACGACATGATCACCACGCGCGGCGACATCGCCACCGTCGACGGCACGCCGGTGGCGAGCACGGTCTCGCTCATCATCTCCCGTGCACCCGAGGACGCCTCATGACCGCCGTCATCGCCTGGTCCGATGTCGAAGTCGGCACCGAGTTGCCGACGCAGTCGTTCGGCGTGCAGCGGGTCGACCTCGTCAAGTACGCAGGGGCATCGGGCGACTTCAACGTCATCCACTGGAACGAGCGAGTGGCCACAGCGGTGGGCCTGCCCAACGTCATCGCGCACGGGATGTTCACGATGGCCGAGGCGATCCGCGTCGTCACGGACTGGGCCGGCGATCCCGGAGCAGTCGTCCAGTACGGCGTGCGCTTCACGCGCCCCGTCGTGGTGCCCGACAATGACCACGGCGCGACGATCGAGGTGGCCGCCAAGGTCAGCGCGAAGAACGACGACGGCACCGTCACGGTGGCCATCACGGCGTCCAGCGAAGGCTCCACCGTCCTCGGCAAGGCCTCCGCCGTCGTCCGCCTGGCCTGATGACCGACGCCACGAACGCTCCCGCCGAGGTCGTCGGCCTCGCCGAGCAGCGTGCGGCCGCCAAGCAGGAACGCGACTTCGCGCGTGCCGACGAGTTTCGTGCGCAGATAGCCGATCTCGGCTTCCTCGTCACCGATACCCCTGATGGCTTCCGCCTTGCGCCGAAGCCGCCGTTCGACGTCCTCCCCTCGCTCGAGGCAGTCGCTGCCAGTGGTCCCCTCGCCGCTGACGCGCGCTGCGCGGTCGTCGTGCTGGTCGATGGCTGGCCCGACGACGTGCACGCCTGCCTGCGCTCCGTCATGGACCGCTCGGACGACTCGATCGAGGTCGTCGCGCTGGACCTGGGCAACGTCGATGGTGCTGGTATTGCCATCGGCGAAGTCGCGCAGCAGTTCCCCGGACGAATCCACGGCCTGCACCTTGTCCAGACTCTCGGCCAAGTGGGCTGGGGCAAGGCGGTCGCCGCGGCCATCGATGCATGCGGAAGCCCGCTTGTTGCGGTCATGGACATCTCCACCGTTCTCGACGGGGAAGCGTTCTCGGTGATCCTCGAGGAGTTCGCCGACCCGACCGTCGTCGGAAGCGGTTGGCGGGGAGTGGACGTGGACGTTGACGACAACTGGCGGTCGTTCGTCGACAGCGGTCCGGGCGAGGTCGACGCGGTGCTCGGATACCTGTTCGTGGTGCGCCGCGAGGCGGCATCAGCCACGCCGCCGCACCCGAAGGCGAAGTTCTACCGGAACGCCGACATGGAGTGGAGCCTTGCCCTGCGCGAGGCCGGCGGCCGACTGGTCATCCCCGCACGACCGGTCCCCGTCCACCAGGATCGGCATCACGGCTACCACGACTCCGACGCGGAGTACCGCGACCGTGAGTCCAAGCGCACCTATGACCGGCTTCTCCAGCGGTTCCGCGGCAAGACCTCGATCCTGCGCCCCCGGGACTAGCAGGCTCGTCGCCTAGGGTGACATCGTGCCTTTGCTGCCCACCCTCGCCGAGCACACGACCATTCACGTCGGTGGAGTTCCCGATGCCTGGGTGACCGCGCACACCGAGGCCGAGCTGATCACGGCCGTCACGGAGTGCGACCGGCGCGGAACCCCGGTCCTGTTGCTGGGCGGCGGCAGCAACACGCTCGTCGCTGACGAGGGCTTCCGCGGGACGGTTGTCGCCATCAGGTCGCGTGGGCTGGAGGTCACACCGGCTGGTGCGGACGTCATCGTGCGAGCAGCCGCGGGCGAGCCATGGGACACGCTGGTCGACAGATGCGTCCGGGAGCGCTGGGCTGGAGTGGAGGCGTTGTCGGGCATCCCCGGCCTCGTCGGTGCGACGCCCATCCAGAACGTCGGTGCGTATGGGCAGGACGTCAGCCAGACGATCACCTCGGTGCGTGCGCTCGATCGACGCACCGGCGAGGTCAGCGTCATGAGCCGCGAGGACTGCGGCTTCGGCTATCGCAGCAGCGCCTTCAAGGCCGATCTCGACCGATGGGTCGTTCTCGAGGTCGAGTTCCGGCTCGCGACCACGGGCGTCGGCGACGTTCGCTACACCGAGCTCGCGCGCGCCCTGCAGGTCGACGTGGGTGGATCCTCAGACGTTGATCGAATCCGATCGACGGTGCTGGGTCTGCGCCGGGCCAAGGGGATGGTGCTGGACGCCAACGACCCTGACACGCGGAGTGTCGGCTCCTTCTTCGTCAACCCCATCGTGACCGACGACGTGTCCGCGACGATTCCCGACGAGTGCCCCCGATATCCGTCGATGGAAGGCGTCAAGCTGAGTGCGGCGTGGCTGATCGAGAACTCAGGGATCGCGCGCGGCTTTCGTGTCTCGCCGGATGCAGCCGCCGCAGTCTCCACGAAGCACTCGCTGGCGTTGACGAATCAGTCGGACGCAGCCGCCAGTGATGTGATCGTTCTCGCACGCGCCATTCGCGATCGGGTTCGTGGCACCTTCGGAGTTACGCTGCAGCCTGAGGCACGACTCGTCAACTGCGCTCTCTAGCAGCGCTGGAGGTTCCACATGCTCAGGGTGCTTGCTGCGTCGGCCGCGATCCTCGTGGTCGCGGGCTGCTCGTCCAGCGGATCAGGGGGTGCGTCGAGCAGCGCTGCGGCCGGCGGCTCATCCGCGGTCGCATCGGCGACCGCCTCGTCGTCAGCGCAAGCCTCTGGCTCGGCCGCCGCATCAGCGGCGCCGGGGGCGATGAAGCTGGTGAGCCAGAGCCTGGCCAAGGACGGCGCCCAGGTCATCCTGGATGCGTCCGCCTCGGGCACGTCTGTCGTAGCCTCGGTGCTGTCGCAGACGACTGCTGAGGACTACGACGCGGGCCTGGTCTTCTCCACTGATGCAGGCACGACGTGGAGCTGGGGCGGAGTGGTAGCCGACGCGGGCAAGACCTTCCCCGAGGCCATCGCCGCGACGTCCAACGGCGCGGTGATGGTCGGCACGAACCAGGTCAGCACTCAGACGAACGTGGCGAGCCAGGCGTTCATCGCGCTTGCTGCCGCTCCTGACTACAAGCCGGTCGCCCTAGCCATCCCCAAGGAGTTCCAAGGCGAGAACGTGCACCTGCAGGACGTCGCGGTGTTCTCTGACGTCATCCTCGTGGTCGGCTGGGAGCAGGGAACGCCCGATGCGAACGGCAACGCGCCGCGCACCTCCTACATGTGGCGCTCATCTGACGGCGCCAAGACCTGGAGCCGCGCTGCGATCGAGATTCCCGGCAGCAGCGACAACTCCCTCGAGCAGATCGCCTTCGGAGTGGACGGCTCGTGGAACCTCATCGGACAGGCCGTGTTCGGCGACGGGACGAACCAGTACGACCCGGTGTGGCTGAAGTCGGTCGACGCCGGCGCGACCTTCCAGCTCACCAACCAGGACGTGTTCGCCGCCCCGTTGGACCAGGGCGCCACGCGCATCGAGCTCGCGGGCGACGGTTCGGCCGCCATCCTCGGCTGGGATGAGGTGAAGGACGGCAACGCTTCCCGCGCCTCGGCCCTGTGGGTGTCCGGCCCTAACCAGAAGCTCAAGCGGATCGGCACGACGGAGGTGCCCGTGTCCGGGGGAACGCCGCCGGGAGAGTTCATCAACGGACTCCTGTGGGACAACACGTCGCTGGCGGCCTGGGGCAGCGCGACCGGCACGTACCCCATGGACAACGTCCAGTTCTGGGGCCTCACCAAGGACGGCCTGACCCAGTCCACGATGCTGCCGGGCAACGGCACACCGTTGGCGATCAGCCGGATCCTCGTCGGCAAGGGCGAGGCGCTGGCCTTCGGCTTCACCGGAAAGGACCTCGCCGGCGCCGAAGCGGCCATCTGGAAGGGTTCGTCGATCCAGTAGCCCGACTCTCGTCGGGCGTCGCAGCGGTGAGGGCTACTGCGCCTCGGCCAGGAGTCCAGCCATGCGGCCGACGCCCTCGGTGATGTCGCTGTCGGAAGTCGCGTAGGAGAGTCGGACGTAGCCCGGCGTGCCGAAGGCCTCACCCGGCACGACGGCCACCTCCGCCTCGTCGAGGATCAGACCCGACAAGTGCGCCGAGGACTCGATCCGAGCACCGTGGAGGGTCTTGCCGATAAGTCCCTTCACCGAGGGATAGACGTAGAAGGCACCTTCGGGCGTCGGGCAGTCCACACCCGGGATGGCGTCGAGCAGACCCACCATGAGCATGCGGCGGCGGTCGAAGGCCACCTTCATCTCCTCGACGGCGGACAGGTCGCCGCTCACGGCGGCCAGTGCCGCGATCTGCGAGACGTTGGCGACGTTGGACGTGGCGTGCGACTGCAGGTTCGTTGCGGCCTTGACGACATCGTCGGGCCCGATCATCCAGCCGACGCGCCATCCAGTCATCGCATACGTCTTGGCGACGCCATTGACCACGACGCAGCGGTCGGCCAGCTCGGGCACGAGCACGGGCATCGAGGCGAACTCGGCATCCCCGTAGACCAGGTGCTCGTAGATCTCGTCGGTGACGACCCAGAGCCCATGCTCCTGCGCCCATTCGCCGATGGCCTTGACCTCGGCCGGGGTGTAGACCGCCCCGGTGGGGTTGGACGGCGAGACGAACACGAGCACCTTGGTGTGCTCCGTGCGTGCGGCTTCCAACTGGGCAACCGTGGCGCGGTAGCCGGACGTCTCGTCGGTCATGACCTCCACCGGGGTGCCGCCCGCCAGGCGGATCGACTCCGGGTACGTCGTCCAGTAGGGCGCCGGAAGCAGGACCTCGTCGCCTGGGTCCAGGAGGGTGGCGAAGGCGTTGTACAGGGCCTGCTTGCCACCGTTGGTGACCAGGACCTGGCTGGCCTTGACCGCGAGGCCGGAGTCGCGCAGCGTCTTGGCGGCGATCGCTTCCTTGAGCTCGGGGAGGCCGCCGGCGGGCGTGTAGCGGTGCCAGCGCGGGTCCGAGCAGGCGGCGATGGCGGCCTGGACGATGTAGTCCGGCGTGGGGAAGTCCGGCTCGCCGGCACCGAAGCCGATGACCGGCCGGCCGGCCGCCTTGAGGGCCTTGGCCTTGGCATCCACGGCCAAGGTGGCCGATTCGGTGATGGAGCCGATGCGACGGGACACGCGTGAGGTCATGGGGGCCATCCTTGCAGCCGTCCCTCGCCGGGGCGGGACCGGATTGGACCCGGCGAGAGGGCGGCCCGTAGACTCCCTCGGGCAACAAGGTCGGCGTTAGCCTGCCCTCGGGCAGGTCGTGGGCCGGGTTGAAGGGTCGTAGCTCAATTGGTAGAGCACCGGTCTCCAAAACCGGCGGTTGGGGGTTCAAGTCCCTCCGGCCCTGCGAGTCGAAAACGGTACGAAGAACGAACGGCGCACGACGAACGAAGGTAGGAAGAATGACGGACACCGACGCTCTGCCCGACCGTGGGTCGGACGGCCGCGGGCGCAAGGCCCCGGCTGAGGGCAACGTGTTCTCGCGCCTTGCCCTGTTCATCCGCCAGGTCGTGGCCGAACTGCGCAAGGTCATCTGGCCCACGCGCAAGGAACTGATCGCCTACACCACCGTCGTGGTGATCTTCGTCCTCGTGATGGCCGGCATCATCGCGGGCCTGGACTACATCTTCACCCGACTGGTCCTGTTCGTCTTCGGCTAGCCGCCACCACCTTCCCCGACCTCAACGCAAGGAGAATGACCACCGTGTCCGACCAGGACTTCGCGACACCCTCGACCGACCCGTTCAGCACCGGGGCGGCTGAGGTCGTCGACGACCTCGCCACCGTTGCGGCCGGGGACACCTTCGACGAGCCGGACGCCGGCGAGGCCATCGATGCCGCCGCCGCAGAGGAACTGGTCGACGACGTCGAGGCTGAGGTCGTTGCCGAGGAGCTGGCTGAGGCCGAGGCTGAGGCCGAGGTCGTCCTGGAAGCCGAGGACATCGTCCTCGAGGCCGAGATCGAGGAGGAGGACCCGGTCGTCGCCTTCCGCGAGCAGATGCGGACGGCACCTGGCGACTGGTACGTCATCCACTCGTACGCCGGCTACGAGAACAAGGTCAAGGGCAACATCGAGACCCGCATCAGCACCATGAACATGGAGGACTACATCTTCCAGGTCGAGGTGCCGATGGAGGAGGTCACCGAGATCAAGAGCGGCGTGCGCAAGCTCGTCCGTCGCAACAAGTTCCCCGGCTACGTCCTTGTCCGCATGGATCTCACCGATGAGTCGTGGGGCGCGATCCGCCACACGCCCGGCGTGACGGGCTTCGTTGGCCACGGCCACCAGCCGGCGCCGCTCTCACTCGACGAGGTCGTCGGCATCCTCGCCCCGGCGCCGGAGAAGAAGGCGGCCACGCCTGGCTCTCCTGCCACGTCGGGTGGCAGCACATCAGTCCCGGTCGAGATCGACTTCGCCGTGGGCGACTCCGTGACCGTGGTGGACGGTCCGTTCGCCACCCTGCACGCCACCGTCTCCGAGATCAACATCGAGGCCCAGAAGGTAACCGGCCTCGTCGAGATCTTCGGTCGCGAGACTCCTGTCGAGCTGGCCTTCAGCCAGATCAACAAGAACTAGCGAGCACTGCCGCACCACCTCGGCGGGCGCCGTCCGCCGGGCAACACCTACGAAGGACCCGACACACCATGGCACCGAAGAAGAAGAAGGTTGCCGGCCTGATCAAGCTCCAGATCCAGGCTGGCGCGGCCAATCCGGCCCCGCCGGTCGGCCCGGCGCTCGGCCAGCACGGCGTCAACATCATGGAGTTCTGCAAGGCCTACAACGCCGCCACGGAGAACCAGCGTGGCAACGTCATCCCGGTCGAGATCACGGTCTACGAGGATCGCTCGTTCGACTTCGTCTTGAAGACCCCGCCCGCCTCGCGCCTGATTCTCAAGGCTGCCGGCGTGGAGAAGGGCTCCGGCGTGCCGAACAAGACCAAGGTGGCCACCATCACCAAGGCCCAGGTCCGCGAGATCGCCGAGACCAAGATGCCTGACCTCAACGCCAATGACGTCGAGGCCGCGATGAAGATCATCGAGGGCACCGCCCGCCAGATGGGCATCAGCGTCACGGCGTAGCCGAACGCACACCAATTCCCACGTGGGAGAGCCAGCGCGGCTCACTAACCACAACCTGCGAAGGAGCAGACATGAAGCGCAGCAAGGCCTACCGCGCAGCGGTGGAGAAGATCGATCCCAACGAGCTGTACGCACCCCTCCAGGCGGTGCGCATCGTCAAGGACACCACAGCCACGAAGTTCGACCCCACGGTCGAGGTCTCGATGCGTCTTGGCGTCGATCCCCGCAAGGCGGACCAGATGGTCCGCGGCACCGTCAACCTTCCGCACGGCACCGGCAAGACCGCTCGGGTCCTGGTCTTCGCCAATGCCGAGAAGGCTGAGGAGGCCCGTGCAGCGGGTGCCGACTTCGTCGGCGGCGACGACATGATCGAGAAGGTCAAGGGCGGCTGGACGGACTTCGACGCTGCCGTCGCGACCCCCGACCTCATGGGCAAGGTGGGCACGCTCGGCAAGGTGCTCGGCCCCCGCGGACTCATGCCCAACCCGAAGACCGGCACAGTGACCATGGACGTCGCCAAGGCGGTCAACGAGATCAAGGGCGGCAAGATCGAGTTCCGCGTCGACAAGCACTCGAACCTGAACTTCCCGATCGGCAAGTCATCCTTCACGGAGACGGCGCTGGTCGAGAACTACGCGGCCGCCCTCGAGGAGATCCTGCGCCTTAAGCCGTCGGCCGCGAAGGGTCGCTACCTGAGGAAGGCGACCATGTCGTCGACCATGGGCCCCGGCGTCCCGCTCGACCCGAACCGCATCAAGAACCTCCTGGCGGAGGACGAAGCGTAGACCTCCTCAGCACGATGCTGTGAAGGGCGGCCAGGACACCTGGCCGCCCTTCAGCGTTGCTGGGTTGCTGGGTTGCAGTTTGGCCATATCGGTTGACCGGCCTACCCGGCAGGGACACACTGGCCGGACTTGGGGCTGTGGCTTGGTGGGGGGGAATGGTCCTCCTGCGTCCGGTAGTTCGAGGGGGTGACGTGCGCGAAGCCGAGGACATCCTCCAGTTGCACGACATCCGCGTGACCCTGAGTGGTCTGCGCATCCTCGACGGTGTGAGCCTTGCCGTTCCCCGCGGATTGGTGACCGGGCTGATCGGCCCGAACGGCGCCGGCAAGACGACCGTCTTCAACGTCATCAGCGGCTTCGTGCGACCCGAATCGGGCGAGGTGCGCTACCAGGGCAAGTCGCTTAGCCGGATTCGCGCGCACAAGCTGACGCGCATGGGGATCTCCCGCACGCTCCAGGGGGTTGGGCTGTTCGCGAGCCTCTCGGCCCTCGACAACGTGATGCTCGGCGGGTCATCGAAGGTGCGCAGTGGGCTGGTGTCCCAGTCCCTCGCCATGCCGTGGACCGACATCGAGACCGAGCGGAACCGCGTCCGTGCACTTGAGGTCATGGAGGTGCTCGGTATCGCCGGCGAGGCAGCGCGCTTGCCCGGCGAGCTGCCATATCCGGTGCAGAAGCGGGTGGCCCTCGCTCGCGCGCTCGTCTCCGACCCGAAGGTGCTGCTGCTGGACGAGCCGGCCGGCGGCGTGAGCGCGGCCGACATGGTCGAACTCGGGCGCCTCATCCGCAGTTGGGTGCCCGAACGCACCGTGCTGCTGGTGGAGCACCACATGGAGTTGGTCATGGAGGTCTGCGACCTGATCTGGGTGCTCGACGCGGGCAAGGTCATCGCCACGGGCACGCCCGACCAGGTGCGCAACGATCCGGCCGTCCTGGCCGCCTACCTCGGACAGGAGGGCGCTGCCTGATGCTGAGCATCGACGACCTGAGCGTCAACTACGGACCCGTCAAGGCCCTGTCACACGTGTCGTTGGACGTTCCGCGCGGTGAGGTGACGGCCGTCATCGGCGCCAACGGCGCCGGCAAGTCGACGCTGATGCGGACACTCGCGGGGCTCGTCAAGCCGGCGTCCGGGTCAGCCCAACTGGACGGCAACCTTCTCACCGGGCACAAGGCCGAGGACATCGCGCGGATGGGGGTGGCACTGGTCCCCGAGGGGCGTTCGACGATCCCCGAACTGACGGTCGACGAGAACCTCAGGCTCGGCGGCATGTGGCGCGGCCGGACAGAGCGTGCAGCCAGCCATGCCGAGGTGTTCGACCTGTTCCCGGTGCTCGCGCAGCGCCGGACGATGCGGGCCGACACCCTCAGCGGCGGTGAGCGGCAGCAACTGGCGATCGGTCGAGCCTTGATGTGCGCGCCGGAGTGCCTGCTCCTCGATGAGCCCTCGCTTGGCCTCGCACCCCTGATCGTCACCCAGATCCTCGACCTGGTGAAGCGCCTCGCCACCGAGGTGAACCTGGCAGTGCTGCTGGTCGAGCAGAACGCGGTCACTGCCCTCCGTGAGGCCAGCCAGGGCGTGGTCCTGAACCTGGGTCAGGTGGTCATGGCAGGGCCGGCGGCGGAGATCGCCTCGCATGAGGAGTTGAGGCATGCGTACCTGGGGTACTGAGGCTCACGAGTCATGATCGACTTCATCAACTACCTGCTGGGCGGAGTCGGCTCGGGCGCGATCATCGCCCTGATGGCGCTCGCGCTCGTGCTCACGTGGCGGGCCACGCGCGTGGTGAACTTCGCGCAGGTCGGGCAGGCGATGTTCACCACCTTCATCGCGCTGTCCATTCAGACGGCAACGGGCAACTGGTTCGTGGCACTCGTGGGTGCCATGGTGGCCGGAGCGGTGCTTGGGGTCTTCGTTCAGTACCTCGTCCTGCGGCCGGTGAGCCGCATGGACACATCGGGCGCGATCATCGCGACGTTCGGCGTGCTCATCGCGTTGCAGGCCGCGGCCGGGATGATCTGGGGCGGCGACAGCCAGGCGTTCCCGCAGCCGTTCGACAACTCCGCCATCACGTTGTTCGGTCAGGAGTGGCCGTTGTCGATCTACGACCTGGTCGTCATCTCCCTTGCTGCACTGATGGTGGTCGGTCTCACGCTGCTGTTCACGCGCACGTCGCTCGGTCTGGCGATGAGGGCGACGGCGTTCAACCCTGAGGTGGCGCGTCTCTCGGGCATCCGGGTCAGTCGCACGCTGACGGTCGGGTGGGCATTGGCAGGAGTGGTGGGCGGCGTCGCTGGTGTCCTCGTCGCACCGACGTCCACGATCTCGCCGAACAGCTTCGACATCCTGCTGGTCTTCGCGTTCACCGCGGCCGTGATCGGTGGTCTCGACAGCCTCGTGGGCGCCGTGGCGATGGGCGTCGGCACTGGCCTGATCATCTCGCTGGTGTCGGGGTACAGCGACTCGAGCAACGCGCCGGTGGTCGCGCTCGTCCTGCTGGCCGTCACGCTCCTGCTGAAGCCTGAGGGCATGTTCGGCCACACCAAGGCCCGGTCGGTGTAGGCATGGCCGAACTGATGCGCAAGCCAGGCGCCCGACTGCTGTTGCACCTGGCCATCGTCGTCGCCGTCTTCGTGCTGATGATGGTCGTCAACGACCACGTCGATCCGCTCATGAACTACTACATCGCCCTCGCTGCGATGTACGCGACGGCGATGTTCGGCATGGTCATCCTCGTCGGGCTTTCGGGTCAGGTGTCGCTCGGCAACGGCGCGCTGATGGCCATCGGCGGCTACATCTTCGCCCTGACGTCGATGAACTGGCAGACCGTCCCGATCCTCGGGCTGCCCTGGAACGGCTGGTGGTCGATGGTCTTCGCCGGAATCGGCGGGATCGTCTTCGGCCTCCTCATCGGCGGCCTGGGCGCGCGCCTCACCGGTCCCTACCTGGCCGGGCTCACCCTCGGCATCGCCGTCGGGATCCCGGCCATCGCCAATCGGTTCCCCGCACTCTTCGGCGGCGAGAACGGACTGACGCTGACGGTGCCGTACCCCGAGGGCGGGTACGCCGCTGTGGATGCGGGTACCGACTACGTGGATCCCTCCTTGGCGGCCTCCTCTGCACCGGTGGCGTCCGCGTTCCCATCGCAAGCAGCGTCGGTGGCGCCGGGGGACCTCCTCACGGCGAGCAACTTCCCGTCTGCCGGCCCGTCGGTGGCACCCTCAGTGGCGCCGGGGGACCTCCTCACCGCGAGCAACTTCCCGTCGCCGGGTGCCTCGTCGGGTGCGGGGGACCTGCTCACGGCGAGCAACTTCCCGTCGGCGGGCGCGTCCTCCGGTGACCTCCTGACCGCGAGCAACTTCCCGTCACCTGGCGTCTCGGCCTCGGCGGTGCCCGACCTCGGCGGGACCGACGTGAGCGGTGGCACCGGCGACAACGGATTCGTCATCGAGCACTGGCAGGCCTCGCTGGCGGTGCTGGTGGCGTGCATCGTCGCGTTCATGGCGTTGAACCTCGTCCGCGGCCGGCAGGGCAACGTGTGGCGTGCCGTCCGCGATGATCCGGTCGCGGCCGCTGTCTCCGGCATCTCGCCGTCGACGGCGAAGGTGACGGCCTTCGTCATCAGCAGTCTGTTCGCCGCGCTCGCCGGCGGTGTGTTCGCGCAGATTCTCGCGTACGTCGGACCCGGGGCGTTCGGGCTCGGCCTGTCCTTGTCCCTTTTGGTCGGAGTTGTCCTTGGCGGCCGCTCGTCCCTGTTCGGTGCCGTCATCGGTGCCGTGCTGCTCGTGTGGCTGCCCGAGTTCGTCCTCAACCTCTCGAACGACCGCGGATGGAGCGAGCAGATCACCAACAATGCGCCGAACCTCATCTACGGGCTTCTTGTCGTCCTGGTGGTGCTCGTCGCCCCGGGCGGCATAGTTGGATCGGTTCAGAGCCTGATCGCCAAGGTGACGAAGCGGTAACGACCGACTCCGGTATGGCCAAAGTCGTTGCAGGCTGCTGGGCCGATGGTTAGCCTCCAAAGCACGATGCGTCATCACTTCGCTGCGAATCGGTCACCTGTGATTCACCCTCGCGTCTCGTGGTGCGCCCACCTTGGGGAGGAAAGTCTGTGAGCAAAGTGTTCGCGACCCGAACGGTCGCCTTGGGAGCGCTGGCGGCGATGACGCTCGCCACCGCTGCGCCGGCAGGAGCCGCCGCTCGCGCAGCGGATCCGGGAGTCACCTCGAACCAGATCGTGATCGGCACCACGACTCCTCTCACCGGTCCGGCATCCCCGGGCTACAAGGATGTCGCGCCCGCTGCTCAGGCGTACTTCAACTACGTCAACGCCAACGGCGGAATCAACGGCCGCAAGATCAAGTACGTGGTTTACGACGACCAGTACAACCCCGCGAAGACCAAGAGCGCGACGAACCAGCTGATCCTGCGCGATAAGGCCTTTGCCATCTTCGGCGCGCTGGGCACGCCGACTCACTCCGCAGTGGTCGCCGACATCAACCGTCGCGGCATTCCGGACGTGTTCGTCAACACTGGCGCGTCGAGCTTCGACAACCCGCGCAAGTACCCGACGACCTTCCCGTACTTCCCCTCATACGTGGTCGAGGCGAAGACGATGGGCTTCTACATCGCGAACGATCCCGCCCTGAACGCCAAGAAGAAGTGCCTCTTCTACCAAGATGGCGAGTTCGGTGAGAACGCCGCGGTGGGCTTCAACGCCGCAGGCACGAAGTTCGACACGACCGTCTCGTACTTCTCCGGCCAGCAGGTTGCGCCCTTCACTGCGCAGGTCACCAAGATGAAGTCGGCCGGCTGCGAGCTCGTCGTGTTCTTCGGCGTCACCTCCGCCACAGCCCAGCTGCTCGGCACTTCGGCCAAGGCAGCCTTCAAGCCCACCTGGATGATCACCTCGGTCGGATCCGACCCGTCGGTGCTCGGTGCCTCGTTGGGTGCGGCGACTGGTCCTCTCATGAACGGCATCTACGCGCCGAGCTTCCTCGTTCCGTTCCAGGACTCGGGCAACCCGTTCGTGTCGCAGATGAAGGTCATCGCCGACAAGAACGGCCTGCCGTGGAACTTCTACACGTACTACGGCATCAACACCGCGTACGTGCTCGCTCAGGCGCTCAAGGCCGCGGGGCCGAACCTCACGCGGGCCGGCCTGATCAACGCCCTGCAGACGAAGGCCGCGACCTTCAGGTCAGCCGCGATAGTGCCGCTGGTCATCAGCGCCCGCACCCATCAAGGGCTTCAGGGCTACTACATGGGCCAGTACAACGGCTCGGGTCAACTGGTTCGCCTGACGCCCTACGTCATCACGGCCACCAGCGCTCCGACCGGTGCGGCCAAGCAGACGACGTACCGGCCGCTCGCCCCCACTCCCAAGCTGCTTCCGTAGAAGAGGACGGACATGACTATCTCCCGAACCCGCCGCCTGATCGCGGCAATCGCCTCTGCGGGGCTGCTGCTCCTGGCGGTACCGACCGCATCGACGGTCAGTGCGGCCACGACGGCCTGTGCTCCAGGGGCAACATGCAACGGTGCGCTCGCCGGCAAGCTGGGCGCCGCACCGTTCCAGATCCAGATGCCGGCGAAGTTCAACGGCACCGTGCTGCTCTACTCGCACGGCTACCGGTTCTCCGGCCCGATCCCGGCGGCGTTCGCCGGACCCACGGCACTTGGCCTCACCAAGAATCCTTTCTACGGCCCGGTGAGCGTGCCGGCATTCGCCGCAGGTTTCGGGTCGGACGTCGCCTTCCAGTCCAACAACAACCCTGAAGTCGCGACCGACCCGTTCTCAGCGCAGGCGCTTCTCGCACAGGGCTTCGCCCTCGCTGGCTCGGGCTACGCCCGACAGGGCTGGGCGGTAGCTGAGGGCGTCGAGGCTAACGAGAACCTCATCACCTACATCAACGGCGGCGGCATCAAGGGCGCCAAGCGGATGATGCTCTGGGGCCCGTCGCTGGGCGGCATCATCAGCCAGACAGTTGCCGAGCGGAACCCTTACCGCGTTGCAGCGGTCATGCCCGTCTGCGGGGCCGTCACCGGTCCCGAGCAGGTCTTCAGCGGTGAGATGTCGCTGATCTACACCTGGAAGACGCTCATCGCGCCGACGCTCAAGGGTGCCAACTACACCGCGGGCGCCGCCGGGTACGGGGAGGCGCTGACCGACCTGGGCACCGTCTTCACGATCCTCGGCAAGGTCGGTGCGGGCGCGCTGTCCGTATCGCCGGTCGGCTACCCCATCGCGCAGGCCAACCTGCTGGCGGGCCTCGTGGCCGGTCTTCCGACGAAGTCGTCCGTCTACGACGGTCAGACCGTCAACCCGGCCTTCGGCACGCTGGGTACGGCGGCGGCTCTTGCCGGTGGCTACCAGCCCGCCTCGGCTGGCGCCAGCTCGGCGGCGGCAATGCTGCAGAACGTCGGCACGGCAGCGGCTCTGGGCATCCTTGGTCGCTACGACCTCGAGCAGCGGGCCCGCCTGATCGCCAGCATCCCGGCGACGGAGTCGGCGAACTTCAGCGACAACGTCGGCGTCTCGTACAACCGCCTGCTCTCACCTGAGCAGCGCGGTGAGTTCGGCGACACGCTGAACTCGACGAGTGTGATGCCGAACGCGCTGAACGCCATGATTGCCGCGCTCGATGCGAGCCGGTTCAACGCGGCGGCTCGCTTCCCGGCGAATCCGAAGGCGATCGCTGCCGTTCGGGCAATCCCTGCTCCTAGGGGTGCTTACGGCGTGCCGACTGTCCTGATGTCGACCACCTACGACCCGGCCGTCCCGGCCGGCAACACCGGCTGGCTGCACGATCGCCTGCTGGCGTCGTACAACAAGGGGCCGGTCTCCGGGCCGTTCAAGGTCCTCACGTACTACACGGTTCCGCCGGCGGACGGCTGGACGCAGTTCGACGCGGGCGCCAAGGGGCCCAACTCGGCGGCGTCGGTCGTGGCGATGGGCGGCAGCGGCGTCGGCCACTGCCAGTTCACTCCTCGTCAGCTTGAAGGTGCCGTCCTGGCGTGGCTGGCTATCGCACGGGTGCAGAACGGAACGCAGATCAAGGCGATCAACCGCCAGATGTGGCAGGTCGTGGGAGTCAACGGTGACGGCGGCTTCCAGCCGGATCCGCTGAAGCGCCCCGGCCTCCTGTCCAAGGCGCAGGCCGTTGCCGATGTGCTGTTCCCGGCGTCGCCGACGAGGTCCGCGACCTCCTCGGCAGGGACACCCCGCTAGGCACGACAACACCTGGGGGCCGGCGAGTGATCGCCGGCCCCCAGGCATGTCCGGGTCGATCCCGGGGGCGATTTGGCCTCGTGCGGACCGACCCCGTACTCTTTGGCCTACCGAAGACCGCTGGTCGCCGGCAGCAGGCAACTGCTTCCGGTCGAAGGTCCCGTGAATGCGGGCGGCCCGCGTAGGTGAACTGGACCGGACACGCGAAAGCGTGTCGTCGCCCCGTGCGCCTGCGCCGGGGCGTTCTCGTTTTCTCGGGGCCCCATGAAAGGAGCCCCATGGCACGGCCGAACAAGGCGAATACCGTCGCCGAGCTCGCCGACCACTTCCGCGAGTCCAACGCGGCAGTGCTCACCGAGTACCGGGGTCTGACCGTCGCGCAGCTGAAGACGCTGCGTCGCTCGCTCGGATCCACGGTTACCTATGCGGTCGTCAAGAACACCTTGACGAAGATCGCAGCGAAGGAAGCCGGCGTTGCCGGTGTCGATGACCTGCTTGCCGGCCCGAGCGCAATCGCGTTCGTCAAGGGCGATGCCGTTGACGCGGCCAAGGTCATCAAGGCCTTCGCCAAGGAGAACCCGAACCTGGTCATCAAGGGCGGGTACATGGATGGCAAGGCGCTCTCTGCGTCGGACATCCAGAAGATCGCCGACCTGGAGTCGCGTGAGGTCCTGCTCTCGAAGCTGGCCGGCGCGATGAAGGCCAAGCAGTCGCAGGCAGCAGCGCTGTTCGCGGCCCCGCTGGCCAAGACTGCTCGCGCCCTGGGCGCGCTGCAGACCAAGCTCGAGTCGGATCCGTCGGCGGCAGCAGCCGCCGCGCCGGCCGTGGAGGAGGTGGCCGAGGCGACTGCCGAGGCCGTCGAGACCGCAGAACCGCAGGAGGCCGCTGCTCCGGCAGAGGCGACCGAAGAGGCCGCTGCCACCGCAGAGGCCGTCACCGAAGCCGAGACGCCCGCCGAGGCAGTCGAGGAAACAACCGAGGGCTGAGGCCCACCCGGCCCTCGGCCGGAGTTACCTGAAAGGACGCCACCATGGCGAAGTTGAGCACCGATGAGCTTCTCGACGCGTTCAAGGAAATGACGCTGCTTGAGCTCTCCGAGTTCGTGAAGCAGTTCGAGGAGACGTTCGACGTCACCGCGGCCGCCCCGGTTGCCGTGGCTGCCGCTGCCCCCGCGGGCGGCGCTGGCGGCGGCGAAGCCGCTGCCGAGCAGGACGAGTTCGATGTCGTCCTCGAGGCCGCTGGCGACAACAAGATCCCCGTGATCAAGGAGGTGCGCGCGCTCACCAACCTCGGCCTGAAGGAGGCCAAGGACCTGGTCGAGGCAGCTCCCAAGGCGGTCTTGGAGAAGGTCAACAAGGAGACCGCAGAGAAGGCCAAGGAGGCCCTCGAGGGCGCCGGCGCCAAGGTCTCCCTCAAGTAGTACAAACGGCATCAGAAGGGGCGGTCCCGCATGGGACCGCCCCTTCTTGCTTTCCCGAATGGCCTCTCAGCCGGCTTCAGGCGCGCCGCGCTGAGATGATTGAGTGCACCCGGGGGGTGGTCCACATGGAACTCGACTTCAATGCCGCGTCGTACACCACGTTGAGTGCGCGACTGCAGAGCCTGCACGACATGCTCCTTCTCGTTCACCCCGACATCGAGCGGGTCGCGTGCGCGTTGTACGACCCCACTGACGACCTGCTCAAGACGTTCATCAACTCAACGCGCAATGGTGAGGCGATCCGGTCCTACCAGTACAAGTTGCGTGACAGCGAGTCGTTGAGCTACCTGGCCCGCACGCGCGAGCTGCGGCACATGACCGACATCCAGCACACGCTGCTCCCCTCCAGTGCGCACTCCGAATACGTGCTGCGTGAAGGCTACGAGTCGTCCTTCACCGTCCCGATGCAGCATCAGGGCGACTTCCTGGGCTTCATCTTCTTCGACTCGCGTCAGCTCGACACGTTCGCCCCCGAGGTGCGTCGCGAACTGCTCCTCTACGCCAACCTGCTCACGATGGCGATCGCCAACGAGCTGATCGCCGTCCGCGCCATCGTGGGGAGCATGCAGATCGCGCGGGAGTTCACCGAGTTGCGCGACCTCGAGACGGGTGCCCACCTGCAGCGGATGTCGCGCTACTCGCGCCTCGTCGCCAGGATGGTCGCGCCGGCAGCGGACCGGCCCGACGAGTTCGTCGAGCATGTCTTCTTGTACTCGCCGCTGCACGACATCGGCAAGATCGGGATCCCCGATGCGATCCTCCTCAAGCCGGGCCCCCTCACCGAGGAGGAGTGGGTGATCATGAGGGCGCACACGACGAAGGGCCGCGAGATGGTCGACCGCATCTCCGTCGACCTGCACATCGACTACCTGCCCGATCAGCCGGTGCTCAAGAACATCGTCGAACTTCACCACGAGGCTCTGGATGGCAGTGGCTACCCGCACGGGTTGATCGGCGCTGAGGTCCCGCTGGAGGCCCGCATCGTGTCCATCGCGGACATCTTCGACGCGCTCACCAGCGCCAGGCCCTACAAGGAGCCGTGGTCGACGGCGCGGGCCATCGATGAACTGCGGCACATGGTCGACCTCGGGCGAATCGACGGTGACTGCGTCGAGGCGCTGGCCGAGAACTTGGACGAGGTCGAGGACATCAGCACCCGCCTCGGGGATCCGGTGCGCGTCTGACGCGAGCGGCTACTCCACCAGCATCGGCGGATGCTCGGAGTCCTTGTCGCTGCGCAGGTGCAGGTCCTTCAGCATCAGGGCGAACACGAACCCGACCACGAGAATCGGCACGGCGGTCAGGAACACCGAGCTCAGCGCGGCGGTGAACGCGTCGAGCACCATGGGCTTGATCGTGGCGGGCAGTGACGAGATCTTCGACATTGCACTTGTCATGTCCGAGATCTGCGCGTTGCTCGCCGTCCCCGCAGGCAGGTGGGCGATGAGCTCCTGGGTCAGCCGCGACGTCATCACGGCGCCGAAGAGCGCAGTGCCGATCGTGCCGCCCACAGAGCGGAAGAAGGTCGAGCCGCTGGTCGCCACACCGACATCGCGCGGATTGACGGAGTTCTGGACCGCGATGATGAGGACCTGCATGACGTTTCCGATGCCGAGCCCGAGGATGAACAGGTAAAGCGCCAGTTGCCAGTACGGGGTATCGACCTGGATGGTCGACAGCAGGTACATGCCGATCGTGGCCAGGGCCATGCCGATGATCGGGAAGATCTTGTAGCGGCCGATCAGCGAGATCAGTCGCCCGGAGACGATCGAGGCGATGAGGAGACCCGCCATCATCGGCAGCAACTGCAGCCCTGCCTGTGTGGGCGATGACCCTTGAACGACCTGGAGGAACAGCGGCATGAACACGATGGCGCCGAACATCGCAAGGCCGACGATGAAGCCGATGATGCTCGTCACGCGGAAGACCGGATTCTTGAACAGCGCCATCGGCACGATGGGCTCCGGCACGCGTAGCTCCCGCAGGACGAAGCCGACGAGCAGCCCCAACGTCACGATCCCCATCCCGATGATGGTGGGGGAGTTCCAGTCGTAGCGATTGCCGCCCCATTCGAAGATGAGCAGCAGCATGCTGACGCCTGCGACCAGCAGCACGGCACCGAAGTAGTCGATCACGTGATTGACGCGCTTCTTCGGGACCTGCAGGACGGCGGTGATGACGGCGAAAGCGGCGATGCCGATCGGCAGGTTGATGTAGAAGATCCAGCGCCAGCTGAGGTTGTCGACGAAGAAGCCGCCGAGCAGGGGTCCGGCGATGCTCGCGATGGCGAACACGCCGCCGAAGAGTCCGGTGTACTTGCCTCGCTCGCGCGGAGGGATGATGTCGGCGATCACGGCCATCACGAGGACCATGAGCCCGCCGCCGCCCAGACCCTGGATGCCGCGGGTGACGATGAGCATCCCCATCGACTGCGACGCGCCCGCCAGCAGCGAGCCCACCAGGAAGATGACGATGGCCGCCTGCAGCATGATCTTTCGGCCGTAGAGGTCGGAGATCTTCCCCCAGATCGGTGTCGACGCGGTGGACGCGAGCAGGTACGCCGTCACGACCCACGACAACTGCCCGAGGCCGTTGAGGTCGCTCGTGATGCGGGGCAGCGCGGTGGACACGATTGTCTGGTCGAGTGCGGCCAGGAACATCGTGAGCATGAGCGCGGCCATCGTCAGGCCGAGCCGCCCGCCGTGGATCAGGTCATGGTCGGGCGCGCCCTCGGCGATGAGCGTGCTCTCCGGATCGACGGTGTCGATCGGGTCAGGCTCGCTCGTGTGATCGGTTGCCCGGGCGTCGGTCATGCGGTGGTCCTCTCCTGGGCGCGCAGTCCCTGCGTGAAGTCGTCGAGCAGTCGGGCGAAGGTCGCCACGTCGTCCGTGGGCCAGTCGGATGTGGCCGTCTCGAACTGGCGCACCCGTCCGGTCAGCCACTGGCGAGTCGCGGCGGTGCCCGCCTCGGTGGGCGTGAGCAGGTGGGACCGGCGGTCGTTCTCGTCGGGAGTTCGCTGGACCAGGCCGTCGTGCTCGAGGGTGGCCAGGTGCCGGCTGACCGTGGACTGGTCCAGGTGCAGTTCCTCGGCGAGGTCGCGGGATCGGACGGGCCGCCCGCCGCCCAGACGCATGAGGATCGGCATGCCGCCCGATCCGTCGGCCGGGCTGCGCTTGATCGCCAGGATGAAGTCGAAAAGCGAGCCCATCAGGTCGGCGGTGGCGGGGGAATCGGCGACCGAGGTCATGACGTCGCGGGCGGCAACCAGCCGCTCAGGGACATGTGCTTGCATCATGCAAGTAACATACACAAGAGTCACGTGTTGGTTACGACAGGGGTGGAAAACCCTGTTGGCGCTTGACGTTTCGGCAATTCCCAGTCACCATCCTTCTGCGCGGTCTTGACCGCGTGTGGTCCCGGGGCCTCGGCCCGCTCAACGAGGACCCGCCTGAGGTGTCCGGCGCAGCTTCGCTGTCGCCGCCGCGCCGCCCAGGTGGGTCGAGGGTGAGCGACAGACCGTCCCCCGGGTGGACAGCGGTGTGCCCACCGGGTATGCTGTCTCTTTGCCCTGCCCTCCAACCCCTGCCGCCTTGATTCGTCGTGTCCCGCCCTCACCGGCGCGAACTTGACAAGTCGAGGCTTCCGAGGCGTGGACGGGTGGCGCGCGCAGCACCCGCCGCACCGTGGAAGGAACTGATCTTGACCGCCTCGCGTTCAGACGTAACGCCGCTGTCCCCGGGATTGAACCGGGTCTCCTTCGCCAAGATCCGGGAGCCGCTCGCGGTCCCCGATCTCCTGGCCCTCCAGACCGCCAGCTTCGACTGGCTCCTCGGTGGTGAGGAGTGGCGCGCTCGTGTGGACGCGCAGATCGCTGCCGGCAACACCGAGATTCCGCAGTCCTCTGGCCTGACGGAGATCTTCGAGGAGATCAGCCCGATCGAGGACTTCGCCGGGTCGATGTCGCTGTCGTTCCGCGACCATCGCTTCGAGCCGCCGAAGTACACGGTCGACCAGTGCCGCGAGAAGGACTTCACCTACGCCGCGCCGCTGTTCGTGACGGCCGAGTTCATGAACAACGAGACCGGCGAGATCAAGTCGCAGACGGTCTTCATGGGCGACTTCCCGCTGATGACCAACAAGGGCACGTTCATCATCAACGGCACCGAGCGTGTCGTCGTGTCGCAGCTGGTCCGCTCGCCGGGCGTGTACTTCGAGCGCTCGGTCGACAAGGCCACCGACAAGGACGTCTACGTCGCCAAGATCATCCCCAGCCGCGGTGCGTGGCTGGAGTTCGAGATCGACAAGAAGGACCTCGTTGCGGTCCGCGTCGACCGCAAGCGCAAGCAGCCCGTCACCGTGCTGCTGAAGGCCCTCGGCATGACCCGCGAGGAGATCGTTGAGCGCTTCGGCCAGTACGAGACCTTCATGGCCACTCTCGACAAGGACAACATCGGCAGCCAGGAAGACGCGCTGCTCGACATCTATCGCAAGCTGCGTCCGGGCGAACCGCCGACCGTCGAGAACGCACGCAACCTCCTCGACAACTTCTACTTCAACCCGAAGCGCTACGACCTTGCGAAGGTCGGCCGCTACAAGATCAACAAGAAGCTCAGCCTCGATGAGAAGCTCGACCAGAGCGTCCTCACCCGCGACGACATCGTCGCAACCATCGAGTACCTGGTGCGTCTGCACGCTGGACTGACCACGATCGACGGCCCGCGCGGCGAGGTCGTCTGCGAGACCGACGACATCGACCACTTCGGCAACCGTCGCCTGCGCACGGTCGGCGAGCTGATCCAGAACCAGATCCGCACCGGTCTGTCCCGCATGGAGCGCGTCGTCCGCGAGCGCATGACCACGCAGGACGTCGAGGCGATCACGCCGCAGACCCTGATCAACATCCGCCCGGTGGTGGCGTCGATCAAGGAGTTCTTCGGCACGTCGCAGCTGTCCCAGTTCATGGACCAGACGAACCCGCTGTCGGGCCTGACGCACAAGCGCCGCCTGTCGGCCCTCGGCCCCGGTGGCCTCTCGCGTGAGCGCGCCGGCTTCGAGGTTCGCGACGTCCACCCCTCGCACTACGGCCGCATGTGCCCGATCGAGACCCCCGAAGGCCCGAACATCGGCCTGATCGGCTCGCTCGCGACGTATGCCCGCATCAATGCGTTCGGCTTCGTCGAGACCCCGTACCGCAAGGTCATCAAGGGCAAGGTCACCGACCAGGTCGACTACCTGACCGCGGATGAGGAGGACCTCCACATCGTCGCGCAGGCCAATACGGTCCTCGGCCCGGACGGCACCATGATCGAGGATCGCGTCCTGTGCCGGCGCAAGGGCGGCGAGGTCGACTACATCCTGCCGGTGGACGTCGACTACATGGACGTGTCGCCGCGCCAGCTGTGGTCGGTCGCCACGGCGATGATTCCGTTCCTGGAGCATGACGACGCGAACCGCGCCCTGATGGGCTCGAACATGCAGCGTCAGGCTGTGCCCCTGCTTCGCTCGGAGGCCCCGCTCGTGGGCACCGGCATGGAGTTCCGCGCGGCGTACGACGCGGGTGACGTCATCAAGGCCGAGCAGTCCGGTGTCGTCTCCGAGGTCTCGGCCGACTCGGTCACGGTGGCCAACGACGACGGCTCCTACCGCACCTACCGGCTCGAGAAGTTCCACCGCTCGAACCAGGGCACGTGCTTCAACCAGCGCCCGATCGTCAGCGAGGGCGAGCGCATCGAGAAGGGTCAGGTCGTCGCAGACGGCCCGTCCACCGATCTCGGTGAGATGGCTCTGGGCCGCAACCTCCTCGTGGCATTCATGTCATGGGAGGGCCACAACTACGAGGACGCGATCATCCTCAACCAGCGGCTGGTGCAGGACGACGTCCTCTCCTCGATCCACATCGAGGAGCACGAGGTCGACGCCCGCGACACCAAGCTGGGCCCGGAGGAGATCACCCGCGACATTCCGAACGTGTCGGAGGAAGTACTCGCCGATCTCGACGAGCGCGGCATCATCCGCATCGGCGCCGATGTCGTCCCCGGCGACATCCTGGTCGGCAAGGTCACGCCCAAGGGCGAGACCGAGCTCACTCCCGAGGAGCGGCTGCTGCGCGCCATCTTCGGCGAGAAGGCCCGCGAGGTCCGCGACACGTCGCTGAAGGTGCCGCACGGTGAGTCCGGCAAGGTCATCGGCGTCCGCGTCTTCGACATCGATGAGGGCGACGAGTTGCCCCCGGGCGTCAACCGCCTCGTGCGCGTCTACATCGCGCAGAAGCGCAAGATCACCGAGGGTGACAAGCTCGCAGGACGCCACGGCAACAAGGGCGTCATCGCGAAGATCCTCCCCCCGGAGGACATGCCCTTCCTCGAGGACGGCACGCCGGTCGACGTCGTGCTCAACCCGCTCGGTGTTCCCGGCCGCATGAACATCGGCCAGATCCTCGAGACGCACCTGGGCTGGGCCGCCTCTGCCGGCTGGGAGGTCGACCACGCTGATCCGCGTGGCGCCCGCCTGCCCGAGGAGGCCAAGTCGGTTCCGCGCAAGACCAAGGTCGCTACCCCGGTCTTCGACGGCGCGCGCGAGGAGGAGTTGGCCCTCGTGCTGGACTCCACGCGCGTCACCGACGACGGCCTGAAGCTGGTCGGCAACGACGGCAAGGCGCACCTGTTCGACGGTCGCAGCGGTGAGCCCATTCCGGGACGCATCGCGGTGGGCTACATCTACATCCTGAAGCTGCTCCACCTGGTCGACGACAAGATCCACGCCCGTTCGACCGGCCCGTACTCGATGATCACCCAGCAGCCGCTGGGCGGCAAGGCGCAGTTCGGTGGCCAGCGCTTCGGCGAGATGGAGGTGTGGGCCCTTGAGGCGTACGGCGCTGCCTACGCGCTCCAGGAGCTGCTCACCATCAAGTCCGACGACGTGCTTGGTCGCGTCAAGGTCTACGAAGCGATCGTCAAGGGCGAGAACATCCCCGAGCCGGGCATCCCCGAATCGTTCAAGGTTCTCGTCAAGGAGATGCAGTCGCTGTGCCTCAACGTGGAGGTGCTGTCCTCGGACGGCATGTCCATCGAGATGCGCGATTCCGACGACGACGTCTTCCGCGCGGCCGAGGAACTCGGCATCGACTTGTCACGGCGTGAGCCCAGCAGCGTCGAAGAGCTCTAGGACCTAGAGACACCTCAAGCCAACAGACGACCGAAAAACGAACGAAGGACACCACAACGTGCTTGACGTCAACTTCTTCGACGAACTGCGCATCGGACTGGCGACCGCGGAGGACATCCGCACATGGTCGTACGGCGAGGTGAAGAAGCCCGAAACGATCAACTACCGCACGCTCAAGCCTGAGAAGGACGGCTTGTTCTGCGAGAAGATCTTCGGGCCCACCCGGGACTGGGAGTGTTACTGCGGCAAGTACAAGCGCGTGCGCTTCAAGGGCATCATCTGCGAGCGCTGCG
>JBAXSI010000039.1:0-25736 GCA_037130755.1 Actinomycetes bacterium
TGCCGGCCGTTCGGGTCGCCGCCGTGGCGACGGCCGCGACCATCGCCGCGCAGTCGTCTCCGCCACAGCCGGAGCCCATCGACGAGCACGTTCGTCAACTGCGGGCCGAGGTGGCCCGTAGCCAGGTCGGCGAGCTGCACGAGGCTCTCCAGTTGGCGGTGCGCGAGGAGATGGATGCCATCGCCAAGGCGGCGGCGATCCGGGCGCGGCTGCACAGCGCCGAGCAGACTCTGGCGAACCTCGTGGCCGGCAACGTGGACGGGTGATGAGTGGACAGCTCCCTGACTGTCATCGTCCTGGTGATCCTGGGGGGCATGGGCCTGATCGTCGGGTCGTTCCTCAACGTCGTGATCTACCGGGTGCCCTTGGGACTGTCCATCGTGAGCCCCGGGTCGGCCTGCCCGTCCTGTCACGCCCCGATCTCGCCGCGCGACAACATCCCGGTGCTTTCGTGGCTGCTCCTGAGAGCCCGGTGCCGTTCCTGCGGCGCGCACATCTCGGCGCGCTACCCGCTGGTGGAGGCCGCCACGGCCCTGCTCTGGGTGGCCTTGGGGTGGTGGGCGATCGGGGAGACCATCGACCCGGTGCTGCCCTTGCTCCTGGTCATCGCAAGCGCCGGGGTCGCCTTGACGATGATCGACATCGACCATCACCGACTGCCCGACGCCATCGTCCTGCCCCTGTACCCGGTGACCGTGGTCGGTCTGGCGTTCGCGGGGCTGGTCAGTCATTCCTGGCCGCTCGCCTCGACGGCCATCGGCGCCGGCGTCTGGCTCCTGTTGATCGGCGGCCTGTGGCTGCTCACCGGGGGCCGTGGCATGGGCTTCGGCGACGTCAAACTTGCGCCGGTACTGGGCGCCACGCTCGGCTGGATCGGGGTCGGAGCGGCCCTTGTCGGGCTGCTGGCGGCCTTCGTGCTCGGCGGGCTGGTCGGGATCGTGCTGCTGGCGTCCGGCCGGGCCGGCCGCAAGGCGAAGCTGCCGTTCGGACCGTTCCTGCTCATCGGGGCCCTCGTGGGGCTCTTCATCGGGGCTGGCCTCTGGGATTCGTACGTCGCCTCGCTGGGTCTGTAGGAGTTGGGCGATGTGGACGGAAATCGGAGACAAGTTCCCCGGCGCCAAAGGTTCAGTCTGGGCGGTAGCCTTCCGATAACCGTCGTATAGAGGCTCAGGGACGCCTCGGGGGGTCCGAAAGGGGCATGCGATGCAGACGTGGGTTGACACCGATGCGCAGGGTCGTCAGTACCTTGTGCGCACCGGTACGGGGGTCGTCACCGCGGTTGTGCCCGTGGGGATCGTGGGACCCGACGACGACCATGCCTCCTACCGGGTCGAGATCTACTGCGACGCCCCGCACGGCCGCCCAGGCGCGATCCGCTACAGCGTCCACCCCATCGTGCCCGCCGTCAGCGCACTCAACCGGCTTGCCCTCGAGGCGCTCGACCAGGTCTGGCCGGTCGTCTGGACCGTCGAGTGGCATCGGCACGACTGGATCCCCGAGGATCTGCCGGTCGGAGCGCTCAACCTGGTCACCGATGCCAAGAGCATCCTGACCGGTCTCGACCGCGTCGTCCTTCCGGACCCGGTATTCGAGGACGTTCCGGAGTTCGCGGACCTGTCCTGGCGTGACCAACTATGAGCGAAGACGAGATCGGGCTGCACTTCTTCACGTCTGACCAGAAGAACAAGCAGCCCGCCTCGGGATCGGTCTTCGGACCGGTCGACCAGGCCGAGATCATCGCCCGCATCGACTCCATCGAGGACGACGACCTCGACAGCTCGTTCTTCGCCGACTCGATGAAAGACGTCGAAGACGCCGCCACGCGGTCCTTCGACGTGGGGATCAGGACGCTCACGGACAATCCACCGGCCGGTGGCGGTCGCCCCACGTTCGGTGCGGGGACGGGTGCGACCGGTGACGCCGACACGGGTCCGCACGCGCCGATCTCGGGTGACCAGCTGAAGCAGGACGATCAGGCGCGCCGCTCGTTCATCCTTGGCGGGCCTACTGGTTCGGAGAGCTGAGCCGACTCACCGGTCTTACGAGGCGTCGCGGAGCTCGCGGATCGCCCGACCATGCACCTGGCACACCCGTGACTCGCTCACGTGGAGAACGCGGCCGATCTCGGCGAACGTGAATTCCTCGAAGTAGTACAGGGCGATGACCGCCCGGTCGCGGGACTTCAGCGTCCGGATCCGCTCGCGCATGAGGCGCTGGCTCTCGGCGTGGTCATAGATCTCCTCGGGCAGTTCCTCGGTCTTGTCGACGAACTGCGCGCCCCCGCGCTCGTCGTCGCCGCCGGTGTCGAAGCCCATGC
The DNA here is from genome assembly GCA_037130755.1 of Actinomycetes bacterium. Taxonomy (GTDB): domain Bacteria; phylum Actinomycetota; class Actinomycetes; order S36-B12; family S36-B12; genus UBA10649. Next base: position 2,318 of record JBAXSI010000039.1, read on the forward strand.
GCTCGTCGAGGCTGGCAAGGAAGCCGTTGCGGTAGGCCGACATCGTGCTCCGGACGTCCTCGCGGTCCAGGCCGGTCTCCTCGACCAGATCGTCGATGTCCGGCTCGGCGCCGTGGTTCTGCTCGAACTCGGCAGTCGCCCGGTCGATCGAGTGCATCTTGCCCCGAACGCTTCGGGGCACCCAGTCGAGGGACCTCAGCTCGTCGAGGATCGCCCCGCGGATGCGCGTGACGGCGTAGGTCTGGAAGGTCAGCCCGCGGTCGATGTCGAACCGGCCGATGGCGTCGATGAGGCCGATCGTCCCGAACCCCACGAGATCGCCGCGTTCCAGGCTCGGCGGCAGGTTGACGTTGAGGCGCGACACCACGTACCGCACGAGCGGCGTGTAGGTGACGATGAGTTCGTCCCGCGCCTGGGCCTCATGGTCGAGCTTGAGGGCGATCCAGGTGGCGGCCAGGCCCGGATCGTCGTCGAAGATGGGCGAGTAGTGGCCGATCCTCGGGTCAGGCGAGTCGGCGACCGGGCGTGAGCCAGCCACGGCACTGGTCGCGCCGGCACGGCCTGCGTGCGTCGCCCCCATCGCTCCTCCGGTCCGTGGGTATCGCCCTTCTCCTGTGGTATTGGCCCGACTCGTGGGATTCGTACCCGTTCGGGAGGCCACTCTTGGGGTCGGGTGGATAGCCAGATCGTGGTCGTCGACGGTCCGGCTATCGACGGCGGATCTGTGCCTGCGGCAGGTATGGTGATGGTGAGACAACGGTGACTGTGCGCGTCACTAGTAGGTGGCGTGCGCACTGGGTGGTGGAGATCTGTCGAGGAGGGTCGTGGTGGACGGAACGTCGTCTCGCGGTCCTGGGGTAATCGTTGTCGCTGAGCGGCCACTGGCGGACCTGCTGTCCACGCACGAGATCGCGTGGGTAGTGCAGGAGCGCCAGCCCAGCATCGCGGCCATGTGGGATGCCCTGAGCGGCGGTCGGCTCGATCAGCATTCGCGCATCCTCGTGTTCTCGGACTCCTTGCAGGACGGCACCGAGAGCGATGCCGCCGAGCTCCAGCAGACGGCCAGGGCGATCGTCGCGATGTCGAACGCGGGCGCGCGCGTATTCGTCGCCGTGTGGCGTCCGAACCGGGTGTCGGACCTGCAGCGACTCATCGAGGATTCCGCGCAGGCCCAAGGGGTCCCAGCGTCCAGCCTCGTGTACCACCTCCTCCCGGTCGAGCAGGGCGGGCGAGCGGTGCTCGATTCCATGCGTCGCGTCCTCGAGGCGGAGGTGGACTTCCCGGTGGTCTATCCGTCCACGGTCGATGGCGCGCTGTCGCGCCAGCGGTTCACGCCGTCGCCCCTGTGGACGGCGGAGGCTCCCCAGCCGCTGCCCATGGAGCCCCCGAGCCTGCCTGCGGAGCCGCCCACGGAGCCGGCTCCGCCGGTCGCCGAGATCGCGGTCGACGAACTGGCCGACGTCCGAGGCCTGGCCGATCTTGAGGAGTTCGAAGACCTCGAGGACCTCGAGGAAGCCGTGCTCGAGGTGGAGCCGGATGTGCCCGTGCCGGCGGCGACCGTCGCCCTCCAGCGGCCGGACGAGCCGCAGCCCGATGTGCCTCCCGATGTGCCTGCCGATGTGCCTCCCGAAGGAATGGCGCCGGTGCCCGTCGCGCCACCCGCGCCGATCACGCCGCCGGAGGCGCCCGCGTCCGTCCCGCCGGTTCCACGCCCGTCGCTGGGGGTACCGGGACTCTCCACTGCCCGCCCGATGCTGCCGCCGATCCGTCCGGAGGGCGCCGAGGAGGACCGGGCGTCTTCTAGCGGCGGTTACGACGACCTTCCGCCGAACGCCTCGCGCGAACTCCTCGACCGGCCGAAGCGACCCGGACAGGTCACGATCACGGTCACCTCGAGCAAGGGCGGGTCGGGCAAGTCGACCGCTTCGATCCTGCTCGCGGGGTCGATCGCCCGGGCGTCGCTGGACGCCGGCCAGCCGTTGTCGGTATGCCTGCTCGACCTCGACACCCGCGACGGACAGGTGGCCTCCCTCATCGGCAAGTTCATGCCGACGGCGCTGAACATCCGCGTGCAGCCGGTGTGGGACGAGGAGCGCATTCGGCGCAACCTCGTACATGCCGAGGGCCTCGGCGTCGACACGCTGCTCGCGCCCATCCGCCCGCGAACTGCCGACACCGTCGGCCCGGACTTCTACCGGACGATCATTCGAAGCCTGCAGCGGATGTACGACGTGATCGTGATGGACACGAGTGTCCAGTACCTCGACCCACTGATCGCCCAGGTCGCGCTCCCCGAGGCCGACGAGATCCTGTTCGTCACGACACTCGCCTCCACGGCCGTGCAGGGCATGGCCCGCGCTCTGCGCGAGATCACCGCACCGATCGACGAGTCCGGCCTGGGGATCCCGCGGGAGAAGATCGGCATCCTCGTGAACCAGTCCGTGGCCAACGTCGGCATGGAGCGCGACCAGGTCCTGGCCGCCGGCCTCGGCGTTCCGGTCGTGGGCGTCATCCCGCTGGCCACCAAGGATGTGCTCACCGCCACGAACCTGAACCGGATGTTCACGCTGCTCGACCACCCGCTCCTCGGGCCCGCCTACAACGAACTGGGCCGGGCCTGCCTGCCGGCGCGGCAGCTGTCGCCCTGGCGGTCAGTCATCGACGCTGACTCGGCGCCCGCGCTGGTGTCCACCCCGGCTGCGGCCGTCGAGGACGAGGGCCGCAAGCGCGGCCTGTTCCGCCGCTAGGGACCTTCGTTCGTTGCGGTCGAAGCCGAGGCCGGGCTAACGTGGCAGCCGGACGATCGGAAGCGTGGAGAACCCATGAAGGCAGCAGCGACGAACGTGGCCTCGGCGGCCTACGCGATGTTCGCCCTGCTGCAGCCGATCACGCTGGACGAGCTCCGTGAAGGCGCGAAGACGCACTCGTTCCCGTTCGCGGAGTCCCAGACGCCCGACTGGTTCGCCGCCGCCGCGTCCGATCAGTCGAGCCTACTGGAGACCGCTCCCGAACTGCTGGTGCTGGCCCCGGACATGGATGGGTCCGAGCCGGTGGACGTGTCTGGCATCGACCTGATCCACGTCTACGCCCCCGAGCTCCAGGGGATCGAGGACCTCGACGAGGAGCCCGCGCCGGCGAAGGCCGAGCCGGAACCGGCGCCCGGGCCGACCACGCCCCGCACCTCGACCCAGATGGGGCTGCTCAAGGAACTGTCGAATCTCGACACCTAGGGGTCGACGGTCTCCCCTGGCGGCTCCGCTTCATCCGCGGGCGACTCCTCGCCGCCAGCCGACTGGCTCTCCTCGGCTTCGTCGACCGACTCCTCCTGAGCCGTGAGGTCATAAGCCTCGGCCAGGAGGACGTTGAGCGCTGCGCGCGAGCGCGCCTGGGCGGCCCTGGTGTGCTTGCGGTAGCTGGCGAAAGCCATGCCGCTCGTCACGACGACGAGGACGACAAAGGTCGCAATGAGCAACGTACCCACGGCTGGGGTATCGGCTCAGATGCTGGAGTCGGCAACCTCGGCGAGCACGACCTCGACGAGGATCGGGCCCTCCGCGGCGATGATCGACAACCTCCTGATCCGGCCGGCCGCCTGCAGGTCGCCCTCGGCGGCCGACAGCCGGTCGGCGGCGTCGGGGTTCGCCGTGATGACGGCGGAGGCGACGTCGGCGCGCATCGACACCTTGGCCTCCGACTTCGCCTTGCGGACGAGGGTCAGCACTGAGGCGACATCGTCGATCGCGGCTGGATTGCCGTCCGCGGCGACGAGGCGAAGATCGGCAGCCTCCGGCCACGCCTGCGTGTGGACCGAGCCCTCCTGCCACCAGGACCACACCTCCTCGGTCGTGAAGGGCAGCACGGGAGCGAAGAGCCGCAGGAGCACCGACATCGAGGTGGCCAGCGTGGCCTTGGCCGACGCCGCCTGCTGCTCGCCCTGCCCGCCGTATGCGCGGTCCTTGACCAGCTCGACGTAGTCATCGGTGAAGTTCCAGAAGAACGTCTCGGCCAGCTCAAGCGCTTTTGCGTAGTTGTAGTCCTCGAAGGCATCGGTCGCCTGCTGCACCGTGTCGGCCAGCCGAGCGAGCAGCGCCTTGTCGAGCGGGTGGATGACGGCGCGGTCGTCCTCGTGGGCGTCGAGGCCCAGCACGAACTTGCTCGCATTCAGCAGCTTGATGGCGAGGCGACGCCCGATCTTCATCTGGCCGATGTCGAACGCGGTGTCCGTGCCAGGGCGGGCACTGGCCGCCCAGTAGCGCAGAGCGTCCGAGGAGTACTCGTCGAGCAGGGCGGCCGGGGTGACGACGTTGCCCTTGGACTTCGCCATCTTCTTTCGATCGGGATCGAGGATCCAGCCCGAGATCGCGACGTCGGACCAGGGCAGGCAGTCGTCCTCGAGGTGCGCACGGACGACGGACGAGAACAGCCAGGTGCGGATGATCTCGTGCGCCTGCGGGCGCAGGTCCATCGGGAACACCCGCTGCCACAGGTCGGGATCGCGCTCCCAGCCGCCGGCGATCTGTGGGGTGAGCGAGCTCGTGGCCCAGGTATCCATCACGTCGGGGTCGCCCATGAAGCCGCCCGGCTTGCCGCGCTGGTCCTCCGTGTAACCCGGCGGAACGTCGCTGCTGGGGTCGATCGGCAACGTGTCCTCGGCGGGCATGATCGGTGTGGCGTAGACCGGCGTGCTGGTCTCGTCGAGCGGATACCACAGGGGCAGCGGCACGCCGAAGAACCGCTGGCGCGAGATCAGCCAGTCACCGTTGAGGCCCTCGACCCAGTTCTGGTAGCGCACCTGCATGTGCGACGGGTGCCAGTGCAGCTGCCGTCCTCGCTCGAGGAGCTCGGCCCGCAGTTCCTCGTCGCGCCCGCCGTTGGTGATGTACCACTGGCGGGTGGTGACGATCTCCAGCGGCTTGTCGCCCTTCTCGAAGAACTTCACCGGGTGCGTGATCGGCTTCGGCTCCCCGACAAGGTCGCCGGACGTCGTGAGGATCTCGACCATCCGCTCCTTCGCGGTGTGGCTCGTCGCACCCGCAATGGCCGTGTAGGCCGCCTGCCCCGCCTCGGACGTGATCCACTCCGGGACGTCGGGGAGAATGCGGCCGTCCCATCCGATGATCGGTCGGGTGGGCAGTTGCAGCTCGCGCCACCAGGTGACGTCGGTGAGATCGCCGAAGGTGCAGATCATGGCGATGCCCGACCCCTTCTCGGGATCGGCGAGGGTGTGCGCGACGACGGGCACCTGCACGCCGAACGCCGGCGTGGTGACAGTGGCGCCGAACAGCGGCTGGTAGCGCGCGTCGTCGGGGTGCGCGACGAGGGCCACGCACGCGGCGAGCAGCTCGGGTCGGGTCGTCTCGATGAACACCTTGACGGTCGGGTCGGCCGTGGTCGGGAAGCCGATGCGGTGGTAGGCGCCGGGGCGCTCGCGGTCCTCGAGCTCGGCCTGGGCGACCGCCGTGCGGAACGTGACGTCCCAGAGGGTCGGGGCCTCGGACTGGTACGCCTCGCCGCGGGCCAGGTTGCGGAGGAAGGCGATCTGGCTGACGCGCTGGGAGCGTGCGTCGATGGTCTGGTACGTCTGCGTCCAGTCGATCGACAGGCCCAGGCGTCGACACAGCTCCTCGAAGACGACCTCGTCCTCGACGGTCAGCCGCTCGCACAGCGTCACGAAGTTCTTCCGCGAGATCGCGATCTGGTGCTTGGGGTCGGGCTCGGCCGGGGGCTCGAAGGCGGGGTCGTAGGGCAGGCTCGGATCGCAGCGCACGCCGTAGTAGTTCTGCACGCGACGCTCGGTCGGCAGCCCGTTGTCGTCCCACCCCATCGGGTAGAAGACCTCGAAGCCGCGCATCCGCTTGTAGCGGGCGATGCAGTCGGTGTGCGTGTAGGAGAACACGTGGCCCACGTGGAGGGACCCGCTCACGGTGGGCGGGGGAGTGTCGATGGAGTAGACCTGCTCGCGGGTCTTCGTCCGGTCGAAGCGGTAGGTGCGGTTGTCCTCCCATACCTGCGCCCACTTCGCCTCGATGCCATCGAGCGTGGGCTTCTCCGGTAGGGCGTTGGCGGTCATGGGCGGAGTCTATTTGGCAGGTGTCCGCTACTACTGATGGGTCAATGCGGATGCTCTCCGTTTACGCACTCGCATGGACCCATCAGTAGTCGCCACCGTCTACCCGCGTCGGATCACGCCGTCGCATCCGCTAGAGGGCGGGGAGGCCGTCGATGCTGGTGGCGTTCTTCACGGCGCGGTACTCGGCGAGGGCGTCGGCGCCCTTCTTGGCGTGGCTGAGGTCAAGGACGTCGCGGTCGGAGACGTAGGTCATCGTCGGGACGGCATAGCCGCACGAGTCGGAGGCGCGGTCGACGTCGACGACGATGACGGACCGCACGCCGACGTGCTCGCTGAAGCGGCCGATCAGCCCGGCGAACTCAGGATCGCCCGGAAGCACGATGCGTCCGCGACCGTGCAGACGGATGATGCTGGGCCGTCCGTCGAAGGCGCAGAACATCAGCACGATCCGACCGTTCTCGCGAAGGTGCGAGATGGTCTCTGCACCGCTGCCGGTCAGGTCGAGGTAGGCGACGGTGTACTGGTCGATGACCGCGAATGTGCCGGCCAGGCCCTTGGGCGACAGGTTGATGTGCTGGTCGCCGGCAAGAGGTGCGGTCGCCACGAAGAACAGCGGCTGCTCGCACAGCCACTGGCCGAGCTTGTCGTCGATTCCATCGATCACGTCAGCCATCGGGTCACCATAGACTCCACGCGTGAGCGCGATCGAGGACCCTCAGGATCAACTGGCAGACCTGTGGACCTCGCTCGAAGCGCGGTGGCCGGAGAACCGCATCGAGCCGACGCTGACGCGAATCGCCTCGGTCTGCTCGCTCCTCGGTGACCCGCAGCGGTCCTATCCGGTCATCCACGTCTCGGGGACGAACGGCAAGAGCTCCACCGCCCGCATGATCGAGGCGCTGCTGCGGTCGGCGGGCCTTCGCACGGGCCTGTTCACCTCCCCTCACCTGGTCGATCCGCGCGAGCGCATCTGCTTCGACGGCGAGCCGATCTCACAGGCCCGAGTGCTGCGCACCTGGGAGGAGATCAGCCCCTACGTCGACGTCGTGGACCATCAGTCGACCGCCGACGGGGGCATCCCGCTGTCGTACTTCGAGGTCCTCACCGCCCTCGCTTTCGCGGCGTTCGCCGACGCGCCGGTCGACGTCGCGATCATCGAGGTCGGCCTTGGCGGTTCGTGGGACTCGACGAACATCGCCGATGGCGTCGTTGCCGTCGTGACGCCGGTTGGGCTAGACCATCAGGACTACCTCGGCGACACGCTCATCGACATCGCCAAGGAGAAGGCCGGGATCATCAAGGCCGAAGCCTTCGCCGTGATCGCCCAGCAGGACCTCGAGGTCGCCGAGGTGCTCCTGGAACGGTGCGTCGAGGTGGGGGCCACGGTGGCCCGCGAGGGCCTCGAGTTCGGCGTGATGCAGCGCTCCTTGGCCGTGGGCGGCCAACTCCTGTCGCTCAAGGGGCTCAACGCGGCCTACGAGGACGTGTTCCTGCCGCTGTTCGGCGAGCACCAGGCTCACAACGCGGCGGTCGCCCTCGCGGCGACCGAGGCGTTCCTCAGCGGTGCCGGGCCCATGGACGACGACGTGGTGCGCGAGGGGTTCGCGCGGGCCACGTCACCTGGTCGACTGGAGGCCGTGCGTCGCGGCCCGACGATCCTCGTCGACGCCGCACACAATCCGCACGGTGCGGCCGCGCTGAGCCGAGCCGTCGAGGACTCGTTCGAGTTCGCCTCGCTGGTCGGTGTCATCGGCATGCTGGCGGACAAGGACGCCCTCGGCTTCCTCGAGGCGATGGAGTCCGTCCTCAACACGGTCGTCATCACCACGCCCTCGTCACCACGTGCGATGGACGCCGGACTCCTGGCCGAGATCGCCATCGAGGTGTTCGGCGAGGACCGCGTCCTCGTCGAGGACGAGCTGCCGGACGCCATCGACCGCGCGCTCGGGCTGGCGGAGGGCCAGGACGAGTACGGCGGCGTGGGTGTCCTGATCACCGGGTCGGTCGTGCTCGTCGGGGATGCCAAGAGGCTCCTCGCGTGAGGGCCCTGTGCTCGTCGGTCCTCGGCATCGAGGCGCTCGTCGTCCTGCTGGCCACGTCACTGGCCACTTCGAACGGGTCGGTCGCCAACACGACCCTCGCGTGGTTCGTGGGCTTCGCACTGATGGTCCTGCTGGTGCTGTCGATCGGGACCCTGCGTCGGCCGTGGGGACTGTCGGTGGGCTGGGTCATGCAGGTGCTGGTCCTCGCGACCAGCCTCGTCGTCGGCTGGACGATGCTGGTCGTCGGCACGGTGTTCGTCGTCCTGTGGTTCGTCGCGATCTGGACGGGCCAGCGGGTGGATGCCCAGCGTGCGCTGGAGCGGGACGCTGCGGAGGGCCGCGGGGTCGCTGAGTAGTGTTCGATGCACGTAATCACTGACCTAGCAGGGAGTTTCTCGTGTCCGAACGCACTCTCGTCCTGATCAAGCCCGATGGCGTGGCCCGCGGCCTCGTCGGAGAGGTGATCGGCAGGATCGAGCGCAAGGGATTCCGCATCGTCGCGATGGAACTGCGCACCCTGACCGTGGCGGTTGCCGAGGAGCACTACGCGGAGCACAAGGGCAAGGGCTTCTTCAACGACCTGGTCGAGTTCATCACTGGCGGCCCGCTGGTGGCGGCCGTGATCGAAGGGCCCGACGCGATCGTCCAGTGGCGCAGCATGATGGGCGCCACGAACCCGGTGAACGCTCCGCTCGGGACCATTCGCGGCGACCTCGCCACCGAGATGCAGAACAACGTGACGCACGGTTCTGACTCACCCGAGTCGGCCGATCGCGAGATCGCCCTGTTCTTCCCCGGCCTGGCGTAGCGATGAAGCCCGCGGTTCTCGGACTGGCGGCCGGCGCCGCCGTCGGTGGCCTCGTCGCCGTGGCATCCCGTGGCCCGACACTCGTCCATTGGCCAGAGAAGGTTCGGACGGCGTTCCCGTTCGTCCTCGGTGGGCTGGTCGGGACGGCCGCTGGCGTCAAGGTGGGATTCGGCACCTCGGTGCTTCGGGCCGTCTCCGGCAAGGGTCCCGGACCGGTGACGACCCTGCCGCCGGTGCTCGTCGGCGCGGCTGTCGTGGGCGGTGCGGCGATTGCGACGAACGTGGCGGCCGGGCGCCTTCTTGGCCGACTGGCGGAGGAGAGCCGTGAGCTCGACGCCGGGTTCGCCACCCCGCCGACCGACCCCAACGTCTCGGCGGGACCGGGCAGCCTCGTGGCCATCACCGAGCTGGGACGTGAGGGTGCCCGGTTCGTCGGGACCGTCGCGAGTGCTGACGGCATCCGACAGGTGACCGGGCGCGAGCCGGTAGCCGCCCCGATCCGCGTGTTCGTCGGCGCCGACTGCGCGTCGACGCCCGAGCAGCGAGTGGGCCTCGCCATGGCGGAGCTTCGGCGCACGGGAGCATTCGACCGCGGGAGCCTGCTGATCCAGGCACCGGCCGGATCCGGCTACGCGAATCCGACGCCGGTCGATGTGCTGGAGCTCCTGACGCTGGGCGACTGCGCATCGGTGGCGGTCGGGTACGGGCTGCTGCCGTCGTTCCTGTCGCTCAACAAGGTCGCCGTCGCCTCGCACACGCAACTGCTGCTGCTCGATGCGATCCTCGAGGAGCTCTCGACCTTGGAGCGACGGCCGCGTCTGCTGCTGTATGGAGAGAGTCTCGGCGCGAAGGTGCAGGAGGCCGCTGTTCCTCTGGGGTCGGCGGATCTGGACCACTACGGCGTCGCGGCGGCCCTGTGGGTCGGCACGCCCGGAGGCAGTACCGCAGACGACTTCCATGCCCGTGTGGCCGCAGAGTCGTACACGATCGACCGGCCGGAGCAGATTCCCTCGCCGATGCCGGCGCCGCGGCCCCGAGTGTGGTTCCTCGAGCACGACGGTGACCCTGTCGTGCGGTCCCGACCTGAACTGTTCTTGCATCGGCCGGTGTGGCTGCCCACCGACGGCACCCGGGGGCGCCATATCCCCGAGGCCATGACGTGGAAGCCCGGCATCACGTGGGCGCAGGCGCTCGTCGACACGATGTTCGCCACGAACGTCAAGCCCGGCGACTTCAAGAGCGAGGGCCACGACTACCGCGCCGACCTCGGCGCTGCCGTGGCTGCGGCCTACTGCCTTGACCCCGACCCGGCCACGGCCGAGCGGCTCGAGGCGTACTTGCGGACGAAGGAAGTCGAGCGGGCGACCCGCATCGGCGAGGAGTGAGCTCTGCGAGCCCCGGAGCCGAGGCGGCATGGACCCGCATCGGCGAGGAGTGAGCGCGGCGGAGCATCCCTGAGCGCCGGCTGTCGGAAAACGGACATAGGTCGCATGGTGTTCCTGAGGCGCCTGCGGCTGGGCGTAGAATGAGTCGCCCTGCCCCCACCAGGAAGGCCACTTTCCCCATGGCTGCTTCATCGTCCTTCGTCGGCCGCGACATGGCCGTCGACTTGGGCACCGCCAACACCCTCGTCTACGTGCGTGGTCGAGGCATCGTCCTGAACGAGCCCTCCGTGGTGGCGATCAACAACAACACCGGTGGCATCCTGGCCGTGGGCTCCGAGGCCAAGCGCATGATCGGGCGCACGCCCGGCAACATCGTGGCCATCCGCCCCCTCAAGGACGGCGTCATCGCCGACTTCGACACCACCGAGCGCATGCTTCGCTACTTCATCCAGAAGGTGCACAAGAGGCGCCATCTGGCCAAGCCTCGCCTCATCGTGTGCGTTCCGTCGGGCATCACGGGCGTTGAGCAGCGCGCGGTCAAGGATGCTGGCTACGCCGCCGGTGCCCGCAAGGTCTTCATCATCGAGGAGCCGATGGCTGCGGCGATCGGTGCCGGGCTTCCTGTTCACGAGCCGACGGGCAACATGGTCGTCGACATCGGTGGCGGCACGTCCGAGGTCGCCGTCATCTCACTGGGCGGCATCGTGTGCTCGCTGTCGGTCCGCGTCGGTGGCGACGAGCTCGACAATGCGATCATCCAGTACGTCAAGAAGGAGTACTCGCTGATGCTCGGCGAGCGCACCGCCGAGGAGATCAAGGTCGCGATCGGCTCCGCGTTCCCGATGCCCGACGAGCCGCACGCCGAGATCCGCGGACGCGACCTCATCACCGGCCTGCCCCGCACGATCGTGGTGTCGGCCGAGGAGATCCGTCGCGCCATCGACGAGCCTGTGCACGCCATCGTCGACGCCGTCAAGGCCACACTCGACCGCACCCCGCCGGAACTGTCCGGCGACATCATGGACCGCGGCATCGTCCTCACTGGTGGCGGCGCGCTGCTGCGCGGCCTCGACGAGCGACTGCGCCACGAGACGGGCATGCCGATCCTGATCGCCGACCGCCCGCTGGAATGCGTGGCGCTCGGCTCCGGCAAGTGCGTGGAGGAGTTCGAGGCACTTCAGCAGGTGCTCATCTCGGAGCCCCGCCGCTAGTCACCTCGGGTTGCTGCGGTCGTTGTGACGTGCGGCAGGAGAGACTGTTCCCATGCTGTCCCGCCGAACCCGCATCCTGCTGTCGGTGCTGGTCGTGGCTGCTCTCACTTTCGTCATCCTCGACCTGCGTGGCGGGCAGGGTCCGCTCAGCGGCATCCGCGGCCTTGCGTCGAACACCCTCGGAGGCATCGAACGCGTCGCCGCAACGGTGTTCTCGCCATTGACCAACGCCACTTCGTGGTGGTCGAGCATGCGCGACCAGGCCGACCAGATCGAGCGCCTCACGGCTGAGAACGCCAAGCTCCGCGGCCAGGCCGACCAGATGAAGAACGACAAGGCGCGCGTCGCGGCCCTCGACGGCCTGCTGCGCGTGGCCAACGTCGGGCAGTACCGGTTCATCCCCGCCGAGGTCATCGCGGTGGGGCCGTCGCAGGACTTCTCATGGACGATCACGATCGACGCGGGGCGCAACGACGGCGTCGAGCAGGACATGAGCGTCATCAACGCGGACGGGCTGGTCGGGCGCGTGCTCAAGACCACGGCCAACACGTCAACCGTCGTGCTGATCGTCGACGCGTCGTCGGCCGTCGGCGGCCGGGTCGCGGGGTCGGGGGAGATCGGCATCGTGTCGGGCACCGGTCGCCAGGACTCGATGGAGTTCCAGCTCCTCGATCCGCTGGGCGACCTGCGGGCGGGAGATGCCCTCGTCACCTTCGGGTCCAAGGGCGGTCGACCCTTCGCGGCAGGACTGCCGATCGGCCAGGTGTCGGAGGTGAGCGGCACGCCCGGTCAGCTGACCCGAGTCGCTTCCGTTCGGCCTTACATCAACGTCTCGACGCTGAGCATCGTCGGCGTCGTCACGGTGCCGCCGCGCACCGACCCACGCGACTCCGTGCTGCCGAAGAGCTCGACGCTGAACCCCTCGCCGGCGCCCGTCCCGCTTGGGGCCGCAGCGACACCGGATCCGAGTGCGTCCATCGCTCCGCAGGTCGAGACTCCCGCAACGCTGCAGCCGCGCAAGAACAAGAAGAAGCCGACCCCGAGTCCCTCGCCGAGCGCATCGTGACGGTGACCCCATGATGTGGCGCCAGGTGCTGATCATCGGCACCGCGGTGCTCGCGTCGGTCATCATCGAGTTGACCCTGCTGTCGCGCCTGGACCTTCCCGGCGCGACTCCGGATCTCGTCATCGTGACCGTCGTGGCCATCGGCCTGGCGATGGGCCCGACTCAGGGCGCCGTGGCGGGCTTCTCGGCCGGGATCCTTGTGGACCTGGCGCCGCCGGCGGACACCCTCCTCGGCGTCAACGCGATCGTCTACCTGGTCATCGGCTTCATCACCGGCTTCGCGGTCGATCCGCGGGACCGCACGGTGCCCATCGAGATCGGGATCGTCGGCCTCTCCGCGGCGGGAGCGACCGTTGCCACCTCCGCCCTCGACACCCTCGTGGGCAGCGGGCGCGTGGTCTGGAGCGCCGTCCCCGGGATGGCGCTCACCAGCGCCTTGTACGCGGTGGTGATGGCTCCGTTGATCATCCTGAGCGTGGAATGGGTGGTCCGGAAGGCCACCCCGGAGATCCTCGTCAATCGCGGCGTGACGGTCGCCGGCAGAGAAAATTCCCGACAATAGGGACAAAATAGGTCAAGGGGAACCGGGGCGACCCTCGACTCGTCGTACCGTCATACCTAGACAAGGGCGGCTTTCGCATGCCCGTGCACGGCGGCTGAGGGGAGTGGTGACGTGAGCGAGCGCTCGAATCTGCGCCTCCTCGTCCTCGCCGTCCTCGTCGTCTCGCTGCTCGGCACCCTCGTCGCCCGCACCTTCTACCTGCAGGTCATGACCGGATCCCAGTACAAGGCAGCGGCCGCCAACAACACGGTGCGGGAGGTCGTAGAACCGGCCGTGCGCGGACTGGTCATCGACCAGGCCGGGCGTCCGCTGGTCTCCAATCGGACCTCGGTGGTCGTCACCGTTGACCGGCTGGCGCTGAAGAAGGAGTCCGACGGCGGCACGGCCGTGCTGGCTCGGCTAGGCAAGATCCTCGACCTGCCGGTGAAGAAGATCTCCGAGCGGCTGCTCAACTGCGGCACCGAGGGTGCTCCGCTGCCTCCGCTGTGCTGGAACGGCTCGCCGTACCAGCCCGTCCCGGTCGCGACCGACGTCGACACCCAGACCGCACTCACGATCATGGAACGCCGCCGCGACTTCCCCGGCATCTCCGCGAAGCTCGAGGCGATCCGCGAGTATCCGGCGCCGTTCGACGTCAACGCGGCGCACATCCTCGGCTACCTCGGCCCCGTGACCGAGGAGCAGATGCAGGCACAGGGCGACTCGACGCAGTGGGATCGCCTGCGTCGAACGGACGTCGTCGGCCGCTCCGGACTGGAGAAGGCCTACGACGCCGATCTGCGCGGCAAGCCCGGCATCACAACGCTCGCTGTCGACACCGCAGGACACGTGACCGGCACCCTCGAAGATCGCGCTCCGGTCGCCGGTGACTACGTCGTCAGCACGATCGACTCGCATCTGCAGGAAGTCGTGGAGCAGCAGTTGATCGGTGCCATCAACCGCGCGCGCGATCAGGGCTACCCGGGCTCGTCTGGTGCCGCTGTCGTCATGGACGTCACGAACGGCCACGTCCTCGCCATGGCGAGCTACCCGACGTACGACCCGTCGATCTGGGTGGGTGGCGTGACGAAGAAGCAGTTCCAGGAACTGGTGAAGAGCGACTCGTTGTCCTCCAACGCCTACCAGGGGACGTTCGCCCCAGGCTCGACGTACAAGGTCATCAGCACCGCGGCGGCCGGCAAGGAGAAGTTCAATCTCCAGGGCACCTACCGCTGCCCGGCGAAGCTCAAGGTGGGCGGCCAGACGTTCAACAACTTCGAGTCCTCGGCATACGGCCGCATCTCGCTGTCGCGTGCACTCGAGGTGTCCTGCAACACCGTCTTCTACGGCCTCGCTGAGCGCATGTGGCAGAAGGCGGGTGGCCCGAACGCCGGCACCGATGGCGCCGATCCGATCGCCGACGTCGCCCACATGTTCGGCCTGGGCACCAAGACCGGCGTCGACCTTCCCGGCGAAGCGGCGGGCCATGTGTCCAGTCGCGCCTTCAAGGCGAGCAACTGGGAGGCCATGAAGGAAACGTGGTGCAAGAACGCGGCCGGCGGGTATCCGGAGACGCGCAAGACCGATCCGAAGCTGGCGGACTACTACACCGCGCTCGACAAGGAGAACTGCACTGACGGCTACCAGTGGCGTGCAGGTGACGCGCTGAACGCGGCCATCGGCCAGGGCGACACCGCGGTGACGCCGCTGCAGATGGCGATGGTCTACTCCGCGGTGGCGAATGGCGGAACGGTCTATCAGCCGCAGGTCGCGAAGGCCCTGATGACGGCGGACGGCAAGGTCGTCAAGGAGTTCCCGCCCGTGGTCAAGGGCACGGTCGCGGTGCCGAAGGGCACCTTCAAGTTCCTGCACAACGCACTGCCCGGGGTCACGACCAAGGGCTCCGGTGAGAAGCCGTTCGCGGGCTTCCCCCTGGACAAGATTCCGATCGCCTCGAAGACCGGCTCGGCGCAGGTCACGGGCAACAAGGTGTCCACGTCGTGGTTCGCGTCGTACGCGCCCGCGAACAAGCCGCGCTACGCCGTCATCATGATGGTCACCGAGGGCGGGACGGGATCGAAGACGTCCGGCCCCAGCGTTCGCAAGATCTACGAGTCGTTGTTCGGCGTCCACTTCGGCACGGTGAACCCGGGCAGCAGCGTGCTCGTCGGTGGCGCCCCGCGCGACAGCCTTCCGGTCGTCCGCAACGACGGCAGTCCGGTGACGCCGAAGGGCAGGGACGCCGGCGTCGCTCCCGCAAGACCTGGAGGTAGCGGATGAGCCAGATCTTCACGCCCGAGGCCGCGCCTCGCCAGATGTCGCCACGTGGCGGCGCCAGTTACTGGCGCGACCTCGACTGGATCCTGCTGATCGCCGCGCTGACGACCACCGTCTACGGGTCGATGCTCGTCTGGTCGGCGAGCAAGGCTGACATGGCCTCGGCGACCGACGCCCAGTCCTACCTGAAGCGCCACCTCATCAACGTGGCGATCGGCATCGCCCTCGGCTTTCTCGCATCCCGGATCGACTACCGGTGGCTGCGGGCGTACACCCCGCTCATCTACTTCGTCTCGGTCTTCCTCCTCCTGATGCCGTTCGTGCCCGGCGTCGGCGCACGCATCGCCGGTGCGCGCGCATGGATCGACCTGCCGGGTGGCATGACGCTCCAGCCGTCGGAGTTCGCGAAGGTCGCCGTCATCTTGATGATGGCCGTCCTGCTCTCGGAGAAGCGCGACATCGAAAGCGAGCCGGCCACCCGCGACGTCCTGCTCGCCCTGGCCGCCGCGATCTTCCCGATCATGATCATCCTCGTGCAGAACGACACCGGCACCGTGCTGATCATGGGCTCGGTGGCGCTCTCCATGATCGCGGTAGCCGGCGTGCGCACCCGATGGGTGGTGGGGCTGGTCGGTGGCGCCGGCATCGGCATGCTGCTCGCGATCCGACTGGGCGTGCTCAAGGAGTACCAGGTGCAGCGGCTGACGTCGTTCATCGATCCGGGCGCCGACGTCAGCAGTTCGGCCTACAACGCGAACCAGGCGCGCATCGCCATCGGTGGCGGCGGCATGTTCGGCTACGGCCTGTTCCAGGGTCCGCAGACGCAGGGCAAGTTCGTGCCGGTCAACGAGAGCGACTTCATCTTCACCGTGGTCGGTGAGGAGCTGGGCTTCGTCGGGGCGCTCGTTCTGATCCTGCTGCTCGCCGTGATGCTGTGGCGCGCGGTTGTGATCGCCTACCGCGCCGACGACATGTTCGGTCGTCTGGTCGCGACCGGGATCATTGCCTGGCTGACGTTCCAGATGTTCGAGAACATCGGAATGTCGCTCGGCATCATGCCCATCACCGGCATTCCGCTGCCATTGGTGTCTGCCGGAGGCACGTCGATGATGGCCACGTGGATAGCCATCGGGCTGCTGCAGAACGTACGACTGCACGCCGTCCGGGCCGGCGCCTGACCGCGCACGGTGCATTCATGAGAGCCCGTATCGCGCTGTGCCTGGTCGCCGCCGGCATGTCGTTCGCTGTGAGTCCTTCTGTCGCGCAGGCTGCCGGCGATCCGGTCGTCATCGTCGGCTCCGCCGTACCGGCCAAAGCCAGCACCATCAGCGTCGGCGGCCGTGAGTTGATGCTCGGCTATTCCACTCGAGCCGACGTCCGCCGAGCCGAGGGGCGCGCCGCGAACGGCGCCTACTCCCTGCCCGGGCGCAACGGCGGGGGAGTGGTCGTCGTCTACAAGTCGACCGCGGGGCGCTGCGAACGCCAGTACACCTTCCCGCGCGGCAGCACACGCGTCAGCGACTTCGAGACGACCTGCGCCGCGGCGCGCACGTACAACGGAGTGCGACCCGGCATGACGGCGGCGCGTGCGGCGGCCCTGAGCGGCTCCACGTGGACGGATGCCAAGTTCGGCGACCGGGTGTGCCCAGTCGTCAACCGGGTCATGCAGATGACGACGCATCCGCCGTACCTCGTCGCCTGGTCTGACGGCGGCGGTGCTCTGGGGGTCGAGAAGGTCGACAGCATCGGGGTGTTCTCGGAAAACGCCCTGCTGTTCCAGACCGCCCGCTGCGGCTCAAGCACGATCTAGCCGGGGTAGGTATCCTTCGGCGGTGACTTCCCCGAAGAACCGTCAGAGGGGCGCCTCCCTCTTCGAGGACCTCGAGGAACTGCTCCCGTTCGTGAGCAAGCCGATCCAGTACGTGGGCGGCGAGGTCAACTCCGTCATCAAGGAGTGGGACGACGTCAGCGTCCGCTGGGCACTGATGTACCCGGACGCCTACGAGGTGGGCGCTCCCAATCAGGGCGTGCAGATCCTCTACGAAGTGATCAACGAGCGGGAAGACTCGCTTGCCGAGCGCACGTATTCGGTGTGGCCGGACCTCGAGGCCCTGATGCGTGAGCACTCGGTCCCGCAGTTCACCGTCGACGCCCACCGTGCGGTCGGGGACTTCGATGCGTTCGGGCTGTCGTTCAGCACCGAGCTCGGGTACACGAACATGCTCACCGCGCTGGACCTCGCGGGCATCCCCCTTCTGGCCGCCGACCGTGACGCCTCGCATCCCATCGTCATCGCCGGTGGGCACGCGGCGTTCAACCCCGAGCCGATCGCCGACTTCATCGACGCCGCCGTGATGGGTGACGGCGAGGAGGCCGTCCTGCTCATCACCGACATCATAGCCGGTTGGAAGGATGCCGGGCGCCCAGGTGGACGTGAGGGACTCCTTCTGGAACTCGCACTCACGGGCTCGGTGTACGTGCCGTGCTTCTACGACGTCGACTATCTGCCGGACGGGCGGATCCAGCGCGTGGCGCCGAGCCGACCGGATGTTCCCTGGCGTGTGCGCAAGCACACCCTCATGGATCTCGACGCGTGGCCGTACCCGAAGGCGCCCCTCGTGCCGCTGGCCGAGACGGTCCACGAACGCATGAGCGTGGAGATCTTCCGCGGCTGCACCCGCGGCTGCCGGTTCTGCCAGGCCGGCATGATCACCCGGCCAGTGCGCGAGCGCAGCATCACGAGCATCGCGGAGATCGTCCAGAACGGACTCGAGAAGACCGGCTACGAGGAGGTCGGACTCCTTTCGCTCTCGAGCGCCGACCACTCCGAGATCGCTGACGTCGCGCGCAATCTTGCGGATCGCTACGAGGACAGCAAGGTGTCGCTGTCGCTCCCGAGCACGCGTGTCGATGCATTCAATGTCGATCTCGCCAACGAGCTTTCGCGCAACGGCCGGCGCAGTGGCCTCACCTTCGCCCCTGAGGGCGGCAGCGAGCGGATGCGCAAGGTCATCAACAAGCAGGTGACCGAAGAGGACCTCATCCGCACGGTGACGACGGCCTATGCGGGCGGGTGGCGCCAGGTGAAGCTCTACTTCATGTGCGGCCTGCCGACCGAGACCGACGAGGACGTTCTGCAGATCGCCGAACTCGCGCGAGAGGTCATCAAGGCCGGTCGCGAGGCGACAGGAAGCCGCGACATCCGCTGCACGGTGTCGATCGGCGGCTTCGTGCCCAAGCCGCACACGCCCTTCCAGTGGGCAGCACAGCTCGATCACGAGACCACCGACGATCGCCTCCGCAAGCTGCGCGAAGCCATCAGGGCGGACCGGCAGTTCGGCAAGGCGATCGGGCTGCGGTATCACGACGGGAAGCCGGGCATCGTCGAGGGACTCCTGTCGCGCGGTGATCGTCGAGTAGGCGCAGTGATCCTGCAGGCGTGGCGCGATGGCGCGCGCTTCGACGGTTGGAGCGAGCACTTCTCCTTCGATCGCTGGATGACCGCCGCGGGGGTCGCGCTCGAAGGGGAGCCGGTCGACGTCGACTGGTTTACGACACGTGAGCGCGAGCGCACCGAGGTGCTGCCCTGGGACCACCTCGACTCCGGCCTGGACTCCGAGTGGCTGTGGGACGACTGGCAGGACGCGCTGGCCGAGGTCGGCGTCGAGGACTGCCGCTGGACGCCGTGCTTCGACTGCGGGGTCTGCGACCAGATGGACACCGAGATCCAGGTGGGTCCGACCGGCGTCGTGACACTTCCGATGCCCACCCTGCCGGCGCGCAACCCGGTCCTCGCCGCAGCTAGCGAGACCTGACGTGGCCCGCAACCTGCCGCCGGACCGGAACGTCGCACCCACCGTCCAGAAGCTGAGGCTGCACTACGCCAAGCGCGGTCGACTGCGCTTCTCGAGCCATCGCGACTTCCAGCGCGCTCTCGAGCGCGCCCTGCGCCGCGCCGACATCCCGATGGCCTACAGCGCCGGCTTCCACCCGCATCCGAAGGTGTCGTATGCGAACGCGGCCCCCACCGGCGTGGCGAGCGAGGCGGAGTACGTGGAGATCGGCGTCGCGGCGGAGTGCGTCCCGTCGGTCGTGCGGACCGCGCTCGACGATGCCCTGCCCGAGGGGTTCGTCGTCATGGACGTCGTCGCCGCCCGCACCAATGACTTCGTCCAGCGCCTCGAGGCGAGCGTGTGGCAGGTCGAACTGCCCGGAGTGGCACCGAAGGAGGCGATGAGGGCGGCCGCCGCCTTCCTGGCCGAGCCGGAGGTCATCGTGGAGCGGCTCACGAAGAACGGCATGAGGACGTTCGACGCCCGCTCGGCCGTTCTGCTGCTGGAGGGGGCAGGTACCGATCCGGACTGTGCGATACTCACCTTGGTTGTCCGGCACGGGACCCCGTCCGTACGACCCGACGACGTTCTCCTCGCGCTTCGACGTGTGGCTGACCTCGTGCCGCCCAAGCCCCCACGGGTGACCCGGCTGGCACAGGGGCCGCTTGACGAAGCAGGAACCTCGGTGACCGACCCGTTGGACCCTGACCGGCCCAACTGAGTCACCTGGCGGAACCACCGCCCGGGCGATGTGTCATCAGGGCTTCGATGGGACCGCAGTCGGCGGAATGAGGAACGCCGCGCTCATGCGCGCTCCTTGCTCCGTATCCCCGAAGGCTTGGCAAGGCCCGCGCGTCGGCGCCCTGCCCGAGGAGTGCCCCCGGCCACGCCGGAGGGCGCCGTAAAGGAGTACGACCCCATGGTCGACGAGAACACGACGGACAGCACCGTCGATACCAACCCTGCAGCAGCCAAGCGCACGCGTCGCCGTGCCGCCTCCCGTCCGGCCGGTCCGCCGGTGGTCAGCGAGACGGCTGCGCCGACACAGGCGCCGGCGAAGGCGCCGCGCAAGGCCGCCGAGAAGCCGGCCAAGAAGTCCGCCAAGAAGCAGGCGGCGGCCCCCGAGGCCGCGGCCGCCCCAGCGCCCGTCGAGGCGGATTCGGCCGAGAAGCCGGCCGCCCGGTCTCGGCGCTCCAGCAAGAAGACCACCGAGGTGACTGCGGTCGCACCGGTCGCTGACGGCGCTCCTGGGGCCGACGACGCTCCCGCCGCCAAGAAGACGACGCGCCGCTCGCGCAAGTCCACTGCAGCGGGGGAGTCCGAGTCGGACGCCGCCACGCGGATGGCAGCCCCGGCTTTCGTTGCACCGCTCTTCCAGGCTCCCGACGCCGTGCCGGGCGCTAGCGACGACAGTGAGCCCGCCAAGGCGCCCGCCAAGCGCAGCAGGCGCAAGGCCGTCGCCGAGGCGCCTGCCGAGGAGGCAGCTGCCCCCGAGACCGGTGGCGAGTCGGACGCCGACGAGGGCGAAGGAGACGGCTCGCGCCGCAAGCGCCGCCGTCGCGGTGGCCGTGGTCGCAAGCGTCGTGGGGGCGAGGACGACGAAGGCACCGGTGAGCAGTCCGCTCCGGCTGAGGGCGAGTCCGCGGAATCCGACGAGGACGAGGACGCCGACGCAGTGAGTCGCCGCCGCCGCCGGCGACGTCGTCGTGGAGCCGACGGTGAGCTCGAGTCGGCCCCTGACGATCCGCCGAACACTGTCGTGCGCGTCCGCGAGCCCAGGTCACGCCGGGATCGCAGCGATCGCAGCGAGCGCAGCGACGGCGGCGACGACGTCACCAGCGTCAAGGGCTCGACCCGTCTCGAGGCCAAGAAACAGCGTCGTCGCGAAGGCCGTGAGGCCGGACGTCGGCGCGCACCGATCCTGACCGAGGCGGAGTTCCTCGCGCGCCGGGAGTCGGTGGATCGCGTCATGGTCGTTCGGCAGAAGGGCGAGCGCACGCAGATCGCCGTGCTCGAGGACGGCGTGCTCGTGGAGCACTACGTCACGCGCGGGTCATCGTCTTCAATGGTCGGCAACGTCTATCTCGGGCGCGTCCAGAACGTGCTGCCGAGCATGGAAGCCGCCTTCGTCGACATCGGCCGCGGCCGCAACGCGGTCCTCTACGCCGGCGAGGTCAACTGGGACGCGGCGGGCCTAGAGGGCCAGCCCAAGCGCATCGAGTTCGCTCTGAAGTCCGGTGATCCGGTGCTGGTGCAGGTCACCAAGGACCCGGTCGGCCAGAAGGGCGCTCGCCTCACGAGCCAGATCTCCCTGCCCGGTCGCTTCCTCGTCTACGTGCCGGACGGCTCGATGACGGGCATCAGCCGCAAGCTCCCCGACACCGAGCGCACGCGACTGAAGAACGTGCTCAAGCGCGTCATGCCCGACGATGCAGGCGTCATCGTGCGCACCGCTGCGGAGGGCGCCCCCGAGGCGGCGCTGGAGCAGGACGTGCTGCGCCTGACGGCTCAGTGGAGTGACATCAAGAAGGCGACCAAGTCGGCGAGCCCGCCCGCACTGCTGTACAGCGAGCCGGACCTGGCGATCAAGGTCGTCCGCGACATCTTCAACGAGGACGTCAACAAGCTGGTCATCGCCGGCGACGAGGCGTGGGATGCCATCGGCTCGTACATCAGTGCCGTGGCCCCAGACCTTGCCGAGCGACTGCAGCACTGGGTGGACTCGAAGGACCTGTTCGCCGAGTACCGCGTGGACGAGCAATTGATGAAGGCCCTCGACCGCAAGGTGTACCTGCCATCGGGCGGCTCCCTGGTCATCGACCGCACTGAGGCGATGACCGTCGTCGACGTCAACACCGGCAAGTTCACCGGCCAGGGCGGCAACCTCGAGCAGACCGTCACGCGCAACAACCTCGAGGCGGCCGAGGAGATCGTTCGACAGCTTCGACTTCGCGACATCGGCGGAATCATCGTCGTCGACTTCATCGACATGGTGCTGGAGAGCAACCGCGACCTCGTCCTTCGCCGCTTGGTCGAGAGCCTCGGGCGAGATCGCACGAAGCACCAGGTCGCCGAGGTGACGTCGCTCGGCCTCGTGCAGATGACGCGCAAGCGCATCGGCAGCGGGCTGCTGGAGTCCTTCTCCGAGTCGTGCGAGCACTGCAATGGCCGCGGCATCCGCGTCTCGCTGCACGGTGAGCACGACCACGGCGAGGCATCGCCCAAGTACCGCCGCCCGGCCAACGCCGTCGATCCGGCGGACGTGGCAGCACGGGCCTTGCACCTGGACGAGCCGCACGCCGCTGACGCGACCGACGAGCCCGATCTCGCCGACGCCGAGGCCGTGCTCGGTGAGCCCATCGACGGCCAGGACGACGCTGACGATCTGGAGCTGTCGCCGCTCGGACTGGTCATCCATGCGGGTGCTGAGCACGACGAGGACGACGCGGACGCAGTGTTCGCCGAGCCCACGGCCGATGTGGCGGAGGTCACAGAGGCTTACGTCGACGAGGCTCCCCTAGAGGAGCCGAGCAGGGCCTGAGGGGCCGGTTTGACCCTCAACGTTCCTCATCCGTATCCTTGACCCTTGTGCCTCGGCGCTGAATCGGCCCGGGTGCGTCCCTTACGACAGGAGTTAGTGGTGTACGCCATCGTTCGCGCCGGCGGCCGGCAAGAGAAGGTCGTGGTCGGCGACGTCGTCGTGCTCGACCGTCAGGCGGGTGAGCCGGGTGCGTCAGTCGCACTTCCCGTGCTCCTCCTCGTCGACGGCGAGGCCGTCACCTCTGACCCGACTGTGCTGGCCAAGGCCACCTGCACCGCCGAGATCGTCGACCACCACCGTGGTCCCAAGATCGACATCCTCAAGTACAAGAACAAGACCGGCTACCGCCGCCGTCAGGGTCACCGTCAGGACCTGACCGCGGTGAAGGTCACCGGCATCACGACTGGGAAGTGAACTGATGGCACACAAGAAAGGTGCATCCAGCACCCGCAACGGTCGTGACTCCAACGCCCAGCGCCTCGGCGTGAAGCGCTTCGGTGGCCAGGAGGTCAACGCTGGCGAGATCATCGTGCGCCAGCGCGGCACCCACTTCCACCCCGGCTCCAACGTGGGCCGTGGCGGCGACGACACGCTGTTCGCACTCGCGGCCGGCAAGGTCCAGTTCGGCACCTTCCGCGGCCGTCG
>JBAXSI010000004.1:0-96385 GCA_037130755.1 Actinomycetes bacterium
GAGGGTGGGTGGTGGTGGGGGGGGCGGCGCGTCAGGGCTGGACGAGGGTGGCCAGGCGGTCGATGGTGACGTCGAGGTCGTCGGTGGTGGTGCTCGGGTTGATGATGCACAGCCGGAAGACCGTGCGTCCGCGCAGGACGGTGCTGGACGTGGCCGCCCGCCCCTCAGCCGTCAATTCAGCAACCGCGCGGCGGTGGTCCTCGTCTGAGGCGCCGACGGCCGCGAAGTTGATGATGCCCAACTGCGCCGGCGTGACGATCTCCAGGCGTGGATCAGCCGCCACGACCCGCTGCGCGTACTCGGCGAGGGCGATGCCACGTTCGATGGCCTGGGCGAGCACGTCGGTGCCGTAGTACCGAAGCGTGAGCCACAGTTTCAGTGCCCGGCTGCGTCGCGACAGCTCCAGACTCCGGTTGTGCAGGTCGACCTCGCGACCGTCGAGGTCGGCGAGGTACTCCGGGTACATCGCGAAGGTGCGTTCGAGTGCACCGGGCTCGCGGACGTAGAGGCAGGCCACGTCGTACGGCTGGAACAGCCACTTGTGCGGGTCCATCACGAACGAGTCGACGAGGTCGAGCCCGGGCATGACGGCTCGTCCGCGCGCGCTCATGGCCGCCGGCCCGCCGTAGGCGCCATCGACGTGCAGCCACACGCCGTGGGCGCGGCAGATGGCGCTCAGGGCCGGCAGGTCGTCCACGGCTCCGGTGTTCGTCGTCCCGGCGGTCGCCACGACCACGCTGGGTCGAAGGCCGTCGGCGACGTCGGCCTCAATCGCCAGCTGCAGTGCGGTGGCCGACATGCGGAAGCGGTCGTCGGTGCCGACGGTGCGGATCCGGTTCGTCGGCTGCCCGATCGCGGGAAGGGAGCGCCCGATGGACGAGTGGGTCTGGTCGGCGAGGTAGATGACGCCGTCGCCGTTCTCGTGCCGTGCGGTGATGATGCCCGTGATGTTGGCCATCGACCCGCCGGACAGCAGCACGCCCTCGCTGGTGGGTGCCAGGCCGATCGCCTCGCGCAGCCACTCCAGGGCCACCAGTTCGACCGTGGTGGTCCCCGACCCGCCGCCCCAGGACGACGCAACGGACTGCATGCCGGTGCCCAGCCAGTCCGCGAGGATCGCCGGGTACGACGCAGGCGAGGCGACCCGGGCGAAGTAGCGCGGGTGCTCGCCATGCTGCTGGTTGGCCAGCGCGACATCGGCCAACGCCGTGAGATCCGGGTCCAGGTGGTGGCCGACGCGCGGCAGCGGTCCCCCGAGCACCGAGCGGAGCTCGACGGACGAACTCTCCTTGACGGCGGGCTGGTGGTCGAGAGTCGTCAGGTGCTCGATGGTGCGGTCGACGACCCAGTAGCCGAGGCGCCGCATCTCCTCCGAATCGAGCGCGAGGATGCCAGCGGGGACGTCGAGCGCGGGGTCATGGTCCATGGTTGCCAGCCACTCAGACGATGTTGACTTCGCCGCGCAGCGTCCCGTGGGCGAAGCGCTCGGCGTTGAAGGGCGCGACGTCCACCACGGGCTCGCAGTGCAGGTACAGGTCGCGGATGACCTCGCCGACGGCCGGGCCCTGCAGGAAGCCATGACCGGAGAACCCTGTCGCGTAGAGGAATCGCGAGACGTGCGCACTCTCGCCGATCAGTGCGTTGTGGTCGGGGGTGACCTCGTAGAAGCCCACCCATTTGTGGGCGATGCCGACGTCGAGGAGGGCGGGGCAGCGGCGTTCGATCGCCTCCATCAGGTCGGGCAGCCAGGCCTCGCTGTACTGCTCGCTGAACCCGGGCTCCTCCTCCTGGTACGACATACCGAGCAGGACGGCGGGTCCCTCCCGGTGGAGGTAGAACGTCGTGGCCGCGTCGATCGTCATCGGCATCGTGTCGGGCAGCGTGGCGAGCAGTTCCGCGGGGAGCGGCTCGGTGATCAGGATCTGGCGGCGAAGCGGCAGGACGGGCAGGGGCACGCCCGCCATCTCGCCGACCTCCTTGGACCATGCGCCCGCTGCGCACACGACCGCGTGTGTGCGAACGGTCCCGTGATCGGTCTCGACGGCCGTGATCTGGCCGTCCTCGACCGTGATCCCCGTGACGCAGACGTTCGTGCGGACCGTGGCGCCGTGCCGGCGAGCACCCGAGGCGTACCCGAGTACGACGGACTCGGGGCTGCAGTAGCCATCGCGGGCGTGGAACGCCGCCGCGAGCACATCGGTCGTGTCGATGCCAGGGGAGAGTGCCGCGGCATCGGCCGGCGTCAGCATGCGACTGGGGACGCCCATCGCGTTCTGGAGTGCGACCGACCTCTCGTAGACGGCGACCTGCTCCGGATCGGTCAGGACGAACAGGTAGCCGGGCTGGTGGAGGTCGATCTCCTGCCCGGGTCGGTTGGGGAAGTCCTCGAAGGCATCCAGGCCGCGCATGCCGAGGGCGATGTTCACCGGGTCGGAGAACTGGGCCCGCACGCCGCCGGCCGCCTTGG
The DNA here is from genome assembly GCA_037130755.1 of Actinomycetes bacterium. Taxonomy (GTDB): domain Bacteria; phylum Actinomycetota; class Actinomycetes; order S36-B12; family S36-B12; genus UBA10649. The sequence goes on from JBAXSI010000004.1 coordinate 2,468, forward strand.
ACGTGGAGCCGCCGGCCAGCTGCCCCTTCTCCACGAGCAGGACATCGCGCACGCCGGCTTCGGCGAGGTGGAAGGCGATGCTCGCGCCCATCACTCCGCCGCCGATGACGACGACGCCCGCGCTCTCGGGAAGGGCCTGAGCCGGCTGCGACGTCACGCGAAGCTCACGCCTTGCGCGAGCGGCAGGTCGTTGGAGTAGTTGATGGTGTTGGTGGCTCGGCGCATGTAGGCCCGCCACGCGTCCGAGCCGGATTCGCGACCGCCACCGGTGGTCTTCTCGCCGCCGAAGGCGCCGCCGATCTCCGCACCGGATGTGCCGATGTTGACGTTGACGATGCCGCAGTCGGAACCCGCCGCCGACATGAACTGCTCGGCCTCGCGCTGATTGAGCGTGAAGATGCTCGACGACAGGCCCTGCGGCACGTCGTTCTGGATGGCGATGGCCTCATGGATCTCGTCGTAGGTGAGCACGTACAGCAGCGGGGCGAACGTCTCCCGGCGGACGACGTCGGCCTGCGCGGGCATGCGCACGATCGCGGGCGAAACGTAGGCGCCGCCGGGACCGGTCTGCTGCTCCGCGCCGACGACGAGCGTTCCGCCCGCGGCGACGGCCTCGGCGATGGCCGCCTGCATCTTGTCGTAGGCCGCCGCGTTGATGAGCGGTCCCACCAAGGTGCCGTCCTCGAGCGGGTCGCCGACGGGCAGTCGGCCGTAGACCGCGGCGAGCCGCGACACCAGGTCGTCGACGATCGAGGAGTGCGCGATCACGCGGCGCATCGACGTGCAGCGCTGTCCGGCCGTGCCCGCTGCCGCGAACACGATGCCGCGGACCGCGAGGTCGAGGTCCGCCGAGGGCGCCACGATCGCGGCATTGTTTCCGCCAAGCTCGAGCAGCGACGTGCCGAAGCGGGCCGCCACGCGTGGTCCGATCTCGGCACCCATCCGCTCGGAGCCGGTGGCGCTGACGAGAGCCACGCGCGGATCATCGAGCAGGGGAGCGGCGCTGCCTCGGTCGGTGATGAGCACCTGGTGGATTGCCGCAGGCGCTCCTGCTTCGGCGATCGCGCGGTCGAGGATGGCCGAGCACGCCAGCGACGTCAGTGGCGTCATCTCCGACGGCTTCCAGATCACTGCATCTCCGCACACCAAGGCGATGGCGGTGTTCCAGGCCCACACCGCTGCAGGGAAGTTGAACGCGGAGATGACGGCCACCACGCCGCGCGGGTGCCAGGTCTCCATGAGTCGATGGCCGGCACGCTCCGACGGCATCGTGCGACCTTCCAACTGGCGGGAGAGTCCGAGGGCGTAGTCGCAGACGTCGATCATCTCCTGGATCTCGCCCAGCGCCTCCGAGCGGATCTTCCCAACCTCGATCGTGACGAGATTCGCGAGATCGGACTTGTGGTCCTCGAGCAGTCGGCCGAATGCCTTGATCAGGAAGCCCCGCTGGGGTGCGGGCACCGATCGCCACGCAAGGAAAGCGTCCTGTGCCCGCGTGATGGCGTCGTTGACGCCTGCCTCGTCCAGGGCGCCGATCTCCATGAGGTCCGCTCCTGTGATCGGGGAGCGGGCGGAGGCACCAGAGCCGCTGGGGACAGTCGCGCCGCACGCGGCTAGGGAAGTCTGGGCAAGGGTCAGCAGGTCAGCCGTCGAGGTCATACGCGCAGTCTGCCGTGCCCGGTGGTCAGATGACGCGGATGGTCACCGAGCTGCCCTTGGGGATCTGGGTGCCGGCCTTCGGATCCTGCGAGTACACGCGATTGAGCGGGGTTGCGGCACCCTGAACGACGTTGACCTTGAGGCCGAGGTTGCGCAAGGTCGTAACGGCCTTGTCCTTGTTCATGTCGATGAGATTGGGCACGGTGACAGGCGGTGGTCCCTTGGACACGACGAGCGCCACCTTGGTGCCGGAATCGACCACGGTCCCGGCCTTCGGCTTGACCGAGATCACCACATGGTCCGCCACAGTCTCGGAGAACTTCTCCGTGACGTCGGCCTTCAGCCCGAGGTCGGCGAGCGTGGCCTTGACTCCGCCCAGCTTCTTGCCGACCACGTCCGGAACCGGTACCGGCTTGGGGCCCTTGGAGATCACAACCCCCACCGGGGTGCCGGGCTTGACGCTCTGGCCCGCCTTCGGCTTGCTGGCGACCACGAGGCCGGTGTCCACCTTGTCGTCATACGCCTGGGTCACGGCGCCGGGGGAAAGGTTTGCTGCGGTCAGGGCAGCTGCGGCCTCGTCCTGGGTCATGCCCTTGAGGGTCGGCACGTCGTAACGCTCGGGACCCTTGGACACGGTGGCTGCGACGGTGCCCTCCTTCTTGATGCTGCCGCCGCCTCCTGGATCCGTGCTGATGACGATGCCGACGGGCACCGTCTCGCTGAACTGCTCCTCGGTGACGTTGATCGACAGGCCCTGCGCGGCAAGCGTCGCGGTGGCAGCGTCGACGCTCGCCCCGACGACATTGGGCACGGGGACGGTCTTGCCAGGGCCGGCCGCGACGTACCAGCCACCGAATGCCGCAGCGAGCACGGCCAGGATGATCGCGAGCGCGATCCACGGAGCCTTGCTGCGACGGCGCTTCGGCTCGGCTTCCGAAGCAGCATCGGTCGGCCGAGCGGGGGGTGGACTGGCGGGCGGCATCGCTCCCTGGGTTGCGGCGGCGGACGCCTGGGCGGCGGCGGCCAACTGCGCGGACATCGTCGCGTCGACGATCAGGGTGTCGCGAGAGTCGACGAAGGGCCGGGGCGGAGGCAGCATCGCGCGCACGCGTCGCACGTCGGCGAGGAAGTCCGAAGCGTTCTGGTACCTCAAGGAGGGGTCACGACGGGTCGAGGTGACGACCAGCGCGTCGACGTCGGCGGGGATCTCCGGTCGGACCGACGACGGCGGCGGGACATCGTTGTTCACGTGCTGATACGCGACGCTCAGCGGGCTCTCGCCGGCGTGCGGCACTCGTCCGGTGATCATCTCGAACAGCAGGATGCCGGCGGCGTAGACATCGGAGCGGCCGTCGGCCTCACCGCGCTCGACCTGCTCGGGGGAGAGGTAGGCGACGGTGCCGATGATCATCCCCTGGGTGACGCTGCGGTCGTCGGTCGACAGCGCCCGTGCGAGCCCGAAGTCGGCGACCTTGACCCGGCCGTCGTTCGAGATCAGCACGTTCTCGGGCTTGATGTCGCGGTGGACGAAGCCGGCGGCGTGCGCGGCGGACAGTGCCTCAAGGACCGGGTCGAGGAAGACCAGAGCCTGCTCGGGGGACAGGGGGCCGTATTGGCGCAGCACGTCCCGAAGGGTGCGTCCGGGGACGTACTCCATGGCGAGGTAGACCAGCCCGTCGTCGTCGCCCTGGTCGTAGACCGCGACGACATGCCCGTGCGTCAGCTTGGCGGCGGCCTTCGCCTCGCGTTGAAACCGGGCGACGAAGGCCTGATCGTGAGCCAGATGCGGGTGCATGACCTTGAGGGCGACAACACGGTCCAGTCGGAGGTCCGTCGCCTCGTAGACCGTCGCCATTCCGCCTCGGGCAAGCAGGGACAGAACCCTGTATCGGCCGTCGACGACAGTGCCGACCAGGCCGTTCTGCCCAGACGTCTCCACCCTTGCGAGTCTAGGTTGGCGCGCTCGGGGCCTGCTGTTGCCACGCCCGCCGCACGGCCCCGACGCGACCGGCGAGCTCTCCGGAGACGCGAATGTGAGCCATTCCTGCGAGTTCCTCGTCGACTATGCGTGAAATGAGGTCGTGGACGCGCTCTCGCATGACGGGGCCGTCCCGCTGGATCCCGTCCGGTTGCCATGGCTGGTCGATGTCGCACCACGCGATGAGGTCGTAGTGGCGCGCCAGGTCGAGAGCAGGCGGCAGCAGCGAATCGTCATCGAAGTAGGCGATGCTGTAGATCGCCGTCATCAGGGCGGCCGGGTCGCCGATGACGACTCGGCCCGGCTCCCGCGCAGCCAGGTCGTCCTCCCGGTCCTGCTGCGCGCGCAGGATGGCCTCCTGCTCCTCGGCGCGGGGCGTACGACCCTCCAGGGAGACGAAGTCCCTGAGCACCTCGGTGGCCACGGCGGCGTTGAGGTCGCTCGCCAGTGCCCGAGCCAGCGTCGACTTGCCGCTGCTCTCCGCGCCGATCAGCCCGAGGCGACGGGTGTTCGCCTCCGGGTCGCCGTCCGATGGCGAGGGCACCGTGCCTCCTTGGTCAGGTCAGGAGAGGATGTCCGCGTGGCCCGGCTCTCCTACGTCGCGATTCTTGCATTCGTGCTCCTGGGCTGCCTGTGGCTCGAGGTCGCGCTGCGCACTCGCGTCTTGGCCCGGCCTCGTCGCCTCCTCCTCACCCTCGCACCCGTAGTCCTGGTCTTCTTCCTGTGGGATGCCTACGCGGTGAGCCAGGGCCACTGGTGGTTCGACACAGAACGCATCCTCGGCCTCTATGTGCCCGGTTCGGTGCCGCTGGACGAGATCCTGTTCTTCGTCGCGATCCCCATCGCTTCGATCCTCACGCTGGAGGCCGTGCGCAGCGTCCGCGGCTGGTCGGCCGGCGACGAGAGCGACGGCTCATGACCTACACGCAATTGGGGTTCATGGCCGTCGTCGCGATGGTCGTTGTCGATCTCTCGGTGCTTCGCACGCGTCTGGTCCGCCGCCGGGTCTTCTGGACGTCCTACGCGATCATCTTGTTCTTCCAACTCCTGACGAACGGGATGTTCACCGGCTTCGGCATTGTGAAGTACCACGATGAGGCGATCATCGGGGGCACCTCGCCCGCAACTGGGCCACCGGCGTTCCTCGGCGACGGGCGTATCGCCTTCGCTCCGGTCGAGGACCTGCTGTTCGGTTTCGCGCTGGTGTTGATGTCACTGTCCCTGTGGATCTTCTGGGGCCGCCGCGGCCTCGATCGCACGCCGCACGCCGGTCCGCCGATCTGGCGCCGCGACGACGCATCGTCGAACTGAGCGTGACTAGTCGAACCACCCGCTGAGAGTCGACGTGCTGGTCACGCAGAACTCGTTGCCCTCCGGATCGGTCATGACGGCCCAGCGGTCGGGGTTCGTCAGCGTGCTCGCGTCCGTGCGGTATTCGGTCAGTGCCGCACCGAGCACGTGAAGCCGATCGACCTCGATTGCGAGGTCGCCATCGGTGATGACGTCGATGTGCAGGCGGTTCTTGGTCACGTTGGGCTCGGGTACGTCCATGAAGTACAGGACGGTTGCGTCGGTGGCGGGATCACCGACACGGTATTCGCGCGGGTTGCGCTCGATCACGAGGCGATCGAGCGCCGCGGCCCAGAACCGCGCCTGCGCCGACGCATCCACGCAGTCGACGACTACGGCCAGGATCGATGCAGCCACCTCAGTGCTCCGTGGAGGTGGTCGGCGATGGGACGGCACGGCGGGCTCGTCGCGCACGGCGCCAGGCCGGTGCGGCCACGGCGATTCGCCTTGTCAGAGGCACCTTCGCCCGCTTGGTGAAGACGTCGTAGTCGTTCCGCTCCACCTCGTCGACGATGCCGCAGTACAGGACACGCGCGGCGTTGATGCAGTCGCGTGACGTCGGCATCAGCATGTCGACACCCGGGCGCGATCTCTCCTCGAGGTCGCGGACCCTTTGCACCTGGAACGCCAAGGCCTGCTTGATCGCCGGCGTGAGTGTCCGGGCTTCCAGGTCCTGCCGGCTGACACCGAAGCGCGCCAGTTCGTCGAGCGGCAGATAGACGCGGCCGCGATCGAGGTCCTCGCCCACGTCGCGGATGAAGTTGGCGAGCTGGAAGGCCACCCCGAGATCGGTCGCGCGGTCGTAGGCCTCCGGCGAGGTCGGCTCGAGGATGGGCACCATCTGGAGCCCGATGACAGCAGCGGAGCCGTACACGTACTCGTACAGGTCGTCGTACGTCTGGTACTCCGTGACCGTCAGGTCCATGGCCATCGAGTGCAGGAAGGCATCGAAGTGCTCCCGCGGGATGTCCCACCGGCGAACGGTGTCGACAACCGCCATGCACACGGGATCGTCAGACCAGCCTCGCTGGACATCGGCGATGAATGCATCCCCCCACGAGTGCAGCCAGTCGGACTTCTCCTGCTCGGTCAGCGTCGACGACAGGTCGTCGACGATCTCGTCGGCGTAGCGGGCGAAGCCGTAGAGGGCGTGCACATATGGCCGTTTCTCCGGCGGGAGGAGGAGGGTCGCGAGGTAGTAGGTCTTGCCGTGCGCTGCGTTGAGCTCGCGGCAGCGCTCATAGGACTCACGCAGATACGGATCGTGGATCCCCGCGGCGTCGAGTTCGCGATCGCTCACGCGTGAATCCTGCCACCTGCGGGCCAGCGCATCGCCTCGGACCGCTCGGCCTGGTCGTCGGATGCCGGCTCAAGGCCCATCGATTCGCCGGTGCCGAGCACGAGGCGTCGCTCGCGCGGGCTCGCCGCGACGATGATCACCACCACGATGATCGCCATCAGGAACGTGATGTTGTCGCCGATGTCGGTGATGTTGTCGGCGTTCGCCGAGCTCTCGATCATGCCGTGGATCGTGAACAGCGCGGTGAGGATCATCGCGACGCGCAGTTCACGGGCGCTGAGCCCGGTGGCGGCGAAGAGCGGGAGGAACCACAGCAGGTACCACGGCTGCACAACGGGGCCGAGCACGACGATCACCGCCAGCGCAAGGGCGGCACCGCGGACCGGGCTGCGGCCGCCGGGCCTCAGGATCAGCCACAGGATGACCAGCAGACCGAGCACTGTGCCGAGGAGTCGGACGCCGGCGAGCATCACGGAGGTGTCGGCCGTCAGACCCACCGCAGTGGTCAGCTTCCCGAGCAGCAGTCCGACGGCGGTCGTCGGTGACAGCCACGTCAGCACGCCCGATGGTGTGCCGAACGCGGCCTTGATGACACCTGCCCCGGCCTCCGCAACGAGATAGACCGAGGCCAGCGTGCAGGCAAGGACGAGCAGGGCATACGCCCACGATCGGATGCGATCGATCCACCGGCCCTCGCGGCCTGCCCAGAGCAGGCCGACGAAGGGGAGGGCAACGATCGCGATCGGCTTGATCCCGACGGCGAGACTCACCGCTACTGCGCCCCAGAGGCATCGTTGCTCGGTCGCGAGCGCCAGGCCCATCACGACCAGTCCGACCATGATCGCGTCGTTGTGGGCACCGGAGATGAAGTGCATGACGAGCACGGGGTTCAGGACGCCGAGCCACAGCGCCCGGGCCGGGTCGATGCCGTGTGCCACGGAGAGTCGAGGCACGTAGTACGCGATCAGTGCGACTCCGACGAGTGCCACCGCTCGGAACAGAAGTGCCCCCAGATATGCGTTGGGATGCGCGAAGTTCGCGACGGCGCGCTCGATCATCAAGAACACCGGGCCGTACGGAGTCGGCGACTCCACCCACATCGGATCGGCTCCGTCGTCGAACCAGCCGGGGATGACGCTGATCCCGATGGTGGACGGGTCGTATCCGGCGCCGTACACCCGGCCCTGTACGTAGTACGAGTACAGGTCGCGGCTGAACAGCGGCGGCGCCAGGAGCAGGGGTGCTGCCCACATGGCGAGGATGCCGAGAGTGTCCTTGATGCTGGCGAACCGTCCGCGGCGACTGTCGGCCAGCAGTTCTGAGCCGAGCACCAGCCAGGCCTGGAGCAAGATCGCCAGACCGATGATCACGAAGGCCCGGGCGGCGAGGGATCCCGTGAGCGAGGAGCGAAGCGCGTTGACCAGTGGGTTCGCGAGCATGTTCGACGTGATCGGCAGCCAGCCGACGCCGAGCGCGCCGATCGCGACGAACGCGGTGCCCAGGAGTCCGGGCAGCCCGTGCCGCAGGACGAACGACCGGGGCGCGTTCACCAGCGGCGGGCGCGGGATCGGTAGGCCGGGTCCTTCCCGGTGACCCGCTCGGCCGCGAGCCGACCGGACACCAGCACCATCGGTACGCCCACGCCCGGCTGGGTCCCCGATCCGGTGAACACCACGTTCTCTCCCCAGAGGTTTCCGGGTCGGAAGGGACCGGTCTGCAGGAACGAGTGGGACGAGGCGAACGGCGCGCCGCGCTCCATGCCGCGCCGCTGCCAGTCGAGGGGTGTCGTCACGTCCTCGACGTCGATCGCATCGGCGAAGCCCACATACCCGCGCGCCTCGAGGGTGCGCAGCACCTCATCGCGATAGCGGGGACCTTCGACGCGCCAGTCGATCGGTGCATCGAGGTTGGGAGTCGGGAACAGCACGTAGTAGATCTGCTTCCCGTCGGGGGCCAGGGAGGGATCGGAGCGAGTCGGGTTCGTCACGAGGATGCTCGGGTCGCTCATCAGCTGCTGCTTGTCGATCAGCTCGTCGAAGACCCCTTGCCACGACCGGCCGAAGTGGATGTTGTGGTGCGCGATCTTGCTATAGGTGGCTGAGGAGCCCGCCAGCAGCAGGAAGCAGGACGGTGAGTACGTCAGTCGTCGCACGGACCACGGCTCGCGGCCGAGCAGGTCTCGATACGCCACGGGAAGGTCTGGGTTGAGGACGACGACGTCTGCGGCGATGCGTTCCCCATCGGCGGTGTGCACGGCGACCGCACGGTTGCCCACCGTCTCGATCGACGTGACCTCCGTGTCGTAGCGGAACGTGACTCCGTTCTTCTCCGCGGCGGCGGCCATCGCTGTTGGGACGGCATGCATCCCGCCCTTGGGGAAGAAGACGCCCGCGACGGAGTCCATGTACGCGATGACGGCGTAGATGGCGAGCGCGTCGTAGGGCGAGAGGCCGGCGTACATGGCTTGGAAGGAGTAGATGCGCTCGGTGCGAGGGTCCGTCATGTACTGGCGGACCTTGGGGGCGAGTTTGCGGAAGCCTCCGATGGCGACCAGCTTCGCGAGGTCGCGCGTGAGCAGGTCCAGCGGGGAGTCGATGTTGCGGTCGATGAAGTCGTTCATCTCGTATCGGTAGAGCTGAGAGACGAAGTCGACGTAGCGGCGATAGCCCGCGGCCTCGTCGGGTCCGATGACCGTGCGGATCTCCTCGGCCATCGCGTCGACGTCGGAGTGCACGTCGAGCACGGACCCGTCCGGGTAGAACGCTCGGTAGAGCGGCGAAATCGGCTCAAGGGTGAGCCAGTCCTCCATGCTCTCGCCGATGCTGTCGAAGGCGTCGGCGATGAGGTCCGGCATGGTGAGGACCGTCGGCCCGGTGTCGAACTCGTAGGTTCCGCCGGCCGCGGGGATGCTCAGCCGTCCGGCGCGTCCACCGGGAACCGACTCGCGCTCCAGCAGCGTGACCTGGCGTCCGGCACCGGCCAGTCGCATTGCTGCCGAGAGCCCAGCGAGCCCCGCGCCGACGACGACCACCGTGTCGGTGGGGCCCTTGACGGTGCGCATCAGGTGCTTCGTCTTGTGGCGGCGAAGGCCAGTCCGGTCAGCACTTCTCGCGCCTCGGGATCCAGGTCGGTCGTGTGCAGGGCGCCCAGCGCGGTCTCGAGGAGTTCGGCGATGAGGTTCTCGGTGTAGTCCTTGGCGCCAGTGTCGGTGATGATGTCGCGCAGCGTGCTGATCCCGTTGGCGTCAAGACCGGGGTCGCCGAGATGTCGCCGGATGCTGGCGGCCTGCTTCGGGGTGCTGCGCTCGACCGCGATGGCGACCAGGACCGTGCGCTTGCCCTCGCGGAGGTCGTCGCCGGCGGGCTTGCCCGTCTCCTCGGGGTCACCAAAGACGCCGAGGATGTCGTCGCGTAATTGGAATGCCTCGCCGAGCGGGAGTCCGTACCCGGAGTAGGCGTCGACGACGTCAGGCCCCGCGCCTGCCAGCGCAGCTCCCAGGTGGAGCGGGCGCTCGATCGTGTACTTCGCCGACTTGAAGCGGACGACCTGGAGGGCGCGGTCGACCGATCCGCCGCCGCGCGCCTGCTCCAGCAGGTCGAGGTACTGGCCGGCCATGAGCTCGGTGCGCATCACGTCGTAGACGGTCTTGCCGCGGACGATCGCCTCGTGTGGGAAGTCTGTGGTCAGCAGCACCTCGTCGGCCCATGACAGGCACAGGTCGCCCAGAAGGATGGCGGCCCCGATGCCGAAGCTCTCCGGCGAGCCGAGCCACTCGGCGCCGCGGTGCACTCCCGCGAAGCGCCGATGGGCGGCCGGCAGCCCGCGGCGGGTGTCGGAGCCATCCATGACGTCGTCGTGGATCAGTGCACAGGCCTGCAGGAACTCCAAGGAGGCGGCCGCTCGTAGCGCGGCGTCGTCCAGGCCGGGGTCGCCGCCGGCTCCGCGCCAGCCCCAGTAGCAGAAGGCCGGGCGCAGGCGCTTGCCGCCGGAGAGGAGTGCGGTGAGCGCGTCGACCATCGGCGTCAGGTCGTCGCTGACCACCGCGAGCACCTGGCTCTGCTCGCTCAGGACCTCATCGACGACCCGTTGGACTCTGGTCCGAAGGTCGGCAACGTCGAGGGGACTTGCGCTGTCGGGCACGCCACGAGCCTACGGGCAACCGGCGCCGACGGCCTCTCAAGGCCGGTCGGCATACACATTGCCGTAACACAGCACCCGTAGTCTGTGCGCATGCATGCGGCGTCCTCGTTGGGGGAGATCCTGTCCAGCGGCCAGCGGTCGTTCTCCTTCGAACTATTCCCGCCTAAGACTGATGAGGGCGAGCGGATGCTGTGGCAGACCGTTCGCGAGATCGAGGCGCTGAAGCCCACGTTCGTGTCGGTGACCTACGGGGCCGGAGGATCGACCCGCGACCGGACCGTCAGGCTGACTGGGGAGATCGCCGGCGAGACGACCCTGACCCCGGTGGCCCATCTGACCTGCGTCGGCGCAAGTCGCGACGAGCTCTGCTACGTCGTCGGCCAGTACGCGGCCGAGGGCGTCAACACCATGCTCGCGCTGCGGGGCGACCCGCCGACCGGCCTCGACACCCCCTGGCGGCCGCATCCCGGCGGCCTCGACCATGCTGTGCAACTGGTCGAGCTCATCCGCTCGCTGGGCACCTTCAGCGTTGGTGTGGCCGCCTTCCCCGAGGGGCATCCCGAGTCGACCGACCTGGACCAGGACGCTCGCGTGCTGGCGATGAAGCAGCAGGCGGGTGCAGAGTTCGCCATTACGCAGATGTTCTTCCGGGTCGAGGACTACGAGCGGCTCATGGAGACCTCGGCCGCCCATGGCTGCACGATGCCCATCGTCCCGGGCATCATCCCCGTCACCAACGTGTCGCAGATCGAGCGGTTCGCAGCCTTGCAGGGTTCGGCGTTTCCCACCGACCTGGCTGAGCGGTTCGGCCGCATCGCGGATGACCCCGATGCCGTCGTCGCCATGGGGATCGACGTGGCCGCGGAGATGTGCCAGCGGCTGCTGGATCTCGGCGCCCCGGGGCTCCACTTCTACACGCTCAACCGCTCGCACTCGACGATCGAGGTCTACGAGGCGCTCGGTCTCGGCGCGATCACGCCTTAAGCCGGTACGAGGTCGTTGCGACCAGGCGCCCGCTTAGGAGAGAACTTCCAGCCCTTTGGGCAGGCCCCGGTCGAGTACTTCTTGACGTGGCCCTTGCCCGGATTCGACGTCTTCTTGCAGGTGATCGGCTTCGACGTGAAGGTGAACGGCATGCTGACGGCGGTCACTGCGCCCTTCGCGCTGTTCTCGGTGTAGGTGATCATGAGCTGGAGGGTGAAGGGCGACGACTTGCCGTGGATGGTGGCGCCACAGACACTCAGTCTTCCGGTGCCTGTTCCGGCGGGAAGCTCCTCGCCGCGGGCGACCATGGCGCTGTTGGCGTCCAGGATGACCGTGGTCGCATAGTCGACGTCCTTGTCGAGGGTGAACGCGTAGGGCAGTTGCGTGCACTTGCCCTCGGGCGGGGCCGTGATCGGGGTCTTGAGGGAGGCCTGGGAACCGCCATCGGTGGCCGACACGGTTCCGGCATGCGCGGGGACAGCCCCCGCAATCACCACGCATGCCGCGGTGAGGGCTATCGAGACCTTGAGCATCGTCATGACGTCTCCATCCTCGTCGTGCCCGCGCCGGCGTGCTCCTGAGTGTACGAATCCGACTCGGGCGATGCGCGGCTATGACACGTGACCAGGCACGGGTGCCGGGCCGATGAGGTCCGCGACGATCTCGGCGCCCATGCCGACGAGGGGAAGCCCGCCGCCCGGGTGACACGAGCCGCCGACCAGGTACAGGCCCGGCACCGGCGACTGATTCGCCGGCCGCTGGAACGCTGCGCGTGCGCCGTTGCTGGACGTGCCGTAGATCGAGCCCCCCGGGGCGCGAGTGGATCGGGCGAGGTCCGCGGGTGTGCGAGTCTCCTGCCAGATCACGCGGTCGCGGATGTCGGTGCCGCGCGCCGCGAGGGTGTCGAGGATGTGCGTCGCGTACGTGTCGGCCAGACCCGGGGCATCCCAGTCGATGGTGCGATCGCGGCCGTCGCCGTGTCGGGGCGCATTGATGAGGATGAACCACGCCTCGCTGTCATCGTCCGGGCGCATCTGGGGATCGTCGGGGACGCACGCGTAGATCGCCGGGTCCTCGACAGGCGACACGTTGCGGCCGAACAGGGCGTCGAACTCGCCGTCGTAGTCGGCAGGGAACCAGACGTTGTGGTGCTGCACTCCGTCGGTTCGGCCGCGCAGTGCGAGCAGCATGACGAACCCCGACAGTGATGGCGGCACCTTCTGGAGATCCTTGCCGGCCTTCGCCGCGCGACGGTCGTCGACCATTCCGCCATAGAGGAGGCGAGCATCGGTGTTGCTGACGACGATGTCGGCCGGGACGACCTGGCCATCGGCGAGCCGAACGCCGCTGACGCGGCCATCGGTCACCTCTACCGAGGACACATCGCAGTTCAGTCGGATCTCGACGCCGCGCTCGATGCACCGTTCGGTGAGCGCCGGCGCGAGTCGGCCGAGGCCGCCGGCGATGTGCCAGGCGCCGAAGGTCTCCTCGACGTAGGGGATCGTCGCGAGCACCGCGGGCGCCACTCGCGGATCGGATCCGGTGTACGTGGCATACCGGTCGAGGATCTGACGCAGGCGCGGGTCGCGCAGGTACTCCTTGCCGAGCGCCCGGAGCGTCGTGCGTGGCGCGACGGTGCGCACGTCCTGAGGGTCCTTGGCCAGGCCGAGCAGCGTCCGCCACCCAGCGAGTGGCGACTGAAGGAACGGTTCACGCGTGATGCGCCACATCTGCCCGGCCCGGCCGATCAGGGCGAGCCAGTCCTCCCGCGCCGTCCCGTCGAAGGCTGCCCCGAACGCATTGGCGCACTGAGCGGGGTCGACGCCGGGGACGACCACCGAGGATCCGTCGGCGAAGTGGTAGCCGAAGCCTGGCTCCACCGGCTGAAGGTCGACGGACTCCTCCAGAGGGGCACCAGTCTTCAAGAACAGGTCGCGATACACCGCAGGGAGCGTGAACAGGCTCGGACCGGTGTCGAATGCGAAGCCGTCGCGCTCGTAGACGGCGAGCTTTCCTCCCGTGCGATCGGCCTGCTCGAGGATCGTGACCTCGTGCCGCCGAACGGCCAGTCGGGCGGCCGCGGCGAGACCGCCCAGGCCCGCTCCGATGACGACGACGCGGCTCACGAGGTCGCCCCCACGGTGACGGCCCGGCCCTTCCATGCGTTTGTGCCGCGTCGATGCCGCCACCACGAGACGACGTTGAGTCCGACGAAGGCAGCGATCGACGCGGGCTGGGCGAGAGCGTCGGGAACGATGCGCTCGCCGGTGCGGGTCGCCACCATCGCGCGACTCGTCACTCCGGCCGCGTAGCCGGCCAGCCCGATCAGTCGGGTGCGGCGATCGGTGGCCACGACCGCGGCCGCCGCGGGAAGGACGTAGCAGGCCGTCAGCAGCGTGCAGGCCCCGATCGATCCGACGGGGCCGCCGAAGGCCGACCACAGCGACTTCGCATAGCCGTCGACGACCGCGGTGGTGCCGTCATACATCCGGCACTGCGCCAGCCTGGACCCGTCGACAGTAGCGGTGCGGTTGCCGTCGGCCTTGATGGCCCGCATGAGTCCGATGTCCTCGAGCACGTTCGAACGAACCGCCTCATGCCCGCCGACTCGCAGGTAGGCGTGTCGATCCAGTACGAGGAGCTGGCCGTTGGCGGCCGACAGCGAGGGCCGCTGCGATGTCTCGGCCCACCGCAGCGGCATGGTCGCCGCCCATGACCACGTGACCAGCGGCTGCACCAGGCGTTCGAGCCAGCCGTCCGACTCCTGGAACGGATAGGGCGCCACAAGCGCGAAGCCACCCTCGCGCAACGTGGCAATGCAGGAGCGGACGGCGTACGGGTGGAGCACGACGTCGGCATCGACGAACACCAGTACGTCGGCAGCGCTCTCGGCTGCAAGACGAGCGCACGCCCAAGGCTTGCCGAGCCAGCCCGGCGGCGGCGCATGGTCGGCCCCTTCCATCAGTCGCACGCGTGCGTCGGCTGCCGCGATGCGTCGGACGATGTCGGCCGTGCCGTCGGTGGATCCGTCGTCGAGGACGAGGACCTCCAGCGCCAGAACGCCGGTCTGCGCCAGCACAGACTCCAAGGTCTGGCCGATGTGCCCGGCCTCGTTGCGCGCTGGAATGAGCACGGCCACCGACTCGGCGACCTCGGGTGCATTGGGCTGCGGGGTCCGCAGGTAGGTCAGGTTGACGGCTGTATGGACGGCCAGGGCCACGGCTCCCAGGGAGCCAGTGGCAACGACGGCGCGACCATTCACCACTGGGGCGTGCTCCACAGCCGCCACAGCCACGGGATCACGACGATGCCCATGCAGACGCCGCCCCACAACGCCACGCCCGGTCGGTGGAAGAACAGTGCGTTGGCGACGACGTTCGAGGCGTACACCCAGATCAACATGACGTTCGGGACGGCGTCGGACACCGCCTTGCGCGGGAGCCGCTCGAGGATCCCCATGAGGATGATGGCGGCGAGCAGCCAGCCGAGGAAGTTCTGCATGGGGATGCCGGGAATCCCCGGCAGCGCCCAGCCGGTCTGCTGCCACGTCCAGTACTTCTCGCCGACCATCTGCGGATCGAGGAACAGGTCCCAGGCGGCGAGCAGCCAGCCACCGATGACGGCGGTGCCCATTCCCGTGGTCGAAAGGCGCTGGGCGGCCAGGAGGCAGGGGTACGACATCATCGACCACGCCATCGGGATCACCAGCGGCACGCCGGCGATCGCCGGACCCAACGAGCCGTACTCGTAGGTGCCGAACGGGAACGACGTGTTGAGTCCGAGCACTTCGACTCCCCAGCCGAAGATCAAGGTGATGGCGAGGAATCCGCTGGTCCAGACCGCTCCGCGCATCAGGTAGGCATGTGTGGCACTGGCCAGGAAGAAGGTCACGACGGTGAGAATGGTCAGCGCCGTGCGGGAACCTCCGCCGACGAGCACCCAGATGATCTGGCCGAGGATCGTGGCCGCGGCGAAGACCCAAGGCAGATAGGCGATCCACCCGGACGGCCCGCCACCCCGGTCGGAGTGCGGACCGGTGTAGATGCGGATGCTCACACCGCCGAGTCTAAGGTTGCGCGCATGACCGGCCGAGCGCAGATCGCGGTCGTCTTCGTCTCCCGTCGAACGGTGACGCATGACGATGAGTACGCGCGGATGGCGCAGCGCATGGATGAGCTCGTCCACGACCAGCCCGGATTCGTCGACATGGTCAGCGTGCGCGACCCCGTCACGCGTCAGGGGATCACGGTGGCGTACTTCACGGACGAGGAGTCCGTCCGGTTGTGGAAGGCGCATGCCGAGCACGCCGAGGCGCAGCGACAGGGGATCGCGGACTTCTACGAGGCGTATGAGGTCACGGTCGCGCAGGTGGTGCGCCAGTACGGGTTCGCGGCCGACGCCGATTGACCTGTGGGACAATTCGGACACGTGGGCCGGTGCGGTCGACTGCACCCACAAGGAAGGAGCGCGCATGCAGGGCTTGTCGACGATGCTGTGGTTCGACGGCCAGGCGCTGGAGGCCGCACGCTTCTACGTCTCGGTCTTCCCCAACTCGGTGATCCACGGGGACGCCGCGTTTCCCGACGTGGACTACCCGGAGAACGCGCAGGCCGACCCCGGCTCGGTGATGACGGTGTCGTTCGAGCTGGACGGCCGCCCCTTCACGGCCCTGAACGGCGGCCCGCACTACACCTTCAGCGAGGCCATCTCGTTCGTCGTGACCTGCGAGGGGCAGGACGAGGTCGACTACTTCTGGGACCGGCTGACCGACGGCGGGGGAGAGCCCGGGCGCTGCGGCTGGCTCAAGGACCCGTTCGGCGTCAGCTGGCAGGTGGTCCCGACCGCGCTCTTCGAGCTCGGCTCCGGTCCTGATGCCGAAGGCGCGCAGCGCGTATGGCAGGCGATGCTGGGGATGGACAAGCTCAGCATCCCCGATCTTCAGCGGGCCTACGACGGCGAGTGATCATGGCGAAGGTGCCCCGCCAACCCGACCTCGTCTGGCAGACGCTGCGGCTCCCTGCGCCGGCTCGGCGAGCCCTCGTGAAGGCGGGGATCACGAACTTCGACGAGCTCTCGCTGTGGAGCGAGTCCGAGGTGCTCGATCTGCACGGCGTGGGACCCAAGGCGATGACCATGCTCGTCCAGGCCATGGCCGATGCCGACTACGCCTTCGCAGCATGACTGGCCTGGTCGTCGGCGACAACTCCGTGCCCGAAGATGCCGCGGCCCTGCGTCAGGCCCTGTACGACTTCAACTTCGCGGAGACCGGCTTCGTCGATGGGCGCGACCTCTGCTGCTTCGTCAAGGACGAGTCAGGTGCACTGGTAGCCGGCATCGATGGATTCACGTGGGGCGGCTACGCCAGGATCGAGTTCCTCTGGGTGAGCCCCGCGGCACGTGGATCCGGCATGGGCCGTGCCCTTGCTCAGGCCGCAATCGACGAGGCGCGCCGCCGCAAGTGCCGAACGGTTGTGGTCAGCACGCACACCTTTCAGGCCCCGGACTTCTACCGCTCGCTCGGCTTCGTCGAGGTGGGACGGACGTCCGGGACTCCTGAGGGATTCGACGAGGTCCTGTATCAGTTGCACCTAGGCAACGCCGAGCAGTGAGGCGTGACGACACGACGGAGGTCGCGCTTGACCGATGGGATGACCCAAACCGACGATGCCGGGCCAGCGTCCACTGCTCGACTTCGGTTCCGGCGATGGAACCTGGACGACGCTGAGGCGATCCTCGACATGTACTCGCGCGAGGACGTGTACCGCTTCCTCGGGTCGACGCCCCGACCCGTCGACTCGCTCGAGGAGGCAGCTGAGCGGATCGGCCGGTGGCAGGCGCGGGCGACGCCCAGCCGAGGCCTGTGGGCCGTACTGCGGATCGACCACCCCGGTCCTCCGATCGGGACGGTCCTGCTGGTGCCGCTGCCCCGCACCGATGGGCAGGCGACGGATGTCCACGAGATCGGCTGGCACTTCCACCCCGACGTGTGGGGGCACGGCTTCGCCGCTGAGGCGGGGACTGCTGTCATCGACCTGGCTCGGGATACCGGCTTGACCGAGGTCAGGGCCGTGGTGTTCCTGGACAACCAGGCGAGTGTTCGCGTGTGCGAGCGGCTCGGTATGTCCGGACGGGGACTGACGCGCGAGTGGTACGACGCGTCAATGCTCGAGTTCGTCCAGTATCCGTTGTGATCACAGCGCGTTCAATGCGGCGGCCAAGTCGCGAATCAGGTCGTCGATCGACTCAAGGCCGATGGACAGTCGGACCAGACCCGCTCCCGGCTGGGCGGCCACGCTGACGATGCGGTGCGTGAGCGAGGCCGGATGCTCGACCAGGGTGTCGACCCCGCCCAAGGACACGGCGTGCGTGATCAGTCGCAGACCGGAGCACAGTTGCTGGGCCGCTTCGAAGCCACCGGCCATATCGAGCGCCACCATGGCCCCGGGGCCGTACATCTGCGTGCCGATCAGTCCGGTGGGATCGCCGCCGGGCAGGCCCGGGTAGTACGTGCGCGCCACCGCCGGCTGCTCGGTGAGCCAGCAGGCGACTGCGCCGGCCGTCGCCTGTGCCGCCTGCATCCGGATCGGCAGAGTCGCGAGTCCGCGCAGCAGCAGGTACGCCGACCACGGGTCGAGTACGCCGCCAGTGATGACGCGGATGGGTCGGATCGCGGTCGCGAGGTCGGGAGTCGTGACAACGACGCCGCCCATGGCGTCGCCATGTCCGCCGAGATACTTCGTGGCGCTGTGGACCGAGTAGGCGGCGCCGAGTCGAAGCGGCTGCTGCAGGACAGGTGAAGCGAACGTGTTGTCGATCATCACCGGGACGTCACCGGCCTGTCGCACGATGTCCTTGATGTCGCGCAGCTCGAGGGTCGGGTTGCTGGGCGTCTCCAGCACCACGAGTCCGGTCCGCTCGGTGCGAGCCGAGGCGATCTCGTCGGGTTCGACGAAGGTCACCTCCGTGCCGAGCAGCCCGGACTCCAGCAGTGCGTCCGTCCCGCCGTACAGCGGGCGCACGGCCAGCACGTGCGGCACTCCGGCCGCCACCCGGCTCAATACGACGGCGCTCGTCGCGGCCATCCCGCTTGCGAAGGCGATGCCCTCCAGCGCGAGCGGCTCCCCTCCCGGGACGTGACCCTCGAGGGCGGCAACGGCGACCTCGAAACGGGCGACCGTGGTGTTCCATGCGCGCCGGTAGATCGTGGGTGCGCCCGGCGGGAGCGGCTGTCCGGTCGCCAGCACGTCGAGAGCGTCGCGCCCCTCCATCACGGAGGGCAGCGGTGCCGTGGTCGACAGGTCGATCGGCACCGCGTGGACGCCGAGCTCGGTGAGTCCCTCGCGACCGGCGTGCACGGCGAGGCTCGAGAGCGAGAGATGGTCGAGGGTCATGTTCGAAGGATGCTCCGTAGAAGCCTGACGTTGCGCTTCAAGCGCCCAAGTGTCCGAGTTGCACCTCACATCGCGGAATCGACCTCGAACCAGTCGCGGATCGCGGCCGAGGCCTCCTCGCCGGCGTCGTCCTGCCAGTAGTGCCCGGAGCCTGCCAGGGTGTGGTCGCGGCGGTTGGCGAAGGCCTCCTGCCAGCGACGACGTACGGACGCCTTGAAGGCGATGTCCTTGTCGGCCCAGAACAGCAGCAGCGGCATGCCGCCGAGGGTCGGAAGCCCGGCTTCCAGGCCATCGAGGAAGGGTCGAGCCGTGCGGATCTCGCGCGGGAACACCAGCACTGGAAGGCGTGATTCCGCGGTAGGGAAAGGTCCGAAGTACATGGTCCGCTCACCTTCGGTCAGCGTTCGCCTGCGGATCCCGCGTGGCAGGAAGTCCTTGACGAAGAAGTTGACCTTCTGGGTCAGCAGCCAGCCGGTGAGCCGGCCACCGGCGACATGTGAGAAGGACGTGGTCCACAGGTTGCTCGGCCAAGCCCAAGTGTTGCCGACAACCAATCGCGAGTAGCGACTCGGATCGGTGAGGACTGCGGAGATGCCGATGGGGCCGCCCCAGTCCTGCATGATCACCGTCACGTCGCGCAGGTCGAGCAGCTCGACGAACCGTGCAACGACCGCCGCCTGCTCGGCCGCAGTGAACCCGAAGCCGGGTCGAGCAGTGGAGAGCCCGAAGCCGGGGTAGTCGATGGTCACGCAGCGGAAGCGATCCGACAGGCCCGCGATCATGCGGCGGTACAGGAAGCTCCAGGTCGGGTTGCCATGCAGCATGAGAAGCGTCGGGCCGCTGCCCACATCGAGGTAATGGACGTCGTGACCGTCGACGTCGAGCCAGTGGGACTCGTACGGCAGTTCCTGCGGGATGAACCAGTTCGGACGGGTGCCCATGGGTCGTCAGGCTACGGGTGGCCCGCGGTGTCGTAAACCGGAGTGCTCCGCGTGAGGCTTACTGCTATCCAAGGACAAGACGACCGAGGAGGCCGATGGCACATGACTGACCCGTACAGCGTGCACGTCCAGGACATCCCGTGGGACGAGTTGTTCGCCGACGGCACCAAGGCGGCCACGCTTGCCGGCACGCGGGAGGCAGGCGTGCAGTTCACCTACGCCTTCTTCCTTCCCGCTGGCTTCTGGGACGCCCCCCACAGCCACTGCGCAGACGCGCACGTCTACGTCATGTCCGGCCAGCTACGGCTGGCATTCGGCGCCGACGGCGATCGATCCCGTGCCCAGATCCACCCGACTGGCAGCTACCTGCTCGTGCCGGCTGGCGCCGTCCACTTCGACGGGGCGGAGGTCGACACGATCATCCTGGGCAATGCCGTCGGGCGTTGGTCCACGGACTATTCCTGATCTCAGGCACCGACTTCGGCGGCTTCGCCGGCGGTAATGCGCAGCAGTTCGTCGTATGACGTGGGGAACACGTAGTGGGGGTGACCGCCGGCCGCCCAGACCTCGTCGTATCGCGACAGGGCGATGTCGACGATCGTGCGCAGGGGGTGCGGATGCCCCACCGGTGCGACGCCGCCGATGGCGAATCCCGTGGCCTTGCGCACCTCGTCGGCGCTTGCCTTGGTGATCTCGTTCACCTCGAGGATGCTGGCCAGCTGCACGATGTCCACGCGATGGCCTCCTGAGGCGACGACCAGGACCGGCTCGCCGTCGGCGAGGAAGATCAGCGAGCTCGCGATCTGTCCCACCTCGATTCCGAGCGCGTCGGCGGCCTCCTTCGCGGTGCGGGCGCTGTCGTCGAGCGCGCGGACCTCGCCTCGCGCACCGAGCAGCGCGAGGGTCTTGCGCACGCGGATCACGGACTGCTGTTCTGTCGCCTCGCTCATGGGGCGAGGCTAATGGGCGGGACCCGAGTCGCGGGCCTAGGGTGAGCATCGCGCCATCGAGTGTCGTGGCCGACTGAGCGAGGAGATGTCATGGCTGATGCCGTCAAGCGCCCCATCGGCGTGACCCTGGTGTTCATCGTCATCCTGATCACAGGAGCCTTCCAGCTCCTCGCAGGATTCCTGCGGCTGTTCAACCGCGGCGACAACGCAACGGTCGGGCTCTGGGCGGCGCTGATCACCATCGCAATCGGCGTCGTCTACCTGCTGGTCGCCAAGGGCATCGCGAACGGCAGTTCCTTCGCCCGGTTCATCGTGGCGGCGCTGACGGTCCTCATGATCGCCGCGGCGGTGTGGATGCTGTTCGCCGCGCCGAGCCTGTGGGTTGCACTGATCATCCAGATCCTGCTCGGCTTGATCGTGCTGCTGCTGCTGTACTCAGCGCGCGCGTCGATGTTCTTCAAGCAGAGCTAGGCGCGAACGACCCCGAGCTCATCGCCTGCGTGGTGCCTTGGCCGTGGATGCGCGCTCGATCAACTGAGGCTGGAACTGCACACGCTGGTGTGCATGGGTGGCCGGGTCCTCGCACTCGCCGATGACGAGCTTTGCCGCCGCGTAGCCCAGTTCGTACTTGGGCTGTCGAATCGATGTGAGCGGCACCGCGGCGTTGGCGGCGAACTCGATGTCGTCGTAGCCGATCACTGACACGTCCTTCGGCACGCCGAGACCGGCGCGCGTCAGCGCGCGGACGGCACCGAGCGCGAGGAGGTCGTTTGCGCAGAGCAGGGCCGTCATCTCGATGCCCTTCGCGAGCGCGTCCTCCATGGCGGCCTCTCCGGCCGCCGCCGTCATCTGGGTTGCGGCGATGCGGCGTACGTTGACCTTGGCCTTGCGCACCGCGCGCATGATCCCGGCCTCGCGATCGGCCACCTGGGGGATGTCGCGCGGGCCGGCTAGCCACACCAGCTGCGTGTGGCCGAGGGCGATCGCGTGCTCGGCGGCGAGACTGCCTCCCATGGTGTCGTCGACGGATGCACTGCACACGTCCTGGCTTGGTGCGGCGTTGTCGAGAAGGGTGACGGCGACGCCGTGAGCGATGAGCCGACTCAATGGCTTCAGGCTCTTGCGGGCAGGAGTGATGAGGATGCCGCCCACGCGCTGGCCTTCGAGCACCGCGAGATAGCGGTCCTCGCGTTCGGCCTGCTCGTCGGAGTTGCACAGGATCACGACGTAACCGGCCTCAAGTGCCGCATCCTCCGCGCCGCGCGCCACCTCGGTGAAGAACGGGTTCGCGATGTCGGGCACCACGAGTCCAATGACCTTGGCGCGCCCGACCCGCAGTTGCTGTGCAGCAGCGCTGGGGATGAACCCCAGGTCGCGGATTGCCGCCTCCACGCGAAGCCGCGTGGGCAGGGCGACCAGATCGGGATGGTTGATGACATTGGAGACCGTGCCAAGGGACACGGAGGCGCGCGCCGCCACGTCCTTCATGCTCACGGCCATACCCGCACCCTTCTTGAAACCCTCAGGACCAGAATCGTAGGGAAGAAATGAAACGTGTCAATTCCGTTATTGGTGAATTCCGCGAAACCGATTGACACGGGGCCGCAATGAACGTAATTATCGGGCAATCTCCAATTGGAACCTTTCAATACTCGAGGGGCTTCGTGAGCACACACCTGTTGGTCATCGAGGGCGCGTACAAGCGCTTCGGCGGCGTTCAGGCACTCGATGGCGCGTCCTTGACGGTCGACCGCGGGGAGATCGTCGGCTTGCTCGGTGAGAACGGGGCGGGCAAGTCCACGCTGGTCAAGACGCTCGCCGGTCTGCACTCGCTGGACGAGGGCACGATCGACCTCGAGGGCCAGACGTTCCAGCAGGGCAGTCCTCGCAGCGCGCGCGATCAGGGCATCGCGATCATCTACCAGGAGCCCTCGCTGTTCCCCGATCTCACGCTGGCCGAGAACGTGTATGTGGGCCAGCAGCCCAAGTCCGGTGGGCGCGTGGACTGGGCAGCCATGGCCACCCGCACTGCGGAGTTGTTCGCCGACCTGGGCATCGACCTCGACCCAAGGCGCCAGGCACGTGGACTGTCCATCGCCGACCAGCAGATGGTGGAGATCGTCAAGGCCCTCAGCGTCGAGGCGAGGATCATCATCATGGACGAGCCCAGCGCGGCGCTTTCCGCGGCTGAGGTGGAGCGCCTGCTGGAGGTCGCGCGCCGACTTCGCGATCAGGGTCGCGGCGTCATCTACATCAGCCATCGCCTCGACGAGGTCTTCGAGGTCTGCGACTCCGTGACGATCATGCGCGACGGTGCGACAGTGGCCAGTGCCAAGGTCGCTGACATCGACAACGCACAGATCGTGCGCTGGATGGTCGGTCGTGAGATCACCGACATGTTCCCGAAGGTTCCCGCCGAGATCGGCGAGGTGGTCCTCGAGGTGGCGGGCCTGTCGAGCAGGGGCGAGTTCACCGACATCTCGTTCACGGTGCGCGCGGGCGAGATCGTGGCGCTGGCCGGTCTCGTGGGCTCCGGCCGATCGGAGGTCGTGCGAACCATCTTCGGCATCGACTCCTTCGACGGCGGATCGATCGTCCTGGAGGGCAAGACGCTCCAGTCGCACACGCCGGCGAAGGCCATGGCGGCGGGCATCGCCCTCGTCCCGGAGGACCGGCGTCTGCAGGGGCTCTTCATGCCGTCCTCCATCGCGCACAACACGGCGATCACCGTCCTCGGCCGGCTGCGTCGTGGCCTGCTGCTGCGCACCTCGTCGGAGCGCAAGGTCGCCGAGGACTGGGCGGAGCGGCTCCAGCTGAAGTACGCCGGCATCGACGACCCGGTTGAGCGGCTGTCCGGCGGAAACCAGCAGAAGGTCGTCCTCTCCAAGTGGCTGGCGACCGATCCCAAGCTCCTCATCGTCGATGAGCCGACCCGCGGAATCGACGTGGGCACCAAGGCCGAGGTGCACCGGCTCCTGTCGGAGCAGGCGGCCAAGGGCACCGCGGTGCTGATGGTCTCGTCCGACCTGCCCGAGGTGCTGGGCATGGCGGACCGCATCCTCGTCATGCGCGAGGGCCGCCTCGTAGCGGAGATTCCGCGCTCGGAGGCCACCCAGGAGCGCGTGATGACGGCGGCGGCGGGAGCCGCAGCATGATGGCCAAGGTGATGCGGATCCGCGAGCTGCCGATCTTCGTGGCGCTGCTCCTGCTCCTCCTGCTCACCGGCATCCTCAATCCGGCCTTCCGCACCGGCGATGGACTCACGGCAATCCTCATCGAGTCGGCACTCATCGGCTTCCTTGCCGTCGGGCAGTCCAACCTCATCATCATGCGACACATCGACCTTTCGGTGAGCTCGACCGCAGGTCTGGTCTCCTTCCTCGTCGGCAGCTACTCGATGAACCATGGCGGCGTCACCGGGGGAGTGGCGATTCTCATCGCCATCGGTGTGGGAGCCACCGTCGGAATCGTCAACGGCGCGCTCGTGGCGTACCTCGGTCTGCCGTCACTCGTCGTCACGATCGCGACGCTCTACATCGTGCGCGGCATCTTCAACTACCTGGCCGCGGGAATCACGGTGACGGCCGACCAGCTGCCGCCGTACTTCTCCTGGATCGGGTCCGGGGAGATTCTCGGCATCCCGGACCTGTTCGTGTTCGCCGCCCTGGCGGCAGCGATCATGACGCTGGTGCTGCGCTACACGCGCTGGGGCCGCGACCTGTACTCGATCGGATCGAATCCGCAGGCGGCTCGTCGGGTCGGCATCCCGGTCCCGCATCGCGAGTTCGCCGCCTTCGTCCTCAACGGGTCCATCGCAGGGATTGCTGGCCTCATGCTGCTGTCGCGGTTCTCGTTCGCCGACGCGACGGCGGGTCTGGGCATCGAGCTGTACGTCGTCGCAGCCTGCGTGATCGGCGGCGTGGCCATCGCCGGCGGAGTAGGGACGCCGGCCGGTGCGCTGATCGGTGCGGTGCTCCTGCAGACAATCGCCTTCGCGCTCGGAGCGCTCGGAGTATCGCAGTTCTGGCAGCAGGCGGTCGCTGGCGCACTGCTCGTCGCCGCCATCGCCTTCGATCGCATCGTTGCTATGAGGAGCACTCGCCACGCCACCCGCCTGGTGGAGGTGCCGGTATGAAATCAGGTGGTTTCCGGCTCGGCTGGGACAAGGGCATCATCTTGCTGCTGGTCCTGCTGATCCTCTTCGGCGGAATGAGCAACGAGCTGTTCCTGGCCGGCGACAACATCAACTTCATCATCGGTGATGTCTCCGAGGTGATGCTCATCGCCTTCCCGATGGCACTGCTGATCATCGTCAAGGAGATCGACCTCTCCGTCGCGTCGAACCTGACGCTCTCTTCGGCCGTGATCGGCATCGCGTGGCACGGCACCGGCTCGATGTGGATCGCGGTGATCGCCGGCCTGCTCACCGGCTCCCTCTGCGGCCTCGTCAACGGCCTGCTGGTGACTCGCCTTGGGCTCTCGTCCCTCGCGGTGACGATCGGAACGCTGGCCCTGTACCGCGGCCTGTGCTACGTACTCCTGGGCGACACCCCGGTCGCGGACTACCCGACCGAGTGGACCGACCTCGGCTACCAGCCGATCCCGGGCACGTTCCTGCCGTGGGTCGTCGTGCCGATGGTCATCGCTGCGCTGGCCTTCTGGTACGTGCTGCACGGGACGCGCCTTGGCCGGTGGCTGTTCGCGATCGGACAGGGCGACGAGGCGGCAGTGTTCTCGGGCATCCCGCTGAAGAGGGTCAAGCTCAGCCTGTTCGTGCTGACCGGCTTCATGTGCGGCCTGGCCGGCCTGGCCTACACGATCCGCTTCGCCTCGTCGTCACCTGACGGCGCGCTCGGCTTCGAACTGCTGGTCATCGCCGCCGTGCTGTTCGGCGGGGTCGCGATCGCCGGCGGGGTCGGCACCATCTGGGGTGTCGTCGCGGCCGTCCTGATCTGGGGTTTCAGCCGCTCGTACCTCCAGCTTGCCGGCTGGGACGCCAACGCCCTTGTCATCGTCAGCGGCCTGCTGCTCCTTGTGTCAGTGGCCGTTCCCCGCATACTGTCGAAGATCCGCGAGTCACTCGCCCACAGAACCTCTCGGCCCTCAAGCCGAGGCGGAGTAACGCCACCACCCGGCGGCGCGACTGAACCACTAAGCCCTGCGGTCGCAGGGCAGGACCAAGGGAGTCACCGAGGATGACCTCAATCACGAAGAAGGTGATGGCCGTCGCCGCAGGCGCCGCCGTCATCGTCGGCCTGGCGGTCGCGCCTGCAACCGCTGCGCCGAAGTCTGGCCTCAAGATCGCCATCATCCCGAAGGCGATCAACAACGGCTACTTCACCGCCTGGAACAAGGGCGCTCAGAAGGCCTGCAAGGAGATCAAGGCCACCTGCAAGTACATCGGCCCCACCCAGGCCACCGGCCCGGCTCAGGTCGCGTTCATCAACCAGGCCATTCAGCAGGGATACAACGCGATCGTGCTCAGCGCAGCTGACCAGAACGCGCTCGCCCCGACGTTGAAGAAGGCCAAGGCCAAGGGCATCTGCGTCGTCACGTCCGACGCCGACGTCGCCGACACCAAGACGCGAACCGTTGCGGTGCTCCCGGCATCCTCGGACCGCATCGGTGCCGCTGAGGTCGACTGGATCGCGCAGGAGATCGGCGGCAAGGGCAAGGTTGCGATCCTGTCCGCCGCAGCCACCGCCGCGAACCAGAACGCCTGGATCGAGGCCATGAAGAAGCAGCTTGCTGCGAAGTACCCGAACATCTCCCTCGCCGGCGTCTACTACGGCGACGACGACGCGACCAAGTCGGCGCAGCAGTACAACCAGATCCTGACCGAGCACCCGGACATCGCGGGCATCATCTCCCCGACCACCGTCGGCATCCTCGCCGCGGCCCAGGAGAAGAAGTCCAAGGGCTCCAAGGTGGCCATCACCGGTCTGGGCCTGCCGAGCCAGATGAAGGACTACGTCCTCGACGGCACGATCAGCAAGTTCGGTCTGTGGAACCCGATCGACCTCGGCTACGTGGGCACCTACGCCGCAGCTGAGTGCGCCTCGGGCAACCTCAAGCAGGCCACGGGCACGAAGCTCAAGGCCGGCACCAAGACCTACGTCGAAGGCCCGAACGGCGTCATCTACCTCGGCGACCCGTTCACCTTCACCAAGGGCAACATCGTCACCTTCGCCAAGATCTACTAGGCACAGGCTGACGAGCACCACCTAGCTCGGGTGGCGGCGGACGTGACCCGTCCGCCGCCACCCGGACCAAAGGAGTCCGATGCAGCGCGTGTGCTTCCTGCTGAAGGTCCGGGCGGACCGGCTTGATGAATACGCCGAACGGCACCAGCGGGTATGGCCGGAGATGCTCGAAGCCCTCAGCCGGACCGGCTGGCACAACTACTCCCTCTTCCTTCGCGACGACGGCCTGCTCGTCGGCTACTTCGAGACACCGAGTCTCGCGGCTGCCCTCGAGGGAATGGCCGCCACCGACGTCAACGCCCGATGGCAGTCCGAGATGGCCGAGTTCTTCGAGTCACTCGACGGCCGTCGCCCCGACGAGGCGTTCCTGACGCTCCGCGAGGTCTTCCACCTCGCCTGATACCTCTGACCCGACCTCGACCAGACAGGACCCGACATGGATCGCGAAACGGCGAAGCGGCAACTCGACGAGCTCAAGATCGAGGTGCCCTCCTGGGCATACGGCAACTCCGGCACACGGTTCAAGGTGTTCGCCCAAGCGGGCGTGCCGCGTGACCCCTACGAGAAGGTCTCCGACGCGGCCGTGGTCGCTCGCTACACCGGATCCGTGCCTTCGGTGGCGCTCCACATCCCGTGGGACAAGGTGGATGACTACGACAAGCTTGCGACGCATGCCGCGCAGGAGGGCATCGCGCTGGGCACGATCAACAGCAACGTCTTCCAGGACGACGACTACATGCTGGGCAGCGTCACGAATCCCGACCCGCGCATCCGCCGCAAGGCGACCGACCACCTGCTTGAGTGCGTCGACATCATGGACATCACCGGCTCACGCGACCTCAAGCTCTGGTTCTCCGACGGCATGAACTACCCGGGGCAGGACGACATCCGCTCACGCCAGGACCGCCTGCACGAGGCCCTGGTCGAGGTCTACGACCGTCTCGGCCCCGACCAGCGGATGGTGCTGGAGTACAAGTTCTTCGAGCCGGCCTTCTACGCGACCGACGTCCCGGACTGGGGCGTGTCGTATGCGCACTGCCTGAAGCTCGGCCCGAAGGCGATGGTGGTCGTCGACACCGGGCACCACGCACCAGGGACCAACATCGAGTTCATCGTTGCGTTCCTACTGCGAGAAGGAAAGCTAGGCGCCTTCGACTTCAACTCGCGGTTCTACGCCGACGACGATCTCATCGTGGGTGTCGCTGATCCGTTCCAGTTGTTCCGGATCATGCACGAGGTCGTCAAGGCGGACGCGATCCGGCAGTCGTCCGGTGTCGCCTTCGTTCTCGATCAGTGCCACAACATCGAGCCGAAGATCCCCGGGCAGATCCGCTCGATCCTCAACGTGCAGGAGGCGGTCACGAAGGCGCTGCTGGTCGACCAGCCCGCGCTCGAGGCCGCTCAGCGCAGTGGCGACGTGCTGGGCGCACATGCCGTCCTCATGGACGCCTACGACACCGATGTCCGCCCGCTGCTGGCCGAGTGGCGATCCGAGCGGGGCATCGACCCGGCTCCGATGAAGGCGTACGCGGCATCCGGGTACGCCGAGCAGATCGTCGCCGACCGAGTCGGTGGCAGCCAGGCCGGCTGGGGCGCCTGAACCATCACGCAGCAGCACTCACGAGGAAGACGGAGATGATGACGTCGCGGACGCCAGTCCAGGAACTGCTCCAGCGCTCGAACCGGCTGGGAGCCGATCGGCGCAACACCAACTACGCGGGCGGGAACACGTCGGCCAAGGGAACCGAGCTCGACCCGGTCACTGAGCAGCCGGTCGAGCTGATGTGGGTCAAGGGCTCCGGCGGTGACCTCGGCACGCTCAAGGAGTCGGGCCTGTCCGTCCTGCGTCTGGATCGCCTGCGCTCCCTGGTCAACGTGTACCCGGGCATCGACCGCGAGGACGAGATGGTGCACGCGTTCACCTACTGCCTGCACGGCACCGGGGGCGCAGCACCGTCGATCGACACGGCGATGCACGGCCTCGTCGATGCGCCGCATGTGGATCATCTTCACCCCGACTCGGGAATCGCGTTCGCCACCTCGGCGGACGGTCCTGAGCTCACGAAACGCTGCTTCGGCGATCGGGTCGTGTGGGTCCCGTGGCGTCGGCCCGGCTTCCAGCTCGGTCTCGACATCGCCGCGATCCAGAAGCAGAACCCGCAGGCGATCGGCTGCATCCTGGGCGGGCACGGCATCACGGCTTGGGGCGCGACGAGCGAGATCTGCGAGGCGAACTCGCTGGAGATCATCGGCATGGCCGAGGCGTTCATCGCGGCGAACGGGAAGGCCCTGCCGTTCGGGGGTGTGATACCCGGCTACGAGCCGCTGCCGCTCGAGGAACGGCGCGCACGGGCGGCCGCACTGGCTCCGGTCATCCGCGGCATCGCGTCGCAGGACCGCCGCATGGTCGGGCACTTCGACGACAGCGACGTCGTCCTCGACTTCGTCAGCCGGGAGCGACACCGAGAACTCGCGGCGCTCGGCACCTCGTGCCCCGACCACTTCCTGCGCACCAAGGTGCGGCCGATGGTGCTGGACCTGCCGGCCGACGCGCCGATCGAGGAGGCCGTCGAGCGGCTGCACGTGCTGCACGCGGCGTACCGCGACGAGTACGCCGCCTATTACAGCCGGTACGCGACCGCCGACAGCCCAGCCATGCGCGGGGCCGACCCGGCGATCGTCCTGGTGCCTGGAATCGGCATGTTCTCGTTCGGCGCGAACAAGCAGACCGCCCGTGTCGCCGGTGAGTTCTACGTCAACGCGATCAACGTGATGCACGGCGCCGAGGCGCTGTCGACCTACGCCCCCATCGCCGAGAGTGAGAAGTTCCGCATCGAGTACTGGGAACTGGAGGAGGCCAAGCTCCAGCGCATGCCCAAGCCGAAGCGGCTCGCGACGCGCATCGCCATCGTCACCGGTGGTGCTGGCGGCATCGGTGGCGCGACTGCGCGAGCCATCGCGGCCGAGGGCGGCTGCGTCGTCATTGCCGACCGCGACATCGACAAGGGGCGCGAACTCGCCGCCGAGCTCGGTGGCCCGGACGTGGCGATCGCGGTTGAAGTCGACGTCACCTCCGAGGAGGGCGTGCAGGCCGTGGTGGCCGCGTGCTGCCTGGCCTTCGGCGGCGTGGACATCGTCGTCAACAACGCCGGCCTGTCGATCTCGAGGCCCTTGCTGGAGACGACCGTTGGCGACTGGGACCTGCAGCACGACGTCATGGCGCGGGGTTCGTTCCTGTTCAGCCGCGACGCGGCTCGAGCGATGATCGCCCAGCGGATGGGTGGCGACATCGTGTACATCGTCAGCAAGAACGCCATCTTCGCGGGTCCATCCAACATCGGCTACAGCTCGGCCAAGGCTGACCAGGGTCATCAGGTGCGGCTGCTCGCAGCCGAGCTGGGGGAGTTCGGCATCCGCGTCAACGGCATCAACCCCGATGGCGTCGTGCAGGGCTCAGGGATCTTCTCCAGCGGCTGGGGCGCGAACCGCGCAGCGGTCTACGGGGTGAAGGAGGAGGACCTCGGCCAGTTCTACGCCAATCGCACCATCCTGAAGCGTGAGGTGCTTCCCGATCACGTGGCGGCCGCCGTCGCGGCGATCGTGTCCGACGAATTCTCGCGGACGACCGGTCTGCTCGTTCCGGTCGACTCGGGCGTCGCTGCTGCCTTCCTTCGTTAGGGGCGTCATGACCAAGGTCGCCGCTGTCGACATCGGCGCGACGAGTGGTCGCGTCGTGCTGGCGGAGCTGGGCCCGGATGGGCCACGGCTCGACGTGGTGGCGCGCTTCCCGAACGTACTGCGGCAGTCGGCCGATGCCTGGTCGTGGGACATCGATGCGCTCTACGCGTCGATGCTGAACGGACTGGCGCAGTCGGTCGAAGCCGGCGCTGCTTCGTGGGGGATCGACACCTGGGCCATCGACTACGGCGTCGTGCGCGACGGCGCACTCGTGGGCCCGGTGCGGGCGCATCGTGACCCCCGACACGAGCGGGGGATCGGCGTCGTGCGGTCTGCGCTGACGTGGGAGCGCCAGTACGACATCACTGGCATCCAGCACATGCCGATCAACACCATCTACCAAGTCGCAGCGGACGATCCGCAGCGGATCACCGAGGGCACGACGTTCCTCATGGTTCCCGACCTGCTGACCTACTGGGCCACGGGAGTCACGGCGACCGACATCACGAACGCCTCGTCCACCGGAATGGTCGACGTGCGCACCCGGCAGTGGTCGCCCGTGGTCCTCGCCGCACTTGGCGTGCCCGGCTCGGCGTTCCTCCCGCCGGACGAGCCGGGCGCCGTCCGCGGCCCCGCGACCGACGCGCGGCTTCGCGGCCTTCCCCTCATCGCAGTGGCCACGCACGACACCGCGAGCGCCTTCGTCGGGACGCCGCTCGCCGATCGAGACTCAGCCCTGGTGCTCTCCCTTGGGACCTGGGCGCTCATCGGCGCGGAGGCTGTCGGGATCGAGCCGACGCCCGAATCGATGGCCCTGAACGTCACGCACGAACTTGGCGTCGACTCGACGGTGCGGTTCCTGCGAAACGTCTCAGGCATGTGGCTGCTCGAGGAGTGCCGGCGGGCCTGGGCAGCGACGGACGGCACCGAGCCGTCCGTGCCGGAACTCCTCGCCGCCGCGGAGCGGGCGCCGGCCTTCGCGGCCGTCTTCGACGTCGACGCACCGGACCTGACGCAGCCCGGGCAGAGCCAGGAGACGATCTGTCCCCACGTGATCGGGAACTGGGACGGCTCGCGGGGTGCCGTCGTCCGGACAATTCTTGAGTCGCTGGTGGTGCGGCTCGCTGAGCGCGCCACCGAGATCGAGTCCCTGCTGGGTCGCCCTCGCCCGGTGCTGCACGTCGTGGGCGGCGCCAGCAGGATGAAGCTGCTGATGCAGTGGCTGGCGGATGCGACCGGCAAGACCGTCGTGGCCGGCCCGGTCGAGGCGACGGCGCTTGGCAACGCGGTCCTGCAATGGCGCACGATGGGAGCAGTGGCGGACCTGGCCGAGGCACGCATGCTCGTCGCGAGCATGCCTGAGATCACGACGTACGAGCCCCGCGGAGATCGACGGCCGTGGACAGATCTCGCCGATCGACTGGCGACGAGCGAAAGGAACCGCTGATGGTCCAGCGACGGCTGCCCCGACCAAGCGAGGTGCTGCCCCTCATCGGACGGCGGGACCCGAGCTTGTCCCGCCTGGAGGCCCGGCTCGAGCGCTGCGCGAGCATCGGCGACGTGCGGGAGATGGCGCGCCGACGCACCCCGCGGTCGGTATTCGACTACACCGACGGCTCGGCCGGAACCGAGTCCTCCCTACGACGTTCCCGGCAGGCCTACGCGCGCGTGGAGTTCCAGCCGCGCGTGCTGCGCAACGTCGCGGACATCGACACGTCGGTGTCGATGCTGGGCCAGCGGTCAGCGCTGCCGTTCGCGTTCGCCCCGACGGGATTCACCCGGATGATGCACTACCTCGGCGAGCCCGCTGTCGCGCAGGTCGCTGGCGAGGCAGGCATCCCGTTCTCGCTTTCGACCCTCGGGACGACGTCGGTTGAGGCCCTCGCGGCGGCGGCGCCTGGGACGCGGCGCTGGTTCCAGCTGTACGTCTGGCACGACCACGCGGCAGCCGAAGTGCTGGTCAGGCGTGCGGAGGCCGCCGGCTACGACACGTTGATCCTCACCGTCGACACGGCCGTCGGCGGCATCCGTCTTCGAGATGTCCGCAACGGCCTGACCATCCCCCCGCAGCTGACCGTCCGGACGATGGCCGAGATGGCCATGTATCCGCGTTGGTGGATGAACCTGCTCACCACCGAGCCCCTGGAGTTCGCGTCACTGCAGTCGACCGGCGGCACCGTGGGGGACCTGCTGACGAAGGTGTTCGACCCCAAGATCGGGCCGGATGACATCTCGTGGCTGCGCAGCGCCTGGTCCGGCACGCTCATCCTCAAGGGCGTCCAGTCCGTCGCCGATGCGGTACTGGCCGCGGACCTCGGCGTCGACGGCATCATCTTGTCCAACCACGGTGGCCGGCAGATCGACAAGGGCAATGTGCCGCTCGAGCTGCTGCCGCTGGTCGTCGACGAGGTGGGCGATCGCGTCGAGGTCTACGTCGACGGCGGGATCACCAGCGGCCAGGACATCGTCGCAGCGCTCGCGTTCGGAGCGCGGGGCACGCTGGTCGGCCGGGCCTTCCTCTACGGACTGATGGCCGGCGGTGTCGACGG
Source organism: Actinomycetes bacterium (assembly GCA_037130755.1). Classification (GTDB taxonomy): domain Bacteria; phylum Actinomycetota; class Actinomycetes; order S36-B12; family S36-B12; genus UBA10649. The sequence continues at coordinate 35,591 of JBAXSI010000004.1, forward strand.
GGTTCGCCGGGTCGTGGCGATCCTCGACAAGGAGATCCGCACCACGATGCAGTTGCTCGGCGTGACGTCGGTCGACCAGCTGGACCGGTCGTACGTCCGACTGCGCTGACGCGTGGCCGGTTGCCGCCCCCGCCGCCCCGCGTGGATGCGATCATGCCCTTCATGAGCAAAGCGGCTTCTTCGTTCACCGGCTTCCCGGCCGAGGCGTTCGACTTCTACGATCGGCTCGGCGACAACAACAACCGCACCTGGTGGAACGAGCACAAGGCCGAGTACGTTTCGGCGATCAAGGAGCCCCTGGAGGCACTGCTCGCCGAACTGGAACCGGAGTTCGGGACGCCCAAGGTGTACCGCCCCTACAACGACACCAGGTTCGCCAAGGGCAAGCCGCCGATCAAGGACCATCAGGGCGGGGTCGTCGAGGTCGAGGACGCGATGGGCTACTACGTCCAGGTGTCAGGGTCGGGCCTCATGGTGGCCGGCGGGTGGTACGCACCGCAGGGCGACCAGACCGCGCGCTACCGGGAGTCGGTGGAGGGCCCGGCCGGCGCCGAACTCGAGCGCATGCTGAAGTCGATGAAGCGCTCGTGGGAGATCGACGGCGACCCGGTCAAGACGCAGCCACGCGGCTACTCGGCCGACCATCCCCGCATCGGCCTGCTGCGCAACCGGCGCATCACCGTCGCCCGGCACTATCCCGTCGAGCCGTGGCTCGGAAGTCGCAAGGCGTTCACCACCGTGCGCGATGGTTGGCGGTCAATGCGCCCGCTGATGGAGTGGCTCGTGGACTTCGTGGGTCCCGCCGCGGACCCGGGCGCCTGACCTCCACGCCGACGCAGGTCTCCAACGGTCACGAATCCAGGAGCGCGCGGACGAGCGCAGTGTCCTCACGCGGGTACTCCGGCCAGTGGCTCGCCAGCCAGTCCTCGGCCGCCTGCAGGAGTGCGCGGCCCACGTCGACCACGTCCAAGGTCACGGCCGCATCGATCGCGGCCGCAAGCCGGGGGTCGGCCGACTCGAACCGCCGAAAGACGTCGAGTGCGTCGAGCTCGGCTGCCTGCTCGCGGGGGACCAGGTCCCGGGCCAGTCGAAGGAGATGCTCGACCGCGTAGGTGCGCACGAACACGCTGGCACTGAGCCGCTCGCCGCGGCGGGCGCGCCCGGTGCCGATGTACACCAACGCCAGGAACAGCCGGAACTCACTGAGGCGATTGACGTTCCGGGGAGCGAGGCTGCGGTCGCGAACCGTCTCAGTGATGGCGGCGATGCCCCCGCGATCGACGACAACGATCGCATGGTTCAGCACGCAGCCAGCGAATTCGGCTCGGTCGAAGACGGCGAACTCGATCAACAGGCCCGACCGGTAGAGCGCCTTCAGCCCATGCGCGGTCTCGCGGAACGACCAGGCAATGTCTTCCGCAGCAGGCAGCCACGACAGGTCCGTGCGGAACTGCTCGGGAGTCCCGTCGTTGGTGATCAGGAGGAAGTCGTGATCAGACCACCGGTCGCGTCTGGACGGTTCGGCGGACGATCCGCACAGCACGAGGCCCTGGATGCGCGAGTCCGATTCGGCGGTGTGTCGAAGCACCTCGATCAAGGCATCCGGGTCCGACGTCATACGTAGATCCGCTCGCCCTGCTGCGGCACGACCACGGCAACGTCCCATTCCTCGCGGATCCGGTTGGCCAGAGTGTGAGAGGATTCCGGTTCGCCATGGTTGACGAAGACCTGCTGCGGCTTGGTCCGGCAGGATTCCAGCCAGTCGAGCAACTCGCTTGCGTCGGCGTGCACAGAGAACGCCTCGACCTCGACGATCTCGGCGCGCACGGCGACGTACTGGCCGTGGATCTTGATCTCCTTGGCCCCGTCGGCGAGCATGCGGCCGGGTGTGCCGACTGCCTGGAAGCCGGCAAGGATCACCGTGTTGTCGCGATCCGGCAGCAGTGCCTTCAGATGGTGCGTGACGCGGCCACCGCTGCCCATGCCCGACGCCGAGATGATGATGCGCGCGCCGCCGCGGTCCAGCGCCATCGACTCCAGCGGAGTCGTGGCCTCGTGCAAGTTCGGCAGGTCGATCGCCATCGGGCCCTCGGCCACGGTCGCGGCAGAGATCTCCGGGTCACCGTCACGGATGGCATCGAGGTAGACGCGCAAGGCGGCGAGCGCCATCGGGCTGTCGACATGGATCGGTGCGACGGGAATGCGCTGCTGGTCCTGCAGGCTGCGCAGGGCCTTCAGGAGCACCTCGGTGCGGTCCACGGCGAACGCCGGGATGACGACCGTTCCGCCCCGCTTGAGTGTTCGCGTGATGGTTGCAGCCATCTTGTCGAGCTGCTGCTCGACATCCTCATGCTCACGGTCGCCGTACGTGGATTCGACGACGATCGCGCTCGCATCACTCGGCGGCGCCGGGTTGCGCAGCAGCGGATGGTTGCCGCGACCCAGGTCACCACTGAACACCACGGCATGCCCGGTCGAGTCGTCGGTGATGGTCGCGATCGACGAGCCGAGGATGTGTCCGCCCATGTCGAGGCGCGCCGTGGCACCCTGGCAGGGCGTGAAGACGGTGCCGAACTCGACAGGGTGCAGCAGTGCGATCGACCGCTCGGCGTCCTCGCTGTCGTAGAGCGCAGCGGGTTGGTCATGTCGCGAGTAGCCCTTCTTCCGTGCGAACGCGGCGTCCTCCTCCTGCAGCCGAGCGCTGTCGCGCAGGATGATCGGCACCAGCGAGGCGGTGTTGGGGGAGCAGTAGACCGGGCCGGTGAAGCCATCGCGCACGAGTGCGGGCAGGTAGCCGCAGTGATCCAGGTGCGCATGCGTCAGCACGACGCTGTCGATGTTCGTCGGGTTGATCGGGAACGGCTCCCAGTTGCGCGTGCGCACCTCCCGCGGCCCCTGGAACAGGCCGCAGTCGACCAGGAATCGGTGGGCTCCTATGTCGATGCACGTCTTCGACCCGGTCACCGTGCCGGCAGCGCCGAGGAATGTCAGGTACATACCTCTGGTGTAGCACGTCGGGGCCGATGACGGCGGGCGTGAACCTTCCGTCCGTCAGTAGATCGGTGTCGGCTCCGCCTTGCCGTACAACCAGCCCTGCGCGTGGTGCCAGCCCAGGCTGCGCAGGTACTCGGCCTGGTCCTCCCGCTCGACGCCCTCGGCGACGGTGTCGAGCTCCAGACCGGCGGCGAGGCCGACCAACGCCTCGGCCAGTCGCATCGACGTCCGCTCCCGCGACGTGATGCCATGGGTGAAGGACCGGTCCAGCTTCAGGCCGGACATCGGCAGGTCGCGCAGGCTCGTGATGGACGCGTAGCCCGTGCCGAAGTCGTCGATGTACCACCGCACACCGGCGTCGGCCAGCTGGCGGATGGCGTGGGTGGTCGGCTCGGAGGGATTCAGGAGCATCGACTCGGTGACCTCGAGATGGAGACGACCCGGGTCGACGTCGGACAGCAGGAGCGCGGACATCACGTGCTCGGCGTACGGGGATCGGGTCAGCGTCGCCGCCGACACGTTGACGGCGATGAACAGCGGATCGGGGAGGCCGGCCAGTTGGGCGATCGACTGCCGCATGATGGCCAGGTCGATGTCGATGACGAGCGAGGACCGCTCGGCGATGGCGAGGAACGCCACCGGAAGCGCCGCTCCGCTGGGGCGCATCCACCGGGCCAGCGCCTCGAAGCCGACCGTCTGGCCGGTGCCTAGGTTGACCACAGGCTGGTACCACGGCTGGAACGCGCCGTCGTGCAGGCTCGTGCGGATCTCGGCGTCGAGGGCAAGGCGCTGCTGTGCCTCGATGGCCAGGCCGGGATCGGCGAACTCGTAGCGGTCGCGGCCGTTCTCCTTAGCCTTGCGCAGGGCGAGGCTCCCGTCGCGAAGGAGTCCCTCAGGATTGGAGTCGCGCCCGCCTGTGACGATGCCGATGCTCATGGTGGGGGAGACGGTCTGGCCGGCGATCTCGACCTGGCCGCGCGTACTCGCATGGATCTTGTCGGCAATCGCTGCCGCGTCGGAGCCGGTCCTCAGGTTGCGCAGCACGACGATCAACTCGTTGCCGGCACCGCGCCCGAGGCTCTCGGCGCTGTCGAGTGCGGAGGCCACGCGTGCCGCCATCGTCGTGATGAGCAGGTCCCCAGCGGAGTGGCCGAGCGCCTCGTTGACCTCCGACAGGCCGTCGATGCCCAGGCACAGCACGCCGACGCTGTGGAAGCGTTCGAGCTGTCCTTGCCACTCGCGCAGGCGCTCGATCATGACCGAACGGTTCGGTAGGCCCGTCGTCGCGTCGTGCCCGAGGGCGAACTCCATGCGCTGACGCGCAAGGACCTGGTCCTGGACATCGCGCATCGAGATGACGCGGGTGACGCCTTCGGGAGCCTCGACGGTCCGGATCGCCAGCGCCATCCAGCGATGGCCGCCGCTCTTGTCGAGGATCCGGATCTCCGCCTCAGCGGTGCGTGCTGCCAGCGACTGCAAGGTGTGTGCGGTCATGGCGGCTCGATCGTCCGGGTGGATCAGGTCGAGGCCCTCCATGCCGATCACGTCATCGTGGTCCCAACCGAGCATCGGCGTGATCGACGGGGACACCCAGGTGACCTGCCCGGTGGAGGTGGTCTGCCAGACGATGTCGGAGGCGTGCTCGGCGAGGAGTCGGTACTGCTCCTCGCGGGCGGCGAGCCCCTGCTCGGCGCGCACCTGCCCGTCGACGATGCGCAGGCTCACGACGCGACCGGGCTGGCCGGTCCCGTCATCGTCGAGTAACTTGCCGACGACGTCGATCCAGCTGTAGGAGCCGTCCTCGCACCGCCAGCGCTGCCGGGAGTGGAACGACCCGTCTGTTCGCCGACTCTCCTCGAGGGCTTCATAGGCAGAGGCGAGGTCGTCGGGATGGATGAATTCGCTGGCCCGTCTACCTATGTAGGCGCCGGCGTCCGTGCCGAAGGCGTGTCGTGCGGAGGGCGATGCCCAGGTGATGGTCATGTCGTCGCGGCCCATGAAGATGACATCGGAGGAATTCTCGGCTAGCAGGCGGAAGCGTCGCTCGCTGTCGGCGAGGCGCTGTTCCTCGTCATGCCGGTCGGTGATGTCGCGCCACGTCACGGCGACGCCGTCACCGCTCTTGGTCGCCCGCAGGTCGAACCGGCGCTCCTCGCCGACCAGTTCGTGGCGGTAGGCGAAGTCGTCGAGGATGACCGGCTCGCCGGTTTCGATGGTCTTGAAGTAGTGCTGAAGCAGGACCTTGGCGGCCTGCCCGGGCATGACGTCGAGCAGTCGTGCGCCGATCAGCTGCTCGCGCGGCATCCGGTTGTACTCGATGGCGGCCGCGTTCGCCTCGGCGAAGACGAGTTCGATCAGGTGCCCGTCATCGTCACGGACCGCCTCCATCAGCGCGACCGGATCGAACTGGCTGTCGAGCGTGGCCTGCAGCCGCTGGCTGGCGCTGACGGCCTCCCGCGTCGTGCCCTCGAGTGCACGACGGTCGCGCAGTCGGTGCATGCCGTAGCCGAGGTCGGCGGCCAGGTCCTCGAGCAGGTCCTCGGCCTGTGCGTCGAATGCGCCGGCCTCCGCGGCATAGACGACGAGGGCACCGTCGAGATCGTCGTCGACGAACACGGGCAGGGAGATCGAGCTGTTGAACCCGCGGTCGGCTGCGGCCTTCCGCCACGGCTTGAAGTCCGGATCCGGGGCATGGTTGTTGGACACCTGGGTCTGGCGGAGGCGGATGGAGCGCCCCGTCGGCCCACGGCCGAGCGGGTTGTCGCCCCACGAGATCTTGATCTCGTCGAGGTACCCTTGCGACTCACCGGCCTGGGCGACCGGCCGGACGGTCTGCTCGTCGTTGTGGAGGGGTCGGCCGTACCACGCGAACTGGTACTGGCCCGTGCTGACGACGGCCTGGCACATCTGCAGCAGCAGGGCGTCCTCGTTGGTGACGCGGATGAGGGTCCGGTTGGCCTCGCTGAGCGTGGCAAGGGCGCGCAGTGCCGAGTCTCGTTCATGTGTGTCGGACAGCCGCACGGTCGAGCCGATGACGGTCTGGTCGGCGTCGGTCCGCGGACGAGCGCGAACGGTGACCGATCGGTAACTGCCGCTGGCGGTGCGGAACAGGCAGGGCAGTTGCGCATACTCGCGTGCCTCGGCGTACAGGTTCGCGCGGATCGCGTTGACGCGGTCGAGGTCCATGGGATGGATGAGATCCACGGCGTGGGTGCCGACGAGCTGGTCTGGAGTCCACTCGAGCAGGGCCTCGATCGTCGGGGAGACCCACGTGATGACACCCTGCAGGTCGGTCTCGTAGGCCGCCTCGGACGACGTGTCGTCGGTCGTCAGGTAGCGCCGCCAGGAACCGCCGGCGGGCCGTGCTGCGGCGGAGTCGGGCTCCGCTCCGTTCGTCACGTCCTCATCCTGTCGCACGCCTCGCCGGATGGCTGCTCGTTGTGCGGGTCGGATTCGGTGATCCTGTGGATACCCGGCTCGGGCGACGCGTCAGTGCACGGGCTCGGACGCAGCCTTGCCGTACAGCCACCCCTGGCCGTGCCGCCAGCCCAGGGTGCGCAGGTAGTCGGCCTCGGCCTGGGACTCGATGCCTTCGGCCACCGAGTCCAGTCCCATGCCGTTGGCCAGGCCGATGAGGGCGCCGGCCAACTGCATCGACGTGCGGTCACCAGCGCCGATCCCGGACGTGAAGGACATATCGAGCTTCAGGCCGGCGACGGGCAGATCGCGCAGGTGGCTGATGGACGAGTAGCCCGTTCCGAAGTCGTCGATGTACCAACGGCAGCCCAAGTCCGCCAGCGCGCGCATCTGGCGCACGAGGTCGTCGTTGAGGGACAGGAGCGTCGTCTCGGTGATCTCGATGTGCAGGCGCGAGGCCGAAACGTGGTGCTCGGCGAGGCCAGCGGTCACGACCTCGGCGTAGTCCGTCCGCGCCAGGGTCTGTCCGGACACGTTGACGGCGATGAACGTCGCCTCGGGCAGGCCAGCGAGTCGCGCGATGACCTGCTGGACCATGGTGAGGTCGATCTCGGAGAGCAGTCCCGTGTGTGCCGCGGCGGGGATGAACCCGCTGGGTTCGGTGATGCCACCCGCTCGCTGCCAGCGCGCCAACGCCTCGTAGCCGTCGACCGCACCGTTGGCGAGCCAGACGATGGGCTGGAGCCACGGCACGAATTCGCCTTCTCGGAGGCCGTCGCGGATGGTGGTCTCGAGGGCCAGCCGGGTCTCGGCATCCTTGGACATGGAGGGGTCGACGAAGGCGAATCGGTTCCGGCCGGCCTCCTTGGCCAGCCGCAGGGCAAGAGCCGCGTCTCGAAGAAGGCCGTCGGGGTCGGCCGTGTGGTCGCCGATCGCGATGCCGATGCTCGCGGTCGGGGAGATCGTGTGCTCAGCGACATCGACGGCACCGTGGATCGTCGAGCGGATGGCCTCGGCGAAGGGCGCCGCCTCCGCTCCGTCCGCGAGGTCGGGGATCAGCACGATGAACTCGTCGCCGGTACCGCGTCCCACCAGATCCGGGTTGGGGCTGGAGTCGGCGATCCGAGCGGCGACGGTGCGCAGCACGACGTCGCCTGCTCCGTGGCTGAGTGCCTCGTTGATCTCGCCCAGGGCGTCGATGCCGATGCACAGCACGGCAAGGACGTGCCCCTGGGCCAGCAGCGACTGCGTGAACGCGACCCGGTCGATCATCGCCTCGCGCTCGGGCAGTCCGGTCATCCGATCGTGGCCGAGCGCGAACTCCAACTGGGTGCGGGCACTCACCTCATCCTGGATGTCGCGCAGCGCGAGGATGCGGGTGACGCCCTCAGAGGTGACGATTGGACGGGCCGTCAGGGCCATCCACTGCGTGCGCCCGTCCGCCCTTCGCACGCGGAACTCGCCCTCGACGGGGTGCCCCTGAAGGACCTGCTGGCGCCGCTGTGTGGCTCGCTCCCGATCCTCCGCATCGACGAGGTCCATGGCGGGCATGCCCAGCACCTCCTCGGGGGACCAGCCGAGTACCCGCGTGATCGAGGGGGACGTCCATTCCAGGGTCCCGTCCGCGGCCACCTGCCAGACCACGTCGGAGGCGTTCTCGGCCAGCAGTCGGTAGCGCTCCTCGCGGGCCTCGAGCTCCGCCTCGGCGCGCACCTGCACGTCGATGTCACGCAACGACACCACGCGCCCCGGTCGGCCGCTTCCGTCGTCCGCGATCGGCCGGCCGAACGCCTCCATCCAGCGGTAGCTGCCGTCTGGTCGCCGCCAGCGGTACTGAGGTCGGATGGACTCGCCGGTGGCGGTGCTCTGGGCGACCGCATCCTGCAGGGCGATCGTGTCCTCGGGGTGGATGTAGTCGACGGCCTTCGTTCCGATCAGTTCGTCCGGGCTCCACCCGAGGGTCTGCAGTGACGAGGCCGACACCCATGTCAGCACGGTGTCCTCGTCGGAGAGCAGGATGACGTCGGAGGCGTTCTCGGCCAGCAGCCGATACCGCTGCTCGCTCGCGGCGAGGTCCTGCTCCGCCATGACCTCCGCATCGACGTCGCGGATTGACACGACGCGGCCTGGCGACCCGGTGCCTTCGTCGTCGATGTGACCGGCGGCGACGTCGACCCAGAAGGTCCGTCCGTCGGCGCGCACGAGTCGATGACGGACATGGAGATTCGTCTCGGCGGCGTCGGTGCGCTGCACCTCGGCGACGACGTGCGCAAGGTCGTCAGGGTGGATGAGCAAGGCGGCGTTGCGGCCAACGAGCTGGTCCACCGGATACCCGAAGGCCTGCTCCGCCGAGGGTGACACCCAGGTGAGCGTCATGTCCGCGGTGCTGAGCAGGATCACGTCGGAGGCATTCTCGGCCAGGAGCCGGAACTGCTGCTCGCTCTCGGTGAGCAGGCGCACCGCGGCGTCGCGGTCATGGACGGCCCGCAGTCGCTGCATGCCATAGCCGAGATCGGCGGCGAGATCCTCGAGCAGATCCTGGGCGAGTGAGTCGAACGCGCCGACCTCGGCGGCATAGACCATGAGGACGCCGTCGAGGTCGTCGTCGATGACGATCGGGAGCACGATCGACGACCGGAAGCCGCGGCTGGTGGCTGCCTTGAGCCACGGCTGATAGTCGGGGTCGGGCTGGAAGTCGTTCTCGACCTGCGGCAGTCGACTGCGGATGGCCCGTCCGGACGGCCCTCGGCCCAGGGGATTGTCGCCCCACGAGATCGTGACCTCGTCGAGGTAGCCCTGGTGCTCGCCGGCCGCGGCGATCGGCGCAACCGATTGGTCGGCGTCGTCGACGGGCCGGCCATACCAGCAGAACAGATAGCGACCGGTACCGACGATGGTCTCGCACATCCGCTGCAGTAGCTCGGCCTCGTCGGTGACGCGCACGAGCATCCGGTTGGCCTGGCTCAATGTCGCCAGGGCGCGCAGGGCGGAGTCGCGGTCGTGGGTGTCGGTCACGGTGACGATGGCCCCGGTGACGCTGCCCTGCGCATCGAGCAGTGGTCGGGTGTTCAGGCGCACCTCTCGATAGCCACCGGAGGCGGTGCTCACCATGCAGGTGACGTCGTTGTGGGGTGATCGGTCGAGGTAGAAGGAGGTGCGCAGGGCCTCGATCCGGTCCTGATCGAGGGGATGGATCAGGTCGCTGGCGGGGCGGCCCTGCAGTTGTATGGGCGCCCAGCCGAGGAGTTCGTGCACGGAGGGCGAGATCCACTGGATGATCCCGGCGGAGTCGCTCTCGTAGACCACGTCGGTCGTGGTGTCGGCGATCAGCCGGTACCGCTGCCACGACCGCTCCGGCATCGCGGCGGCTTCGGTCTCGTGCGGGGCCGGCATGAGGCCATCATCCCGCCCGGGGTGGGTGGTTGCCTGCCCGCGGGCAGTGGGGTTGACGACTGTCAGGGGTCAGGTTTAGCGTGTCCATGTGTTCGAACATGTGTTCGAACAACAGATCTGAGGCCCGGATTCGCGGCTGGGCCTTGGACCACTCCTTGGCCGTCGGGGCCGCCTCGACCCCGGCCTCGGCGGTCGAGGCATCCGGCAGGGTCGTGCAGGAAGGCGATCGAAGGATGAACCACCGCTACCGCTCCACCGGCGGGTCCGGGGAGCCGATCGAGGTGGTGGAAGGACAGGACGGGGCGCCGGCGGCCTTCTGCTGGCGGGGTCGGCGCTACACCGTGAGCGCCGTCGTGGCGGCATGGGTCGAAGCACTGCCCTGGTGGGTCGATCGGGGCCAGCGAGACGGTCAGGGGCGCGGTCAGGGAGCTGGCCAGCGGCACCTCTGGCGGGTCGAGGCAGCACCGCGCACCGGGACCTTCGGTGTGTACGACCTGTACCGGGTCTTAGGCGACGGCAGTCGCGAGTGGGGCCTGGTGCGAGTCATCGACTAGCTCGCCACTTGGCGAGATCACCTCTTGATTAGGAGACCCCCATGGCCCGTGCGACCACCCGTCCGGCCGACGACCTGCTGACGTCCGCGCGCCGCAGCCTGACCGAGGCCAGCATCGCGACGAGCGCCGGTGATCGGTATGCCGCCGCCCATCTGGCCGCCCTTCGGGCTGCCGCCGCAGTACTGGCCACCTCGAGTCGGCCGTCGAAGCGGGCGCGGGTCCGCAGCGTGTGGGTGGTGCTGCCCCAGGTCGCCGCCGAGTTCGCCGAGTGGGCCGCCTTCTTCGCTGCCGGCGCGGGCAAGCGTGCCCAGGCGGAGGCCGGCCTGCCCTGCGTGTCCTACCGCGAGGCCGACGACCTGGTCCGCGATGCCGAGGCCTTCGTTGCCCGGGTGGCCCAGTACCTGGGCATGCCCCACCAGTCCTCCATGGCCAGCGTGCTGCTGCACGTCGGGTAGTCCGCCAGCGGTGCCTTCCGCTCGCGTGACTGGTGGTGCGGATCGATGGTCCTTCTTCCTGTCGATCCGCGCCACCGCCGACCTTCGTCGCCCATCGCTGCCCTCCCACCTCCTGGACCCCCATGACCTTCAGCCACCTGCACGTCGCCTCCGGGTACTCGCTGCAGTACGGCACGGCCACACCGCAAGCCCTCGCCGAGCACGCCGTGCACCTGGGCCAGCCGATCATGGCGCTCACCGATCGCGACGGCCTGTACGGCGCCGTGCGCTGGGCACTGGCCTGCCGGAGTACGGGCATCGGACCGGTGCTCGGCGTCGACCTCGCGATAGAGCAGACCTCGCCCGCACTCTTGACCAGTGGTGCGCCGGGTGCAGGCGACTTCGGCACGACTCGTCGGTCGCCCGCGCGGGGTGGAACGTGGGTCGACGAGTCGCTGCCGCGCGTCCTCCTGCTCGCCAGCTCGGCCCGGGGCTGGGCGTCCTTGTGCCGACTGGTCTCCGTCGCGCACATGGGCGACGTGGGTGAACGCGGGTCTCCCGTGCTGTCGTGGTCTGCCCTGCGCGAGCACAACGACGGCATCGTCGCCCTGCTCACCGCCGACTCCGAGGTCGGCCGACTCTTCGCGACCCAGCGCGCGCACCGGGCCGAGGCGGCGGCCCGGCCCTGGCGGGCGATCTTCGGCAGGCGGCTGGCCGTCGCCGTCACCTCGCATCGCATGGCCGGTCGGCATCGGCACTCCACTGCCACGGCGGCGGCGATGCTTGGGTGGGCGCGGGAGCAGCACCTGCCCGTCGTGCTCACCAATGCCGCGCGCTACCTGCGCACCGAGGACTCCCGGGTCGCCGATGTGCTCGACGCCGCACGGCGGCTCGTGCCACTGGACTCGCGCTACCTCGAGCCGCACAACGGCGAGGCCTTCGTCAAGGACACCGAGCAGATGCGCCAGATCGCCGACGAGATCGCCCTCGCGGCGGGGGAGCGCGACCCGCGACGGCTGCTGGCCGACACCCAGCAACTGGCCGAGTACTGCGTGCTCGATCCCGAGGCCGACCTCGGCATCGGAGAGGTGTTCGTGCCCGAGCTCGACGTCCTGCTCCATGAGCCGATTGCTGCTGGCGAGGCGACCGCCCGTGCGAATGCGCTGCTGCAGCAGCGGTGCCAGATCGCCATCCCGCAGTGCTACCCGCACGCCGACGAGCGTCGACTGGCCCAGCAGCGACTGGTCGATGAACTGCAGACCATCACGCACCTGGGCTTCTCCGGCTACTTCCTCACCGTCGCCGAGGTCGTCGACCTCATCAAGGCCCAGGGAGTGCGCGTCGCCGCGCGCGGCTCGGGCGCGGGCAGCCTGGTCAACCACCTGCTCGGCATCTCCGGGGTGGAGCCGATCCGGCACAGCCTGCTCATGGAGCGGTTCTTGTCTCCACTGCGCCGGGCGCTGCCCGACATCGACATCGACGTCGAGTCCGCACGTCGCGAGGAGATCTACCAGTGGATCTTCGACCGCTTCGGACCTGAGCGCACGGCCTGCGTGTCGATGATGGAGACCTATCGCGTGCGGCACGCGGTGCGCGATGTCGGCGCCGCCCTCGGCATGCCGCCGTCCGACATCGACGCCTTCGCCAAGTCGTTCCCGCACATCCGCGCGCGTGATGCCCGCAACGCACTGGCCGACCTGCCCGAACTGCGTGCCTCCGGCTTCGGCCGGCTGGCGGCCAGCGGCAAGCTCGACTCCTTCCTCGACCTCGTCGAGGCACTCGACGGACTGCCGCGGCACATCGCCCTGCATCCGTGCGGCATCGTGCTCTCCGACCTGTCGCTGCTCGATCGCACGCCGGTGGAGCGCAGCGCGGCCGGCTTCGCGATGAGCCACTTCGACAAGGACGACGTCGAGGAGATGGGACTGCTGAAGCTCGACGTGCTCGGCGTGCGGATGCAGTCGTCGATGGCGCATGCCCTCGACGAGGTCGAGCGGACCACCGGCCAGCGGGTCGAGCTCGACACCCGTGACCTCGACGACCCGGCGACGTTCGAGCTCATCCGCACGGCGCAGACACTCGGCTGCTTCCAGATCGAGTCACCCGGGCAGCGCGAGCTCATCGGGAAGTTCGCCCCCGAGACCTTCGGCGACCTCATCATCGACATCTCGCTGTTCCGGCCTGGCCCGGTGAAGTCCGACATGGTCACCCCGTTCCTGCGTGCGCGACAGGGGTGGAGTGAGCCGGTCTACCTGCACGAGGACCTGCGACCTGCGCTGGAGGAGACGTGCGGCGTCGTCGTCTTCCACGAGCAGGTGCTGCGCATCGTCGCGACGATGACCGGCTGCTCGCTCGCGGAGGCCGACGAGACCCGCCGCACCCTCGGCTCGGTCGACGGCCAGGACGATGTGCGCGCGTGGTTCTACCCGGCGGCGTTGAAGCGCGGCTACGAGCTGCCGATCGTGGAGCGGGTGTGGGACGTCCTGCGCGCCTTCGCGTCGTTCGGGTTCTGCAAGGCGCATGCAGCGGCCTTCGCACTGCCGACGTACCAGTCGGCCTGGCTGAAGGCGCACCATCCGGCGGCGTTCTACGCCGGCATCCTCACCCACGACCCGGGCATGTACCCCAAGCGGCTGATCCTCGACGACGCCCGCAACCGCGGGATCGCGGTGCTCGGCCTCGATGTCAACGCCTCCGGCGACGCCTATCACGTCGAATCGACCGTCACCGGTCCGACCGGCCCGGACGATGCGGACGATGTGGTGCGCGAGGGCATCCGGGTCCCGCTCACCGACGTCAAGGGCATCAGCGATGCCGAGGTCGCCAGCGTCATCGCCGGACAGCCGTACGCGTCGCTGTCCGATGTGTGGCAGCGCAGCGGGATGTCCCGCCCGACGGCAGAGCGCATCGTCGTCGCCGGTGGCTTCGACGCGATGTACTCCCTCGACATCCCTGCGCGGATGCGCCAGCGCGGCCGCATGACGCGGCGCGACCTGCTGCTGCAGATTGCCGACCTCGATCGCTACGCCGGTGCGCGGAGATCGGGTGCACGCGGCGCCGCCAGTCACGCGCAACTGTCCTTCGGGCTGTACGAGTCCTTGTCCGACGATCCTGCGGCGATGCAGGTGTCGGGGCTTCCGGAGATGACGTCCGCCGAGCGCGTCACCGCCGAGCTCGACGTCCTGGGCATGGACGTCAGCCGGCACGTCATGGACTTCTACTCCGGGATGCTCGATGGGCTGGCCCGCGACGGCATGGCGTACGTCCGGTCCCGTGACCTGCTGCGTCGGCGCTCGCGCAGTGAGGTGTTCGTCGCCGGGGTGAAGGTCGCCACCCAGACCCCGCCGGTGCGCAGCGGTCGACGGGTCATCTTCCTGACTCTCGACGATGCCACCGGCCCGGTCGATGCCACGTTCTTCGACGATGCCCAGGGCCCCTTCGCCGGCACGGTGTTCGCGTCGTGGCTGCTGCTGGTGCGAGGGGAGATCCGGCGTACCGGTCCGCGTGGCATCTCGCTGCGGGCGACCGGGTGCTGGGAACTCGGCGAGGTGCACCAGGCCTGGTCCGGCGGCGGCGCAGCGGCGGTCTTCGACCTGGTCACCACCTTGCCCGAGACCGCCGACGCCACCGAGCCGGCCCGTCGCCGAGTCCTCGTGCACGCCAGTGGGTTCCGGCAGTCGCCCTATGCCGACATCAAGCCGGCCGGCGCCGATCCGTCCCGTCCGCCGACGTCCGCTCCGGCAAAGCTGTGGCACGCCAGTCCTGGCAGCTCAGGGTGGTAACCGGTCAGCAGGGGGGAGGATGACCACATGAGCCGCAGTCAGGTGCGCCGCCCCAGTGGGTGGATCGGCTTCGGGGCCGACGATGCCGGCTGCACCATCCTGCACGTCGACATGGATGCGTTCTACGCGTCGGTGTCCTTGCGCGAGCGTCCCGAACTGCACGGCCTGCCCGTCGTCGTGGGCGGTGGACGAACGCGCGGCGTCGTCCTCTCGGCCACCTACGAGGCCCGCGCTCTGGGCGTGCACTCGGCGATGCCGATGTCCCGCGCGCACCGCGTGGCACCGAACGCGATCTTCCTCGAGCCGGACCACCACGCCTACGCCGAGGTCAGCCGCAACGTCATGGCCCTGTTCGAGTCGATCACGCCGATCGTCGAACCGCTCAGCCTCGACGAGGCCTTCCTCGACGTGTCCGGCGCCCTGCGACGACTCGGCAGTCCCACGGCGATCGCCGAACTCATCCGTGCCCGCGTGCAGGACGAGCAGCAGATCAGCTGCTCGGTCGGCGTTGCCACCACGAAGTTCGTCGCCAAACTCGCCTCCACGCGGGCCAAGCCCGACGGGCTGCTCGTCGTGCCGGCCGACAAGGTCATCGCCTTCTTGCATCCACTCCCGGTCGGCGCACTGTGGGGAGTGGGCGAGAAGACCGAGGAGCACCTGACCCGGCTCGGCCTGCGCACCGTGGGCGACATCGCCAACACTCCGCTGGCCACCTTGCAGCGTGCGCTCGGCCAGGCCGGGGGCACCCACCTGCACGACCTGTCGTGGGGTCGCGATCCGCGCTCGGTCAACCCGCACGAGCCCGAGAAGAGCATCGGCAACGAGACCACGTTCGAGCACGACATCGACGACCCGGAGATCATCCACGCGCACCTGCTGCGCCTGTCCGACCAGGTCGCCGCGCGACTGCGGGCCGCCGGCTACGTCGGGCGCACCCTCTCACTGAAGGTCCGCTTCGCCGACTTCAGCACGATCACGCGCTCGCGCACCCTGACCAGGCCCACCGACGTCGGCAAGGAGGTCTACGACACCGTCCGCGGCCTGTACGACGCGCTGGGCCTCCAGCGGGTCCGCATCAGGCTGGTCGGGGTGCGGGCCGAGGGGCTGGCGGAGTCGGCCGACGCCCCTGTCCAGTTGCTGCTGGGGGAGCCCGAGCACGGCCGGCGTGAGGCGGAGGTGGCCGTCGACGCCCTCCGGGCCCGCTATGGATCGGCCGCCGTCCGACCCGCCCGGCTCGTCGATCCGGACCGGCGGACGGGTGACCGGCCGGGGGCGCAGACATGACCTCGGCGGGACCGACGCGCCCGATTCAGGGGTACGGGTTTCGTTCGCCCGGATTCATGCTTATTCTTGGAGCGTCCCGCTCACGAGCCGGACAGCACTCGGGTCACCCGTCCCGGCGAAAGGGGGTTCCTCATGCCGCTCTCTGAGCACGAGCAGCGACTGCTCGAGCAGATGGAGAAGGCCCTCTATGCCGAGGACCCCAAATTCGCCACCAGCCTGCGTTCCACGCCCGGCTCCCGGGCCGCCCGCGGCCGGGCAGCGCTCGGAGTCCTCGGCGTCCTCGCCGGGCTCGGACTCCTGATCGCTGGTGTCGCCACCACGATCATCGCCATCGGCGTGCTCGGCTTCGTGGTGATGCTCGTCGGGTCGATCGCCATCTACTCGGCGTTCGGTGCCCGTCCGGCCGAGGAGGCTGCCGCCACCGAGTCGGCTCCCGAGGCGCCGAAGGCCCCGGGCTTCATGGACCGACTCGAGGATCGCTGGCGTCGCCGCACCGACGGCGGCCAGCAGTAACTCACCACGTGGGTCTGCCAACGGACTCGATCGCGCAAGGCCCCCGACACTGTCGTCACGTCCGCGCGCACTGCGGCGGAGCGCTCGGCCTGCGCCGCCGCATCGATGCCCGGACTCGGTGACCGCCCGTACTTGACCTGCTCGACCTGCACTCGCAGTCGGGCCAGCGCCTCGGCCGCGGGCGCGGGCATGCCGCGCGACAGCCGCTCGGCGCACTGGCGTGCCGTACCGAACGGCGACCAGGGCTGCCCGAGGTCGCAAGCCGTGTCGGCCACCTCGTCCCAGGCACCACGAACGACCGCGACGTAGTTCCCCGCATGCAGCCGACGCCGACGCCGTACCAGCCGGACGACGGCCGGCACGGCCAGGCCCAGCAGTGCGATCAACGCCAGGCCGGCCACCACGATGCCGCTCACGCTGCGACCGTGCTCTGCCTTGGGAGCCGCCACGGGGGTGAAGCCCTCCGCATCGAGCACGCCGCGGGTGTCGTCACCGCTGCGGCCGGCGTTGGCGTACGGCGCATACGCCGGGGCCTCGACCGTCGCATTCGCCCGCGGGGTCGGCTCGAAGCGCATCCACCCGATCCCGTCGAACCACAGTTCGGGCCAGGCATGTGCGTCACGAACCGTCACCACCCAGTTGCTGCTGGCGTCCTTCTGCCCCTGCGTGAAGCCGACCACGACCCGGGACGGGATCCCCAGCGTGCGCGCCATCAGCGCCATCGACGCCGCGTACTGCTCGCAGTAGCCGACCCGGTCCGTCAGGAACTCCATCAGGTAGTCGGCGTCGGCACCGCTTCGCACCGAGGTGCTGTAGCGGAAGCCGCCGTCCTGCGTGAACCACTTCTGCAGCGCCACCGCCTTGTCGTACGGAGTTGCTGCACCGGAGGTCACCTCAGTGGCAAGGCGAGCCACCTCCGGTGACACGCTGCTGGGAACGCTCAACTGCGGCCAGACCTGGCCCAGCGGCGCAGCCGCCGATCGCAATTGCCCGGCCTGGACCTGCGGATCGAGTGCGGTTACCCCGTACTTCAGGCCCGTCGCCGGCTTGTCGTCGGAGAACGCCACGCCCGTCTGCGGGTCCAGGCGCCAGTTCGAGCGCAGGCCCGACAGGTCGGACAGGTCAGTGATGGGATAGGGCAGTGGCAGGTACGAGTTCTGCAGATTGGTGATCGAGAACTTGTACGAGTAGCTCGAGCCACCCCGCACGTGGTACTCCGGCAGGGCGACGCTCAGTCGATCGATGATGTCGCCGGGCAGCGGCATTCCGCTAACGCGACCCTGTGCCAGCGCCGGGCGCGGCAGCCACGTCACGCCGTCGAAGTCCTCCAGCGCCGTCACGCGCATGTAGGGCGGCTGGGGATTGTTGGTGCGGTAGCGGAGCACCTCGGTGTCGGTCGGCTCCAGCAGGCTCCTGCGCATCGAGACGAGCGGATCGAGCACGACCGCACCGGTCGTCGTCACCTGGGTCGCGCCCTCGCCGGTGCCGTTGCCGCCCAGCAGCGGCGACAGCGCCCGCACGGGCAGGACGAGGCCGGCCAGCAGCGCCACGGCGACGGCGACGGCTCCCGTGCGACGGGCCGTCGAGGACAGCCCGCGGATTCGCGACGTGGGTTCGAGGTCGCCCCACTCGCGGATGCGTTCGCGCTGGTCGGCGGCGAGCAGCAGGAGCCAGCCGATGGCCGCCGGCGCGAACTGCCACCACGGTGCCTCGCCGAACATCAGTAGTGCCGAACCTACGTAGAGCACCAGCAGCGGGATGCCAGCGAGGATCGGGGAGCGGACGCTGACGAACAGCGTGTCGATGCTCAGCGCAGCGAGCCCGGCGCCGCCCACGGCAAGGAGGGCCAACTGCGGGGACGTCGGAACGGGCGCGGCGTAGGCCTGGGCATCGGTCATCCCGAAGGTGATCAGCCGGCGGATGACGGCCCATGCCTCGGACGTCGGCACCGCCCGTGCCCAGGCCTGGTCGCCCGCGTACATCACGGTGACCGTCCCGACGAGGGCGATCAGCTCGGCGATCGGCACCAAGGGGATGGGCAGGGCGATCGCGCGACTCCCTGCGCCGGTGGCAGCAATCACGACGACGATCACGACCGCGGGCAGCAGCCATGACATCGTCGCGAACAAGGGGAGCAGGCACAGCAGGCCGAGGATCGTGGCTGCAGCGGCAACCGTCGTATCGGCAAGCCGGGCGCGCGCCCGCACCAAGGACCAGCCGCTCATCGCATCGCCCCGGTTGTCGCGGGAAGGGACTTCGACCACACATCCTTGACGTTGCTGCCGCGCGACCAGCCCGACGCCTGCCAGCCATGGGCTTCGAGGAACGCGATGGGCCCCGGCTCCAGCACGAGGCAGGCGGTGAAGCCGGCCATCGGCCGGATGAGGGCTCGGGAGGTCTCGTCGCTCACGCGCCCAAGCACCGCGATGACGGACGTCGCGCCCTCGACCAGTGCGCCCAGCGTCGGGGCCATCGGCTCGCCGGTCAGCCGGACCTCGGCGAACGCCTGCAGGATTCCGTCGATCTCTGCCGGCGACGCGCCGCTGGTCTCGATGAGCAGATGGCCGTTGGCGGTGAGGACTGTGACATGCCATCCGCGGCGCAGGTGATGCATGGCGATGCTCGCCGCGGCGGAGACGGCCCACTCGAAGCTGGAGGTCAGCCCCTCGCCGATGTGCGCCTGTCCGCGGTTGTCGAGGATGACGACGATCGAGCTGTGCCACGCCTGCTCCTCGCGACGGACCATGAGATCGCCGTAGCGTGCCGTCGCCCGCCAGTGGATGCGGCGCATGTCGTCGCCGGGTCGGTGCTCGCGCGGCAGGACGTCCTCGTCGCCGCGTGCGGCGAGGGAGCGGAACAGGGACTCGCCGCGTCCACCCGGCGCCACCGATCGTCCTGCGTCGGCGAGGTCGACGATCTCCGGCGTGACGATGATGGGGTTGGTGGCCTCGAATGACCGGGTCAGCGATGACATCCCGAACGGATCGGTCACGGTGACCGTCAGGGGCCCGATGCGCGCGCGTCCTCGCTCGAGGCCAGTCACGCGGTAACGGACCGCGCGCTGGGCGCGCGATGGGATCCGGTCGAGCACGACCCGTGCGGAGTCGGAGAGGTTGTCGGGAACCGCGTCCTGCAGCAGCAGGACGCCGCTCGGCAGCCGCGAGCCGTTCTCGATCGTCAGCACGACCTCTGCGTCGGTGCCGACAGCGAAGCGGGCTGGCTCCACAACGCGCTGGCTGCCCAGGACGAAACGGGAGCGGCGGGCGATCAGGATTCCGAGCACGGGCAGCGCGATGAGCAGGATGGCGACCGCGATGATGGGCGGCTCGCCGAGCCCCCAGCCCGCGCCCCCCGACACGAGCCCGGCGGCCAGCAGGGCGCGCCCGCGGGTCGTGAGCGTGCGCACCTAGGGCACCGGCACCTTGGCGACGACGTCCGCGATCACGGCGAGGCCGGACCGTCGGTCCAGGTGCGCCTCGGTCGACAGCAGCACTCGGTGGGCCAGCACCGAGCCGGCGAGCGACTGGACATCGTCGGGCAGGACGTGGTCACGACCGCTCATGAGGCTGGATGCCTTCGCGGCGTGCAGCAGGTGAACGCTCGCGCGCGGAGACGCGCCGAGGCGAAGCATGGGCGTGGAACGCGTCGCGGTGACGATGTCGACGACATAGCGCTTGACCGCGTCCGACGCGAACACTGTGCGCGTCGCCATCCGCAGGCTGTTGAGCGTCTCAGCATCCGTCACCGGTCGGATGTCATCGAGCGGATCACGCAGTTCGTGCGAGTCGAGCATCGCGACCTCGGCATCGCGATCGGGGTAGCCGAGGCTGATCTGCATCAGGAATCGATCGCGTTGTGCCTCGGGGAGGGGATAGGTGCCCTCCATCTCGACGGGGTTCTGCGTCGCGATCACCATGAACGGCTGCGGGAGCCGGTACGTGCGTCCGTCGGCGCTGACCTGCTGCTCCTCCATCGCCTCAAGGAGTGCGGACTGCGTCTTGGGTGATGCCCGGTTGATCTCGTCGCCAAGCACGATGTGGGCGAAGATCGCGCCGGGCCGGAACTCGAAGGAGCTCGTGCGCTGGTCGAAGACGCTCACGCCGGTGACGTCGCCGGGCAGGAGATCGGGCGTGAACTGGATTCGGTGCATCGTGCAGTCGATGCTGCGGGCCAGCGACTTGGCCAGCATGGTCTTGCCCACGCCGGGCACGTCCTCGATGAGGAGGTGGCCCTCGGCGAGGAGGGCGATGAGCGCGAGGCGAATGGCGCCGGGCTTGCCCGAGATGACCCGGCTGACGCTGGCGGCCACTTCGTTCATGACGGCCCGGGCGTGATCGAGCGTGACGGGGGCCGCTGCGTTGGCGGTACTCGTGGGCGTCGTGGTCACGCTCCATTCTCACCCGAACCGGACGAATCGGCACCCCAACCCGCAATTCCTCACCCGAAGTGGGGGTTCCTCACCCCCGGAGGGCGATTCGGGCATCGGGGACGGCAGGATTCGAGCATGACCAACGTCGTTCCCGCGCAACTGGGCCGGTTCTTCGAGGACTTCGAGGTCGGCACCGTCTACCAGCACCCGTTCGGCCGCACGATCTCCGAGGCCGACTCGACCTGGTTCACGCTGCTGACCTGCAACACCAACCAGAACCACTTCAACGCCCACCTGGCGCAGTCCAACCCGATCACCGGTGGCCGCATCATCGTCAACTCCGGGCTGACCGTGGCGCTCGTGCTCGGCCTGTCGGTGATCGACATGAGCCAGAACGCGGTCGCCAACCTCGGCTGGACCGACATCAAGCTGACCCATCCTGTCTACATCGGCGACACCATCTATGCGGAGTCCATCTGCCTGGACACGAGGGAGTCGGGCTCGCGGCCGGAGATGGGCATCATCCGGATGAAGACCCGTGGCCTCAACCAGGACGGCGACGAGATCGTGTCGTGGTTCCGCTCGGTGATGATCCCCAAGCGGACAAGTGGCATCGGCCAGGACTACTTCCCCGAAGCGAAGACCGGTCCGATGGAGATGCCGTCCGCGTGACCTGTCCGCACGCGTACGCGAGGATGAGCAGATGAGCGACGAGGACGAGGCGGTCCGAGGGGAGGTCATCCTTGTGACGCATCCCGCTCCGGCTCGGCAGGCCGGGCCTCTCGACGCGATCAAGGGCGTCTTCTCGAACACAGTCGGGATGGCTGGCTACACCGCCTCGACCGTTGCCTCGCTGATCGAGCAGACCGTGGCGACCGCCGTCGAGTCCTCGGTCAACGCGGCGCTGGATCGGCTTGTGCCGAGCATCGCCGACGCCATCATCGAGCGCATCGACATAAACAAGATCGTGCTCGAGCAGGTGGATCTGAACCTCATCGTCAACCGCGCGCTGGACACCCTCGACCTGACCCAGCTGGTCATCGACCGCGTCGACGTGAACGCCATCGTGGCTGAAGCCGACATCGACGCCGTGATCGATCGGGTGCCGATCATCCCGCTGGCCAACTACGTGATCGACGAGATCGATCTTCCACAGATCATCCGCGACTCCACCAGCGGCATCGCCGGCGACGCGATGAACACGGTGCGCCGCCAGAGCGTCGGAGTCGATGATCTCGTGTCGCGCATCGCCGATCGTGTCGTGTTCCGGCGCAAGAGCCGTGACGTCGATGCACCCGGGGATCCCAATTCACTGAAGGGCCAATTCGTCGAGGAGCTCGTCGAGCCGACACCACCGCTGGGCGAGGGGGAGAAGCTGCGATGACCACGTTCCGCGAGTACCGCGAGGCGTTGAAGGAAGGGGCCGTGCCCGCTCGCGACCTTCCGACGCTTCCTTCTGACGCCATCGCCTTCCAGGGCGAGCGGGCGGGATTCGTCACGCGCGCGCTAGCGGCCGGCATCGATGTGGTGCTCGTCTTCCTGACCGTCCTGGGCACGGTGGCGGTCGTCTGGATGCTCTCGTTCATCATCGATCCGATGACGCCGAACACGCCCCTCACCTCGTCGACCGATCGGCTGCCTCCGACATGGCTGATGATGGTCTACGGCTACGTGCTCAACGTCTTGTACTGGACCGTCGGTTGGGCGACCGGCGGTCGAACGATCGGCAACCTGATCATGGGCGTGCGAGTCGTCAACTTCCGGGGTGAACGGGTCCACTGGATCGGTGCCCTTGTGCGCGCGCTGTTCTGCACGGTGTTCCCGTTCGGGCTGCTGTGGGTCATCGTGAGCGGTGCCAACCGCTCCGTGCAGGACGTCGTCCTTCGCACCAGCGTCATCTACGACTGGGTCATCGGCATCCCCGGCCTCAGCAGCAGGGCCGGCGCGCCGAAGCAGGCGCCGTGATCGTCCGGAGACAAGCGATGCGTCTGCTCGGCAGGGTCGGCATCGCCGGGCTGATGTGCGCCGCGCTTCTTGCCGTCGCCCTGCCGGCGCAGGCCGCCGCGCCCGCGCAGGCGGACGTTCAGCAGAAGGTCGCGTCGTGGGATGCTGCCGCTGCCCGACTAGGCCTGGCGGGTTCGCTGTGGGAGCCGATCGAGACGGCGGGCCTTCGCCGTGCGGGGCGGATCGCCGTCCTCGCCGGGAACCTGGCCTTCGCCAACGGGGCCGTCGCAGGCGGCGACACCTTCGCCAGTGTTCGGTACGGAACGAGCCGACGCGGATTCGTCATCTCCGAGAAGTGGGCCAATACCGGGTGGGCGAGGCAGCCGGCGCTGTCGTCAAGGATGGCGAAGGTGCGGTCGGTGTTCGTCCTGCTGGGCTCGCCGGGGACCCAGGTCACGCTGACCGCTGACGTCTACGCCAACTGCTTCCCGCAACGGCCCGGCAAGAAGCCACGGCCGGTACCTGCGCGCTTTCGCTGCACGCGCAACGACGTTCTGCGCTCGGGCGGCGTGCTTACTTTCACGGCGCGCCCTGCGGCGACGACGACTGCGCCCGGCGACACGTCGATCGTCATCCAGTCCACGGGCATGACGTTCGACCAGTTGGTGCGCGTGGCGCGCAACATCCAGCAGGTCGCCGGCTCGGGATCCGACGGCGCCGGCTCGGCCCAGATGGTGGGCATGTGCCGGCAGATGGTCGGCGGAGGGATGACGGCTGCTCAGGCGGACTCCTTCGCCATCGCGTACGGCTACACGACGAGGGTCGGCAGCATCGACGGAGTGGGCCTTGCCGTGACGGCCGACTACCGCCCCGACCGGTTCACGCTGTCGACCGTCTCCGGGGTCGTGACCTCCTGCACGTACGGCTGACGCCCACTACGAGACGACGTCCTTTCGATCGAATCGGTAGACCGCGTAGGTGACGCAGGCCGCGCACGCGACCACGGAGTAGGCGGCTCCCCGTGCCATGTTCGTCCAGTCGATGTCGGCGGCCAGCAGGTCGAGCCAGGCCTGCGAGAAGTGGGTCGGCAGCCACTCACGCAGCGAGCCCAGGGCCTCGATCGCATTCAGGATGTTGCTGATGATCACGAGCACAACGGCGGCGCCCACCGCACCCAGCGGCGCGTCGGTGAGCACGGACATCAAGAACGCGACACCCGCCGCGAACAGCAGCGAGACGAAGATGAAGCCTCCGATCGCTGCGATCCGCCAGAGTGACTCGCCCAACGTGTAGGTGGCACCGACGGGTGACTGAAGCGGTCCCGAACCGAAGGCGACAAGTCCGATGACGAAGGACGCCAGCGGCAGCACGGCGATCGCTCCGAGGGACAGCACGAGCCCGACGATCAGCTTCTGCTTCAACAGGCGCCGGCGAGGGACAGGAGCCGCAAGCAGGTAGCGCAGACTCGACCAGGACGCCTCGCTTGCGACCGTGTCGCCACAGAACAGCGCAACGATGACGAGGAGCAGGAACCCTGCGGCGAAGAAGAACATGGTGACGGTGAAGTTGGCGGCTCCAGCCGTCGCAAGGCCGACGAGATCGGCCGATCCGCTGCCCAGCCGCCGGCCGGAGTTCGCGCCGGAGTTCGAGTTGGAGCCGAACTTCACAGCAAGGGACACCATGACGGGCAGTGCCACCACGAGGAGGTAGGCCACGAGCGTCCGTCGGCGACGGACCTGGCGGATGAACTCCACGCGCAACGGCAGGGTCGCCGCCGCGCGATAGGTCGTTGTCATCGATTCATCCCCTTCACGCCAGTCCCACCGTCAGGTCGTCTCCGACGATCTCGAGGAACACGTCCTCCAGTCGCTTGCCCGCGTGGTCGCGCAGCAGGTCCTCGACACTGCCGGCCCCGACCAGTCGTCCGCGATGCATGACGACGACATCGGTGCAGGTCTGCTCCACCTCGCTGAGCATGTGCGAGGAGATGATCACGGTGCGCCCTTCAGCGGCGTAGCGATGCAGGACGTCGCGCATCTCCTTGATCTGCGGCGGGTCGAGTCCGTTCGTCGGCTCGTCGAGCATCAGCAGGTCCGGCTTGCCGAGCATGGCCTGCGCGATCCCCAGCCGCTGCCTCATCCCCTGGCTGTAGGAGCGGACCTTCTTGTCGATGGCCGAGCCCAGATCGGCGATCTCCAGTACTTCGTCAAGGTAAGACGGGTCGTGTGTGCGCCCCGCCGAGCGCCAGTACAGGTCGAGGTTCTGGCGGCCGGTGAGATGCGGCAGGAAGCCGGCGCCCTCGACCAGCGAGCCGATGCGACTGAGCACCGGAGCGCCGGCGTAGACGGGCTGGCCGAACGCCTCGATCGTGCCCGACGAGGGCATGATCAGTCCCATCACCATCCGCATGGTCGTCGTCTTGCCCGCCCCGTTGGGTCCGAGGAGGCCGAGCACGGTTCCGGGCCGAACAGCGAACGAGAGGTCGTCGACCGCCAGGTATCCGTCGCCGTACCTCTTGCTCAGTCCATCGATGACCAACGGCCTCGCGTCGGCAGGCGCATCCGGGCGCTCGTGCGGGTGGCGCACGCGCACGAGTCGGGAGAGCAGGACAAGGAGCCCGACGACCACGGCGGCCCCGAGCAGCCACCAGTACGCCGGCGCCCCGGACGAGACGGGGGTCATGGCCACCAGGGGGACCGTGACCGACGGCTCGGCGAGTGAGATGTCGTACAGGCTCGGCTGCACGGGCAGTCGGTAGGCGAAGTCCGTGGTCGAGACGATCACGCGCAGCCGGTCCCCGGTCCCGGCTGATGCGACGACGGCGGGGAGATCCACGGAGACGGTCGTGGGACTGGTCGACAGGCCGGTGATGTGCACTGGGGCGACGAGACCCTGCGGGAGGGACTCACGTCCGTTGGGCGTCACGATGCGCACAGAGGCGAACAGCGTCGCGTCACCTGCCGGTGCTGAGCCGATGTCGGCCGCGGGACTCGGCGGGACAGCAGACACCGCCAGCTTGATCCGGCTCGATCCGATGAGGCTCAGCGGACCCGTCAGCGGCGGTGACTCGAACACCGCGAACTGACCGGGGAGGGCGCGCTGCGCCAGAGCGCCAGCGGCACCGCCCAGTCCGGGAACGCTGGTGATCGCCGCGGGGACGCCGCCGGCCGGGGAGAGGACCCGCTGCGGTGGGCCGCCCATCGCGACGTCCTGAGTCGATGCCCCGTGCAGTCCGGGGTACTCGGGCGCTTGGAGGATCACCGGCGCGGTGCCGGAATTCTGGACGGACAGGGCGGCGGACGTCTGGGTCACCTCGAAGTCCGTCGATGCGGTTGCCGTCCGCAGCAGCCAGGTGTCGAACCAGTCCGCTGCCAGCGCGTCGATGCGCGCCTGCTCGTTGACCCCGCCGTCGTGGCCACCCCCATGCCAGACGACCTTCACCGGCGTCGACGGATGGGCGGCACTGATCTGCTCTGCGTTCGCATTCGTCTGGGCCAGTGGGAACAGCGAATCCGCCTGGCCGCCGGAGACCAGCGTCGGGGCGGTTATGCGGGACGTGATGCTGCGCGGGGACGACTGCGCCATCAGCCGCTCGGACGCGGGGGAGACGATGCCGTCAGCCGCCGCCTCGGTGTAGGCCCGGCACCATGCCGGCGTGAATCGCCCGCACTCGGTCACCTTTCCGTCCCGATTGACGGTACCCACCCCGAAGAACGCGCCGGTCCATTGCTGCTTGAACACCCCGAGTGGGGCCCCTGGTTCTGTGGCGGACTGGCCGAACAAAGACGACTCGAGGTCATTCCAGGTGATGTCGGATGCGATGGCGTCGATGCGTGCGTCGTATCCACCCAGGAGCAGGGCGAGCGCCCCGCCGTAGGACCCGCCGGCGACGCCCACCCGCGGATCGCCGGGTCGATCGAGCACCACGTCGGGTCGCGTGGCCAGGTAGTCCACGAGCGCGCGCGCATCGGCAACCTCGAACTCCGGTGAGTTCATGGAGATCTGGCCCGTTGACAGACCGAAGCCTCGGGCCGAGTACGTCAGGACGACGTAGCCGCGCTCTGCCAGGTCGTTGGCTCGCTGGGCCAGGTCGTCCTTGCTGCCGCCGAAGCCGTGGGCGAGCAGTATCGCCGGGGCGGGGATGACGGTCGGTGCGTAGACCTCTGCATCCAGGGACACGGGCGCCGGGTCGGTCCCCGAGGTGGGGCCGCCGGGCAGTCGCAGGACCTCGGATGCGGCGCCTGCAGGAGCCGTCACCAGCATTGACGCGCCCAACATGCACGAGACGCCGACGAGCACCGTCGCCCGGGTCAGGCGTGGTGCTCGTCGGGGCATCCGGCCACCCTACGTGGTGGTGGGCGGGACCGCCCGACCGTCGTCATTCGCATCTGACGGCGGCACGGTCGGGGCCCGACGCCTGCGGGTTCGGCGCACGACGACGATGACGACCGGCACCACGACGGCCAGTGCGATGACGGCGAAGGGCAGCAGGAATCCCGCTGCCGTGAACATGATCGTGACGGCGGCCACCAGGGCTGCCCACCCGCTCGCGAGACCGGAGAGGAACCCCGGAGCGTCGACCTGGGTAACCGACGAGATCGGTGACAGCGCGACGGTCACGGTGCTCAGAGCCACCTGCTCGCCCAGGGCCTTGCGCTGCGCGCTGAGTGAGTCCAGTTCGGCCTGGCGCGACGAGAGCTGGGTCTCGATCGCGAGCATGTCGTCGATCTTCTGCGCCTGTGCAAGCAGCTGCGTCATCCGATCGACGCTCGTCTGCAGGGCCTTGATGCGTGCGTCGAGGTCGACGACCTGTCCTGTGACATCCTGAGCGGACACCGTGACTGCGTCTACCGTGCCAAGGCGCGCCACGTCGGCGATGAAGGCATCGAGGTCTGCCGCCGGGATCTGCGCGGTGATCATGGAACTGGTGGACTCGCCAGACGCCTGGGTGTCCTCGGCCGAGATGAGCCCATTGCGCTTCTTGACCAGTCCATGGACGTCGAACGCGCTCTTCGCGACGTCGTCCACCCGCATGGTCACGTAGGCGTTCTTGATGATCTGGCGGTCGGACGTCACTGCCGTCGACACAGCGCCACCGGCGGCCGCCTGGTCCTGGGCGATGGCATCCGGTGCTGGTGCACCGATCGCAGGCTCGCCCAGGGCGGCGCCGGCCACGACGCTGTCGGCCTGAGTGGAGCCGGTCGCGGAGCAGCCGGCAAGCAGCGCGGCCAGGGCCGCCACGATGATGATGGGAACGATTCTGGTGCGCATGACGGCTCCTCCTCGCATGCGCGGCGAGGCTGATGAGCGTCGCCGCGAGTCTGGATGACTCACCCCTGTTGACGGCACGGGTGACACCGGCGTTCCACTCCTCGGGCAACGATTCGATATCGCCGCACGTCCCGGCTCGGTAGTGTCGTGGCCGGAGGTTGCCATGACGGTCCTGGGCGATCGATACGTCGATGCGATCGGCTATGCCGCGACAGTTCATGCAGCGCAGTTGCGCAAGGGTTCGGATGTGCCGTACCTAGCGCACCTGCTCGGAGTGTCGTCGCTCGTGCTGGAGGCCGGTGGCGATGAGGAACTCGCGGTCGCCGCACTGCTGCACGATGCAGCTGAGGATCACGGCGGCGAGGCGCAGCTGGTCGAGATCTCCGATCGGTTCGGCGGCCGGGTCGCGAGCATCGTTCGCGAGTGCAGCGACTCGCTGCTGCCCGAGGGTGCCGACAAGCCGGACTGGGAGACGCGCAAGCGTGAACACCTCGCCCGCCTCCCGCACGCGTCCGATGACACGCTGATGGTCTGGACGGCCGACAAGGTGCACAACTCGCGTGCCCTGGTCACGGACGTCGCGGTCCATGGGCTTGGCTTCCTCGAGCGATTCCACGCCCCGCCTGATCGACTGCTCTGGTACTACCGCTCCAACCTGGATCTGGTGCGCGCACGTCGAGTGTCCGCTGAGCTGGTCGTCCCGCTGTCCATGGCAGTGTCGGCGCTGGCCGCCCTCATCGAGAGTGAGGTCACGACTGGAACGTGACCGACGTCCAGTCTCGATGCCCTGACCTGAGTTCGGCCCCGTCGATGAACTGCACGTGCGAGTCGTTGGTATTGCAGGTGAATGCGGCGAATGTGCTGTTGCGGTCGCCGTAGCGAGCACCGTCGACGACGACGTCCCCCGAGAGTGCCTCCTGCAGCCCGGCGTGTTCAGCGACGGCTATCTCGAGCGTCCGCAGTCGTACCAGCGAGGACTCGCGTGCTCGGTCCTCATCGCCGAGCGGGTGGTTGGTGTGCAGGCAGGCGCGGGCGTCGAACTCGCTGACCTGCTTGACGCTTCCTGGCCCGGCTTCGAAAGTGGCGATGCGGCCCTGGGCGCCGATCGTGTACGCCTGTCCGGCAGCGTGCGGGATCGATCCCAGGAACTCCGCGGCCTCCTCGATCGACGTCAGCGTGAGCAACCGTCGTGTGACGAATCCAACGCCGAGTCCGTTCTCGTCGAGTCCGAGCTGCTCCAGCGTGTTCACGGCGAGCGCGAACCCTGACTCGTTGGCGCCGCACAGGCCGATCATTCCCGGGTAGCTCATCAGGAGCGCTCGCGGCGAGTCTGGAGGGCAGGAACGCAGCACGACGAGCCGCCCGACCGTCCAGGCAGGCAGATCCATCGTCTGCCCGACCTCGACGCCGTGGTCGTCTCGCCGCGCGAGCACCGAGCAACCGGCCGGGCGGGTGAGACCCCACACCTCGTCGAGGAACGTCAGGAGCAGGACATCATCGAGGGGGACGCCCGCGCCATCGGCCGTCGCGGTGATCTCGTCCCACAGGTCGGGGGTCAGCTCGGCAGCAACTGCGCGCAGGTTGCTCGTCTCCAGCCGAGCCGCCAGGGCGTCGGGGTCGTGGTCGCGCGATCGCAGGTGCGCCTTCAGTGCAGCGACCGTCTCGCGGATCTCCGACTGCAGCGCGGTGCCGTGATGGAGGCCGCGCTGCCGGCCCGATCCGGAGAGAGTCGCTGTGCGCATCGTTGCCTACGCCGGGTCGATCAGGTGAAGTGTCTGCGTTGCGCGGGTGCACGCGACGTACACGTCAGAGCCTCGAATACCCTGCGTCGAGATCGCCTGCGGATCAACGACGTAGACGTGGTCGAACTCAAGCCCCTTCGTGTCACGTGCGGTGAGGACCGCGATCGGGGAGTCCAGCGCGTCGTCGCCCGTGCCGAACGCGTCGCTAGCCTTCACCAGCGCCGTCATCCACGTCTGTGCGTCCTCGTCCGGCACGACGACGCCGATGCGACCCGGCTCTCCGGTCGCCCGGGCCAGGACGGCATCGGCGAGTTCGTCGATGCCCAAGGACAGCCGCTCGGTCTCGGCTCCGTCCCGGATCGGCTGCAGATTCGGGGCGTGCCCGCCCGCCCGAGTAAGCAGCTCGGTAGCCGTAGCGGCCGTCTGCCGCGTGATCCGGTAGGTGACCGTGAGGGTATGCAGGTCGATCTTCTCCCTGGCCCAGCCGAGAGCGTCGTCCCAGTTGCGGGCACCGGCGGGGTGCGTCGTCTGCTGAAGGTCGCCCACGATCGTCATCGACTTGCGCGAGCTCCTGCGGGCCAGGGCGCGCCAGGCCATGCGGGACAATTCCTGCGCCTCGTCGACGACCACATGGCCGTAGATCCACGTGCGGTCGGTCATCGCGCGCTCGGCAACCGTGGTGCGCGGACGAGTCGATGCGAACGGGTCCACGGCCACGAGTTCGCGGTAGTCGTCTGCGTCATCCTGGCGCACCTGCCTGACCGGAGCCTCGTAGTCACCGAGGCGATCGGCCGCTTCGTCGAGCAGCGGCACGTCGTCCACCGTCCAAGGCGCATCCGGCTGGCGCAGCAACGTGACCTGCTGCTGGGGCGTGAGCAGGCCTTCGGCTGCGCGGGCAAGGACGTCGGGATCGCTGAGCATGCGTGAGACGAGTCGTTCCGGCGTGGTCGGCAGCCACATCAGGTTGAGGGCGCGCCGCAGGTGGAGGTCGTCGACGATGTCGTTGATGATGTCCTGGCGGATCTCCGGATCCGATGGGTCCTCGTCGCGCTGGCGCGCGCGATCACGTGCGAGCACGTCGAGCACGCGGCGCAGGAACGGCTCGCGGTTGGAGTGGTACGACCCGTTGCGGGGCAGGCTCGACTTGATGTCGGCCAGCTGCTGCGCCCGGATGCGCACGGTGGAGCCGTCCTCGAGCTGCACCTCGAGGTCTTCATCCGGGATGCGGATGCGCTGCGTCACCGCATTCGCCACGACGTGCGCCATCACCGTGTCGCCCTTGATGGCTGCGACGGCCGGCGCGTCGGGGATGCTGGTGGATACCGCCGGGAACAGCTGGCCCGGGGTGAGCAGCACCACGTCGGTCTCGCCGAGGCTCGGGAGCACCTGATCGATGTAACGCAGGAAGGTCGTCGACGGGCCGACGACGAGGACGCCGTCCTTGGCCAGCCGATCGCGGTAGGTGTAGAGCAGCCACGCCGCTCTGTGCAGGGCCACGACGGTCTTGCCAGTGCCCGGGCCGCCCTGCACCACAGTCAACTGGTTCATCGGACTGCGGACGATGCGGTCCTGGTCGGCGGCGATCGTCGCGATGATGTCGCCCATGCGCCCGTCGCGTGGCGCCTCCACTGCGCTGGCTGCGGCGTCGGTGCTGATGGCCGTCGGGTTCGTGAGGTCCTCATCCTCGATGTGGGTGACCGTCCGGTCCTTGGTGATGATGCGGCGCCGGCGCAGCAGGCCCATCGGCTCGACCGACGTCGCCTGGTAGAAGCCCGCTGACTGCGGTGCCCGCCAGTCCAGGAGCACGGGATCGCCATTGTCGTCGCGAAGGCCGATGCGCCCGATGTGGTGGGTGGTGCCGTCGGCGTAGTCGACGCGTCCGAAGCACAGGCGGCTGGATGCGGCCCGGGCGCCGCTCAACTGCTGGATCAAAGTGTCGAACATCGCCTGCTTCTCGAGCAGGTCCTGCTCGGTCCCGGTGCTCTGCTGATGGGCCAGCCCCTCGATGCGGGCGGTCAGGTGCGTGGTGAGGGTGTCGAGTCGGTCGTAGCAGGCGTCGACGACGCGCTGCTCGCCGACGATGGCATCCACGTTCCGGCCTCCTGCTGTCGTACCCGGTCTGGAATGGGCACTCGAGTCTGCCACGACGGATGCCTCGCCCCCGGGCGGGGTCTCCGGTCGGGATCGGCCGATGGATCGGCGAGTGCCGGCGGGGCGTGTTCGCGCTCGGCGCGCCGATACCCAGGGTGAGGCGCTGAGGGGGGCGCTGGCTCGTGGGCCCGGCGCTGAGGGGAGCGCCGAGCGCTCACGGGTGCGGGATCAGGGGGACCGTGAGCTGCCTCTCCCACGCCGGAGGGGCAGCCTCGCCGGCGTCGGTGCCGCCGGTCCCCGATGTCGGACCCCCGTGCCACGCTGGACGCATGAATGCCTTCATCGCGCTGATCCTTGGTCTGGTCATAGGTATGGCCCTCGCATGGCTCGTCGCGGGCCGGTCCGCTCGTCACTGGCGAGCGCAGTCGGCCGCCCTCGATGGCGCGGTCACCGCGCTTCGCGCCGACAACGAGGGCCTGCGGGGGCAGGTCAACCAGAACCGCAGCCTCGACGACCTCCTCCAACCGGTGCGCGAGAGTCTCGACAGCCTCAGGCGCGCCACCGACTCGGCCAGTCGCGATCGCACAGCAGCGGAGGCCACGCTCACGACGCAGATCGCGGCAGTGCAGGAGCGCTACCAGTCGCTCGAGACGGCCACCAAGCAGGTGGCCGCGGCCATGGCCCGCGGGCAGACGCGCGGGCAGTGGGGCGAAATGCAGCTCGAGGGCCTGCTGTCGCACGCCGGTTTGCTCGAAGGCACGCACTACCGACGCCAGGAGACCCGTCCAGGAGAGGAGCGCGGCGCCCGTCCCGACGTCGTGGTTCTCATGCCGGGGGGCGGCGAGGTCTTCGTCGACGCGAAGTTCCCGTTCGATGCCTACTGGTCAGCGGTCGGCACCGAGGATGCCGCTCAGCGTGAGGTGCTGCTCGCCAAGCATGCAGCCGACGTTCTCGCCCGCGCGCGGGAACTGTCCTCGAAGCGATACTCGGAGTCCGCCAGTAGCGCCGAGTTCGTCGTGATGTTCCTGCCACTCGAGTCGCTGCTCTCGGCTGCGCTCGAGGTGGACGGACTTCTTCTCGAGCGCACCTTCGAGCGTCGGGTCATCCTCGCGACGCCGACGACGATGCTCGCCCTGCTCCGCACGATCAGCTTCGGCTACCAGCGGTCGCTCATGGCCGAGAACGCCGAGGAGATCAAGGCGGCAGGTGCCGAGATGCTCACGAGACTCGGTGTCCTCGTGGAGCATGTCGAGTCAATGCGCCGCGGCCTCGACCAGGCGGTTCGCGGCTACAACAAGTTCGTCGGCAGCTTCGATTCGCAGGCGCTGCGGCAGGCGCGCCGCATGAACGAGCTCGGTGTCGCCACCCAGCGCGATCTCGATCCTCCTGCCATGATCGAGGTCGAGTTGCGCAGCTCTGACGCGGCGGCACTGAGGGGGTAGGGATGGCGACCTGGCGGTACGTGGCTTCCGCCGTCGCGGTCGCCCTGGTTGTCGCGTACGCGATCGGCTCCGGCAGGTGGGTCACGACCGGTTCGGCGTGGTACCTGTCGCTGCAGCAGCCTGCGTGGCAGCCGCCGCCGGCCGTGTTCGGCCTCGCGTGGTCATACAACTTCATCGTGCTTGGTGTGGTCGGCGTGGCGTTCGCCCTGCAGGCACCTCCCGTGCGCGTCACGGCATACCTGTTCGCATTCGCCATGAGCATCTCCTTGGCGATCGGCTGGGCGTACTTGTTCTACGTGCCGCATTCACTGGTCGCGTCGGCCATCGCGCTGACACTGGCCGCGCTGGTCACGGTGATCCCCGTCGCCTTGGCGTTCGCCGAGCGCGCGTGGATGGGGTGGCTGCTCGTTCCCTACCTTGCGTGGCTGGCGATCGCGACGTCGCTGTCCTGGGGCTACGTCGCCCTGGCGCCGTGACCGTCATCCGCCACCGATGCGCCGGTGCGACCGCCAGGCCATCACCGACATGCTGGAGGCGGCCGACAGGAGCGAGGCGAAGCTCGCGAACGAGCCGACCGACAGCAGCGACGCCGCCGAGCCGACGCTGCCGATGCTCAGCACCGATCCCACAGATCCAATGCTCAGAAATGAGTTCGTCGAGCCGATCGAGAGCATTGAGTGGCGGGACCCGATGCTCCACTTCGACCGCTGCTGCGTCATGGCCACCCGTCCATGCTGCCATGGCCGTCGCCACGATGGAGTACTGATGGAACTGACCCGAGCCGACCTCCTTGACCTGTACGACACCACCATTGTCAGCACGCTGCATCCGACCCACGGGTGGACGGATCCGGCGCTGGTGGCGATCGAGCGACGTCAGGGCGCGGTGGTCGTGACGGCCTGGAATCCAGGCGTGGTTCGGCCGTCCGAGGACGAGAATCGGCGAGCTAACGAGGATCTGCTGGGTCAACTTCAGGCCGCCGGCGTTGAGGTCTGGCGTGCCGACGGGCGGGCGCCCGACGGCAGCTTCGGCGAAGAGGGCTGGATCGCCTGGGGGCTGCCAATGGAGCGGGGTCTGGAGCTGGCCGCTGCGTTCGGACAGTTCGCCATCTTCACCTATGACGACGCGGGCCTGCGGGTGACTGTGGCCCTGCCTGGCTGACGTCCTTGACGGGACGGCGACCATGGTCGTCATCCGCTGGAAGGGCTGACGCCACCGCGGGCCGTGAGCGATAGCGTCCGCCTGTGAGCACTCCGCCGTTCGTCCAGATCCCTGACGGGGTCGTGGTCGAGCGGTGGATGGCGCGCGGCTCCGAGCGAGCGGTGATGCGCACCGAACTCGACGGAGCGCGCGACTGGGTGGTCCTCGTACCGGGCTTCACCGGCAGCAAGGAGGACTTCATCGCCGTGCTGCCGCTGCTCGCGGCGGCGGGGGTCGATGCGGTCACCTATGACCAGTTGGGCCAGCACGAGTCCGATGGCTCCGACGATCCCGCGGACTACGACCTCGCACTCCTCGCCGGGGATCTCGGCGAGATCATCCAGCGGGCCGCCGTGCTCCGCCGCGGCGCCGCGCGACCGCTGCTCGTGGGCCATTCGTTCGGCGGCCTAGTTGCGCAGCAGGCAGTCGCGAGCGGCATCGACGTGGCCGCGTTCGTCGCGCTCTGCACCGGACCGGGCGCCCTGCCTGCGCATCGACATGGCGGGCTGCAGGACCTGATCGATGCGCTGCCGCATTCCGACATGGCGGCGATCTGGGCGATCATGCGCGAGCAGGCGAAGGCCGCGGGGGAGAAGCCGGTGGCACCTGACGTTCGCGAGTTCCTGCAGCGACGATGGCTGGGCAACAACCCGCACCAGGTCCGGGAGTTCGCCCACCTGCTCATGACCGCGCCATCGCTGGATTCGCAACTGCGCGCCAGGGTGGACGCCGGACTGCCCGTGACGGTCATGTGGGGTGAGTGCGACGACGCCTGGCCGATCGACGCGCAGGCGGCGATGGCAACGCAGTGGGGAGCGACAGCGATCCAACTGGAGGGGCTCGGCCACTCGCCGAACGCCGAGCGACCGGATGTCCTGGCCGCGGCGTTGGTCGAGCAGTTACGGTCCGCTGGCTGACGTCGTCGGGACGTCGGTGCTGCTGGGTGCCTGCGGTGCACCCTCGGCCGGCGGTGCAGAGGGCGGCGTGGGCGATGGCGTTGGCGATGGGGTCGGGACGACCTTTGGCCTAGTGAGGGGCTTGATCGTGGCGGTCCGCTTCTTGTCGAGCAGGACGATCCACAACTGTCCCGGGCGGAACGCCATCAAGCTGCCGTCCGGCAGGGTGAAGGTGGTGCCCGACTTGGCGTTCGGACGCGACCACGTCGTCTCCCAGACGAGGCCATCACGCATGACCATCGCCGTTCCAGTGCCGATGGTGTCGGCGTGCGGGGTGTTGCCGCCGCCCTTGTCGTAGAAGGCTGACTTCTCCTGCTTGACGTACTGGATGACCACGGTCGCGGCTCGCTGTCCGCCGCTCCACTCCTCGGCTCGGGCCGGCTGGCCGTTGAGTGAGATGCGGTACTCGTGGCCGGCCTTGTCGTAGGTGAAGCCAGCGGATCCGTAGCCCCAGGCCATGGCGGCGGTGGTCGCGTTCAGGCCGCCGACCGGCGTGGCCTTGTCGAAGACGAAGCCCATGTCGCGGGCCGGAGTCGAGTTCTGGGCGCGCTGGATGCCGGACCGACCGTCGAAGTAGAGGTTGTAGGGCGCCGGGCGTCGACCGTCGCGGCTGTAGCCGGAGTTGGACGTGTACGGCGACACGTCGTAAACCGACGCTGCTGCCAGATGCGGTCGCATCTTCTTCTGGGCGCCGGAGTAGGCGAAGGCGGGCTTGCCGTACTGCGCGAACAGGTCGATGTCGGTGATGCGCGCCGAGCGCACCGGACCGATGCGCTTGGGGATGTTGCTGGAGAAGACGGCTGCGATACGCGTGATGCCGTACTCCACCTCTTCGAGGTACACGACATCGGCGTGGATGAGCCCGGCATGCGGCTGGGCGTTCCTGGTGTTGTCGAGCTTGACGACGAGCACCGGGTCGCGTGATCCGATGGGCCGACCAGTGAGAGGCGAGAAGCCGATCGGGTTTGCGGGCAGCGGGACGGCCGGTCGGTTGTCGGGCGGAGGGACCGTTTCGGCGTCTGCCTCGTTCTTCGGGCTCTCCGTGGGGAAGCTCGGCGACGGGGTCACGAGGATCGGCGCCTCCGTGGATCGGGCCTCCTTCGCCGCCTCCTCCGGAGTGAGGGGGACTGCGTCCAGGGAGCTCGAGGGCGCTCCCGACGTGCCGCCGTCCGGTGACTCCGAGTCGTCACCGCTGGGTGGGGTGGTTGGCAGCACCCTCGTGCTCGAACCGTCCGTGGTCGTGGTGAGGGTCTTCTCGACTGCCGTGGGCGCAGGTGCGCACGACGCGACCATCGCCGAGCAGACGACGGCGCAGGCCAGCATCGGCATCGCTCGCACCCTCACATCGACAGGGTAAGTCGTCGGGAGGACGGCTCCGCGCCTAGGTCGTTCCGATCGGCCGTGTCGGCCACGGCATTGCTTCCTCCAGCTCGAAGGCGATTTCCAGCAGTCGGCGCTCATGACCGAACGGCGCTGCGACCTGGACGCCGACGGGCAGCCCGTCATCCGACCTGCCGAGGGGCAGTGATACCGCGGGGGAGCCGGACACGTTCTGCAGCGGTGTGACAGCCATGAAGCGCAGCAGTCGGACGAGCTGCTCTCGAGGCTCGACGTCCGCGCTCAGGTGGCCGACGGGCGGCGCCGCATGATTGAGGACGGGCGAAACCAGCAGGTCGTAGGTGCGGAAGAAAGGCTCGTGGTCGCGCACCAGGCGCCGCAGTCGCCGAACCGCGAAGGGGGCGCGTTCGATCTCGGCGAGGAATCGGCGGACGAGGAACTTGGTGAAGGGCTCGGTCCGACTGGCGTCGAAACCCTGGCCGAAGAGGCGACGGCCTGTCACCGTCAGCAGGAACGCGGTCATCGCCCAGTCGAGAAGGAAGTCACTCGCGAACCTCGTGTCCAAGGGCGAGGGAACCACCTCGACGTGGTGCCCAAGGCCGGCCAGCACGTCCGCAGTGCGTGCCACGACCTGGCGAGTGTCCGCCGCCACTTGAAGGCCCTGGTAGCCGTCCAGGACTACCGCGATCCGCAGGCGCTCTCCACCCGGTCCGATGACATGCCCGATCGGCGGGAGCGCCGGATCGTGGAAGGCTCGCTCCGCCGTGGCGTAGTACAGGGCCGTGTCGCGGACCGACCGGCTCAGGACCCCTTGAACGACGATGGGGACAGGGACCTTCGCCATCGCTGGCCAGTCGATCAATCGCCCTCGTGACGGCTTGAGTCCGACGAGCCCGCAGCAGGCGGCAGGGATGCGGATCGATCCGCCGCCGTCGTTGCCATGCGCGAGCGGCACGACGCCGGCGGCGACGAAAGCAGCCGTGCCGCCACTGGAACCGCCCACGGTGTGCCCGGTGTTCCAGGGATTGCGGGTCGCACCGAACCGCGAGGACTCCGTGCTCGCGGTGAGCCCGAACTCCGGCAGGGTCGTCTTCGCGATGGGGTCGGCGCCGAAGCTGAGGAACTGCGCTACCCAAGGTGATGACATCGTGGCGGGTCGGTCGACGACGGCGTTCGAGCCATGTGTGGTCCGGTAGCCCTCGAGGTCCTCGTTGTCCTTGATGAGGGTCGGCAGGCCAGCGAGCGGCGCGTCGGGGGTCGCTCCCCAGGTCTGCGCCGGGTCAGCGGCACCCACCCACTCCGTGACCGCGTTCAGTGCTGGGTTGACGGATCGGCCTCGGTCGATGGCCGCCGAGCGCAGTTCCGCGGCGGAGACCTCTCGTCGAGCCAGGCGCGCCAGCAGGCCGGTGGCGTCGTCCGTGCCGAGCGCGTCGTTGCCGATCGCGTCGACCTGGCGGCTCGGGTCGGTCATGTCGTCCTCTCGCCGTCACGATCGGGGGAAGGGGTCATCCTCACACACCGGTTCGAGGTCGGTTGGGGCCATTGCCCCACGGTGGGGGACACCCGCCCTGCCATAGGGGCTTCATGGTTGATTGTGGAGGGAAGTGGGGTACAGTGGCGGTACTTGGAGATACCAGGGTGATGTGCGGGGCGGGATGGGGAGGTGGGGCGAATGTTTCTGGGCACCCACTACCCACGACTGGATGACAAGGGCCGACTGGTCCTGCCCGCCAAGTACCGCGAATCGCTGGCACCCGGCCTGGTCCTGACCAAAGGTCAGGACCGCTGCATCTGGGTCTGGCCGGCGGCGGAATTCGCGGCCTATGCCGACCGTCTGAACGAAGCCTCCCGCTCGGACGCGAAGGTGCAGGCCTACCAGCGAGTGCTGTTCTCCGGGGCATCGGACGAGATCCCGGACAAGCAGGGTCGGATCACGGTGCCGGCAGCACTCCGCGAGTACGCCGGTCTAGACCGAGATGTGGTCGTCGTGGGCAAGAACACGACGGCCGAGATCTGGGCGCCCGACGCGTGGGACACGTACCTGGCGAGCCAGGAAGTTGCCTTCTCCGGACTGGACGAGGAGGTGCTGCCCGGCTTCTGACGACTCGACCGCGCGGCGAGGTCTCCTCCCGCTCCTCGCACTGCACCTGACGCCACTTCCCCGGCGCCAGGGCCCGCTGAAAACAGCGGGCGGGGACCTGGCCACGCGGCCTTCCACCCTCATCACGCCCAACCGCGACCTTCCAAGAAGGGGGACCGATGAACACCTTGATCCAGACCGAGCACCCGGTGCGCAGCGTTCTGCGCACGACCGGTGTCCTCGCCGTTGCCCTCGGCTTGACGATCGGCGTGCTGGTCGCGTTGGCGAACGTCGTGGACTCCTGGGCGTAGCCAATGTCGTCGTCGACCCGTCACGTCCCGGTCCTCCGGGATCGCGTGATCGCTCTCCTGGCCCCCGCGCTCGAAGCGCCGGGGGCTGTGCTGGTCGACGCCACCCTCGGACTCGGCGGGCATGCCGAGCACGCACTCGACTCCTTCCCCGAACTGCGGCTGGTCGGGCTTGACCGCGATCCGGAGGCCCTGCGACTGTCCGAGGAGCGGCTGTCACCGTTCGCGGAGCGGGTGACACTCGTGCACGCGGTGTACGACGAATTGCCGGAAGTGCTTGCGGAGCTTGGTCTTTCGCGGGTCCAGGGCATCTTGTTCGACCTCGGTGTCTCGTCGATGCAACTGGACGAGACCGAGCGCGGATTCGCCTACTCGCAGGATGCTCCGCTCGACATGCGCATGGACCCGACGACCGGCCTCACGGCGGCCGACGTCCTCAACACGTACTCCGGCGGCGACATCACCCG
This sequence comes from Actinomycetes bacterium, assembly GCA_037130755.1. Taxonomy (GTDB): domain Bacteria; phylum Actinomycetota; class Actinomycetes; order S36-B12; family S36-B12; genus UBA10649. The sequence continues at coordinate 75,170 of JBAXSI010000004.1, forward strand.
CATCCTTCGCCAGTACGGCGAGGAGAAGTTCGCACAGCGCATCGCCAACCGGATCGTCTCGGAGCGGGCAGTAGAGCCGTTCACCACATCCGCACGCCTCGTCGACATCATCCGGGAGTCCATTCCGGCTGCTGCTCGTCGCACCGGGGGGAACCCGGCCAAGCGCACGTTCCAGGCCCTGCGGATCGAGGTCAACGGCGAGCTCGATGTCCTGCGTCGCGCGATCCCGGCGGCCCTTGAGTCGCTGGCCGTCGGAGGGCGCATCGTCGTGATGTCCTACCAGTCCCTCGAGGACCGCATCGTGAAGCGGGCGCTCGCGGTTGGTGCGCATCCCGACGTGCCGGCGGGCCTGCCGGTCATCCCTGCCTCGATGCAGCCGTGGCTTCGCCTGATCACGCGCGGCGCCGAGCGGGCCAGCGACGAGGAGATCGCGGAGAACCCGCGTGCGGCATCAGTACGGGTCCGGGCAGCAGAGCGACTGGAGGTCGCGGCATGAGCGCCACCGCCAGAAAGCTCTACGACGAGATCACCCTTCCCACCAGTCCCCCCGAGTATGACGGGGAGGCCTACTCGCAGGCTGAGGAGATCGTCGCCGCCTTCGACAACGCCGACGGCACGGAGTACGCGACGCGTGGAGCCAAGGGCGCACGCTCGGGCCGACCCAACCTGAGGATGGTCTCGCCGCTGCGCCCCGAGCGGGCCAGCCGTGGCGTGTTCGCACTCGTGGTGGTCGGGATGCTCATCGTCGGGATGGTCGTGATCCTGGTCATCAACACGTCACTCGCGCAGGGCGCCTTCACGGTGAGCGAACTGCAGGCCCAGCAGGCAGGACTCACGCAGCAGGAGCAGGCCCTTTCGCAGGCCGTCGCTGCGGCGGCCGCTCCGGAGGCGCTCGAGAAGGCCGCTCGCGCCATGGGGATGGTGCCCAGTCAGAATCCCGTCTTCCTCAAGCTGCCCAAGGGCAAGATCCTCGGCAAGCCCACCGCCGCTCCCGGCGGCGGGGCGGCCGAGCCGGCACTCAAGACACCCGCTGACGCCACGGCAAGCGAAGCGGTCGACAACGCGTCGGTCGGTACCGATCTGCCGATCGCACCCGGCGTCAACTACGACCCGGCGGCCGTCGATGCTGCAGCGGCGCAGGCGAAGGCAGCGAACGGCACATCGGTGCCTTTGACGCTGACCGGCGAAGCAGCAACCGTTCAGGCACCGGCGGCCTCAGCTGCAGCAGGCCTCGCGCTGAGTGCATCTGGCGGCGTGCCCGTGCAGTCGGCCCGGCCCATCAAGCACGTGGACACGAAGGTGACTGACGGCACCAAGCCAAGCGCTGCGAAGCCGAAGGGCGCGGGGAAGCGGTCGGAGACGTCGCTGTGGAGTGATTCCACGGTCATCGACGTGACTGGGCCGTTGGCAAGCAATGACGCTGGGCTCGTAGCGGTGCCGGTGAACTGATGCCAACTGAGGTGAGCCGCCCTGAAGGCAATGCGAGGGCGGCATGACGCGAACTGCTCAGCCAATCCGTCGTCCCGCGCCGCAGCAGTACCGCCCTCAAAGCCGACCACGTCGTCCCTTCGTCCTGGCCGACTCGCATCGCCGAGGCACCCTCCTGCTGATCGCCACGGCGGTCATCCTCACGGTGTTCGGTGGCCGCCTCATCGACCTGCAGGCGGTCAAGGGTGAGGCGCTCGCGTCTGCAGCACTCGACCAGCGCCTGCGCACTCAGGCCATCCCGGCAACGCGCGGAACGATTCTCGACGCGGACGGTCAGCCGCTGGCCGTCACCGCCGAGGCACGCAATGTCACCGCGGACCAGACGCTGATCACCGATCCCGCGGGAGTGGCAGCCCAGTTGGGCCCGGTCCTGGGCGTCGATCCGGCCGTCCTCGGCCCACGCCTGACCGGTGACCGCCGCTTCATCTACGTCGCCAAGGTGATCACCCCCGAGCAATGGGATCGCATCGACGCCCTGCGACTGCCCGGGATCTTCAGCGAGCCAGCGACGCGACGCGTGTATCCAGCGGGCGACCTGGCGGCCAACATCGTCGGCTTCGTGGGTGCGGACGGTGCCGGACTCGGCGGGATGGAGTACGCCTTCAACTCCCAACTGGCGGGGACGGACGGCACTCAGACCTTCGAGCGCGGTCCCGGCGGTCGCGTGATCCCGACCGGCGCCAACTCGCTGACCGCTGCACAGCCGGGCACCACCATCCAATTGACCATTGACCGCGACATCCAGTACGTAGCGCAGCAGACGCTCGCCGCCAAGGTGGCCCAGTCGCACGCGGACAGCGGCACCATCGTCGTCATGGACCCCAAGACCGGGAACATCCTCGCGCTGGCGACCGTCCCGACCTTCGATCCGAACAAGCCTGGTGCCTCCAATGCCACGAATCGTGGCAACCGGGCGCTGACTGACGTGTTCGAGCCCGGTTCGACCAGCAAGCTGATGACTCTCGCGGCGGTGGTCGACCAGGGCAAGGCGAACGCCTACTCGGCCTTCACCGTCCCTGGCTCAATGAAGCGAGGCGACAAGATCTTCCACGATCACTACGTGCACGGCACCGTGGGGCTGACACTGGCCGGAATCATGGCCAAGTCGAGCAACATCGGGACCATCCAGGCGGCGGAGCGGATCGGCGGCCGCAAGCTCTACAAGTACCTGAAGAGGTTCGGAGTGGGCGAGCCGACCGGCCTCAACTTCCCGGGCGAGTCCAGCGGCTTCGTACCCCAGCATGCGGACTGGTCGCCCACCTCGTTCCCGACGATCGCTTTCGGCCAGGGTCTCAGCGTCAACGCGGTGCAGGGCGCCAGCGTGTTCGCGACGATTGCGAACGACGGCGTGCGCGTGCAGCCCAGCCTTGTGCAGCTGGTCATCAACGCGGACGGCACGACGACTGAGCCCCCTGCACCCAAGTCGACTCGGGTGGTCAGTCCGGACACGGCCAAGCAGATGCGCGCGATGCTCGAGTCGGTCGTGCTGCCCGGTGGCACCGCGCCGATGGCGGCGATCCCCGGGTACCGCGTCGGCGGCAAGACGGGAACGGCCCAGGCGTTCGATGAGAACTGCCACTGCTATCGCGGCGTGGTCGCGTCCTTCATCGGCATCGCGCCCGCCGACAATCCGCAACTGGTCGTGGCCGTGTCGATCTTCAACCCCAAGACCGGGCACTTCGGCGGCGAGCTCGGTGGCCCGGTGTTCAAGCGCGTGATGACGTACGCGCTTCAGGCTCGCAAGATCCCGCCGACCGGAACCCCGGCCCCCAGGCTGCCCCTGACATTCGGCGGGTAGTCCCATGCCAACTCCGCTGCGGCCGCTGCAGCACCCGGTGCGACTGGGCGAGATAGCCGTCCTGATCGGAGTGGATGCCGGTCCGGCAGTCGACCTGCCCGTGGCCGGGGTGACGCTCGACTCGCGGGCCGCGTTGCCCGGCGACCTCTACGCGGCCCTGCCCGGGCACGTCACTCACGGTGCGCGCTTTGCCGGCGATGCGGTGGCCGCGGGCGCCGCCGCCATCCTCACCGATGCTGACGGGCTGCTCGCCTGTGCGGGTCTCGGCGTGCCCGTCCTCGTCCGCGAGGATCCGCGCAGCGTTCTCGGAAGTGTCGCGGCCTTGATCTACGGCGAACCCGGGAACACGCTTACGCTGCTTGGCGTCACAGGGACGAACGGGAAGACGACCGTGGCCGCGATGGTGGAGTCCGGCCTCCGGTCCGCCGGTCGGGTCACGGGCCTGATCGGGACCGTGGGAGTGCACATCGCCGGCGAGGTCCACGTCGGTGCTCGCACGACGCCCGAGGCGCCTGACCTGCAGGCGATCCTTGCCGTCATGCGTGAGCGGGCAGTGGATGCCGTCGTGATGGAGGTCAGCAGCATCGCGCTGGACGAGCATCGGGTGGATGGCGTCATCTACGACATCGCCGGCTTCACGAACCTGAGTCAGGACCACCTCGACTATCACGGCGACATGCAGGCGTACTTCGAAGCGAAGACGCGCCTGTTCACTCCCCAGCATTCGCGGCTCGGCATCGTCGGAGTCGATGACGACTGGGGTCGACTGCTGGTCGAAAGGGCTGAGGTGCCAGTCGACACCTGGTCGCTCGTCGATCCGCGGGCGACATGGTCGCTGCAGCGCAGTGGCGACGACCGACTGGTCATCGGCCCAGACGGCGAGCAGCAACGCTTGCCGGTGCCGATGCCCGGCTCGTTCAACGTGGCGAATGCGCTATGCGCCTACGCCATGCTCCGTCGAGCGGGCGTGGACTCGACTCGCGCAGCAGCGGGCATCGCGCTGGCACGCGTCCCCGGGCGCATGCAGGTCGTCAATGGTCCGTCTGACGTCATGGGCATCGTCGACTACGCCCATTCGCCCGACGCGATCGAGCGAGTGCTCAGGGCCGCACGCGAGTCGACCTCAGGCAAGGTCATCGCCGTGCTCGGTGCAGGAGGGGATCGAGATCGCGGGAAGCGTCCCATCATGGGCCACACGGCCGCCAGCCTCGCGGACGTGATCGTCATCACGGATGACAATCCTCGGTCGGAGGAGCCGTCGTCCATCCGCGAGGCCGTCCGCGAAGGGGCGAACTCCGCGCCACCCGCGACTCGCGCAGAGATCCATGAAGTGGCCGACCGGGCGGCAGCCATTACGGTTGCAGTGGGGTTGGCCGAGGCGGGAGACGTGGTCTTAGTGCTGGGCAAGGGGCACGAGCAGGGTCAGGACGTTGCCGGGGTCATCACCCCATTCGACGACGTGACCGAGCTCGAGCGCGCCCTGGGCGCATCTTCTCTACCGGGAACGCCGTGATCACGCACACCGCGACCCAGATCGCGGAGGCGGTCGGCGGCGCGCTGCATGGCGCTGACCCTGAGGCGAAGGTTGTCGACGTCGTGGTCGATTCCCGCGCGGCAGTCCCCGGCAGCATGTACGTCGCGATCGCCGGCGAGCGAGTCGACGGCCACGACTACGCGGTGGCCGCCGTTGATGCGGGTTCGACGGTAGTGCTCGCTGCGCGACCACTCAGCCGCGCCGACGGCTCAGCACTGCCGTGCATCGTCGTCGATGATCCCGTGATCGCGCTAGGTCGACTTGCCCACGAGGTCCTCGATCGTCGCCTCACCTGCAAGGTCGCTGCCATCACCGGCTCGAGCGGCAAGACGAGCACCAAGGATCTGCTTGGCGCGATCCTCAGCCGCGCGGGCGCAACGGTGAGCCCACAGGGTTCGTTCAATACCGAGGTCGGCGTGCCCCTGACGATCCTGCGGGCCGATGAGCAGACCGAGTACCTGGTCGTCGAGATGGGCATGCGCGCACTGGGCCACATCTCGTACCTGACCGACATCTGCCAGCCTGATGTCGGCCTTGTCATCAACGTCGGCAGCGCCCATGTCGGGATGCTCGGCTCTCGGGAGGCGATCGCCGAGGCCAAGGGCGAGCTTGTCGCGAGCCTGCGTCCTGATGGCGTGGCCGTGCTCAACGGTGACGATCCCCTTGTCCGGCCCATGGCCGCGCGCACCAGTGCGACAGTCGTCCTGTTCGGCGAAGCGCCGACCGCGGACCTGCGTGCCAGCGATGTCGTACTCGATGCCGATGCGCGGCCTTCCTTCACGATGACCGACCAGCGCTCGGGCGATTCGGCCCGGGTCACCTTGCACCTCAGTGGCGAGCACTACGTCTCCAATGCGCTGGGCGCAGCCGCGGTTGCGATAGCGCTCGGAGTGCCGCTTGCCGATGCGGCGTCCGCCCTTTCGGCAGCCGCGCCGCAGAGCAAGTGGCGCATGGAGGTGACCGAGTCGCCGGCCGGCTTCACGGTGATCAACGACGCATACAACGCGAATCCGGAGTCGACCCGCGCGGCGCTCAAGACCTTGGTCGCGATGGCCAATGGTCGACGAACGTGGGCCGTGCTGGGGGAGATGCGAGAGCTCGGCGAGGAGGCGCTCGTCGAGCACGATGCGATCGGACGCCTCGCGGTGCGGCTGGACGTGTCTCGACTCGTGTGCGTTGGAGAGGGCACTCGTGTGATGCATCTGGCCGCGAGCAACGAGGGGTCGTGGGCAGACGAGTCGTCGTACGTGGCCGATGTGGACAGCGCGATAGCACTGTTGACCGCCGAAGTCCGGCCCGGCGACGTCGTGCTGGTGAAGGCATCGCGCAGCGTCGGCCTCGAGCGAGTGGCCCTGGCACTGATCGACGAGGTGACGGCATGAGGCTCGTCGTCATCTCCGCGACCATTGCGACGATCGTTGCATTGATCGGCACGCCTCTCCTCATCCGTTACCTGTCCCGTCACGGCTACTCGCAGGCGATTCGCGAGTCGAGCGAGGGGACCGTCTACCCGTCTCATGAGGGCAAGCGCGGTACGCCCTCGATGGGCGGCCTTGCGATCGTCATCGCGGTGGTCGTCGGCTACTTCGGGACGCACCTGATCGTGTGGCGGCCGGTGAGCCCGTCCGGCCTTCTCATCTTGTTCCTGATGGTGGGCCTTGGATTGGTCGGCCTGGCTGACGACTACCTGAAGATCTTCCAGCAGCGCAGTACTGGCCTGCGGGCGCGCACGAAGCTGATCGGACAGGCCGTCGTCGCGTTCGCTTTCGCTTGGCTCTCGCTGCAGTTCCCCAACGCTGACGGCATCACGCCTGCCTCGCTGGCCGTGTCGTTCCTGCGAGACACGTCGTTCGTACTGCCGTTGGGGCTGTTCCTGCTGTGGGTGTGGTTCCTCGTCACGGCGACGACCAACGGAGTCAACCTGACCGACGGGCTCGACGGGCTTGCCACCGGCGCCGCGATCATGTCGTTCCTCGCCTATGTGCTGATCAGCGTGTGGCAGTACGGCCAGGCGTGCTCCCTGCAGGTGACCGAGTCCTGCTACGCGACCGCGAGTCCGATCGACCTGTCGATTGTTGCGGCCGCCTGCGCTGGCGCCACCTTCGGATTCCTCTGGTACAACACCGCTCCCGCTCGCATCTTCATGGGCGACACCGGATCGCTCGCCCTCGGCGGGGCGATCGCCGGTCTGGCGGTCTTCAGTCAGACTGAGCTGCTGCTCCCGTTGACGGCGGGCCTGTTCCTCATCACGGCGCTGTCAGTGATCCTGCAGGTGGGCTCGTTCAAGCTCACCGGCCGGCGCATCTTCCGCATGGCCCCGCTGCACCATCACTTCGAGATGCTCGGCTGGCCTGAGATCCAGATCGTCGTGCGCTTCTGGATCATCCAGGGACTCTGTATCGGAGCGGGCCTGTCGTTGTTCTATGCCGAATGGGTGCGGTCATGACGGCGGGCGTCGATGACCTTGATCGGACATCCGACTGGTCAGCCTGGCACGTGACGGTCGTCGGAATCGGCATCGCCGGGTTCGCGGCCGCCGATGCGCTCTCGCAGCTCGGCGCACAGGTCACCCTGGTCGACGCAGCCGAAGGTGAGCGCCAACGGGAGAGAGCCGAGATCCTTGACGTTATCGGGGTTCGCGTCCTACTGGGCCATGCCGGGCCTGCGCCCGAGGGAACTGATGTGCTCGTCGTGTCTCCCGGCCTGCGTCCATCCGCGGACATCATCGTGGACGCACTGGAGCGCGGAATCCCCGTATGGGGCGAACTTGAGCTGGCATGGCGACTCCGCGACCCGCAGGCCGCTGCCGCGTGGCTGTGCGTGACCGGCACCAATGGGAAGACGACCACGACACTGATGCTCGAATCGATGCTGCGCGCCGCCGGATATCGCACGACGTCGGCAGGGAACATCGGCATGTCGTTGGTCGATGTCGTGATGCACGACCAACTGGACGTCATTGCCGTGGAGGTGGGTGCGCCGCAACTTCCCTTCCTGCACTCGATGAGCCCGGTCGCGTCGGTGTGCCTCAACATCGCCGATGACCACATCGACCACTTCGGATCGATGGAGGCCTATCGTGCCGCGAAGGCACGCATCTATGAGCGCACGCAGGAGGCCGCCGTCTACAACGTCCAGGACGAGGTGACGATGCGGATGGTCGAGGAGGCCGATGTCGTCGAGGGCTGCCGGGCCATCGGCTTCACGCTGGGCGTCCCGGGCATCTCGATGGTGGGCGTCGTCGACGACCTGCTGGTCGACCGGGCGTTCGTGCAGGAGCGCGGGGAGAACGCGCAGGAGCTCGGCCATGTGACGGATGTCCATCCACTCGCACCCCACAACGTCGCCAATGCGTTGGCCGCTGCGGCGCTCGCCCGGGCGTTCGGTGTACCGCCGCTGGCAGTGCGTGATGGATTGCGCGCGTTCGAGCCCGCCGCGCACCGGATCGCCACGGTCGGAACGGTGGCCGACGTCACGTATATCGACGACTCGAAGGCGACCAATGCGCACGCCGCACAGACCTCGCTGGCCGCCTACAAGCCCATCGTGTGGATCGCAGGGGGGATGGCCAAGGGACAGGTCTTCGACGACCTTGTTCTGCGCACGCGCGATCGTCTTCGAGGCGTCGTGCTGCTCGGGGTGGACCGCGAAGTCATCGCGCAGGCGCTGGCCCGACACGCACCAGATATCCCGGTGATCGCGGTCGAGAGCCGAGAGACTGGTGCCATGGTCGACGTCGTCCGCAACGCCGCTCGACTGGCGCGTCCGGGCGACACGGTTCTGCTTGCACCGGGTTGCGCATCCTGGGACATGTTTCGCGACTACACGGACCGTGGCAGGCAGTTTGCCGAGGCCGTGGCACAACTGCCCGGGTTCGCCTCTCCGGGAGATCGCCCATGAGCCAGACGACCACGCCGCTCGACGGCGTCGATGAGGCGCGACCGGAGGGGAACAGGCTCGCCCTCCTGCTGAACCATCCGCTGAGCACCTACTACCTGCTGCTCGGCACGACGCTGCTGCTGCTGATCCTCGGGCTGATCATGGTCCTGTCGGCATCGAGCATCGAGAGCTACAAGGTGTTCGGATCGTCGTACACACTTGTGCAACGACAGGCGCTTTTCGCGGTGCTGGGCGTTGTCATCATGGCCTTCGCGTCACGGACTTCGGTCCAGTTCTGGCGCGGGTCCGCGCTGGTCCTGTTCATCGTTGCCTTCGGGCTGCTGGTCGCCGTGCTCGCGATCGGCGTCGAGGTCGCCGGGCAGCGGAACTGGATCGACCTGTTCGGGCCCTTCCGGCTGCAGCCCTCGGAGTTCGCGAAGCTCGCGTTGGTGGTGTGGGGCGCCTCCCTGCTGACGCGCAAGGACCGTCCGCTCGACAGCTGGAACCGGCTGCTCCTGCCACTGCTGCCCGTCGCCGTGATCATGATGGGACTGGTCCTCGCTGAGGGCGACTTCGGCAACACGCTGATGCTGGCCGCGATCACGATGGGCATGCTGTTCGCCGCCGGTGCGCCGATGCGACTGTTCGTCATCATGGGCGGGGTCCTCGTGGCCGGAGTAGTCGTCCTGACGATCGCAGCCCCCTACCGGATGCAGCGGTTCACGTCCTGGCTTCATCCCGGTGACGATCCCCTGGGATTCGGCTGGCAGGTTCAGCAGGGCCAATATGCATTGGGAACCGGCGGATTCTGGGGTGTCGGCCTCGGCGCGAGCCGTGAGAAGTGGGGCTCGCTCCCTGAGGCGCACACCGACTTCATCTTCCCGGTCATCGGTGAGGAGCTCGGGCTGTTCGGCACCGTCTCGGTCCTCGTGCTGTTCGGACTCCTCACTTTCGCGATCTTCCGGTTGTGCCTGAACACCCAGGACCCCTTCGTGCGACTGGCGTCAGCTGGCGTCGGCTCGTGGATCGTCATCCAGGCAGTGACGAACATCGGCGCGGTGCTCGGCATCCTGCCGATCACCGGAGTCCCCCTGCCGCTGGTGTCCTATGGCGGGTCGTCCCTTCTTCCCACACTTCTCGCCCTCGGCATGCTGATGGCGTTCTCCAAGCAGGAGCCGGGAGCCCGCAAGGCACTGCGGCGAAAGAGCACTGCGCAGGCACTGCGGCGGCGTTGAGCCCATGCATGTCGTCCTGGCAGCCGGGGGCACCGCAGGTCACATCGAGCCGGCGCTGAACCTCGGCGACGCGATCACCCGACTCGATCCGAGCGTCACGTTGTCGGTACTCGGGAGTGAGCGCGGGCTCGAAGGCACCCTCGTGCCGAGCCGGGGCTATGTGCTGGACACGGTTCCCAGCGTTCCGCTCCCGCGAAAGCCCAACGGCGACCTCCTGAGGCTAGGGCCCCGCCTGTCCAAGGCCGTGCGAGCCGCATCGGCGGCCCTGCAGGCACGAGGAGCCGATGTCGTTGTCGGCTTCGGCGGATACGCGGCCGTGCCGGCCTACCTCGCGGCACGTCGTGCTCACATCCCGATCGTCATCCACGAGTCGAACGCCCGTCCCGGGATCGCCAATCGCCTCGGCGCGCGTTTCACGCCGTACGTTTTCGAGACCTATCCCGGCACGATCCCGCGGGCCCGTCCCATGGGGGTGCCGCTGCGTCAGTCGATCGCCACCCTCGACCGCCAGGCCTCGCGGGCCGAGGGCCGGGCGTACTTCGGCTTGGACCCAGACCGTCCCACGCTCCTGGTCTTCGGCGGGTCACAGGGAGCCGTGCGCCTCAACGCCGTCGTCCGCGACGCGGTGCCCGCTCTCCACGCCGAAGGGGTGCAGGTCCTCCATTCCTTCGGCGGACGGAACGAGCCGCCGTCGGCGCTGGCCGGATACGTGGCCCTGCCATACATCGACCGGATGGACCTTGCCTATGCGGCAGCTGACCTGGCGATGACGCGGGCGGGAGCGATGACCTGCGGAGAGCTCGCGGCGGTGGGCCTGCCGGCGATCTACGTGCCCCTGCCGATCGGCAATGGCGAGCAGCGACTCAACGCGCTGCCCGTGGTCGATGCCGGGGGCGGGATTCTGGTCGATGATGGCGAGATCAGCGCGGAGTGGCTCACCCAAACCGTCCTCGGCGTACTGCACGATGGGACAAGGCTGCGCTCGATGAGTGCAGCCTCGTACGGGTATGGGGTGCGGGACGCGGACGAGCAGTTGGCCCGCGTCGTGCTCGAGGCTGCGGCAGGAGGCAGGACGTGACCGAGACGGGGTCCGGGACGGACCAAGGGCTCGGCCGGGTCCACATCGTGGGCATCGGCGGTGCCGGCATGTCCGGAATCGCCCGGATCATGGTGGCGCAGGGAATGTCGGTGTCAGGCACGGATGCCAAGGACTCCCGTCGCCTGCAGGCGCTGAAGGCCATCGGTGTCGACGCCCGCGTCGGCCATGACGCTGACCTGGTCCGAGGACTGGACGCACTGATCTTCTCGACAGCCATCCCCGAGTCGAACGTCGAGCGCGTTGCGGCGCGAGAGCTCGGAATCCCCGAACTCAGTCGCGCCGACGCACTGGCGACCGTCATGGCCGGCAGCCGCGGCGTCGCCGTCGCCGGTACCCACGGCAAGACCACGACCACGTCGATGCTCACTGTGGCGCTTCAGCACTGCGGCGTCGACCCCTCTTTTGCGATCGGCAGTGAGCTCAACGAATCGGGCTCCAACGCGCACCTCGGTTCGGGTGAGATCTTCGTCGTCGAGGCCGATGAGAGCGATGGGGCCTTCCTCGCACTCGCACCCGAGGCGGCGATCGTCACCAACGTCGAGCCGGACCACCTGGACCACTGGGGCACGTTCGCCGCGATCGAGGAGGCGTTCGTCGAGTTCGCACTGGGTGTCCGCGACCGCGATGGCTTCCTCGTCGTGTGCAGCGACGACCTCGGCGGTGCCCGGCTGGCCACGCGTGCCAGGGAGCTCGGGGTCGACGTGCGCACCTACGGCGAGCGCAACGACGCGGACTACCGGCTTGCCGACGCCGCGATCAACGGGCTCGGCTGGACGTTCGACGTGGTGCACAACGGCGTCCGGCTGGGGCAGATCCAGCTGCAGGTGCCCGGGCGTCACAACGCGCTGAACGCGCTGGCGGCTTTTGCGACCGGCCTTGGGCTCAACCTGCCCGCTTCTGAGCTTCGGGAGGGGCTGGAGTCCTTCAGCGGCACCCGCCGTCGATTCGACTTCAAGGGGCAGGTCGACGACATCCGCGTCTACGACGACTACGCGCACCACCCGACCGAGATCGAGGCGACGCTGCGGGCCGCGCGCGACGTGGTGGCCGGCGGCCGGGTCATCGTGGCCTTCCAGGCCCACCACTACTACCGCACGGCGATGTTCACCGAGGAGTTCGGAGCGGCGCTGGGCCTCGCCGACGACGTGGTCGTCCTCGAGGTCTACGCGCCAGGCGAGACGCCCATCCCCGGAGCCAGCGGCCAGACCATGGCAGCCAACGTTCCGCTCGCCCCCGAGCATGTCGTGTTCGAGCCGTCGTGGTCTGCGGTGGCAGGTCATCTGGTCGAGCGCGCGCGCCCGGGCGACATCATCATGACGCTGGGTGCCGGTGACATCGGCATGATCGGAACCGAGGTCCTCGAGCAGTTGCGCGAGCGGGCGGCCGAGTGATGACCAGTCCCACACTCCAGACTGAGACGACCAAGGTGGACTTCACCGACAAGTACGCGCGTCGTCGCAGGCGCTGGCGCATGGCCCTCGGTGTGGTGGCAGTCGTCCTCGCCGTTGCCGCCGTGTGGCTCGTCTGGTTCTCCTCGGTGCTCGCCGTCAAGGTCGTTCGCGTCGTCGGAGCCGACGGTCCGCAGGGCAACGCGGTCCTGTCCGCCGCGCGGGTGCCGCTGGGCATCCCGATCGCGCGCGTCGATGCCGACGGCGCGCAGGCGTCGGTGCTGACGCTGCCGTGGGTGTCGTCAGCCGAGATCCGCCGAGGGTGGCCCAACGAGATCGTGATCGCCGTGACCTCGCGCACTCCCATCGCGGTCGATGCCAAGAGCAATCGGGCCGTCGACACGGAGGGCGTCGTCTTCGACGCCGCCGGGCCACTGCCGAAGCAACTGCCCAAGGTGGACGCCACGGGGGTCGGACTCACCTCGGCGATGGGTGTCCTCGCCTCCTTGCCACCGGACCTGGGCGTGAAGGTGGCGGCGCTGTCGGCCACCACTCGCGACGATGTCGACCTGGTCCTGCGGTCGGGTGTGAAGGTGCACTGGGGGAGCGCGGACCAGGGTGAGTTCAAGGTCCGGGTCCTCCGTGCGCTCATGCGCCAGAAGAAGGATGTCTACGACGTGACCGCCCCCGAACTCCCCACGACCTTCAGTGCGAAGTGAAACCCTCAAGTAGTACTTGAGGGGAAAATCCCACTGTCACCTTGCGTAACAGGGTCGATTGGTTCTACCCTCCCGCCGGTTCTGGACAGGTTGGTTTCTCAGCCTCTTGTTGAGGTTGAGGGTTCAGGACCCCAGCACAGCCGACGGACCTGGCGTCCAAGGCACGAATGAAAGGGTGGCGGCCGTGGCGGCTCCGCAGAACTACCTGGCAGTGATCAAGGTCGTCGGCATCGGCGGCGGTGGCGTGAATGCCGTCAACCGCATGATCGAGGTCGGACTCAAGGGCGTGGAGTTCATCGCCATCAACACGGACGCGCAGGCGCTCCTGATGAGCGATGCCGACGTCAAGCTCGACATCGGGCGCGAGCTCACGCGCGGCCTCGGTGCCGGCGCGAACCCCGAGGTCGGCAAGAAGGCCGCCGACGACCACATCGAGGAGATCGAGGAGGTGCTCAAGGGCGCCGACATGGTCTTCGTGACAGCGGGCGAGGGCGGTGGCACCGGAACCGGTGGCGCACCCGTCGTGGCGCGAGTCGCGCGATCCCTGGGCGCGCTCACGATCGGTGTCGTGACCCGACCGTTCGGCTTCGAGGGCCGTCGTCGCCAGGCCCAGGCAGACACCGGCGTCGACAACCTCCGTGCCGAGGTCGACACGCTCATCGTCATCCCGAACGATCGCCTGCTGTCGCTGGCCGATCGCAACATCAGCGTCATCGATGCCTTCCGCCAGGCCGACCACGTCCTGCTGCAGGGCGTGTCCGGCATCACGGACCTGATCACGACCCCGGGCCTGATCAACCTCGACTTCGCCGACGTCAAGAGCGTCATGCACGGCGCCGGCTCCGCCCTGATGGGCATCGGTTCCGCACGTGGCGAGGACCGCGCCGTGGAGGCAGCGGAGAAGGCCATCTCCAGTCCGCTTCTGGAGGCCGGCATCGACGGCGCGCACGGCGTGCTCCTGTCGATCTCCGGAGGCAGCGACCTCGGCCTCTTCGAGATCAACGAGGCGGCCCGCCTGGTGAGCGATGCGGCCCACCCGGACGCGAACATCATCTTCGGTGCGGTCATCGACGACACTCTCGGCGACGAGGTGCGCGTCACGGTCATCGCCGCCGGCTTCGACGGTGGCGAGCCCCCGGCCAAGCGCGGTGGTGGCTCGACGGCCCGACTGCGGGAGGAAGGCCACACCGGGGAGATCCCGGCCGTCGTGGCACCGACCACGCGCACGGCCCCCGCTCCGCGCACCATCGTGTTCGACGACTCAGACGACGACCTCGACATCCCCGATTTCCTGAAGTAGTCGCCTGACGAACCACGACCCGCGAAACGGACCAGCCATGGTGTCAATTGCCGAGGGGCTGGAGTTGACCTCGGCACCCGGTGGCCGCCCTGCAAGATGGGCGGCCACCGGTCGTTCCGGGGGAGTCAGCTCACCGCCGTTCGATTCGCTGAACCTCGCTGACTACGTCGGGGACGATCCTGAATCTGTCGTCGTCAATCGTGGGCGCATCGCCGTCGCCGTCGGCGTAGACCCGGCTCGTCTTTCGGTGATGGGCGCGGTTCACGGCGCTGACCTTGCCGTTGTCGAAGGCCCCGGCACGGTTACCGGCGTCGACGCACTGCTCACCCAAGTGCCCGACCTCGCGCTGCTCGCGCTCGGCGCCGACTGCATCCCCATGGCGCTGATCGGGTCCGACGGTGTCACCGTGGCGGCGGTGCACTGCGGCTGGCGCGGACTGGTTGCCGACGTCGTGGCGGTCGCAGTCACCGCGATGCGCGACCACGGAAGCGACGTGGGGCGCGTCGTGCTCGGCCCGAGTGCCTGTGGCCGCTGCTACGCCGTCCCCGACGAACGCGCCAGTGAAGTCATGGCTCGCACGTCGCCAGCAGTGTCGGGTGCGGCGGTGAAGCGCAACGCTGATGGTCAGCCGGGCATCGACCTTCGCCTCGGCGTGACGGCACGGTTGGTTGAGCTCGGTGTGGCGGTCGACTCAATCTCCTACGCGGGCGGCTGCACGATCGAGGATGCAGCGCTGTTCTCCTACCGACGCGACCACGTCACCGGGCGTCAGGGAATCGCCGTGTGCACGATCAGCGCCGGGGCGTGAGTCATCAGGGAGGATGGACCCGTGGCGGACCAGCAGCGGCTAAGTGACATCGCGGTAGGGCTCGCGGAGGTGCGGGGTCGCATCGATGCGGCGCGCGCGGCAGCGGGGCGAGCTGACCGTGTGGACCTGGTGGTCGTCACGAAGACCTTCCCCGCGACCGATGTCGCGATTCTGGCCGACCTCGGCATCACCGACATCGCCGAGAACCGCGACCAGGAAGCTCGGGCGAAGCGAGCCGAGGTGGAGGCACTCCAGACAGGCGGCAAGCTTCGCTGGCACATGATCGGCCAACTGCAGCGTAAGAAGGCAGGCTCCGTCGCGCAGTGGGCCGACGTGGTCGAGTCGGTCGATCGCCTTGAGCTCGTGGACGCCCTCTCGCGCGCAGCCTTGACCCACGACCGTCAGCTCGACGTGCTTGTCCAAGTGGCTCTCGATCCGGTCTTCCGACCGGACCGAGGAGGCGCCGACCCGTCAACGGCGTTGGATCTCGCGTCCGCGGTCGCATCCGAGCAGGGCCTGAATCTGTGCGGCGTGATGGGTGTTGCGCCGTGGCCGGGGGATCCGAGCGAGGCCTTCGAGCGGCTTCGAGCCCTCGCTGAGCAGGCCCGGATCCGATGGCCGGCGGCCACCACGATCTCCGCGGGCATGAGCGGCGACCTGGAGGAGGCCGTCGCATGCGGGGCGACACAGGTCCGCGTAGGGGGCGCGATACTCGGCCCGCGAGGTCCGGTGCAGTAACGTCGGACCCGCCAGCGACGCTCAGCGCCGCTGTGCAAGCGCACCATCGAACCGCACGTTCAGGCTCAGAAGGGGAGGTCGACGGACCATGGCTGGCGCGATGCGCAAGATGGCTGTCTATCTCGGCCTCGTCGAGGACACCCCAGAAGAGCCGTACGACGAGTACGACGACTACGAAGCCGCACGTCGGTCTTCGAGGGACTCGCGCAATGTGCGTGGCTACGATGACCGGCCCGAGGACCGGCCCGACGACCGCTACAGCAGCCGAAGCGTCCGCCCGATCCCGGACACGCGCGCAGTGCGCACCTTCCGCACCGACGCACCTGCGCCGGCCCGGCCCACCGCCGCACCCGCGCCCGACCGCCGGCCTGCCTACGCGCCCGCCCCCGACCTGACCCGGATCGAGACGATCCACCCGCGCAGCTACAACGACGCGCGACGCATCGGCGAGCAGTACCGCGAAGGCGTGCCAGTGATCATGAACCTGTCCGAGCTCGAGGACAGCGACGCCAAGCGGATCATCGACTTCGCCGCAGGGCTCGTCTTCGGGATGCGTGGATCGATCGAGCGCATCACCAACAAGGTCTTCCTGCTGTCCCCGGTGAACGTCGATGCAGGCGATGCAGCACGCGCCCAATTGGCCGAGGACGGCTTCTTCAACCAGAGCTGATCCGTCAGCACCGCACGTCACCGACCACACCGACCGCCCGACGACATCGACTAGGGGAGCATCGCGATGAGCGCCGTCGGCCAAGTGGTTGCGACGGTCCTGTGGCTCTACTGGATCGTCCTCATCGGTCGCCTCGTTCTGGACCTCGTGCAGGTCTTCGCGCGCAGCTGGACCCCACGCGGCCCGCTTCTTCTTGTAGCCGAGGCGATCTACACCCTCACGGACCCGCCCCTGAACCTGCTGCGGCGGATCATCCCGCCGGTCCGCCTCGGGTCAGTGCAGTTCGACCTGGCGTTCCTCATCCTGCTCATCGGACTGCAGATCCTCATTAGCCTTGCCCTGACGATCTAGACGAAGGGACCTGACCGATGCCTTTGACCGCCGCCGAGGTGCGCGCCACCAAGTTCTCCACGACTCGGATGCGTTCGGGCTACGACATGGACGAGGTGGATGCCTTCCTCGACATCGTGGAGGCCGACGTCGCCAAGTACTCAGACGATGTCCAGCGGTCCCGCGATGGCGAGGCGGTGCTCCGTACGCAGTGCGACCAGTTGCAGGCCCGTCTCACTGCCACCGAGCAGCGCCTCGAGGACGCGCAGGCCGAGCTCGCGGAGCTTCAGGCTGGACGCGCCCACCAGACCGAGCCCGTCGTCCTTCCGGCCACGTATGCGAATGCGGAGGTCTACCCCGTAGCGGCGCCGTTCGCCAGCGAAGCGAAAGCCGGCCCGCCGGTGCTGTCCGACGCCGACGCGGCAGCGATTGCCGCCGACCCTGAGGCATCCTCTGTCCTTGCCATCGCCGAACGGCAGGCCGACGAGATCGTTCGCTACGCGAAGACTCGTGCAGAGGCGATCAAGGGCACCGTGCGCACGATGCTTGCCGACCAGATCGGCCTCATCGACCGCGTCTAGTCGCGCTCCGCGCGCATGATCGCCAACGCGATCGGCAGGTCGGTGTCGACGAGCACCGATGACTCGGGCGCGGCCGTGTTCGCCAGTTCGACGGCCAGCACCTCGGCGGCGATGGTCGCGCCGTGATCGGCGAGAGCCACCGACATGTCGGCGTCCTCCGAAGACCACCACACCCGGATGCGATCGGAGACGTCGAGGCCGGCGTTCTTGCGCCCCTCCTGCAGGGTTCGGACGATCTCCCGAGCAAGTCCGGCGCGGCGCAGCGCGTCATCAATGCGCAGATCGAGGGCTACGCTCTCGCCGCCCTCTGTCGCCACGGCCCAGCCTTCCCGTGGGGTCTCGGTGATGACGACATCGTCCTGCGTGATGCTCACCGAACCCATGTCCGCGACGTCCAATGCCAGGGTGCCGCCGCCGCGCAGGGCAGTGACAACCTCGATGGGGTCCGCCTCGGTGATGGCTTCGGCCACCAGCGGAGTCTGCTTTCCGAAGCGCTTGCCGAGGGCGCGGAAGTTGGCCTTGACGGAGACGTCGACCAGGCCGGCGCTGTCGTTGGCCAGGGATTCCAGCGCCTCGACGTTGAGCTCCTCGGCAACCTGATGGCGAAGATCGTCCGGAAGGGCGCTCCAGCCCGCCGCCGACACGAGTGCACGGCTGAGCGGCTGGCGGGTGCGTACCGACGAGGTGGCCCGAGCGGCGCGCCCGAGCTCGACCAGACGACGGACCAGGGCCATGCGATCGGTGAGCTCGACGTCGATCAGGGCCTCGTCGGCCTCCGGCCACGACGCCAGGTGCACCGAGGAGGGCGCGGCATCGTCGCTTGTGCGGAAGAGGTCCTGCCACACACGCTCGGTGATGAACGGCGTGAACGGCGCCAGGCAGAGGGTGACGACCCGCAGCGCCTCGTGCAGTGTCGCGAGGGCCGCGGGATCGCCCTCCCAGAACCGCCGACGCGATCGACGCACGTACCAGTTCGAAAGGTCATCGACGAACGCCGAGAGCAGGCGCCCGGCCCGCTGGGTGTCGAAGCCCTCGAGTGCCTCGTCGACGCCGCGGGCCAGCTGCTGCGCCTCCGACAGGACCCAGCGGTCGATGACGGGCCGGTCGGCGGGTGCAGGTGCGCCGTCCGCGGGCGACCATCCTGCGGTACGGGCGTACAGGGATTGGAAGGACACGGTGTTCCAGTACGTCAGCAGGGTCTTGCGGACCACGTCGGCGATCGCCGAGTGGCCGACTCGGCGTGCCTGCCACGGCGAGCCGCTGGCGAGCATGAACCAGCGGACGGCGTCGGCTCCGTGGTCGTTCATGAGCGGGATCGGCGCGAGGATGTTGCCGAGGTGCTTGCTCATCTTGCGGCCGTCCTCATCGAGGATGTGGCCCAGGCATACGACGTTCTTGTAGGAGGACTCGCCGAAGACCAGCGTGCCGACCGCCATCAGCGTGTAGAACCAGCCTCGGGTCTGGTCAATCGCCTCGCAGATGAAGTCGGCGGGGTACTGGTCGGTGAACGTGTCGACCTCGGCGTGCGGGTAGCCCTGTGCTGCGAAGGGCATTGCACCGGAGTCGTACCAGCCGTCGATCACCTCGGGAACCCGCGACGCAGTGGCGCCGCACGTGTGGCAGGGGATCGTGATGTCGTCGACGTACGGTCGGTGCGGGTCGGTGCCGGTGACATCGCGGCCGGCGAGGTCGCTCAACTCGGCGAGGGAGCCGATCGCCTGGAGGTGACCATCGGGGCATCGCCAGATGGGCAGCGGCGTGCCCCAGTAGCGGTTGCGCGACAGCGCCCAGTCGACGTTGTTGGTGAGCCAGTCGCCGTACCGACCCCACTGGATGGTCGACGGGAACCAGTTCGTGCCCTCGTTCTGCGCGAGTAGTTCATCCTTGATCGCCGTGGTGCGGATGTACCAGGACGGCTGTGCGTAGTAGATGAGCGGTGTGTGGCAGCGCCAGCAGTGCGGGTACGCGTGCTCATACGGCACGTGCCGGAACATCAGTCCGCGTTGCACGAGATCGTCGACGAGCGTCTCGTCGGCCTTCTTGAAGAACATCCCGCCGACGACGGGCACTGAGTCATCGAAGTGGCCGTCAGGGCGCACCGGGTTGACGACGGGGAGCCCGTACTCGCGGCAGGAGACGAGGTCCTCGGCGCCGAATGCAGGTGCCTGGTGCACCAGGCCCGAGCCGTCGTCGGTCGTGACGTACTCGGCGAGGATCACGTAGTGGGCGTCCGGGATCTCGACGAAGTCGAACGGACGCTGGTAGCGCACGCGTTCAAGTGCGATACCCGGCATGGTCTCCAGAACCGTGGCGGTCTCGGCGAACAGCGCTGGGATGAGCTCCTCGGCAACGACCAGGGTCTCGTCGTCGGCCGTACGCACCACGGCATAGGTGGCGGCCGGCTTCACGGCGACGGCGGTGTTGGACACGAGCGTCCACGGCGTGGTGGTCCAGACCAGAAGCGCCACGCCCGGGTGCCGCCGTGCGAGATCGCTGTCGCCCAACACGGGGAAGCGGACGTACACGGACGGGTCGACGACGGTCTCGTAGCCCTGCGCCAGCTCGTGGTCGGACAGTCCGGTGCCGCAGCGGGGGCAGTACGGCGCGACGCGGTGGTCCTGGACGAGCAGGCCCTTGTCGAAGATCTGCTTCAGCGACCACCAGACGCTCTGGATGTAGTCCTTGTCCATGGTCCAGTAAGCGCGGTCCACGTCGACCCAGTAGCCCATCCGACGGGTCATCTCGGTGAACTCATCGACATGCCGGAGGACCGACTCCCGGCAGCGGGCATTGAACTCGGCCACGCCGAACCTCTCGATGTCGCCCTTGCCGGTGAACCCGAGTTCCTTCTCCACGGCCAGTTCCACCGGCAGGCCGTGGCAGTCCCAGCCACCCTGGCGGGGGACGTAGTAGCCCTTCATCGTCCGGTATCGAGGGAAGACGTCCTTGAAGACGCGGGCCTCGACATGGTGGGTCCCGGGAGTGCCGTTGGCGGTCGGCGGACCTTCGTAGAAGACCCAGGGGGGCCGGCCCTGGCTCTGGGCGATGGAGGCCTCGAACACCTGCTCCTCGTCCCACATCCGCAGGACCTCATGCTCCATGGCCGGCAAGTCGATCTGCGCAGGCACGGCCCGGTACATGCATCCTCCGCGTTGACGTCAATGAGCGAATGGTCAGGATATCGACTTGCTCCGTGCCGCCTCGTGGCGCATGGCTCCACGAGGCCGCCGAACGTGGCCTGCACCACAATCGGCGCGGCAGCCCACGCGACGCCGCCAAGAGGCCTACCATCCGTCCGACATACGGCTTCCATGCCGTCAACCGACTTGGACGCCGATCAACGAGGTGGGGGACCCCATGGCAGCGTCAGCGAAGACCACGGCCAAGCCGGTGAAGAAGGCTGCGCCGGTCAAGAAGGCTGCGCCGGCCAAGAAGGCTGCGCCGGCCAAGAAGGCTGCGCCGGCCAAGAAGGCTGCGCCGGCCAAGAAGGCTGCGCCGGTCAAGAAGGCTGCGCCGGTCAAGAAGGCCGCGGCCCAGCCGACGCGCTCCATGGGAACTCCGCGTGAGGTGGCTCCGAAGAAGGCCGCGCCGGCGAAGAAGGCTGCGCCGGTCAAGAAGGCTGCGCCGGTCAAGAAGGCCGCGCCGGTCA